>JAGNDO010000072.1 GCA_018003515.1 Caldilineaceae bacterium
TGCGGGCTCCTAGCTCAATTGGCAGAGCAGCGGCCTTTTAAGCCGCGGGTTCAGGGTTCGAGTCCCTGGGAGCTCACTGAAAGAAGACGCCGGGCAATTGCCTGGCGTCTTCTTTTTGCGTTATGGCTCTCCCCTTCCCTGGCTGGCTGCCATCACCGCAAGAATCGGGTGGAAGTTTTATCGAGTATCGTGTATTGTGTATGAACGACCATTCGCCCACACCCAATACTCGTTATTCATTGCTCGTTTCCCAAAGGACCACACCATGTCAAACTCGATTCAAACCCCCTCCCCAGCCCTCACCCAGGCCGCGGCGGACTATGCGCTGATCGCCCAGGCCATTGCCTATTTGGAGGCCAACTACCAGGCCCAGCCGGATCTGGCCGCGGTGGCCGCCCAGGTGGGGTTGAGCGAGTCCCACTTTCAGCGCCTCTTTAGCCGTTGGGCCGGGATCAGCCCCAAGCGCTTTGTCCAATACCTCACCGCATCCCACGCCAAGGCCCTGCTCCAGCGTACGGAGAATGTACTCGACGCGGCCTACGCCGCCGGTCTCTCCGGGCCGGGACGGCTGCACGATCTCCTGGTCAACCTGGAAGCCATGACCCCCGGCCAGGTCAAACAGCGGGGGGCCGGCCTCACCATCCGCACAGGCGTCCACCCCTCCCCCTTCGGCCCGGCGTTGATCGGCGTGACGGAGCGGGGGGTCTGTTGGCTCTCCTTCGAGGCAGATGGCGAGGAAGGGCGGGAACTGAGGGAGTTGAAGGAGAGTTGGGCCGGGGCCAATGTGGTGGCGGACCAAACCGGCACCGCTCCCATCGCCGCCCAGATCTTCACCCCTTCACCCCCTCACCCCCTCACCCCTTCACCCCTTCACCTCTACGTCCGCGGCACCAACTTCCAGGTCAAAGTCTGGGAAGCCCTCCTGCGCATCCCCGCCGGAGGGGCGGTGAGCTATGGGGATGTGGCCCGGTGGATCGGCAAGCCAGGGGCCAGCCGGGCCGTGGGCAGTGCGGTGGGGGCCAATTTGATCAGCTATCTGATCCCCTGTCACCGGGTTCTGCGCAGCAGCGGCGTGGTGGGCGACTATCGCTGGGGCCACACCCGCAAACAAGCCATCCTGGCCTGGGAATCCGCCCACGCCGGGTGGGATGGGGATTGAGATGAGCGCCGAAACGTCCCGCCAGAATCTGCGTAGTGGGCTGGCTGCCGGGCTGATCCTCCTGGCCCTGATCCTGGCCTTCCTCTTCCCCGCCTGGCTGCCCGGCCAGGCCCTGTTGCCCACGGATCTGGCCTTCGAACTGGATCCCCTGTGGCGGCCCCTGGCCCCGGCAGGCTTCACCGACCCCGGCAACCGTCTCCTCAGTGACCAAACCTACCAATTCTATCCCTGGCGGGCCTACGCCCATGCTGCGCTTCGCCAAGGCCGCATCCCCCTGTGGAACCCGGCCATCAACGGCGGCCAGCCCTTCCTGGCCAACGGCCAGACCGCCCTCTTTAGCCCCTTCTCTTTGATCGGCTTCCTCTTTCCCCTGGCCGCCTCATTTGTTGTCATGGCCGGGCTGCGTCTCTTCGTCGCTGGGATCTTCACCTATCTCCTGGCCCGCTCCCTGGGCATCCGCTGGCTGGGCAGTATCCTGGCCATGATCGTCTTTCCCTTCAGCCTGCCCATGCTGGGATGGCTGGGCTACGCCATCGGCAACACCATCGTCTGGCTGCCTGCCCTGCTTTATTATAGCCACCGCTGGCTACTGCGCGGCCGACTGCCAGATCTCCTAGCCGCTCTCCTTGTTACAGGGTTCCATCTCTTGGGAGGCCATCCAGAATCGTCGTTTCATATCGGTCTGGTCTGGCTTGCTTTTTGGATCTACGAAACAGCCACTTTGCCGTCGAGGGTACAAAAAGACGGCGAAAGAAGGGCCAAGCCCACGTGGGGGCGCTGGGCAGCGGGGGGATTGGCAATCTGGCTGGGCGGGATGGGATTGGCCGCCGTGCAATTGGCCCCTTTCGCCCACTTTTTGTTGGGAAGTGAGATTGTCTCCAGTCGAGCCGGAGTAGCCGGCGTAAGCCTTTCTCGAATTCTGACCACCTGGCAGGACTGGCCCGCATTGGTGACAGCCCTTTTGCCCCGCTTTTGGGGAATAGGCCAGGATGGCAGCTACTGGTATCCCTACAGCAACAGTTTGGAGCAGACCCTCTATCTTGGGGTTATTCCCCTGCTTTTGGCGCTGACCGCACTGATCGATCGATGGCGTCATCGGCATCATTACCCAGAGCGGGGCAACCGGCGTGGGATATTTTGGGCGGTTGTCGGCCTTGCTTCCGTCGGGCTGGCCCTGGAATTGCCACTATTTAACGGGATCAACCTCTTGCCAGGATTGAATTTGGTGGCCAACAGCCGTCTGCGCTTGGTCTATGGGCTCGCTGTGGCCTTGCTGGCCGGCATGGGCCTGGACCGGCTGATGGACCTTCAGCCAGATCCCGACTCGGATGGACTGGGGCCGTCCCGTATCCTGACCCGGTTGGCCAGCGCTGGCACCGTCCTCATTCTGGCCGCCAACGGAGCCGCGGCCTTGGGTCTGCGCCTTTTGCGCGAGCGCATCCTCCACATGGGGCGCACCCAAGCCGCCGCGTCCATGGCCCAATCCAATCCTCTCTTTTGGCAGCCCCTGGCTTTTTATTTTGAAAGGGTGGAATTATTGTATGCCAAAATGATCGGCCTCTTTGCCCCCTCTGCGCTCTTGGCCTGGTGGCCCGCGGGGATCGCCCTGGGGCTGTGGCTGTTCGTGCCCGCGGCGACCAAACGGCGAGTCTGGCTTGGCCCCCTCCTGGTCGTCCTGACCGCCGCCGACCTCTTCCTCTTCGGGGCCGGTCTCAACCCCGCCACCCCCGTGGACCAGATCTTCCCCACCCCCGCCGCCGTGACCCAAGTCCAAGCCGCTGCCGGATCCACGCCCTTCCGGGTCGTGGGCCAAGGGCTGGCCCTTATGCCCAACAGCGCCATGCTCTACAGTCTGGACGACATCCGCGGCTACGATGCCATGACCCCGGCCCGCTATGCCGACATCCTGCGCCGCATCCCCGGCAACGTGCGCCTCAGCCACTACATCCTCTTCGCCGACATCGGCTCGCCCCTGCTGGACCTGCTCAATGTGGAAGTTGCCTTCGTCCACGGCGACCTCCACGCCGCGGGCACGGACAAATGGCAATCTATCGGCACCGCGCCCGGCGACATCACCATTTACCGCAACCCGAACGCCCTGCCCCGGGCCTTCATCGTCCACCGTGCCGAGTTCGTCCCCGACGCCGCCGCCTCCCTGGCCCGGGTGATGGCGGGGGATCTGGATTTTCGCCAGGTTGTGGTGGTTGAGGGGGATGCGGGATTGGGGGTTGGGGATTTGGGATTGGGGAATGGGTCAGTGACGTGGGAAATGAATGAGCCGGAGCGGGTGGTGCTGACCGCGTCCACGGGCACGCCGGGCTACCTCGTCCTCACCGATGGCTACGACCCCGGCTGGCGGGCCAGGGTGGACGGCGCACCTACGCCCATCCTGATCGCCAACCACGCCTTCCGCGCCATCCACCTGCCCGCCGGAACGCACGAGGTGATCTTCGAGTATCGCCCCCCAGCCTACTTCCTGGGTGCCACCCTCAGCCTGACCGCCCTGGGCCTCTGGCTGCTCGCCCTGATCTGGGCCAAAATATACGCCAAACCGCGCATTGACCCGCCCCAAAAAGCGGAGTAGGATGGAGGAGGCTTGTCATAGGGTTGGAAACGGGCGTTGAGGATTAGGCACCCTCAGCGTCCGTTTCTACTTCTGCCACGACGTCAATCCAAACTCCTCAATCGAAAATCGAAAATCATGGAACCTCAGCGCGCCGCCAGCCTGACCGAATATACCCCCACCATCAAAGAACTGCCCTCCACCCTGCGCCCCCGGGAGCGCATGATCTATGCCGGGGCCGGGGCGTTGAGCAGTGCGGAACTGTTGGCCATCATCCTGCGCACGGGCGGACAGGGCGAGAATGTGATCCGCATGGCGGAGCGGCTGTTGATTCGCTTTGGTGGGGTGGTGGGGTTGGCCCAGGCCAGCCACGAGGAGTTGTGTCTGGAACACGGGGTGGGGCCAGCCAAGGCGGTGCAGATCAAGGCGGCCCTGGAATTGGGGCGGCGACTTCTGGCCGTCTCCCCGGCGGAGCGGCCCCAGGTGCGCACGCCGGGGGATGTGGCCAACCTGCTCATGTTGGAGATGGGCTTGCTGGAGCAGGAGCATCTGCGCACGGTGCTGCTGGACACCAAAAACTATGTGATCAAAGTAGTGACCGTCTACACGGGCAGCCTCAACACCGCGGTGGTGCGGGTGGCCGAACTCTTCCGGGAGGCCGTGCGCACCAACTGTGCCAGCCTGGTCATCGTTCACAACCACCCCAGCGGCGACCCCACCCCCTCCCCCGAAGACGTGCGGGTGACGGAGATGGTGGTGGAGGCCGGGCGGCTGCTGGACATCGACGTCATCGACCACGTCATCATCGGCCGCAACCGCTTCATCAGCCTCAAAGAGCGGGGGCTGGGATTTAAATAAAAAATAGGCCACGGATTGAACGGATTGAACGGATAAAAACGGATCTTTTCTTCAAAAGAAAGATCCGTTTTTATCCGTTCAATCCGTCAAATCTGTGGCCTATTTTTTTGTTATTCTTCGTCTTTTTCTTCTTCGGCTTCGCTGCCTTCGGACTTGATGGCCAGGAAGTCGTTGAGCGCCCGCACCTGGCCGGACTTGAGCCGCACCTCTTTGGTCATGCGCCGCACGTATTCCTTCATCTGGTCCGCCCGCAAGACTTCCACGCTGGGACCATCCAGGGCCACCTGCATCTCCGGGTTGATGAAGAGGACCGCCCCGTTGACCGGGATGCCAGCCAGATCGTGGCCTTCGGCGATGCCGGCGTCCAGCAGGGCTTGCAGGGCGGCTTTTTGGTCGTCCACCTCCGCGCCGGGGTTGCCGATGCCTTCCCGGGCAAAGACGGTGAAGAAGCGGCCAAGGCTGAAGGGTTCCTTCCACTTGGCCCCGGTCACGGTCACTTTGCCCTTGTCGCCTCGGGGCACCAGGCCGATCAGCCCGCAGGGACCGGCGATGGCATAGCCCACCTTGGGCAGGCTGTAGAGAAAGAGGCCATACTTGTTGTCAAAGCCCTTGAGACTGCGGGCCACCAGTTGATCCGGGCGGGCCAGCACCTTGCTTCCCGGCCAGCGGCGCACGGCGTAGCGGTTGATGTAATGGCTGCCGATGCTGGCCAAGATAAAGCCGGCAAACAGCGCCCCAAAGCTAAAATACATCCAGTTGACCTGGATAAAAGCGATCAGCGGGCTGGCCTGGGGAACTTCCGGCGGATACCAGGTGGGCACAAAGCTGGACATCAGCCCCACAAACAAAATAGCCAACCCGCCCAGGCTGATGCGCCGCCCCAGGGTCTCCTTCTTCTTGATCTCAGTGGTATTGCGATAAATTTTCATGTTGGTCCGTTCTTGAAAAAATAGCGTTGACAGTCGAAAGTCCTGATTTTGTATAAACCTGCATTTACCGCAAAGACGCAAAAAACAAAAACCTTTTCTCCCTCTCCTCAACATCCCTGCGGCGATCCTCTATCTCTATCTCTCTATCTCTCTACTCTATCTCTCTACTCTTTCTCTTCAAACCGAATCCCATCCCGAATCATCCCCACCATGTTCTTCTCGATGGCCTGTTTGGCCACCCGAATAGCGTGGTGGACCCCATTGGCCCGAGTCTTCCCGTGGCCGACGACGACGATATTAGAGAGACCCAACAGCACCGCCCCGCCATATTCGCTGTCATCCAGCCGCCGGGAGATGCGTCCCAGGGACGGTTTGGCCAGCAGCCCCCCCAGGGCGGAGAGGGGATCCGCCTTCATCTCTTCCCGCATGACCTGTTTGACCAACCCAGCGATGGCCTCGGCGGTCTTGATGAAGATGTTGCCCGTAAAGCCGTCGGTCACCATCACATCCGTCACCCCGGCCAGCACTTCCTTGGGTTCGGCATTGCCCCGAAAGCGAATGCCCGGCGTGGCTTGCAGCAGGGCGAAGGCTTCTTGCACCATCTGGTTGCCCTTGCCCGCCTCTTCGCCATTGCTCAACAGGCTGACCGAGGGATCGGCCACACCCATGATCAGCCGGGCGTAGATGTGGCCCATGATGGCGAATTGTTGCAGATATTCCGGGCGCACATCCGCGTTGGCCCCCACATCCAGGGCAGCGCAGAAGCCGACCAGGGTGGGCATGGGGGTGATCAACGCCGGGCGGTGGATGCCCTTGATGCGCCCCAGGTGCAGGATGCCGGCAGCCAAGGCCCCGCCCGTGTTCCCCGCGGTGACAAAGGCCTGGGCCTCGCCGCTCTTGACCAGCCGACAGGCCACGGACATGGAGTTGTCCTTCTTGGCCCGCACGGCGTTGGCCGGTTTGTCATCCATCTCGATCACCTGGCTGGCCGGGACGATGGGCAGGTCCAGCCCTTTGGTCTCGTGCTTGGCCAGTTCGGCTTGGATGGCCTCCGGCTTGCCCACCAAGGAGACGGTGACGCCAAAGGCTTTGGCAGCGCTCACCGCACCGGCCACGATCTCGCCGGGCGAATAGTCCCCGCCCATGGCGTCCAATGCAATATTCATATCAATGACTTTCCGGGAAATCGATCACAGGATGGGCGAGGACGGCCAGCACGCCGGGTCCAGCCAGGCTGGCGATGGCCGGACCGATCTCGACGATGTGTACTTCCTGAATGTTGAGGGCCGCCGCCATCTCCGCCGCGTATTCTTGGGCCTCGGCCTCGACATTGGCATGGGCCACGGCCAGGACAGTGGGTTGATCACCAAAGTGAGCCACCATTTTTTCCAGGATCTCTTTCTTTGAGCGTTTGCGCCCCCGAGTCTGGCCCGAATGGTTCAGCAGCCCGTCCTCGATGGCGAGGATGGGCTTGACACCCAGCAGATCCCCCACCCCGGCCCGCAGATTGCTCACCCGACCGCTCTTGGCCAGATATTTCAGGGTCTCCACGGTGAGCAGGGCATAGATCGCCGACCGGGTTTGGGTCAGGATTGCCTCGACCCCGGCGATGTCCATCCCAGCGGCGATGGCCCGGGCCGCTGCGATGGCCTGCAACCCGCTACCGATGCTGGCGCTGAGGGAATCCCACAGGGTGAAGCGGGCTTTGTCAAACCCTTCCGCCCCCAAGATTGCGGACGAATAGGTGCCCGACAGCTTGGAACTGACCACCACCAACACGATATGTTCCGCCCCTTGGTCAAAAGCTTGCTGATAGGCTGCCGCAAACTGGGTCGGGGTGGGCTGGCTGGTGGTGGGGATCTCTGCGGCCTCGGCCAATTTGCGGTAGAACGCCTCCGCCTGCATCTCCACCTTGTTCAAATACGAATCCGTGCCGAAGTTGACCATAGCCGCCACCTCGATCATCTTATACTGGGCCAGCAACGCATCCGGCACATTGCTGCTGGTATCCACTACGATCCTGATCTTGTTCAAAAAATCGCTCATCGTCACTCCCTCCAATAAGAACAACTGCAAAATAAGAAACGAATGATTATCCACGAATCTACACGAATCTGCACGAATCAAATTAAAAAAGATTCGTGCAGATTCGTGTAGATTCGTGGATCTCTTTTTTACCCCCGTTGCTTCACCGGCATACTCTCCATAGCCCGGCGCAGGCTGTCGGCCACGCCTTCCCAGTCGCCCCGCTCGATCTGGGTGTCGGGCAAGAGGGCGCTGCCCAGCACCACAATGGAGACACCAGCCTCCCAATAGGGAGCCACATCCTCCAAGGAGAGACCGCCGTGGGCCACCAAAGAGACCCCCGGCATCTGCTCATGCACCCGGCGCAGGTAGGTGACGCCGCCAGAATCCGCCGCCGGGAAGAGCAGCACCCCATCCGCCCCAGACTGGGAGGCCCCAAAGATCTCCGTGGGGGTGACGGAGCCGACCGCGCAATAGGCCCCCATTGCGTGGCAGATGGGGATGATCTCCGGCGCAAAGATGGGGGCGAGGATAAACCTGGCCCCGGCCTCCAGGGAGTCTTCGGCCTGCTCGTCCCGCAGCACAGAGGCCGCGCCGATGATGCAGCGGAGGGGTTCGTCCGGGTGGGTGCGCTCCCTTACCAATTGATCCACCAACTCCTCGATCACCTGCACCGCGCCAGGCACGGTGAGGGAGATGGCCACGGCCGGCACCCCGGCTTCCACGGCCAGACGGGCCGCCCGCAGAGCCTGGCTGGTGGTGGTGGTGCGCACCATGCAGATCCAGCCCGCCCGCCGTAACTGGTCCACCATGCGGGGTTCGGGCTGGTCCTCGTCATCTGGATCCACGGTGGGGTAGTAGACATCCCGCAGTTCGGTCCAGTTGCGCAGGGTCCACACAAAGAGATCCGTGGCCGTACGTTCCGGAAAACGCTTCAGGATGCCATGTTCTGCCACCAATTGGATGATGGGCAAGTAGGTGTGATCGTACCAGTCCAGAGCGGCTTCCGTGGTGGAAACCGGGCGACCCAGGCTGCGCTGGATCTCCTGGCGGTGTTGCTCAATGTGGATCAGCAGAGAGCGGTAACGGCCCGGCACGGTGGTGCGCACCCCGTGATCCGGGCGGCTTGCGTCCAGCCCCGTGGCCTCCAAAAAGCGCGCCCGCTCGGACTTGTCCAAAATGGCATCCGGCGAGTCGGAGCTGTTGAGATCCACCGCCGTGTCAAACTCGGTCACATAGGCGGCGATGGTCTCGGCCCCCTCTTGGCGGGCAATGCTGACCCGGTGGTTGCCGTCCAACACAAAGTAGACTTCGCCCACCTTGTACAGATCCACCGGGGTCATGCCCCGTCGGTGCCGGGAGGCCTCCACCCGTTTCCAGCGGTCGCCCAGGGAGTCTGTGCGGGGCAGGAACTCCCGGTTGAAGTCATGATAGCGGCCCACACTGCCCACGATCTTGTCCAAGGGCACCTCTTGCAGCCCCAAATAGCGCTCGTTGGTCAGATTCAACTGCTCTTTGATGTCATAAAAACTGAGCAGATCCGTGTTGCGGCCTGTGATGCGGCCCATCAGATCGCTCATGAAGGCCCTGCGGCGGGCCTGCTTGAACATGCGGGCTGCCGCGCCGCCGCCTTCTACTTGGTAGTCACCATTGTTCTGCGACATATCATCCTCGTTGATGAACGGGTCAAACCAATCGCCTAATCTCTCAATCTCCCAATCGCTCAACATAAGAGATTGGAAGATTGGGAGATTGAGCGATTGTGTTGTTTCGAGCGCCGGGCAAACGGCCCAGGAGATCCCCGGCCAGAGTCCCCGCCGGCCCGACTTCGGCATCGCACAGCAGACCCGCCTGGCCGTGCAGCCATGCCCCCGCACAAGCGGCTGGGAAGGGCGCAAGCCCCTGGGCCAGCAGACCGGCAACACACCCGGCCAGCACATCCCCCGTCCCCGCGGTGGCCAGGGCGGAGGTGGCGACGGGCAACACGGCCACCACGCCCCCCGGCTGGGCGATCACCGTGTACGGTCCCTTCAACAGCACCACGGCACCCCATACTTGGGCCATTTTTTGGGCCAACCCCCAGGGGTCAGCCAGCACATCGGCAATGTCCATGCCGCACAACCGGGCCATCTCCGCCGGGTGGGGGGTGAGGACACAGGCGGCGGGCAGCAGATCCGGCCAATTCTGTAGCCGGGCCAGACAATTCAACCCGTCGGCGTCGATCACCGTGGCGGGCAGAGGATGGGCCGGATCGCTTGTCAGGGCTGAACCGCCACCGATGGCAAAGGGCCCGGCGGGCCGTATCTTGGCCTGGGAGCCGCCAAAGAGCGCCCGCACAAAATGTTGGGCCGGATCTTCCTGGGTCAAGCCGCAGCCCACAAGCAAGGCATCGTACCCGGTCAGCTTTTCCCGCAACAGCTTGGCCCCGCCCTCGGCAATCACCCCCATGTCGCTGGGGAGGAGCAGGAAAGTCGCCTCGCTAAACCGGGCGGCCAGGGGTGCCCACACGGGCTGGGCCACCGCCGCAGTCACCAATCCAGCCCCCACACGGGCGGCCGCGGCGCAGCTCAGATAGGCCGCGCCGGGATAGTTGATGCTGCCCACCGCGGCCATCACCTTGCCATAGCTGCCCTTGTGGCTGACCGCTGGGCGGGCGGGCAACTGCGCGGCCACCCAGGCCCGATCCAGCACAAAGGTGGCGAAGTCGTCGCTCAGGGCGGGGTCAATGCCGATGTCGGCCACCACCAGTTTGCCCACGGCAGACGCGCCGGGAAATTTGAAATGGCCGTGTTTGGCGTGGCCGAAAGTGACCGTGATGTCCGCCGCAATGGCGTGGGCATCCAGCGCCCCCGTGTCACAGTTGAGCCCGCTGGGGCAATCCACCGCCACCACCAGGGGCGGTTCTCCGTACAAATAGTCGTGATATGGTCCGTTGGCCAACCCATCCCGCACCGTATCCAACAGATCCCCTAACTGGCCGCCGACGGGTCGGTTCGCACCCGTGCCCAACAGCGCATCCACGATCACGCCGCATTCCCCCACCCACTTTTTCAAAATGACAAAATCCGGGTCGGCGTCGGCATGGACGATCTCAACACCTTTTTCGATCAGGGCGGCCAAGTGGCCTTCATGGTCCTGTTCCGGCTGCGTGGAGCGCTGCCACAGATAAACCCGTGCGCTGCCAAAATATCGGGCGCAGACCAACCCATCCCCGCCGTTGTTGCCCGGACCGGCCAGGACCAAGACCCCGGCCACGGCGTGGACAAAATCCTCGTCAATGGCCGCGGCCACGGCTTCCCCAGCCCGGTCCATCATGGCGGCGAAGGAATGGCCGCCGGCGTCCGCGGCCCGCTCCAACGTCTGCATCTCAGCCACGGATAGAATTTTGGCACCATGAGGAATCTGCATGATCGGCTCTCCAACAACAGCTATTCGGCACAAACAGGCATAGAACGCGGATGACGCTGATTTGGCAGATAAAAACGGATTATTGAAAGATCAGCGGAAATCCGTTGAATCCGCATCATCCGCGTTCTATTTGTTCTATTTTTCCATCGCCAAGTATAGCACAGGCCAGCCTTGCAACGTACTTTGGGGACGGCTATAATGCGGGCATGTCTACACTCACCTTGCCCATTCTTGCCACTATTTGGCTCCTGATCCTGCTCTTGTTGCGCCTCCGCCCGGCCACCCGGCCCCTTGGTTTGGACGTGGCCGCCGGGGGCGTACTCGGTCTGCTCACCCTGGGTTTCTTCTGGCGGGTGGGGAGCGGGGAGGTCTTTCTGCCCGGGGATGGCGGGGATCTGGTCAGCTTTCTCTATCCCACCTATCGCTACGCCGCGGCCCAACTGCACCAGTGGAGCCTGCCCCTGTGGAACCCCACGCTTTACGGCGGCGCGCCCTTTATCGGCGATATTCAGGCCGGCTTTCTCTATCTGCCCAACCTGCTCCTCTTCCTGTTTCAACCCGACTTCGACTACAAATGGATGCAATGGCTGGTCATGGGCCACATCTATTGGGCCGGGCTGGGCGTCTACGTCCTCCTGCGCACCCTGCGCTTTGGGGCGGACATCACCGACAGCGAGATGCCCGCACCCCTCTCCCGGCCGGCGGCGTTGTTTGGGGCCGTGGCCTTCATGTTCAGCCACCCCCTGCTGATCCACCTGGGCAACCTCAACCTGATCGCCGTCCTCAGTTGGCTGCCCTGGGTGCTGGCCGCCTATCAGCGCAGCCTCACCGCCCCCACGGTGCGCCGCACCCTGCGCTGGGCCGCCCTCGCCGCCCTCCTCTTCGCCCTGGGCAACTACGCCGGCCACGCCCAAAGCACCTATTATGTGGGGTTGGCTTTGATCGTGATGACCGTAGCCGTTAGCGGTCAGCAGGTAGCCGCCGCTCGTCCACCCAACAATTTTCAATTTTTAATTTTCAATTTTCAATTCCTCCAACCCTTTCTCGCCCTACTCACGACCGGCATTTTAACCATCCTCCTCACCGCGCCCATTTTGTTTCCGGCCCTGGAAATGGCGACCTTCACCGAGCGCAGCGCTTTTGTTTACCAAAACACCGTGGCCTTTTCTCTGGCCCCGGCCCAGCTGATCGGACTGCTCACCCCCGGCTTCTTTGGCAACGGTCCCGCCCTGCATTGGGGCCTGTGGGACCGGGTGGAACTGCCCTACGCCGGGGTGATCACCCTGCTGGCCGCGTTGTTTGCCCTCTTCGGGCTGACGCGCAAAGAGACTCGGCGAGATCTGTGGCCCTGGTTGGGGCTGGCGGCCTTTGGGATGGTCACAGCCCTGGGGATCTACGGCGTGGTCCACGGCTGGCTGACCGTCCTGCTGCCCGGCTTTGACCAGTTCCGCGCCCCGGCGAGGGCCACGGTGTTGTGGACCTTGGCGGTGGCGGTTTTGGGGGCGGTGGGGGTGGAACGGCTTTCCCAAGGCAAAAGGCAAGGTGCAAAAGGCAAAAGTGGTGGCGAGGAGAGTACCGATAGGGGCGATGAATCCCCGATTCTGAAATCTGGCGCGGCGTTCCTGGGTGGGTTGACGCTTCTCAGCTTCTTCGCCCTCTTTCTGACTCAGGGAGACGAGACGATCTTCATGCGGGTCTCCGTGGCTTTGCTGGCGGTGATATTGGCCTTGGCATTTTGGCTGGGGACGTGGGCGTTGATGCGGGGGCGGCGGTCAGGGTGGCTGGGGCCGACGGGCTTTGCCATCGCGGCCCTGGCTCTGCTTTTCTTTGATCTGTCGGCCACGGGCGCGTATACGGACATCAGCCCGGTCAACCCCACCACGGGCTACGACCACCCGGAGATCGTGGCCTTTCTCAAAAGCGACCCGGACCTCTTCCGCATCGACACCCGCACGGGCATGGGGGGGCTGTGGCAGCCGGACGCCGCCGCCCTCCACGGCTTGCAAGATGTGGGCGGCATCGCCAATCCCCTGACCCTCTCCAACTGGACCGCCTACGTGGAGGCCATCGGCGGGCGGGACACGGCGGCCTATCGCACGCTCAATGTGAAATACACCATCGCCAAGGACGGCACTCCCTTCCCGGCCAATTTCGAGCTGGCTTTGGACGCCCCGGACGAGTTGTCCGTCTTCCGCAACACGGACTTTGGCCCTCGGGCTTGGGTGGTGGATGGGGCAGGGATTGGGGATGGGGAATTGGGGATTGGGGCGGTACGAGGGGATCGGGTGGAGATTACCCAGTATGGCAGCAACGAGTTGGCCTTGGCGGTGGATGCGTCCGCGCCGGGCTATGTGGTGATCAGCGAAGTCTGGTATCCGGGCTGGCGGGCCACGGTGAACGGGTCGGAGGCCGACGTGGTGCAAGCCGACGGCGCGCTGCGGGCCGTGGCCATCCCGGCGGGGGCATCCACGGTGATGGTACATTTTGCCCCGGTCTATTGGCGCTGGGGGCTGATCGCCCTTGGCACCGGACTCCTGCTGCTACTTTTGATCGCCCTGCCCAGGCGTCGTCCCCAGCCCGAGCGGGTGGGATCCAAAAAGATCGTCAAGTGATTGGTTTTCGGACCAGCAATGCTCAATCTGAGCCAAAAAGGAACCACACCCATGCCGCCTGCCAACCGTCCCACTGTCTATTCCACCGACCCGGAGCCGGAAGCCGCCCCCAAACCCATCGATCTGCCCCGCAACCCGGCGGCCCCTTTCAACATCCAGGGCAACAACCCCGTGCGCGTACGCATTGACCGCAAGGGCCGGGGCGGCAAGGTCGTCTCCGTGATTGACGGCATCCTCAGCCCGGAGGTGGGCAAAAAGGCCCTGCTCAAACACCTAAAATCCAACCTCGGCACCGGCGGCGCCCTCAAAGATGGCCTGATCGAAATCCAAGGCGACCAACGCGAAAAGATCGTCGCCCTCCTCAACGCCCTCGGCTACCGGGCCAAATCCGCCGGAGGGTGAAAGGGTGAAGGGGTGAGCGGGTGAAGGGGTGAATAACCCGCAACTCACCCTTTCACCCGCTCACCCGCTCACCCCTTCACCCTTTCAGCTCTTATGAAGTCACTCCACACCCTCACCTTCACAGCCGGACTCGTCACCCTTGGGGTGGAGTTGAGCGCGGCCCGGTTGTTGGACCCCTGGTTTGGCAACAGCCAGATCGTGTGGGCCGGGTTGATCGGGCTGATCCTGCTCTATTTGGCCAGCGGGGCGTGGCTGGGCGGACGGCTGGCGGACCGCTTCCCCCAGCGCCACATCCTGCACCGGGTGGTGATGGCCGCGGCTGTGGGCGTGGCCCTGGTGCCGTGGATCAGCCCCCCGGTCCTGCGTTTGGCCGCCGTGGGGGTCGCCGACTTTGCGCCGGGGCTACTGGCCGGGTCGATGATGGCCATTTTGCTCCTCTTCAGCCTGCCCATTATCCTGCTGGGCACCGTCACCCCCTGGGCCGTGCGCCTGGCCGTGCAGGATGTGGCCCACGCCGGCCAGGTGGCCGGCCGGCTCTCCGCCCTCTCCACCGCCGGCAGCATTTTGGGCACCTTTCTGCCCGTCCTCTGGCTGATCCCGGCCTATGGGACGCGCTGGACCTTCTACATTTTGGCGATTTTGTTGTTGCTTGTGGTAGGAGGCGCGGAGGCGAGGAGGCGCGGATGGGAGCGCTGGGCGGCCTGGGGATTGGCGGCCCTTGTGCTGGCTGTGGCCCTGCTCACCCATCCAACAACCGTGCGGGCGGGCTGGGATGACGGCCAGGCCGGGACCCTCCTTTTCGAGGACGAGAGCCAATACAACTACATCGCCGTGCGCCAGTGGGGCAGTGAGCGCCACCTCAAGCTCAACGAGGGCGTGGGCATCCACAGCGTCTACCACCCGGACGCGGTCTTGAGCAACGGTATTTGGGACTATTTTCTCCTCGCCCCCCTCTTCAACGCCCCCCCTGTTCAGACCGCTGAAACCAGATCCATTTTGCTCATCGGCCTGGCCGCGGGCACGGTGAGTGGTCTGTTCACCGACATTTACGGCGCGGCCGCCCCGCCCCCCCTCATCACCGGGGTGGAGCTGGACCCCCAGATCATCGACCTGGGCTACGCTTACTTCGACATGGCCCGCCCCACCCTCACCGCCATCGCCGCGGATGGTCGCCGCTGGCTGGCCCAACAACCCCCCTCCGCCCGCTGGGATCTGATCGCCGTAGACGCCTACCGCCCGCCCTACATTCCCTTCCACCTCACCACCGTGGAATTCTTCCGCACGGTCCGAGATCACCTCAACGAAGACGGCGTCCTGGCCATCAACGTGGGCCGATCCGCCGACAACTATGCCCTGGTTGACGCCCTGGCTGCCACCCTGGCCCAAGTCTTCCCCTCGGTCCACATCATCGACGAGCCGGGACCGGCCAACGATCTGGGCAACTCCCTCGTCGTCGCCACCGTCCGCCCCACGGATGGGGCCAACTTTGCCGCCAACGTCGCCACCCTCCCCCCCGCCCTGCCCGTGGAATTCCGAGACTTCGCCCAAGCCGCCATCGCCCAAAGCCGTCCCGCCGCCCCACCCCCCAACACCCCCACCTTCACCGACGACAAAGCCCCGGTGGAGCAGGTCGTACACGGGATTATTCTGGACTTTTTGGGGCAGTAACCCACCCCTCGTTCCCACGCTCCGCGTGGGAATGCAAACGGACGCTCTGCGTCCCTCGGCGCAGAACGAGACTGGTGCCGTATTGAAACCGCAGCGTATCGAACTGCTGAACGCACATCAAATCCTGACGTCGACCCGTTCGCACCAGGGGGTGCGAACTCCGCGAGGGCATGACCCAATGTGTTGCGAGGAGTTCGCACCCCCTGGTGCGAACGGATTGTACCGATCATTAGCTTTTGAGCCATGCCCCTAGTGTCCCGTCAACGTTCAAATGATGGAATTGAGGAGTTCGCATCCTCAGATGCGAACGGCGGGCATCTGAGGATGCCCGACTCCACAATCCATCAAATCAGCGGTGACAGAACACTAGTGCAGGTCGGCACAAATAGCTCCAGAAGTACGTTGCTCTAGCCCGGTCCGTGACCGGGCGGGTGCAGGGGCCTGCGGGTCTGCGAAGTTGTTTACGCCGACCTGCACTAGCTCGCCGTGGCCGCTACAAGCATCCCAAAAAGGCCAGACCATGCCAAATCAACAAATCAACAAATCAACCACCCCTTCCCCCCCTCACTCCTTCACCCGCTCACCTTTTCACCTCCTCACCGCCGCTGCCCTGGCCATGCTCATCGCCACCGCCGGCGGCAACAGCTTCGGCTGGGACGGCCTGTGGATGTTCGCACTTCTCGCCCACATCCCCTTCTGGCTGCGCCTCCTCCTCGCCGCCCCCATCCTCCTGGCCCCGTTTTGGGTTGACCCAGAAGTCCGACTTTTTTCAAAAGTCGGACTTCTTCGCCCCAATCACCCCTTCACCCTTTCACCCCTTCACCCCTTCCTGCTGTCCGCCGCCGGATTGCTTTTCTGGTTCTTCCGCGAACGCACCCTGCATGGCGATGGTCCGGGCAAGATCTTCCTCCACACCACGGCCACTTTGCAGACCGACCCGTATGTGTGGAAGGAGCCGCTGGACTCTTTGCTGGCGTACACTTTGTCGGGATTTTTTAAGAATTGGGGAATGCCGCCGGAAAACGCAATAGCCTTGTGGAGTGTCCTAGCCGGGGTCTTGTTCTTGGGGGCGGCGGGGAAAATCGCTGGTCTTTTGGGCCGGGATCGCCGGGAAGAATGGCACTATTTCCTGGCCCTGCTGGCCACCGGCAGCACCCTGCTCTGGTTCGGGCATGTCGAGAACTACAGCCTAGTCACCGCGGTCAGCCTGGCCTCCACCGCCCTGGCCTTGGCCCACTTGCGCGGACGGGTTCCCCTCTGGTCCGTGGGGTTGGTGGCCGGGGCCGCTGCTGCCCTGCATCCCCAGGCCGCCTTTGCCTTTGGCGGCCTGTTGGTCTTGATGGATTGGTCTGCCCTGCGCCAAAAAAACTGGCGGCCCTGGCTGCGCCAAGGCATGGAACTGGGCGTCAGCGGGGCCATCGTGCCCGTCTTGACCGTGGTGATCATGCTGGCTCTGGGCGTCCCCCTCCCCGGCGGCGGAGGCGGTGCGGCTGGCGTCCCCGGCGGGGAGACACAGCTTTTCTGGATGCCCTGGGAAGCCTTGGCCCCCGCCCGCCTGTGGGATGCCCTGGTCAACCTGTGGCTGGTCGCCCCCCTGCTCCCCCTCCTGATCGTCGGCATCATCACGGCCCTGCGCACGCCCCGCCTGCGCCAAGACCGCACCTTCGCCTACCTCGCCCTGGCCAGCCTGGGCATGTTGGCCTTCCACTTCACCTTCCAAAACGAACTCCCCCGCCCCCGAGACTGGGATCTCTTCGCCATCGTCGGGCCAACCATCACCCTGTGGGGGCTTTATGGAATGGCGAATGGCGAATGGCGAATGGCGAATGGCCTCCCCAATCCCCAATCCCCAATCCCCAATCCCCAACCCCGCATCTGGCTCACCTTCGCCCTCGTCTTCACCCTCGCCTGGGTGGGGGTGAACCATGCTTTCGCCTTCGTGGACCCGGACCCGGCTCATCCGGTCTGGTTTGAACGGGTGCGGGTGGCGGATCTGGCCGAGTTGGTGCCGGCGCAGCAAACCCGTCTGCTGGCAGAACCGGCCATCTTCCTGGCCGATGGGGACAAGGCCAGCCTTGGCCTGGACTTGCCGGATCAGCCCCTCTTTCTGTGGATACGCCCCCAGGCTGTGGGCGAGTCTGTCCCTCGCTTCGAGCTACGCATCATCCCCAGCCAAGGTGCCCCCCTGGTCTGGCAAGGCACCGGCGGGGAGGATGTGCGCCTGCCTCTGGATGCCATGCGCGGCCAGACCGTCGCCATCATCCTCAGCACCAGCGGCGGAGACGGGCTGTGGGCCACCCCCTGGATTCTGGCCGGGACGCCCCATTCGTGGGCGCGGTGATGGCGGGCGCGACAATCTTCCCGGAATAGGCCAGGACTTCTATGGGTACGGCGAGATATGTTGGCCCATTCCGGGAAGATGCGCGGAACCCCGGCTGATGGTACACTACGCCGGAAGTTGTGCATCCTGTTGCCCCCCTAATATCCATCGAGAGTGAGAAATTTATGTCGGATCGACCTGTATTGTTGGGCGTCTTTGCCCACCCGGATGATGAGAGTTTTGGACCCGGCGGCACCCTGGCCCGCTACGCCGCCGAGGGGGTGGACGTCCACATCGTGATCGCCACGGACGGGGTGGCCGGATCCATGGATTCCCCGGACCGTCTCAACGGCCATGAAAATCTGGCCCAAGTGCGCAAGAAAGAGCTGGACCGGGCCGTGGCCATCCTGGGGGCCACCCTCCACCGCCTGCCCCACCGGGACAGCGGGATGCAGGGCAGCCCGGACAACGACCACCCGGACGCCCTGATCCAACAGCCCGTGGCGGACTTGACCCGTGAAGTGACCGCCCTCATCCGCCGCCTGCGCCCCCAGGTGATCCTGACCCATGATCAGTTTGGCGGCTATGGGCACCCAGACCACATCATGTGCTGCACGGTCACCACCGCCGCCTTTTACACTGCGGGAGACGCCGCCTATATTCTGCCCGGTGAAGAGGGCGATCTGCCCCCCTTTCAACCCCAAAAGCTCTATTATCCCGCCTTTGGCAAGGGTTTTTTGAAGTGGGCGGTGCGCATCCTGCGTCTGCTGCGCAAGGATCCCACCAAGTTTGGCCGCAACCAGGACATCGATCTGGCCGAGATCAGCACCTGGGAGACCCCGGTCCACGCCCGCATCCGGGTGGCGGACTATCTGCCGGTCAAAGAGCGGGCCAGCCAGGCCCACGAAAGCCAATATAGCGGCGGACCGTCCTTCATGCGGGTCATCCCCGGCTTTCTGCGCAAACGCATGTTGGGCTGGGAAGCCTTCACCCGCATCGCCCCAGCCCCCGGCGCGCAGATCGAGGCGGATCTCTTCGCCGGAGTAGATTTGGGATGAACCCCGCCCCCCCTTCACCCCCCACTTCCGGGCGAGGCCGTCCACAGTTCCCCCCAAGGTTGGGGGGCTAGGGGGGCAAGCCCGCGGTTGTAACTTTTGCGGGCCACAAACGTACTGAAAGAGTGGGAATTTGTTGATCATATTTGACCAAAATCGAGGAGACAAAATGAAACCGACAGCTCGTGATACCCAAAAAAACGCTCAGAAACGCCCCGTGTGGGTGATCGCGCTGGTGATGGCGATCTTGGCTAGTTTGGTGTTGGCTGGGACCGCCCTGGCCGGACAGTTTGAAGGCGATGATATTTATCGGCTGGAAGCTGGCCAGGTGGTCAACGATGACCTGTATGTGGCTGGCAGCGAAATCTTCATCGATGGCACGGTGAACGGGGATCTCTACGCCGTTGGCGGCTACATTGAGGTCAACGGCACGGTGACTGGGGATGTGGTGGCGGCTGGTGGCGGTATCAAGATCACGGGTGATGTACAGGATGATGCCCGGCTGGCTGGCGGCGGCATCGACATCCTGGGCACCATCGGCGACGACCTGATTATCGCCGGGGGCGGCCAGCCCGGCGGCTTCAGCTTCCCCATGCAGATGGGCACCCGCAGCATCAACCAGGGCATCCGCCTGGGCAACAAGAGCAGCGTGGGCGGTGACGCCATGATCGTGGGCGGCACCGCGGACATCCGTGGCCGCATTGACGGGGACTTGACCGCCTCCACGGGGGAGATCGATCTGGATGCCCAGGTGGGCGGGGATGCCACACTCAACGCCTCCACCCTGCGCCTCACCAACAACAGCCGCATCGAAGGCACCCTCAGCTATACCACCCCCGAAGAGATGAGCCTGCCCGCAGATGTGGCCGGGGGGATCGAGTACGAGCCAGTTGTCACCGCAGCGACTGGGGTCAACCCTCTGCTGTCCATGTTCTGGTGGCTTCTGCGCACGGTGATGATCCTGATTGGCTTTGGGCTGCTGGCCTGGCTGATCATGTGGCTGGCCCCGGGTTTGTTGGAGAAACCGGTGGCGGCCATCAACGCCAACCCGGTGGAGGCCGGGCTGTGGGGGCTGTTGGTCTTTGTCCTCTTCATGGCCCTGCCCATCGCCTCTGGGATTATCGTGGTGTTGATCGGCATGTTTTGGGGCTGGGTGCCGGCCATTGCCGTGGGCCTGCTCCTGATCAGCGTTTCCGCGGTGATCTGGCTGTTCAGCCCCCTGATCACCGGCCTCTGGTTGGGACGCAAGATCGCCGGGTCTGTGAACGGAATCTCTGGCTCCTTGCCCATGATGTTGGCGGGCATTTTGGTCATCGTCCTGCTGGGGCGGGTGCCCTGTGTGGGCTGGCTGGTGGGCTTCTTCAGCTTCCTGCTGGCCATGGGCGGCATGGTCCAGGCCATGCGCAAGGGGGGCAACATCAGCGGCCCCGCCCTGCCCCCGGCGGAGCCAACCACCCTCAGCGCGTCCATGATGGACTAGGTGTGCGCCCTGTCAAAGACCGCTCTAACCGGGTCCGTGACCCGGTGGGTTGACGAATGGATCATCCGAGCGTCCTGGGTAGACCCGCCAGGTCACGGACCTGGCTAGAGCAGGTGGGTGAGGTGGAGACACAAACGAGCCGGGATCACGTTCAGTGATCCCGGCTCGTTTTAGGTAGGTGCGGTTTGCAACCGCACGGCTCACATGACCATGAGTGATCCACGAGACAAGTGCGGTTGCAAACCGCACCTACGATTGTATCCCCTATTCGTCTTCCCCCATCAGCCGCCGCTTCAGATCCCCGGCTTGGGCTCGGGCGGTGGCGTCCAGGATGTAGAAGAGACCCTTCCAGGTGTCCGGGTCCACCAGATCTTTGGCCGTGGCCCCTTGCAGACCGGCCCCGATGTCCGAGAGCAGGGCAAAGCCGGGGATGGTGTTGAGTTGCTTCAGGATGCTGGTGCGGGCCGACTCGGTTTGGGCGCTGACCAGGGCGTTGAGGATGTAGTACAGCCCCTTCCACGTGTCCGGGTCCAGGGCATCCTTGGGGGACGCGCCCTGTAGGCTGTCCAAAAGCTGGGTGGCTGCCTCCAAGCCGAAGAGGGCAGCCACCCGCTCGAAGTTGGTTCTGACCAAGCCAAGCAGCCGCTCGTGGGAGAAGGGGGGCGGCTCGGGGACGCGCTTCTGGCCCCGCATCTCGTCGGCCAACTGGTTCAGTTCGCTCACCAATTGGGCAAATTCAGGATCATCCGCCAGGCGGGCGGCGGCGGGCTTGGGTGTGGACTGGGTCATGTGGGCATGGATGTGGCAGAAGTCGCCGCCGGCCTGGGCCACATTTTTGCACGGTGCGCCGGCCTTGGTGGTGGCCCGGCAAGAACGGGGTGCATCGGTCATGGTTCTCTCCTTGTGGGTGGGATGGGTGATGGGGTGGGTTGATTATACACCTTTCGCCGGTCAAGGCCAATGGTGATTTTTTGAAGCCCAGACCCGCTTTGCACCCCACCCGGCTTTTTGTTAGAATACAACTCATCCTGTACCCCATTCATCTTGGCAGGACAAAGGATTCCACCCCATGACGCTTGGCACCTGGCGGGACATCGCCATTGTACTCCTAGCCCTTCAACTGTTTATCATGCTGCTGATCCCCCTGGTGATCGCCTATTTCTCCATGCGCGGGATCAACTGGGTGCATGGCAAGGTGCCGCCCCTGTGGGAAAAGGCCCATCACTACAGCCATCTGATGCGGGACAAAACCGGGGAGGTCAGCGACCGGGTGGCCGGGCCGGTTCTGCGCACCCGCAGCCGGGTTGAATCCTGGGCCACCGTCATTGACCGAGTGCGGGGGGTGGATCGGTCTTCCCCAACCAACGAGGAGAATCGTTTATGAAGAGCAAAAGCAAGGCATTGTTGATCGGTGCGCTGGCCGGGGCGGTTTTGGGTGTGGCCTTTGCCTGGGTAGCCAGCGATGGCAAAAATGAAAGTGGGGAAGGGGAGGCCATCCAGCTCAAGCCCACGGATTACTTCCAGTTGGGCATCGGGCTGCTCACCCTGGCCCGGCAGTTTGGGGGCATGTTCAGCCGCATCTAGCCAGCGGCTGATCTTGCGGCTGATCTTATAGCCAATCAAAAAGGCAGAGCGTGACGATCTAGGTCACGTCTCTGCCTTTTTCGCGTGCGGCGGTGAAATTTTCCTGCCCTCACCTCACCCCGACCGGGCAGGCATCTCGTCCTCCGCCTGGGTGGAGACGACGGCATCCGCCCGGGCCCGTCCCCGGCGGCGTTGACGGCGTTGCAGCCAATAGATCCCCAGGCCGATCACCGCCAGCCCGCTCAACAGCCCACTGAAGTCGCTGACCGCTTGGGCCATGACTAGCCAGTTGCGGCCAAAGAGGTAGCCCAGGCTGCCATAGCCCAGCAGCCACACCAATTCACCGGCTAGATCGTAGAGCAAAAAACGGGAATAGGAATAGCCGCTGCTGCCTGCGATCAGGTTGGTGGGGATGGCCAGGGGGGTGAGCAGCCAGCGGGTGAGGAAGATCGCCACGCCCCCCCGCTCATCAAAGGTCTGTTGGGCATTTTGCCAGGCACTGTTGCCCCCCCACCGTCGTTTTGTCCAGCCCTGGGCAAAGCGGCCCAACCCATAGTTGACCGAATCCCCCATCACCACGCTGACCAGGGCAATGGGCAGGGCCACATACCAGGCCATGACATCCTGGCGCACAAACGCACCCGTCGCCATCACCACAAAGAAGGCGGGCATGGGCACGCCAGCCCCGTTGATGAAGATCACAAGCCCGATCACAATCGGCCCATAGGCGCTGACGTAGGTGAGGATCTGTTCCAGGGTGAAGAGATCGCTCATGGGGTGGCCCCGCTTGGGGAAGGGGGTTGGGGGCGGTCACGCTGGAAGTCGTCCACAGCTTGATGCAGCAGGGAGAGGATTGGCGGGGCGTCCGGGGTGCCTTGGTCGCGCTGCGCTTGCAGTTTCTCCAGGCTATGCCGACGGTTGCCCAAAGGGGAGAGGCCCAACTGTTGCCACAAATAGCCTTCCGGCACATGGGTGATGCGGGCCACATGGGGCACGGTCATCCATGCCTCAATGGCGGCAGATCCCACCGGCGGCGGACCGGGGCGCAGGGCGCGCACGGCGGGTATCTTGTGCAAGACGCGCAGGCCAAAGAAGAGGGTGACGATCACCCCAATTCCAATCAGGCCCATATAGATCAGCCGCTCGCGCTTGCGCTGAGTTCGGTCCGCTGATCTTTGGCGATTCTTTGGGGTCTGTTCGGGTTGCGGTAGCGCTGTTGACATGCAGGGTATCTTACATCCAACCGGGTGGCTGGGCAAAGGGCGACAGGGGCCACGCAAGACGCCCCCCGGCCCCCAATTCTGGGGGAGGTTGTGGACAGCCGGTTCCCCCCAAAGTTGGGGGCAAGGGGGGCAAGGCGAAAACACAACCCTTCCCACGTCTCCCATTTTTTCCCGACAAGCCCCTTGATCTGGTATGATGACAGATCGTGTCCCGCATCCGGGACAGAGATTGTTGATTTCATGCCCATTTTACGCGCCGGGCATGTGTGCTGAGTTTGAAGAGAGCCGGAAGAGTTGAGGAAACCTATGCTGACTGAACGAAAAGATCTGCGCAACATCGCCATCATCGCCCACGTTGACCACGGCAAGACCACCCTGGTGGACGGCCTGCTGCGCCAGGCCCATGTGTTCCGGGCCAACCAACAGGTGGCCGAACGGGTCATGGACTCCAACGACCTGGAACGGGAGCGGGGCATCACCATCCTGGCCAAGAGTACGGCCATCCGCATCCCCGACCCCTTGACCGGCGAAGAGGTCAAGATCAACATTGTGGACACCCCCGGCCATGCCGACTTTGGCGGCGAGGTGGAGCGGGTACTCAACATGGTGGATGGGGTGCTGCTGCTGGTGGACGCCGCCGAAGGCCCCATGCCCCAGACCCGCTTTGTGCTGCGCAAGGCCCTGGAATTGGGCCATCAGGCCATTGTGGTGATCAACAAAGTGGACCGCAAGGACGCCGACACGGACCGGGTGCTGGATGCCACCTTTGATCTCTTTATCGAACTGGGTGCCACGGAAAAGCAGGCCGATTTCTCCGTGGTCTACACCGTCGCCACCACCAGCCAGGCCGGCTACACGGCAGAGATGGGACCGGACCTTCAGCCCCTCTTCGAGACCATCCTGCGCAAGATTCCGCCGCCCATGGTGGACGCGGACGCGCCTTTGCAGATGCTGGTCACCACCCTGGACTACGACACCTATCGCGGGCTGACCGCCATCGGGCGGGTCTATGCCGGGCGGATTCGGGCCAAGCAGTCTGTGGCCCGCCTCACCCTGGGCTTCAAGAACGTGTCCGAACGGGTGCGTTATCTTTATGTACATGAAGGATTGGAGCGGGTGGAGGTGGAAGAAGCCGCCGCCGGGGAGATCGTGGCCATCGCCGGTTTGGAGGTGATCGCCATCGGCGAGACCCTGGCCGACCCGGAACATCCCGTGCCGTTGCCCGCCATCAAGGTGGAAGAGCCTACCGTACGCATGACCTTTGGCGTCAATACTTCCCCCCTCACCGGGCGGGAAGGCCGCTGGAGTACCTCTCGCCGCCTGTGGGATCGGCTCCAGGAGGAGCTAAAATCCAACGTGGCCCTGCGCGTGGGCGAGACGGACAGCGCCGACACCTTCCTGGTTTCTGGCCGGGGCGAGCTGCACCTGGCCATCCTGATCGAGACCATGCGCCGGGAAGGCTACGAGTTCCAGGTCTCCCGCCCAGAGGTGATCTTCCACCGGGACGAAAAGACCGGCGAGATGTTGGAACCCTACGAAGAGCTGCATGTCGAAACCAGCCCCGAAAGCGTGGGCACGGTGATCGAGATGCTGGGCAAGCGGCGGGGCGAGATGACCAACATGAGCGAAGCCTCCGGCGGTAGCGTGCGTCTGGCCTACATTGTCCCCACCCGGGGGCTGCTGGGCTTCCGCTATCAATTCCTCACCGCCACCCGGGGCATGGGCGTGATGAACACCATCTTCCACGGCTACGGCGAAATGGCCGGAGAGATCGGCTCCCGCACCAAGGGATCCCTGATCGCCTTCGAGACCGGCACCTCCACCACCTATGGCCTCAAGGCTTCGGAAGTGCGGGGCGAGCTCTTCATCGGCCCCGGCATCGAGGTTTATGCCGGCATGGTGGTGGGCGAGCATCAACGGGCTGGGGATCTGGACATCAACGTGTGCCGCACCAAGACCCTGACCTCGGTCCACACGGTCTACTTCGGCGTGGAGGACAAGATGGCCCCGCCCCGGGAGATGAGCCTGGACGAGCGCATCGAATATCTCTCCGACGATGAACTGCTGGAGGTCACCCCGGTCAACATGCGCATCCGCAAGCGTCTTTTGGACAAACGCGACCGGGATCGTTCGGTCAAGCGGGCCAAGGAAGCCATCGCATCAGGGGAAAATTAATAATTGAGAATTGAGAATTGAGAATTGAAAAGTGGCGTTGGAAACCCAGAAGTTTCCAACGCCACTTTTTGCCTTTTGCACTTTGCCTTTTGCCTTAGTTTTTAAGCCGCCACAGCAAAAAGACACTTCAAATACGCCCCCTCCGCAAACCCCACGGGATGGTCCAGGGGATGGCCCGTGCGGGCGATCTCTTGCAGGGGACGGCGAGCGACCTGGGCGGCGGCGTGGATGGCCTCAAAGAACATATCCGCGGTCACCCGGCTGGAGCAGGATGCCATGACCAAGGTGCCGCCGGGCCGCAGCACGCCCAGGGCCAGATGCGCCAGCTTGGTGTACGCGTTCATGGCCCGCTCCACCTCGTCCTGGCGTTTGGCAAAGGCCGGCGGGTCCACGATCACCATGTGGAAGCGGCGGCCACTCTCGGCCATCTGCGCCAGGGCGGTGAAAGCGTCCGCGGCCAGGATTTCGTGCCGGGCCTCGGCCACCCGGGGGTCGGGCTGATTGAGGGCGAAATTGCACTCCGCCGCGGCCAAGGCTGGCGCGCTGATGTCCAGACTCACCACCCGGCTGGCCCCACCCCGGGCCGCGTACAGCGAAAAGCCCCCGGTATACGCAAAGACATTCAGCACATCCCACCTGCCCCCTTCTTGGGCCACCAATTCCTCCACCTTGGCCCGATTCTCCCGCTGATCCAAAAAGAAACCGGTCTTCTGCCCCGCCACGGGTTCCGCCTCGAACAGCAGCCCATTCTCCCGAAAGATCACCGGCCCCTCCAAGGGCGGACCGTGCAGGATCTGGCCATCGCTCAATCCGTTCAAAAGGTCAACCTGGTTCTGAGTAGACCTGTTCAGACGCAAGACCAGCCGTTGGGTCGGGCCAACGGCGGCCAGAGGACCATTTTCGGTTTGAGTGAGACCGGGCAGTAGGGCAGGCAAATGGGGAATCCAGGCCGGGGTGTAGAGTTTGAGTACGTTGGTGTCGGCGTAGCGGTCCAAAATCAGGCCGGGCAGCCCGTCGTTCTCGCCATAGAGCAGGCGGAAACCATCTGTGATGCGGGCGGGGTCGCTGGTTTGGATCAGGGGCAAGCGCTGGGTCAAGGCCGTGGCAAATTTGGCCTCAAACCACGTTTGGTCAATGGTGGCCGAACTGCCCTGGTGCAGAATGCGGATGCGGATGGGCGAGGCCGGATCGTACAGCCCCAC
>JAGNDO010000019.1:0-16103 GCA_018003515.1 Caldilineaceae bacterium
AAAGGGGCGTGCTTGCGGACCACCGCCGGGGGATTAATCCCCCGGCTGGACACATCAAGCCCGATAAATCGGGCTGGGTTGACCCACAGATCTCGTCGAGATCAACCCGATTCATCGGGTTTCCCCGACCAGCCGGGGGATTGATCCCCCGGCGATCATCGTCTGCCCATCCATTCCAAAAACCAAATCCCCTTGTCAACCACACACATTTTTGCCTTTTGCACTTTGCCTTTTGCCTTGCCCTTTAGAACTTCGCCCAATACCGCTCCCAAGTGGCCGCAGCAACCTCTCGACTCCGCGCCGTAATCGCCGCCTCGTCCATTGTGACCAATTCCCGATTCTTCATCAAAACCTGCCCATGCGCAATCGTGCTGTGGACATGCCCACCGCTGACCCCAAACAAAATATGCCAGGGCAAGTTCTCCGGCTTGAGGGGCGTGGTGGGATAGTAGTCGAGCAGGATCAGGTCGGCAAAGGCACCGGGGGCGATGAGGCCCACGGGCTTGTCGAAGAAGGTGGCGGCCAGGGCTCGGTTGTTGTTGACCGCCATCTGGATCACCTTGTCCGCGCCCAAAGAGCGGGGATCTTGCCGGGCCAGCTTTTGCAGCAGATCCGCCACCTTCATCTCGGTAAACATATCGTTGCTAAAGCCGTCGTTGCCCAGGCAGACCGGGATGCCGCCCCGCAGCATGGACTCCACCAAGGCCGCGCCCACGGCGTTGTTCATGTTGGAGCGGGGCTGGTGGCTGACCCAGGTCCCGGTCTCCTTGAGCAGAGCGGTCTCCCAGGCGTCGATGTGGATGCAGTGGGCCATGATGGTGCCGGGGCCGGTGATGTCGAAGCTGTGTAGCCGCTCCACCGTGCGCTGGCCGGAGCGGGCCAGGCTGTCGAACTCGTCCACGGGATGCTCGGCCACGTGGACGTGGAAGCGTTCGGCCTCGGCCCGGCAGGCGGCCAGGGTGTCGTCGGAGAGGGTGAGGCTGGCGTGGAGGCCAAAGGTGGCGGCGAGGCGGGGATTGCCGCCATTCGCCAGCTTTTGCATAAAGCGCACATTTTCCCGGATGCCCGCTTTGGTGGCGTCGGCACCGTCCCGGTCGGTGACTTCATAGCAGAGGGCGGCGCGCAGACCACTGGCGTCCACGGCCTCGGCGATGGCGTCCAGGCTGCCGTCGATGGCGGTCTGGCTGGCGTGGTGGTCGATCAGGGTGGTGGTGCCGTTGCGGATGGCGTCCACCAGGCAGACTTCGGCGGAGCTGCGCACCCCGTCCAGATCCAAGGAGCGGTCCAGGGGCCACCACAGTTTGTCGAGGATTTCCGGGAAGTCCTTGGCCGGTGCGCCGGGGATGTACATGCCCCGGGCAAACGCACCGTAAAAATGGGTGTGGGCGCAGATCTGGCCGGGCATGAGGACCAGCCCCCCGGCGTCCCAGCCCTCGTCGTCGGGGAATTGGGCCAGGAGATCGGCGCTGTCCCCCACATGGGTGATGGCATCGCCGTCGTAGCGGACGGCGCCATTGGGCAGGATGCGGTTGGTTTCGTCAAAGGTGATAACCGTGGCATTGTGGATCAGCATGACGGAGCCTTTCGATTTTGGATTTTGGATTGGTGATTTTGGATTGGGTGTGCAGATTGGATTCATTGTACAATGGTCGGAAGGAATCGCAAACCAGACCGGGTGAACCACCAATCCAAAATCAAGGAGCTTTCATGAACATTCTCGTCACCGGTGCCGCCGGGTTTATCGGCAGCCATATTGCGGACGTGTTGATCGCGGCCGGCCACCACGTGATCATCGTGGACAATCTGCACACGGGGCATCGCCACAACGTACCCGCGGCGGCAACTTTCTACGAAGCTGACATTCGGGATGGCGCAGCACTGGCCGCCATTTTTGAAAAAGAGCGTATTGACGCCATCGCCCACGAGGCGGCCCTGGCCAACGTGCGGGAGAGCATGACCGACCCCATCGCCTATGCAGAGGTCAACATCATCGGCACGTTGCGCTTGCTGGAATTGGCCCGCAAGCACGGGGTGAAAAAGTTTGTCTTCGCCAGCACAGGCGGGGCAGTCTATGGCGAGGGCCATCGGGATGACCCGGCGGACAGCCCCTTGCCCTTCACCGAGAACTTTTGGCCCCGGCCCAAGGACAACTACGGCGCGTCCAAGCTGGACATGGAGTTTCACATCGATCTCTATTATCAAAACTATGGGCTGAAGTATACCATCCTGCGCTATCCCAATGTCTATGGGCCGCGCCAGGATAGCAAGGGAGAGGCCGGGGTGGTGGCCATTTTTGCCGGGGCCATGCTGGCGGGGAAGCCGACCAAGATCACCGGGGACGGCAGCCAGAGCCGGGATTTCTGCTTTGTGGGGGACATCGCCCGGGCCAATCTGCTGGCCTTGGAGAGCGACAGCCCGGACACGGTCGGGATCTTCAACGTGGGCACCGACATCCCCACCACCATCAACCAGGTCCACGCCACGCTCAAAAGCATCACCGGCTACGCCCAGGAGGCGGCCTATGTGCCCTTTCCCACGGGCGAGGTCGTGGCCACCTATCTGAACAGCAGCAAAGCCAAGGCCAAGCTGGGATGGACGGCCCAGGTGAGTCTGGAAGAGGGGCTTGGCCAGGTGGTGGCGTGGATGAAAGGGTGAGCGGGTGAAGGGGTGAAAGGGTGAAGGGGTGAAAAGGGTGAAGGGGTGAAGGGGTGAAGGGGTGAAGGGGTGAAGGGGTGAAGGGGTGAAGGGGTGAAAGGGTGTTCTTCGCTGGAAAGCGATTCACCCCTTCACCCGCTCACCCTTTCACCCGCTCACCCCCTCACCCGCTCACCCCCTCACCGGCTCACCCGCTCACCCCTCGCCCAGGGGAATCCGGGTGGTGAAGGTTGTGCCCTGGCCTGCCACGCCGGCGGAGGTCACCTGTACGGTGCCTTTGTGGGCCTCGACGATCTCTTTGACGATCAACAGCCCCAAGCCAGATCCGGCGATGCCGTGGGTGGCTTTGCCGGGTATCCGGTGATATTTGGTGAAAAGGGCGGGAAGCTGTTCGGCGGAGATGCCCTGGCCGGTGTCGCTGACCTCAAAGATGGCCTCGGCTTCCTCGACCCACAAACGCAGACTGATGGCCCCATCCATCGAGGTGTACTTGAGCGCATTGGAGAGCAGATTGTCCAGCACCTGGCGAAATTTGTCCGCATCAACCCAGGCCATCACCGGGACCAGAGGCAGCTCTAGGATTAGTTTTTGGCGGCTGGCCTGGGCCTGAATCTTGACCAGATGAATGCTGTCTTGGGCAATTTTGACCAGATCAACCCGGTGGGGGGAGAGCTTGAGATAGCCGGCGTCGATCTTGGCAAAGTCCAGATAGTTGTTGATCAACTCCAGCATCTTGGTGGCGGACAATTGGATGATCTCAACCAGTTCATCCCGATCCTCTGTTTCTGACTCCACAGGATTCTGCAAAAGCAGGTCCAACATTTGGGCGGCGATCTGAATATAGCCGGCCGGGTTGCGCAGATCGTGGGTGATCATGGAATAAAAGTCAGTCTTGGCTTCTATGAGTTCATTCTGCGCTACCAGTCCCGCTCGCCGCTCCATCGCCTGCCGCAAAATATGATAGAACTCGACCAAGCCGTCTTCGCTAGAGATATCCTGTTTCTCCACATACGAATCCGCCCCATGTTGCACCGCGCTGATGGCTGATTTGATCCCGCCGGACCCGGTAAGAATGACCACGGTCACAGTCTCATCCTCGGCCCGAATCCGCCGCAACACGTCAATGCCGCCAATATCCGGCAAGATCAGGTCGAGCAAGATCAGATCGCACTTCTGTTGGCGAACGGCATCCAAACCCGCCTGACCCGTGTTGGCGATGGCAACCGTTGCGCCATGTTTGGTCAAAATGGTGCGCAAATAACTACAAATGGACATTGAGTCATCAACGGCCAGTATATGCTTTCCAGTAAACATAGTTCATCCTTTCAAAAGCGCCAGAATATACTCGCCATTCTGGGAGCGATTGATCCAAGTAGCAATCCCCCATAGATCCCATATTTCACCGTTTCACTCTTTCCTCCACCTGGCCCACAAACCAGCCCAGCTTCTGGCGCATGGCCTGCTCCGTGGACTCATCCAACCCCCACTCACCGATCTTGGGTGCTTTTTGCGAGGCAACCCACCGATCCCAGCGGGGCAGATCCGTGAAATCCAGCCCAGACAGCGCCGCATAGTGCTGGGTGAAGGCGCTCATGGCCTGCGCGCCATAGGCCCACAGGATCTCCACGCGGCTGTTGGCCACATCGGCCAGGGGGTCGCCCAGGCGGGCATCCTCCCAATCGATCACCCCCACCAAACGCTCACCCCGCCACAGAATGTTGCCCGGCCAATAGTCCCCGTGCAGCAGGGCCAAGCCGTTGCGTCGGGGCGGCTGGTCAAGCCGGGCGGGCGGATTTGGCAAAAAGGAGAGCCCGGTTTCGTCAAGATCCAGCTTGTGTATCTGGACCAAGTGGGCGGCAAGGCGCTGTGGGCGGTGGGGCGACGGGCTGAACGAAAAGTCACTCTCGCCGTCAACATAGTCAACAACAAGGTACGGGGTGGGGAAGATGGTGCAGGATGGGTCCAGGAAATGGGGCATAGGCACGGGCAATCCAGCCCGGTGCAGAATGGAGAGCAACCTGAACTCATCCCTGGCAATCTGCGGATTCCCCCGCAGATCCCCCTCCCCGTGGCGGCGCAAGACCAGTTTTTGGATTGCCCCGTCCGCTTTTTGAACCTCCAGCGCCATCACCTGGGCCGAGACGCCCCCGGTCAGAGGCCAGGATCCCAGCAATCTGGCCCCCGGGTTCATGCGCGCCACCACCTTGGCAAAGAGGTCATCCCCACCCTCCAAACTCACCGCCCGCCCATTCCGCTGAGGGTAATACCCTTGACAAACCAATTCTGGCCCAGCATATAGATGATCAAGACCGGCAACAGGGCGATCACCGACCCAGCCATGAGCAGCCCCCACTCCGTGCTATATTGGCCCACCAGCGCAGCCAGCCCCACGGGGATGGTGCGCATGTTGTCCGACGTGGTCACCACCAAGGGCCAGAGGAAGTCGTTCCACACCACCTGGAAAGCAAAGATAGCCAAGGCCGCCATCACCGGCCCGCTGAGGGGCAGGATGATCTGGACCCAAATGCGCAAACTGGATGCCCCGTCCATGCAGGCGGCCTCATCCATTTCAAGGGGGATGCCCCGATAGTATTGGCGCAGGAGGAAGGTACTCAACACGTCAAAAAGGCCGGGCACAATCAGGGCAAAATAGCTGTCATACCAGCCAAAATTGCGGATGATCAGGAAGTTGGGGATCAGGGTGACGGGGAAGGGGATCATGAGCGTGGCTAGGTAGAGCATAAAAAGCGGCTCTCGGCCCCGGAAGCGCAGACGGCCAAAGGCAAAGGCGGCCAATGACGAAATCAAGATGCGCAAAACCGTCACCGTCACCGAGACCAGGGTGCTGTTGAGGTAGTAGCGGCCAAAGGGGATGGTACGGAAAAGCTTGAAGTAGTTGTCCAAGCTAAACTGGTCCAGACCGAAATCCTGGGACATGAAGGCCTTGGTGGGCACCAACGAGACCAACAGCATGACCAAAAAGGGGGCCACCATGATGGCCGTGCCCACAATCATGGCGCTGTGCAAGGCCAGCCGGCCAGTCAGTCCGGCAGATTGGGCTGACCGTCGGATGGATGGGGTGGAAAGATCGATCAATTCACTCATGCTATTCCGTCTCGTAGTAGACCCAACGTTGCTGCATGCGGTTCTGCACCCAGGTGAAGGCGAAGATGAAAAGGAAAAGTACCCAAGCCATAGCCGACGCCTTGTCCATGCGAATGTCCCGGAAGGCAGCGTAGTAAATATATTGTACCACGCTGAGGGAAGCGTTGGCCGGGCCGCCCTGAGTCATCACGAAGGGCTCTGTGAAGAGTTGAAAAGCGCCGATGGCCTGGTAGACAAAGAGGAAAAAGGTGGTGGGGCTGATCAAGGGCAGGGTGACATGGCGCAGACGTTGCCACGAGCTGGCCCCGTCGGCCATAGCCGCGTCATAGAGTTCCTGGGGCACCCCTTGCAGGGCCGCCAAGTAGATCACCATGGTAAAGCCCGTATTTTTCCACAGGGCCAACATCACCACGGACCACTTGGTATAACGGCTGCTCCCCAGCCAGTTGGGCGGATCAAGGGACAGCCCCAACAGATCCGCCACGCCCATGATGCCGCCGTTTAGGGGGCCATTGGTGCTAAGAATCAGCCGAAAGACAATTGCCCCGGCCACAATGGTGGTGACCACGGGCATAAAATAGATCAGCCGATAAATCATCTGGCCCCGCACGGCCTGGTTCAAGGCCAGGGCCAAGAGCAACCCAAAGCCCAATTGCATGGGCACAATGGTCACCAAATAGAAGCCCGTGTTGCCCAGACTCTTCCAAAAGATCGGATCCCGGAACAGGGCGCGATAGTTGGACCAACCGGCAAAATCCTTAAAGCCGGTCAGTCCCCAATCAGAAAAGCTGATGCCCAAAGAGGCTATCACGGCCAGCACCACAAAGACCGAAAAGCCAGCCAAACTGGGCAACAGAAAAAGATAGGCCTCCCACTGCTGGTCAGGCCGCCAGCGAAAGGGTCGGTTGCGTTGGGATGTTTGTACACTCATAGGCAGAGGGTCCATTCGCACTAAGCGCTCTAGCGCCCCGGTGGGAACGCTAAAGCGCCTAGTGCGAATCACGAATTACGCTTCACTCATTACGCTACGGCTTCGGATAACCATTCTCGGCCAGGAAAGCATCCACCTGCTCGCAGATGCTGGCGGCCGCGGCCTCCACCGTGGCGTCGCCGGACCAGATGCTCTGGATGCCGGGGCTGATGATGGAGCCGTCCAGCTCGCCCCATTCGGGGAAGTAGCCGAAGCGGCCAACCTTGGCATTGTCACCCTCGGTCAGGAAGGCCTGGCGGTTGGCCGGGGCCGCATCCTGATCCAAGAAGGCGGCGGAGCGGGCGGTGGAACGCAGGGCCGGGAAGATCTCCCCAGCGGAGGTGTAGATGCCCTGACCGCCGTCCGTGCTTTGCAGCCAGCTCAGGAAGGTCCAAGCGGCCTCCTTGTTGTCGCTGCCCGCGCTCATCACCCAGGCCGCGCCACCGGCGCTGCCGGAACGTTGGCCACCTTCGGGGATGGGCACGACGGCCACATCATAGTTCATGCCGGCGGTGTTGAAGGCCCCCACCCGGCTGCTGTTCTGGATGATCATGGCCGCTTGGCCGCTCTGGAAGACCCCAGCGTCGCCGCCGGCCTGGCTCAGATCCGCGTCCCGCATGGCCAATCCGCTCTCCATCATGCCGGAGAAGAATTGCAGACCGGCGATGGCAGCCGGATCGGTCAGGGTGCATTTGGACGGGTTGCGCATGTCGTCCAGGATGGAGCCGCCATTTTGGCCGACCCACAATTGGAACTTGCCACCTTCCATGCCCAGGGCATAGGTTTCGCCGGGCACAGCCAGGGCTGTGGCCGCCGCAGTCAGGTCATCCCAGGTCCAGGTGTCGTCGGGATAGGCCTGACCGGCGGCATCGAACATATCTGTGTTGTAGTACAACACTTCCAGGCCGATGTCCCGGGGGAAGCCATAGACGCTGCCGTCAAGCATGGCCGATTCGAGCAGGGCGGGCCAATAGTCGCTCAGATCATAGCCGCTCTTCTCGATCCAGGGGTCCAAGTTCTCCAACACACCTTGGGCTGCGTATTGGGGGGTGGGCCACAAGAACGCAATGTCGGGGATGGACGCCGAATCGCCGCTGGCCCACAAGGTCTGGATCTTGGTGAAATAGTCACCCCAGGGCTGATTCCAGATCTCGATCATGATCTCTGGGTGTTCGGCCATGAAGGCGTCCGCCACACGCTGGTGGGAGACGACTTCTTCCGGGCTGCCCCACAAGGCCCAAGTCAGGGTGACCGACTCGGCCGCGGCGGGAGCGACGGCTTCACCGGCATCGCCAGCAGGGGCCACGGTTGGCGGCGGCGCGGCACACGCCCCCAGGATCAGCCCCAAAATCAGCAGGGCTGAGAAGATCGGGATCAGTCGAAGTTTGCGCATACTTGTTTTCTCCTCTTGGTTTGGACAGATGTGGATGGGACGAAACGGCAACAGCGTGGAAAGAACAGGAAAAACGGACCGGACATGGGGGCTGTTGACCAATTATCGGGGTACAGGGATCATTATACGGTGCAAAGGGCAAATGCGCAACCAGTTTCCAAGGAGGAGGAAATTGAGAATTGAGATTTGAAAATGGAGAAGGCTTAATGACGGGGGATCGGCCACACCCACCATTTAAACTTCTCCATTTTCAATTTTCAATTCTCAATTACCCCGGCCCGCCACCAGCGTGCAGGAACATCTCGTTCACCTCTGCGGCGACGGCAGCGGGGGGCTTGGCGGCCAGCAGATCATCGAAAAGAGGCAACTTGCCCGTGTGGGCGGCGTTGTCCGCATAGAGGAACATGGCCGCGGACCAGGCCTGGCGGCCAAAGCCCATGGGATGGCCGCTGCGCCCGTGCATCCACTCGTTGAACTCCCACGGCTCGTCGATGCCCTGGTGGTTGGCCTTGGCCAGGCCGATCAACAGCCGGTCCGCCTCGCTCTGCCAGCCGTGGCGGACCAGGGCGGCCACGTGGAAGCCGCCGATCATGGGCCAGATGCCCCCGTTGTGATATTGATGGGGCAGGTTGAGGTTGCGGCTGCGGAAATAGTCCCGCCAGCCCGATTCGCCGGGGAAGATGGGGGGATAGATGGCCTTGGTGGGATAGGGTTCGGCCATGCCCACTTGGCTCAGATAGCGCAGAATGTGTTCCGTGCGATGACCGTCGGCAATGCCGGTCAGCACAGCCAGCAGATTGCCCAGGCTGTCGCACCAATCTCCATATTCCCGGAAGGCCACCCAGGGCATGTAAAAGGGCCGGCTGGAAATCGTCCCCATGTTGTGATAGACCATAAACCATTCCAGGCGGATGGCCTTGAGCTTCTCCAAATGCTCGGCGAAATGGTCGGCCACCCAGCAGCGGTCGATCCACATGAGCAGGTTGAGCCGCTCGTGTACCCCAAAGGCGTCGATATCCGGCAGGTGGATCTGCTCCGGCAGGTGGGGCAACGCCGCAGCCATCTCCTGGTGGGCCAGGAGGGCGGCGTAATAGAGTACATTGTCATAAAGTACGTTGTAGCGCACGGACATCAGGTCCATCCAATCCCCGGCCTCGGGGATCTCCAACAGCCCGCACTCGTTCATATCCTGAAATTCCAACCAGATCAACGCCCGGTCCAGCTTGGGCCAATGTTCGGCCAGAAATGCCGTGTCCCCGGTCAGCTTCAAATGCAAATAGTGGCCCAGAATGAACCACAAATTGGCATCCGCGGCCCCGGCATTCTCCGTACTCACATGGCCCGTGTCCGGGTTGACGTTGAGCTGGATCAGCCCCCGGTTGGACTGGTACGCGCCCATTGTCTCCAAGGAGGCCCGCCCCGCGCCGATCAGCGTCGCATCCCCCGTGGCCGCCGCGCCCAAAAAGGTGACGATGCAATCCCGTGACCAGATCTGCGGATAGCCCGCGGCCAGTCCCGACGCCCGAAAGCCATGCTTGGTCACACACTGATGCAAAATTTCCGTGGCCCGCTTGCGGCCTTCGGCGATGAGTTGGGTGGGTTTCATAGGAGTGCCTTTATCGAGTATCGTGTATCGAGTATTTTGTGGTACGTCCACACAAAATACTCGATACACGATACTCGATGCTAAGTCGATATGGTTTTGCGTAAATACGTATGCGCCGCGGCCAAAAGGAGGAGGATTTCGCCCGCGTTCCACCAAAAGTGGATGTCGATACGGCTGAGGGTGGTGAGGCCGGGGATGCGTCCGCAGAGGCTGCTGTTGGCCAGCCAGCCATCTCGCCCCAAAATACCGGGCAAGCCTTGGGCGGAGACCACTTTGGCCGGGATGCCCAGGGCGATCAACTCCTGCTTGACCATGAGATAGCGGTACATCATGTAGCTGTGTTCCAAACTATGCAGCACGGCCCAGGTGATCAGCATCCAGGCCCAGGGGTTGCGCATGCGTCCCTTCCACATCACAAAGATCACCACGGCCACCACGGACCAGTTCCAAATAAAATGCACCCACTCCGTGTTGGCCGCGGAGAGCAGGCCGCTGGAGCGAAAGGGCGGCCAGTTGAGGACGTGATACTGCACCATCTGCACCCCATGCTCGATGGTGTGGAAGCCCTGCATGGCCAGCAGAATGCTCAATACCGCGGTGGCCACCCCATAGCGGCGGATGTCATCGTGCCACTTCAGCACGCCGGGGACCAGCACAATGCCCAAAAAGATGGTCACCGCGCCCCAGGTGGGGAGCCCCACCTGCCACACAGCGATCCCCCAGGCCACCAGCCCCAGGGCGGAGGCCCACAGCACCATCCCCGTGCGCTCCCGGGGGTGCAGCAGGGCGACGATGGGCGATTGGGTCAGGTTGAAAGAACGTAGGCTCATTGGGGTCTCCTATGCCGGGATTAGGGCGGGCCGCACACTGTTTACATCGATATGGGTCAAGAAATACTCTTCGCCTTGCGACCCCTGAACCGCGTCCAAATAGGACTGCACGCCGCGTGGACTGGGCAGTTGCTCGCCATCCTCCACCAAAGTCTCCAGGTGAAAGGCCAATCCTTCTTTCATGTTGGCGAGGGTCTCTTCCATCGTGTCGCCGGTGGCGACGCATCCGGGCACGTCGGGGGAATAGGCGGAGAAATTGTTTGTCCCTTTTTCAAGCACTATCAGCAAGTTTAACACATCTCGAACTTTCATGGAATGTCCTTTCGCGTACTTCACAGGGGTTTGGGTGGTGTGGGGTGCGTACGGGCACGATATATCGTGCCCGTACGCACCCCACACCACCCAAACCCCTACCGATCCCCACGAACGATCGTGACCATCTCCCCCGCGGCGACCCCGTCCACCACGGACACGGCCCCGTCCGGCCAGCGGATAGTCAACCCGGAGATCACCGCATCCTTCGCCACGCCAAAGTGAAGCCGGGACGAGTCGCCGGACAAATAGCCGCTGGCCACGCGCACGGCCCGCAGTTGCTCCCCCCGATCCGTGTGCAACGTCACCGCGGCGCCGATGGCGTGGGTGTTGCCCGTCCCCGACTGGCGCAGATCCACTTCGATCCCGGCCCCACCACACAGCCGGTTTTCGAAGAGTTGGGCCGGGGCGCGCAGGTTGTTGACCACAATATCCAGATCCCCATCCCCGTCCAGATCCGCCATGACCATGCCCCGTCCGCTGCGCAGGGAGCCAAGGCCCCAGGTGTCCACGGGCAGAAAAGCCCCGTCTCCATCGTTGCGGAAAGCTTTGTTGGCCTCCACCAATTCATGGTCCGGCAGATGGGCGAAGATGCGTTCCTCGGCCATGCCGTTGACAATATAGAGGTCCAAAAAGCCGTCGTTGTCCAGATCCCCAAACTTGCCCGACCAGCTCCAACCCGTGGCGTCGATGCGCCGGGTGTAGCCGCCGTAGTCGAAGCGGCCCGGCCCGGTCTGGAGTTGCAACGTGTTCTCCATGCGCTGGGGATCGTCGTTGGCATGGTTGCTCCACAACTCCTGCACCACGGGCAGCCAGGCGGAGAGGGTCTCAACCGACTGGTCCGGCGGCTTCATGTCCGTGGCGAAGAGGTCGAGTTGGCCGTTGTTGTCCACGTCTCCGGCGTCAAAGCTCATGGTGCTGTAGCTGGTGTGGGCGAAGGGGGTGATGGGCCGCCAGCCGTCCGCAGGTTTGTCCAAAGACCCGGCCCAAGCCATATCGGGGACCGCGAAGTCGTTGCCCACCAGGATGTCCAACCGACCATCTCCGCTCACATCAACCAGGTTGACGACCAACGCTTGGGCAGATTGAGCCAAAGAAAGCGTGCGGAAAAGACCCGCTGCCTGGGTGTGGACATGCACGCCGCCACCGCCGCCCATCAAAAAACTGTTGCCCAAGTCGTTGAGCAGGGCCGCGTCATACGAAGCCGTCACCAGATCCAGATCCCCGTCCAAGTCCAGGTCCGCCCAATCCTGGGCATAGGCGGGACTGCCCACGCCGGAGAGGAAGGCCGGGGCAAAGCGCGGCCCGGCTGCGTCCGGCCCCAGGTTGCGCCATAAATTGACCGCGCCGCTGTGCCGGGTGAGGACGATGTCCAGCCCGCCGTCCCCGTCCACATCCACAACGGCCACAGAGCGGGTCAACCCCGGCCCGAAGGACTCTTTACGGAAGCCTAGCCCGCCCTCGTTCCACAAAATCGTGTCCGGCCCGGCGTGGCTACCCAAGACCAGGTCCAAGTCCCCGTCGTCGTCCAGATCCCCCGCGGCCACCCCGGCCCCATTGCTCTCGAAGGCGCGGATCACCCCGTCCGCCGTGGTGGTGATATGGTCTAAGTCTTTGGGGAGAAAAGTGTCGGTGCAGGCGGCCGAGTCCATTGCCAAGGGAAGTCGAGTCACGGTCACCGGCGCAGGGGGGGCGGCGAGATCGTCCGTGGGGGATACGGCCTGTCCACACGCGGACAGAAACAGGGCCGCGGCCAAGAGTCCGGTGAGGGCAGTGCGGCCAAGCAAATGCGTTTTGGATTGGGTCGGCGTCTGTGATTGGCGAGCCATAATGGTCTTTTGTGGGGCAGAGGATCACGAGCGGATATCAGCTAGCGCAGGTCGGGAAAAGATCGCTCGTAGCCGGTCCGTGACCGGCGGGTTGACGAAGGGATCCCCCGGACATCCCGTGTCGACCCGCCAGGTCACGGACCTGGCTAGCAGCCTGTCGGAGAAAGAATTTTGGACACAGATTTTCAGGATTTTCACAGATCTTTCGGTCATTTTAGCCTGAAAATCTGTGTTCATCTGTGATAATCTGTGTCCGACAAGAGAAAATCTGACTTCTCCGACAGGCTGCTAGAGCGATCTTTTCTCGAACCTATTTGCGCCGGGCTGGTCCAGCGCAGGTTTCGATACGCCGCCGGTAAATGAATGGTTTGCGGGAATGTTGGGGCAGCTACTCAACCTGCGCTAGCTGTGTCGTTGACCGATCATTGGGCTGATCTGAGTATATGCGCGCCCCAAAACCATGTCAACCGCTGGGCCGCCTTCTTTTTGCCCCTTGGCGGATGTTGTGTAATATGAGGCCCATACCCTATAATGCCAATCGCCTTGGGCCGAAGAGACAAATCATCCGGCCCGGCACTTGAGATAAAATGTTCAGCGGAATCCGAATAGAACGCGGATGACGCTGATTCAACGGATTCGCACGGATTTTCTTTTTGAAATCCGTGCGAATCCGTAAAATCCGCGTCATCCGCGTTCTATTTTTTTAAGCTCGGAAGCCATCCATGACTAAACTTGTTATTGTCGAATCACCCACCAAGGCCAAGACCATCCGCAACTTCCTGCCCAAGGAATATAAGGTGGAGGCCAGCATGGGCCACGTGCGGGATCTGCCAGCGTCCGCCGGGGAGATCCCGGCCGGGGTGAAGAAGGAAGCCTGGGCTCGCTTGGGCGTCAACGTGGAGCAGGACTTTGATCCCCTCTATGTCATCCCCGCCTCCAAGAAAAAGGTGGTAGCCCAACTGCGCGCCTTGCTCAAGGACGCGGACGAGCTGATCCTGGCCACAGACGAGGACCGGGAGGGTGAGAGCATCGGCTGGCATCTCTTCGAGGTGCTCAAGCCCAAGGTGCCGGTTACCCGCATGGTCTTCCACGAGATCACCAAGGAGGCCATCCAGGCCGCCCTCAAAGAGACCCGGCAGATCGACACCAATCTGGTCAAGGCCCAAGAGGCCCGGCGCATTGTGGACCGGCTGGTGGGCTACACCGTCTCCCCCCTGCTCTGGAAAAAGATCGCCCCCAAGCTCTCCGCCGGGCGGGTGCAGAGCGTGGCCGTGCGCCTGTTGGTGCAGCGGGAACGGGAACGCCGGGCCTTCCGCACAGGCAGCTATTGGGATCTGAAGGCCCTGCTCAACAAGCGCCCGGACAAGGCCGACCATCGCTTCGAGGCCCAACTGGTCTCCGTGGGCGGCGTGCGTGTGGCCAGCGGACGAGATTTTGACGAACACACGGGCAAGATCGCCGAGGGCAAAGAGGTGCTGCTCCTCAACGAGGCCCAAACCCAGGCCCTGCGCACCCGCCTTCTGGCCGGGCTGTGGCGGGTGACCGCGGTGGAAACCCGGGACGCCACCCGGGCCCCCTCGCCCCCCTTCACCACCAGCACCATGCAGCAGGAAGCCAACCGCAAGCTGGGCATGGGGGCCAAACAGGCCATGCAGACCGCCCAGAAGCTCTATGAAAATGGTTTCATCACCTACATGCGTACCGACTCGGTCAACCTGAGCGACCAGGCGGTCAACGCCGCCCGCAACCGGGTCACCGAACTCTACGGCGCCGAATACCTGCATCCCCAGCCCCGGCGTTATACGACCAAGGCCAAGGGTGCCCAGGAGGCCCACGAGGCCATCCGCCCCGCCGGTGACCAGATGCTGCCCGCGGAGCAGCAGCCCCTCTCCGGCAACGAAAAGGCGCTCTACGATCTGATCTGGAAGCGCACCGTGGCCACCCAGATGGCCAACGCCCAGCTCAAATTTAGCACCGTCACCATCGAGGTGGAAGACGCCGCCTTCAAGGCCAGTGGCCGCCAGGTGGTCTTCCCCGGCTTCTTCCGTGCATACGTAGAAGGGTCCGACGATCCCGAAGCTGCGTTGGAAAATCAAGACTCCCTGTTGCCCGAACTTTCTGTGGATGAAGAGGTGGATTGTCGGGAACTTGACCCCATCGGCCACGAGACCAAGCCGCCGGCCAGGTACACCGAGGCCAGTCTGGTCAAGGCGCTGGAAGCCGAAGGCATTGGCCGACCCAGCACCTACGCCACCATCATCGACACCATCCAAGAGCGGGGCTACGTCTTCAAGCAGCGCAAAGAGCTGGTCCCCACCTTCACCGCCTTCGCCACCACGGTGCTGCTGGAAGAGCATTTCAGCAACCTGGTGGACTTCGGCTTCACCGCGGAGATGGAGCAAAAGCTGGACGACATCGCCGCCGGGGAGCAGGGGTGGCTGGAGTTCTTGCGGGCCTTTTATTTGGGCAAAGATGGGCTGGAAAACCGGGTCAAGGAGAAGGAAAACAGCATCGAGGCCAGAGACGCCAGCCGGGTTGACTTTGCCGATCTGCCCGCAGAGGTGCGCATCGGCCAGTTTGGCCCCTTCATCGCTCGGGGCGAAAATGGCGACCGGGTCACCGCCGGCCTGCCCGCAGACATCCCCCCGGCGGATCTGAACGCCGAATTGGTGGAAACCCTGCTCACCCAAAAAGCGGACGGTCCCCAAGTCGTGGGCCAAGACCCGGAGACCGGGCTGGACATCCTGATCAAGATCGGCCCCTACGGACCTTATGTCCAGTTGGGAGAGAATGACGACGCCAAGGGCAAGGCCAAGCCCAAACGGGCCAGCCTGCTCAAGGGCATGGAAGTGGCGGACGTGGATCTGCCCCTGGCCCTCAAGCTGCTCAGTCTGCCCCGCACCTTGGGCGAACACCCGGAGGACGGCGCACCGGTCCAGGCCAGTGTGGGTCGCTTCGGCCCCTATGTGGTCCACGCCGGCAAATATGTCAGCCTCAAAGCCCCGGACCATGTGCTGGAAGTGGACCTGAAACGGGCCTTGGAGCTGATCGCCGCGGCCCCGGCCAAGAAGGGCCGTTCGGCCAAGGCCGTCCTCAAGGAGTTGGGCGTCCACCCGGAGGACAACGCCCCGGTCAACGTGCTGGATGGCCGCTACGGTCCCTATGTCAACCACGGCAAGATCAACGCCACCCTGCCCAAAGAGATCAAGCCCGAAGAGGTGACGTTGGCGCAAGCCCTGGGCTGGATCGCAGAAAAGGCGGCGCAAAAGGGTGTCAAGGGCAAGGCGAAGGCTAAACCGAAAGCCAAGGCCAAAGCCAAACCCAAGGCGAAGACAACAGCAAAGAAAACGACAACAAAAGCAAAGACGACGGCCAAGGCCAAACCTGCGGCCAAAGCCAAACC
>JAGNDO010000019.1:16203-18165 GCA_018003515.1 Caldilineaceae bacterium
AGGGCAAGGCGAAGGCTAAACCGAAAGCCAAGGCCAAAGCCAAACCCAAGGCGAAGACAACAGCAAAGAAAACGACAACAAAAGCAAAGACGACGGCCAAGGCCAAACCTGCGGCCAAAGCCAAACCCGCCGCCAAGCCAAAGCCCGCTGTCAAAAGCGAGTAATCGTTCACCCCCCTCGTCCCCCCGGCCCCCAATTCTGGGGGGCTAGGGGGGCGGGGGGTGAACGATTACCTCATATTTCACTCGAAAAATTACCGAACGCCCAGGGGATTGGGGGTTGGGGATTGGGGATTGCGCTCCTAATCCCCAATCCCCAATCCCCAACCCCTTTCTACTTCCACTGGTCCAGCAGATTTTCCATGCCGCTGGCCTTGGGCTGGGCCGGGGGGGTGGCGGTGCCGGCCTTCTTGGCCAATTGGCCGCCGAAGATGTTCAGAACCTGTTCCAAGCTCTGGGCGGCTTGGGCCGGGTCCATGCCGGTCTGCTCGGCCAGTTCTTTGTCCAGCCCCTGGGATTGGACAAAGTTCTTGTCCACGCCGCCCTGGTTCATCTGCTCCAGGAGGCTGTCCAGATTCAGGCCACTGCTTTGGGGTGTAGCACCACGGGTGCTGGCCTGGCTGGGATCCGGGGTGTCGCTCATCTTGCCCAGCACAAAGCCCATGACCATCTGGGCCATCTGGGGGGAAAGACCCAATTTGTCGGCCAGCATGTTGGCCAGGGGGGCCATCAGCGGGTTGAGTTCACCACCGGCCTGGGTGCCGCTCTTGGAGCCGCCGCCCAGCAGACCACCCAGCAAGCCGCCCAATCCGCCCTGAGAACCACCGCCCAGCAGACCGCCCAACAGCCCCGCCGCTCCGCCTGCCTGACCGCCGCCGCCGCTCAAGACACTGCCAAGCAGATCGCCGACCATGTCGTTCATAGGATTATCGTCCTGGTCATCGGCTCCGCCTTGGCTGCCGCCCAACAGTGCGCCCAACAGATCATTCATACCCATAACTATTTCTTCTCCCTTTGGAAAGTGATTCCTGGCTTTTCGCACCATGCGCGCCAGGGAATTGGTGAATCAAACCTTACAGTTATACCTTAATCTTAAGGGGATGGCACTGTCAAGTTGCTTACAGGGTTTGGGGCGAGAAAATAAAAATCTGCTATAATGAAATCAAGATCGGGGATTCAGCCTCCTCTATCTCACATCTCAACTCTCATTCCTCTTCCACCCACAAAGGAGCTTCGCAATGGCGCGAACCAGACTTCTCATCATGGGCGCCGCAGGGCGCGACTTTCACAACTTCAACGTCTATTATCGGGACAATCCCCAGGTTGAAGTGGTGGCCTTTACCGCCACCCAGATCCCCTTCATCGACGACCGTCGCTATCCCCCGGAACTGGCCGGCCCCCTTTATCCCGATGGCATCCTGATCCACCCGGAAGAGGAATTAGAGGGGCTGATCCACGAGTACAAGGTGGAACAGGTGGTCTTCGCCTACAGCGACATCAGCCTGGAGTATGTCATGCGTCAGGCCGCCCGGGTGATGGCAGCGGGGGCCAGCTTCGTCCTCCTCAGCCCGGAGCAGACCATGATCAGCGCCCGCAAGCCTGTGGTGGCGGTCTGCGCCGTGCGTACGGGCGCGGGGAAATCCCAGACCACCCGCTATGTTTCCCAACAATTGAAGAAGATGGGGCTGACCACGGCGGTGGTGCGCCATCCCATGCCCTATGGCAATTTGGCGGCCCAGGCCGTGCAACGCTTCGCCACCTATGATGACCTGGCCCGGCACAACTGCACCATTGAGGAGCGGGAAGAGTACGAATCCCATCTGGACATCGGCAACCTGGTCTTTGCCGGGGTGGACTATGCGGGCATTTTGGCCGCGGCGGAGGCCGAGGCGGACGTGGTGCTGTGGGATGGGGGCAACAACGACATGCCCTTCTTCCGCCCGGACCTGATGATCGTGCTGGT
>JAGNDO010000019.1:18265-69528 GCA_018003515.1 Caldilineaceae bacterium
TAATATCGAGTATCGTGTGTCGAGTATTTTGTGGTGTTGATCTTTTGGGAAAAACTGACTACTTCAAGCCCCACAAAAATACTCGACACACGATACTCGATTCTCACTCACCCAGAAAGGAACCACCCCATGACCGATCCCCGTATTCCCCGTTTGGCCGAGCTTTTGGTCAACTATTGCGTCACCGTCAAGCCTGGCGACAAGGTGATGGTGCTGGGTGGCAGCGCCGGCCTGCCCTTGTTGGATGAAGTCTACCGCTCGGTGATCCGGGCTGGGGGCCATCCCTTCCCCGTGTGGACCGAGGAGAGCTTTATGGAGATTCTGCTGCGGGAGGGCAGCGAGGAGCAGATCCGCCATGTGGCCCCGCCCCTGGCCTTGATGACCAATGAGTACGACTGCTATATCCGGGTGGTCGCCCCCAGCAACACCCGGGCCCTGGCCAGCGTGGACAATAGCCGTCAACGCTCCTTCCGAGAGGGAATGCAGCCCATCATGCGCACCCGGATGGAGCGAGCCGCGGCGGGGGAGATGCGCTGGGTGGGCCTGATCTATCCCACCCAGGCCCTGGCCCAGGAGGCGGATATGTCCCTACGGGAATACGAGGACTTTGTCTACGGGGCTTGCTTTGTGGATCGGGAAGATCCCGTGGCCGAGTGGGGCAAGATTCATGCCATGCAGCAGCGCATGGTGGAGTGGTTGGCGGGCAAGCGGGAGGTGAAGGTCACCGGCCCCAACGCGGACCTGAGCCTCTCCATCGCCGGGCGCACCTTTATCAATTCCGACGGCCACCGCAACATGCCCAGCGGCGAGATCTTCACCGGCCCGGTGGAAGATTCGGTCAACGGCTGGGTGCGCTTTACCTATCCGGCCATCTACATGGGTCGGGAAGTGGACGGCGTGGAACTGCGCTTCAAAGACGGCAAGGTGGTGGATGCCTCGGCCACCAAAAACGAGGAGTTCATGATCAGCGTTCTGGACACGGACGCCGGTTCCCGCTATCTGGGCGAATTCGCCGTGGGCACCAACATGGGCATCCAACGCTTCACCAAATCGATCTTGTTTGACGAAAAGATCGGCGGCACCATCCACATGGCCGTGGGGGCCGGCTACCCCGAAACCGGCAGCAAAAACAACTCCGCCGTCCACTGGGACATGATCTGCGACATGCGGGACGGCGGGCAGATCCATGTGGATGGGGAGTTGTTTTATGAGAATGGCGTGTTTGTGGTGTGAGAGATTGGGAGATTGAGAGATTAGGAGATTGGTGTAATCCGCCAATCTCCCAATCTCTCAATCTCCCAATCTCCCCTCAATCCAAAATCAACAATCAAAAACCCCATGTCTCTCTACGACTACCCCGAACTCTACGCCGCCCTCTTTGCCCCGGACCCGGAGATGTGGGACGGGGTGCGGGGGTGGCTGGGGCGCTATTTGGACGAGCCGCCCCGCAGCATCTTGGACCCGGCTTGCGGGCCGGGGAATTGGCTGCTGCCCTTTGCCGAGCGGGGCTGGCGGGTGGGGGGCAATGACCGCAACCCGGCCATGTGCGCCTATGCCCGACAGATTCTGGCCCCCTTTGATGCGGAGATCACCCAGGGGGACATGCGGGAATTGGCTTTTGGTTCCGGTCCCTTTGACGCCGCCATCAATCTGGACGCGTCCGTGGGCCATTTGCCCAATGACGACGCGGTGATCCGCCATCTGCGCTCGGTCCACGCCCATGTGCGCCTCGGTGGGATCTATCTTTTGGGCATTACCGTGTTGGATCTGCCCCGGCGGCAGGAATGGCCGGAAGCGCTTTTTGAGAGCGACCCGGTGGCCGTTGGCCAGGGGACCGTCACGGTGAAATACACCAGTCTGTGGCGGGACCCCGCGCTGCGCCGGGAGCGCATCGCCCTGGAACTGCACAGCCGGGGCCTGCCCACTGTGCCGTCCGGGCTGCATGAACAGTATGATCTCCTCACCTTCGCCCCCGCCGATTTCCGCCGCTGTCTGGCCCAGGCCGGCGGCTGGCACCTCCTGGCCGTCCACGACATGACTCTGGATGACTTTCCGGATCACGGTTTCCACCCCGGCTGCCGGGGGGTGACGGTGGTTTTGAGGGCGGTGGGGGTGAAGGGGTGAGGGGGTGAAGGTGTATAAAACAAGACGCTTGGCTAAGTGCCAAGCGTCTTGTGGTGGAATGGGTAGTTTAGCGGTTGATGATGTATGTCACCACTTCATCTAGGGATGTTTCAAAGGATGGTTGGGGGTTGCCTTGACTTCCAACATGTTTATGGTGCGGGTAATTGGCGAGATGAGCATGATGCGGGGCATTGTCCCAGCCGATTTGCAGCGCATTCTCTTGTGTTAGCCAGTAATAGCTGTAGCGAAGAAGCCGCTGCCCGTGCCACTGTTCGGTAATCCTCAGATTTGAGCCATCCCACAGGTAGATGATGACACGCAATGTCTCGCCATCAAGCTCAAGCGGAATGATGCGCTCAACCTTGTCGCCCCACGTTTGTTCAATCTTGATCAATCGGTCAGTCGCCTGCACGAACAACGTCCCCCGTGGGTAATCCCCGATTTACTACGCCTTGCAACGCTACGATGTCACTTTTGGCTATATCGGCTACGTCGGCCCAATGATGCCACATGATATAGTCCTCATGTAGCTCAAAACCGGCATCATCGGGAAGGCCATCGGCATCCAGTCGGGTTAGGTGGGTACCATGTTTGTCCTCGAAAAAGCGCACTTTGCTCTCTGCAAAAAAGAGTCGCTTGTTCAAATCCGCCAACCGTAACGCCGCACCATAGCTAATGATAGTCTGCCTCTCTGCCTGGGGAAGCGCAAGAAAATCATGTTCGATCTGTTCTGCAAAAACGGTGTTCATAGTCGCCCTCCCTTACTCAGCGTGGTCACGCAGGTCGCTTCTCCTGATGGCTCTGTCCTTCATCCATGCACCAGGGAGTATATCATCCTCCTTGCCTCTTGTCACCTTGTTTTTGCCGCTATCGGTATGTGTCAGATGATGAATACGACACATACCGACAGCGGCAATCCCCTACCCCCTACTTCTGCAACCCAGGCAAGAAGATCCGATAGCCCACATACAGGTTGACCGTGGCCGTGCCGGTGATGCCGAATTGGTCGCGCACGGTCAGGGTGATGAGGTGGGGGCCAGGCTCCAGGGTGTTGAGGGCTACGGAGGGGCCAACGCCCAGGCTGCCCTGGCGATCGTCAGTCCACTGCATCACCTCGTCGGGCAGACGGCCATCTTCTAGATCCGTGGCGGCCCCCAAGAGGACTACCAGACTGCCCGGTGCCACCAACATGCCATCCACAGGGTCCATGATCAGGGCTTGGGGGGCCTTGTTGGGGATGGTGATGGGCCAGGGCGTCTCGGCCCAGGCCGTGTTGATGCCATCCGTGGCCACGACCCGGAAACGGGCATCCGTGGTCCCGGCCAGGGCGTCAACTTCCACGCCCAGGCTGGGGGTGGAAAGCCCCGTGCTGATCAGGGTCCAGTCCGTGCCCCCGTTCCCACTGTAGAACACCGAGAAGTTCAAGGGGTCTCCGTCCAAGTCCGCGCCGGTCCAGGTCACGTTTTGGGTGGAGCCGCTGGGCCAGGTGGTGGTGATCGCCGGGCTGGTGAAGGCGACCGTGGGGGCGTTGTCACTCACCGCCCGCTGGTCCAGCACCGTCTCGCCGTGTAGCAACACCACGGAGGTCGTCCCCTCTTCCCAAGGCACGATCAAGGCCACCCCGGCGGAAGCTGTGTCCTCTGATGGGAAGGGAGGTTCGTCGGCCTCAACGTGGGTGGGGCCATCACCGTGGGCTGAACTGTGGGCATCGCTGTGGCCGTCGTATTCGCTCTCGAAGGTGAGGGTGAAGGCGTGGCTGGCCAGCACCTCTTCGCCGTCCCGCAGCTCCACGGCATAGTCGCCCGTGGGCAGGGCGTAGGCCATGCCAGAGCCAATCCGGTGCAGATCCCCCAGCTTGCCGGGTCGGGTCGGGTCATAGTCGGCGTGGTCCGGGTTGAAGATGGTGGCGTTGATCACCAGAGACTCTGCGGCCCCCGTGGCTCGCATGACGCCGACCATCTGCGGGGCTTCTGGCTCTTGCACACCAGCCACCACCTTGACCTCGGCAGAGTAGGCCGAGATGGACGGGGCCAGCCGGTTGAACATGGTACTCCAGGTGAAGGGGGAGACCCAGCCGTTTTTACTGCCACCGGCCGGGCAATAGCTCATCACATCGTGGGTGTCTGCCGGATTATAGATGCGCCCGGTGATGGGGTTGAAGCCGAACTCCTGGATGCTGGACGAGCCGTAGGGGAAGGTGGAGTTGTCGTCGGACGAGCCGCAGGAATCCGCCGTGTCCGTGTGCAGGACGTTGTAGTCGTGGATCAGCTCGTGGCCGAAGATCAGCGCGCCGCCGCCAGGGTTGTCCGTGCTGGTGCCGGGCCGGTCTGTGCCGATGCCCACGATCCCCAACCCGCCGGCGTGGGGATAGACCGGCATGTCCGCATGGCCCCCGCTATAGCCGTCGTTGTCCACCCAGCCATAGACATGGTCCGCACCCAGGAAGGTGGAGCCAAAGAAGAAGCTGAGGGCATTCTGGAGAACCCATGTGTTGTTGAGCCGCTGGATCAGATCGTGTTGACCGGCCCCACTATTCAAAGAGGTGGTCACATCCATATAACCGCTGGCCACCCCATAGTCAATGCCGTTGTTGCGGATGGGCAGGAGCTGCTCGAACCAATCCGCCGCACCACCGTCAACCGCCCAGCCCCCGGCATATTCCCCGCCGCTGTAGCCCGACGGATGGTAGCGGGTGCGCTGGCCCACAATCTTCATGGTGTCCCGGCGTTGGAAGTTGAGGCTGAAGGTGCCGCTGGCCGGGAAGCGGTTGTTGGTCTCGTTGCTCTCGCTGATGGTGTTGTTGGGGTCCACCTCGGCCCAGAACTGCACGTTCATGTTGTTGGTGAAGTTGACGTTGAAGTAAACGTTGGCGCTGTCGGTCCGCCCCTGGTCCACCGTGGGCCAGGCCCGGCCCGATGCATTGGCCGTATACTCCACCCCGTTGGCGCTGATATGCAGACGCACGGGCACATTGCCCATACTCGCCAGCGGCCCGCCATAGCGCAGATAGATGCGGGCCGTGGTGTCCTTCTTCACCACCACGGGCAAGGAGTTGTTCACACAACCCGCCAACCCCTTGCTGGTGTCAAAGCATTGGATGCCCTGGGTGATCTCGATGCCGTGGATGGAGACATCCCCTTGAAAGATTTGGGGGTTGATGATGTTCTGGGGTGGCTGATACGGGAAGACGGCCAGCAAGGGCGTGGGCGTGGGTGTCGGGCCTGCCGTGGGGATCTGGGTGGGCACAGGGGTCCACGTGGGCTGAGGGGTGCGGGTGGGCGTAGGCGGCAGGGATGTATTGGTGGCGGTCGGCGGTCTTGGTGTATTCGTGGCTGTGCCAGTCGGCGGTAGCGGTGTATTCGTGGCTGTGTTCGGCACCAGCGTATTGGTGGCGGTCGGCAACGTCGCCCCGGGGGCATAGAAGAGGTCGTCAATAGACTCGCTCAAGATGGTGTCCCCATAGTCCACAGTCACCCGTCGGATGCGACCGGCGGGGTCATGGATGCCCAGGAAGGCCGTGTGCAGCTCTGGAACCTGGTTATAGATCCCCTGGCAGATGATGTTGCCCGATCCATCATAGGCGATCATGACCGCTGTGGGCGACAAGGTTTCGCCATTGCCCAAATACATGCCCACGTGGGTTTTGGGGCCGTCAAAATCAATGCGCATGGGGATGTTGTTGCTGACACTGGTGGCGCTGTTGATAGCCATATTGGGCGGTGAGTGAGCTTCGGTCGGCTCATTGGCATAGATGATGGCCTGCGTGGTGTCACCGTTCTCGAAGCGCACCCCGTGGCTGGCGCGATAGCTATCCGCGATGATCGTGGCGTTGTTCAGATCGTCAAAGTTGATCAAGGCTGGCGAAGGGATCTGGGTGGAACTTTGCAGCACTTGGCAGGTGTCGGCAACCGTATATTCGATGGTCAAGGTCGGTGGATTGTTGGTGGCGGACGCATAGAATCCGTGCAGGCCAAGCGTGCGGCTGTCACCCCGCAGCACAAATCCCTGGTTGGAATACAGACCGTCGACCCAATCGCTGACCCCGTTAAACACACTAAACTGTTTCCAGCCTTCGTTCAGATCAACCCCAACTTCTGGGTCCACGCTCTGCATGGACGGACGGTTATCCCAGTTCGCCGTGGTTTCATCCCAGGGCTTCAGGGCCACATCCGGCCAAATGTTGAAGGATTTTTCGCCCGCGGTTTCGATCTGATAGATCTCCAGGGTGGCATTGGTAATCTTCGCCCCTGCCGGCAGGTCGGAAAGATCAAACTGCAACAGGGCCTGGATATCCATATCACCCTTTTGGCCGCTCACCCGTCCCACATAGACCAACGAATCCGTGGGATGGACAGCCGAAGGAGCAGCCTCTTCGACAAAGGTGTCCTGCTTTGGATTCAACACCAAAATTTGGGCGGGGGCCTGGGGCGCAACCCGGACGCTGGCCCCAAGGGCCAACCTCGGCCCCAATCCCGGTCCCAATCCCACACCGATCAAGGCCAAGAGTACCAGCCCGATCACAAGATGACGAGCGAGTGACATCTTCATTTGCTCCTCCCTTTCAGAATAGATAGCGCCAAATGTAGTCAAATTCAGAGGGTTTTGCGGGTTTTCTTTTTACAGGCCCGCAAGACGAAACTGTGGAAACTCTTGCGTGTCGGCGGACAATCCGACACGTTGCTACTCAACAAGGGAGCAAACTGTTTTCCGACACACCTCCTTCCCGCGTCACAGGCGGAATCCCCGGTATTTTTGCTCCAAGCGAGCCCATGGGTTAACCCGTCGCGTCACGGACCCGACTAGATCCCAGGCGTAAGCGTTCACCCCTTCGGCCCCCCGGCCCCCAATTCTGGGGGAGGTCGTGGACAGTCCCCCCCCAAAGTTGGGGGTCAGGGGGGCGGGGGTGAACGCTTACTCCCAGGCTTACATGGAGGAGATCACACCAGGGGATGCGACCTCACGGATCAAATCAAACAAGTGGGAAAAGGCAAGCAGCCGGAGGAACGAACGTGGTGCGAAGGCGGTTGCCATGAAAACAGGCGGGTCTGTTTCAGCTGCTTGTGTGAGTGGGGCTAATCATACTCATATTTACGGGGTTGGCAAATCGATTTCATTTGACATAGTGTGCGCAAGGTCGCTCAACGCCCTGCCGCGCAGAATCGTCAACACATACATATCCGTGCCATTAGACCCATTCTATTTGGTCTTCCCTGCACCGTCAACGAGGTCGTGTACATGCACTGATTGCGCACCCCGCCCCAGCCCCCACGCGCAGATAAGGGCCACGACCAATCCCACGACCTGCCCCACGCGGAAGCCGCTGATGGTAGCCGGGTCCGCCAGGAAGCCGTCGGTGATCAGGCGGAGCAACCCGTAGCCCAGCCCGGCCAGCAGCACCACCCGCCCCGGGCGCGTCCGCTCCGGCCACACCCACAGGACGACGAGCAGGATCAGCAGCCCCACGGCCTGGTAGAGACCCACGGCGTGGACCGCTTTGCCAAAATAGTTGACGCCCCAGGGCAGCTCCGTGGCCACACCCACCACCGCCCCGGTCAGGTAGGCCGAGGCGCTGAGGATGGACCCGGCGGCCACCAAGCCGAAGGCCAGGGCCGCGGCCACGGTCACCGGGTCCAGACTGCGCCAGATCAGGTAGGCATAGCCCACGACCCCGGCAGCGATCACGCCGGGCCAGAATTCAAAGCCGCCGGGCCGCACGCTGAAGATCATCAGGGGCTGGTCCACATAGACCGGCCAAAACTGGACCACATTCCACAGTCGGGCTACAATCAACCCGGCGGTGAGGGCGAAGAGGCTCAAATTCCACAGGTCGTCAATGCTCAACCGCCACCGTTTGCCATAGCGGCCCATGGCGTCCAGGCCGATCCACACGGCGATCAATGCCAAAATGGGTCCGGTGGGAAGGGTGAGGGGGCCGAGTGGGATGTTTGTGTACATAGTTTTGTTGATTCGTTGATTGGTTGATTGGTTGATTTGGTGGAGATTGGGAGATTGAGAGATTAGGAGATTGTGTGGCAATGAACCAATCTCCTAATCTCCCAATCTCCTAGTCTCCCAATCTCGAAAGGTTTCTACGATGCGTATTCTCGTCACCGGCGGGGCCGGGTTTTTGGGCAGTCATTTGTGTGATCGGCTGTTGGCCGAGGGGCACACGGTTGTGGCTATGGACAATCTGATCACGGGCAACACGGACAATATTGCCCATTTGGCCGGAAACGACCGGTTCAGCTTTGTCAAGCACGATGTGAGCAACTATATTTTTCTGGCCGGGGAATTGGACGGCATTCTGCACTTCGCCAGCCCGGCCAGCCCGATTGACTACTTGGAACTGCCCATCCAAACCCTGAAAGTGGGCAGCCTGGGCACCCACAACGCCCTGGGATTGGCCAAGGCCAAGGGGGCTCGTCTGCTCCTGGCCAGCACCAGCGAAGTCTACGGCGATCCCCTGGTGCATCCCCAGACCGAGGACTATTGGGGCCACGTCAACCCCATCGGCCCCCGGGGGGTCTATGACGAGGCCAAGCGTTTCGCCGAGGCCATCACCATGGCCTATCATCGCTATCATGGGCTGGAGACCCGCATTGTGCGCATCTTCAACACCTATGGGCCGCGTATGCGCTTGAACGATGGCCGGGTGGTGCCCAATTTTGTCAAGCAGGCCCTGGCCAAGCAGCCCCTCAGCATTTACGGCGACGGCAGCCAGACCCGCAGCTTCTGCTACGTCAGCGACCTGGTGGACGGCATTTACCGCCTCTTCCTCAGCGACGAGCCGGAGCCGACCAACATCGGCAACCCCACGGAGATGACCATTTCCGAGTTCGCCGAGACCATCAACCGGGCCACGGGCAACCCTGCCGGCATCCAGTATAACCCCCTGCCCACGGATGATCCCAAACAACGCCGGCCCAACATCGACAAGGCCCGGCGGGTGCTGGGCTGGGAGCCGAAGGTCGATCTGGCCCAGGGATTGGAACAGACGATCCCCTGGTTTGCCAAGCAATTGGGGTTGGACGAGGAAAAATAGAACACGGATTGGACAGATTTGACGGATCAAAACGGATCTTTTTTTGATCCGTTAAAATCCGTTCGATCCGTCAAATCCGTGGCCTATTTGTTCTTGTGTGGGCCAAATATCTTTGTGATTGCCCTCATCTAGGCTATAATCGACGGTGAGCATGTTTCGAGAACCCGTGGCTGTCACGGGTTTTTGAATTGAATCAAATATCATATCCGCCCTCAAACGGCATTAAAATTCGTGCAATTCGTGCAATTCGTGGTTGCAGTTTTGGAGAATCGATGGATCAGTCCCATATTCGTAATTTTAGCATTATCGCCCATATTGATCACGGCAAGAGTACCCTGGCCGACCGCCTGTTGCAGATGACCGGCTCGGTGACGGCTCGGGAGATGAAGGAGCAGCTTCTGGACTCTATGGATCTGGAGCGGGAGCGGGGCGTCACCATCAAAGCCAGCGCCGTGCGTATGATCTATAAATATGACGGTCAGGAGTACGAGATCAACCTGATCGACACCCCCGGCCATGTGGACTTCAGCTACGAGGTCAAGCGAGCCTTGCAGGCCTGTGAAGGGGCCGTGCTGGTGGTGGACGCCAGCCAGGGCATCCAGGCCCAGACCATGGCCCATCTCTTTGCGGCTTTGGAGCAGAACCTGACCATCATCCCGGTGATCAACAAGATCGACCTGCCCGCGGCCATGCCCGAAGAGGTGGCCGAGGAGATCGAGGCCCTGCTGGGCGTGGACGCCGCGGACATTCCCTTCATCAGCGCCAAAAGTGGGCTGAACATCGAGTCGGTCTTGGAGCATGTGGTGGTGGAGGTGCCGCCGCCCTCCGGGGACATCAACGCGCCCCTGCGCGCCCTGGTCTTTGACTGCCATTACGACGCCTACAAGGGCGTGATCGCCTACGTACGGGTGGTGGATGGGGTGATCGAAGGCACACCCCGCCTGTGGGGGATGCACTCCGGCACGACCATGGAACCCCTGGAGATCGGCGTGCTCACCCCGGCCATGCTGCCCATCAACCGGCTGACGGCTGGGCAGGTGGGCTATGTGGCCACGGGTCTCAAGAGCGTCCAGGACCTGGACGTGGGCGAGACCATCACCCTGGCCGACCGCCCGGCCGCCCAGAAATTGCCCGGCTATCAGCCCATGAAGCCCATGGTCTTTGCCGGTCTCTACCCCTCCAACGGCGACGACCACGGCGACCTGAAGGATGCCCTGGAAAAGTTGCAACTCAACGACGCCGCCCTGGTCTACGAGCCGGAGACCAGCCAGGCCCTGGGCTTTGGCTTCCGCCTGGGCTTCCTGGGCCTCTTCCACATGGAGATCGTCCAGGAGCGACTGGAACGGGAGTATAATCTGGAAATTATCTTCACCGCCCCGTCCGTGGAATATCGGGTACTCAAGACCGACGGCACCATGATGGTCATCGACAGCCCGGCGGATCTGCCCGAACCCAACTATATCGAGCATGTGGAAGAGCCGTGGTGCGCCATGCACATCTTCACCCCGGCGGAATATATCGGCCCGGTGATGGAGCTGATCACCAAGCGCCGGGGCGAGTTCAAAGACCAAACCTGGCTGGACACCAAGCGGGTGGAGATCTCCAGCCTCATGCCCCTCTCCGAGATCATCGTGGACTTTTACAACGAGCTCAAGGCCCGCACCCGGGGCTATGCCAGCATGGACTACGTGCTGGACGAATACCGGCCCTCGGACATGGTCAAGCTGGATGTGCTGGTCAACGAGGTGGCTGTGGACGCCCTCAGCGTCATCGTGCATCGGGACCAGGCCTATTACAAGGGCCAGCGCCTGGTCACCAAGATGAAGGCGATCATCCCTCGCCAGATGTTCGTGGTGCCCATCCAGGCCGCCGTGGGCAACAAGGTGATCAGCCGGGCCAACGTCCAGGCCATGCGCAAGGACGTACTCTCCAAATGCTATGGCGGTGACATCTCCCGCAAGCGCAAGCTGTTGGAAAAGCAGAAGGCGGGCAAGAAGCGCATGAAAATGGTCGGCTCCGTGGAGATCCCCCAGGAGGCCTTTATGGTCGTGCTCAGTTTGGAGGAGGATTAAAATTCCAGCCTCTCCCGCCCCTATCCCCACGGCCTTTGATCTCATGCGCCAGTACGGCCTGGACCCCAAGCAATCCCTGGGCCAAAACTGGCTGGTGGACGAGTCCCACCTGGCCCGCATCGCCGCCGCCGCCGACCTCTCCCCGGCGGACACGGTGCTGGAGATCGGGCCGGGTCTGGGCAGCCTCACCCGCCACCTGGCCGCCCAAGCCGGCCGAGTCATCGCCGTCGAGCTGGACAATCGCCTTATCCCCATCCTGCGCCACCGCTTCGCCGACCAGCCCCACGTCGAAATTGTGCACGGGGACATTTTGGAGATCGACCCGGGCGCGGTGGTGAGACCGGGAGACACGGAGACAGGGAGACAAGGAGACGGGGAGACAAGGAGGCAAGGAGACAAGGAGAGGGTCGGGGATACCCAATCTCCCAATCTCCCAATCTCCCAATCCCCACTCCCCACTCCCCACTCCCCACCCCCCTACAAAGTCGTCGCCAACCTGCCCTATTACATCACCAGCGCGGTGTTGCGGCATCTGTTGGAGGCGGCGCATCCGCCCAGGGTGGCGGTGTTGTTGGTGCAAAAGGAAGTGGCCCAACGCCTGTGCGCCGAGCCGGGAGAGATGTCCATCCTGGCCGTGAGCGTGCAATTTTACGCCCAGCCCAAGATCGTGCAGCGCATCCCCGCCGGGGCCTTTCACCCCCGGCCCAAGGTGGACAGCGCCGTGGTGCGCCTGGACATTCATCCCCAGCCCCTGGTCCCGGATGTGGACCCGGCCTGGTTCTTCACCGTTGTGCGGGCGGGCTTCAGCCAGAAGCGCAAACAACTCCTCAACAGCCTCAGCGCGGGGATGGGCACGCCCAAAGACGCCATCGAAGCCGCCCTCCACACAGCCGGAATTGACCCCAAACGCCGGGCGCAGACACTGTCTTTGGATGAGTGGGGCGTGTTGTGCCGTTCGTTGATCTCTGAATGACGTGCCGGTAGATCCCAGGGCCAGCGCAGGTTGAGTAGGCCGGGTTAACCAAGCAGGTGCAAGATGCTTAGAGCGAGGCCGTATCGAAACCGAAGCGGGTCGACCCGCTTCGGTTTCGATACGCCGCCAGTCAGTGAATGATCAGCGGAGATCTCGGCGGCGGCTACTCAACCTGCGCTGGAAGTCCACTTGTTAACCCGCCGGTCACGGACCGGCTACGAGCAATCATTGCGTGACGCCGATTTACATTGACGTGAGTCGAAGGAGAATCCCATGACCGACAATCGGGAAGTTGTCATTGTCAGCGCGGCCCGGACGCCGATTGGGCGTTTTCAGGGTGGGCTGAGTATGGTTTCCGCGCCGGAGTTGGGGGCGGTGGCGGTGCGGGCGGCGGTGGAGCGGGCCGGGATCGATCCGGCGGCGGTGGATGAGGTGTTGATGGGCCATGTGTTGTTGGCGGGGGCCGGACAGGCTCCGGCTCGTCAGGCGGCCATCAATGGCGGATTGCCTGCCACGGTCAGCGCCACGACCATCAACAAAGTGTGCGGCAGCGGGTTGAAGGCGGTGATGATGGCCAGCCAGGCCATCAAAGCTGGGGACGGGGATATTTTTGTGACCGGGGGTATGGAGAACATGAATTTGGCCCCCCACATGCTGCCCAACGCCCGGGCCGGATACCGGTTGGGCAATGTGGAAGCCCTGGACGCCATGATCAAGGATGGCCTGTGGTGCCCCTTCGAAGATCAGCACATGGGCAATGCTGCCGAATGGGTCGCCCGCAAATACGAATTGACCCGCCGGGAACTGGACGAGTTTTCCGTGGAGAGCCACCGTCGGGCCGTGGCTGCCCAGGCCGGCGGCGCGTTTGACGCCGAGATCGTCCCGGTGGTGATCCAGAAATCCCGTGGCCCAGTCACGGTCGGTGTGGATGAGGGTCCCCGGCCCGATTCGTCCGTGGAGCGGTTGGCCAAGCTGGCCCCGGTCTTCCAGGCGGACGGGGTGGTGACCGCCGGGAACGCCTCCCCCATCAGCGACGGGGCTGCGGCTCTGGTGGTGATGAGCGGCCATGCGGCCCAGGCCCACGGCGTGCGCCCGATTGCCCGCATCACCGGCTATGCCCAGGCCGGGGTGGAACCGATTGCGATTTTCACCGCGCCGATTTTCGCCATGCGCAAACTCATGGACAAAATGGGCGTGGATGCGGACTATTTCGACCTCTTTGAGCTGAACGAAGCCTTCGCCTCCCAGATGTTGGCGGATGCGCAAGATCTGCGGTTGGATTTGGCCAAGGTCAACGTCAACGGCGGGGCGATTGCGTTGGGCCATCCCTTGGGCGCATCTGGGGCGCGGGTGCTGGTCACGTTGATCCACGCATTGCAGGCCCGGAATTTGCAGCGGGGCGTCGCTTCGTTGTGTTTGGGCGGCGGGGAAGCTGTGGCGTTGGCCGTGGAGATGATCTGAAGAAGGCAAAAGGCAAAAGGCAAAGTGCAAAAGGCAAAAGGGTGTGGGCGGACAATCTCCTAATCGCTCAATCTCCCAATCGCCGCAAACCAATCAACAAATCAACTCATCAACAAATAAACGGAGACCAAAATGAACCGCTTACAAAACAAAGTCGCCATCGTCACCGGCTCGGCCCGGGGGATTGGGGCGGAGACGGCGCGGACCTTTGCCGCTGAGGGGGCGAAGGTGGTGATCACGGATGTGATGGCGGAGCAGGGGGAGGCCACCGCGGCCGCCATCCGCGAGGCCGGGGGGGACGCGCTCTTTGTCCAGGCCAATGTGGCGGAACTGTCCAGCGTTCAGAAGTTGGTCGATGCCACCGTGGCCCATTACGGACGGCTTGACATTATCGTCAACAATGCGGGCGTGCTGAGAGATGCCCAACTTAAAAAAATGAGCGAAAAGGACTTTGACCTGGTGATCGCGGTCAACCTGAAGGGGGTCTACAATTGTGGGCAGGTGGCGGCCAACCAGATGTTGGCCCAGGGCGAGGGGGGCGTGATCCTCAACGCCAGCAGCGTGGTGGGGATGGACGGCAACTTTGGCCAGACCAACTATGTGGCGACCAAGGCTGGGGTGATCGGCATGACCAAGGTGTGGGCCAGGGAGTTGGGGCCCAAGGGCATCCGGGTGAATGCGGTGGCCCCTGGCATTATCGAGACCGACATGACGGCCCAGATGCCCCAGCATGTCTACGACGGCATGGTGGCCAAAACCCCCCTGCGCCGGGCCGGCACCGCCCAGGACATCGCCAACGCCTATTTGTGGCTGGCCAGCGATGAAGCCAACTTCATCAGCGGCGTGACGTTGCGGGTGGATGGCGGGATTTTGGTGGGGACATAGGGATTATCGAGTGTCGAGTATCGAGTAGGGTTTGATACTCGATACTCGATACTCGACACACGATTTATGGCAGAGACACGACGCGACGAACCTATCTCCAATCCCAATCCCCTCAGCGAGCGGGAGATGGATGTGGCGCGCCTGCTGGCCGAGGGGTTGAGCAATGGGGAGATCGCCCACAGGCTGGTGCTGAGTCCCCACACGGTAAAGGTGCATCTGCGCAATATCTATGGCAAGCTGGAAGTGAGCAGCCGCACGGAAGCCACCATGTCCTTGGTTCAGCAGGGCTGGCTGGTGGTGGAAGGGGTGGAGTTGGCCGAACCGGCCCCGATCCCCGTGGCCCCGGCCTTGCCCGAACCTGCGCCGTTGGCCCCCTTTGCCCCGGCCATCGCTCCGTGGCAGCGCATCTATTTGGTGGCGGCGGTGCTGATCTCTGTTTTGGCCTTGGGGCTGCCCACCTTGCTGGCCTCCACCGCGGCGCAACCCCTGGATCTGCTCAGTGACCGGGATCGGCTCACCTTGGGGCGGCCCACTTTGGAGAGCCTGCCCCGCTGGGAGGTGCGCACGCCCTTGCCCCAGGCCCGCAGCCGGTTGGTCATGGTGCTGGTGGGGAATCAACTCTATGCAATGGGGGGCGAAACGGCTCAGGGCGAGACCGTGGGCACGGTGGATCTCTATAATTTGACCGTCAACGAATGGTCACAGGGCGCAGACTTGCCCGTGGCCGTGGCCAACAGCGCAGCCGTGGTGCTAGACGGCCGCATCTTCCTGGCCGGGGGCAGCACGGCCATCCAAAGCGCGGATGCGGGCGCGACCCGTGTGGTTCGGGATGAGTTGTGGGTTTTCGACGCCCAAGCGGAGACGTGGGGGGTGGCTGGGGTATTGCCCGTGCCCTTGGCCGGGGCCAATTTGGTCGCTTTAGATGGGGCACTATATTTGGTGGGCGGCTGGGACGGCACGGCCCTTCACGACGAGGTGTGGCGATGGACGCCGGGGGCGGATTCTGCCAAGGCCGAGGATTGGGAAGTGGTGGCTCGCATGGCGAGTCCTCGGGCCTTTATGGGCAGTGTGGGGCTGAATGGGCTGATCTATGTGGTGGGAGGCTATGACGGCGCAGAGGAGTTGGCCGCGGCCATGACCCTGGATGTGTCGTCCGGCGAGTGGGCCGCCCTGCCGGATCTCTCCGTGCCCAGGGCGGGCCATGCCCTGGTCTATGACGGCGGCGCGGTGGTCGCCCTGGGTGGCGGCTTGACCCAGGCCATCCTCACCCACGAGCGGCTGGACCCGGTCATCGGTCTGTGGAGCAATTTCCAGTCGCCTTTGGATGGAGAGTGGCGGCACTTGGCCGCGGCGGTCAAGGATGGCAACATTCACCTGATCGGCGGCTGGTCCGGGGACTATTTGGACCTGCACATGCAATATCAGAGTCGGTTTATCAACTTCTTGCCCATGAATATTCAGGGGAAGTAGGGGGTTGGGGGTTTGGGATTGGGGATTTGGGATTGGGAGATTAGGCGATTAGGAGAGTGGATGGTGTCAACCCACACTCCTTTTGCCTTTTGCCTTTTGCCTTGCTTTTACCGCCCTGACAGCCGGAAAATCTTCTCCCGGGTATCCCGCCACGAAATTTTGCTCAGGCCCATTTTTAGGCGTAGGCGTTCTTCGGGCATGCCCATGCGGAAGTCGCGCACGGCGCAGGTCCAGCGCAACAGTTCAAACCCCACCTGAAGACGGGTGATCTTGGCCCGCTTCCCCACTTCGTCCAACACATATTCCAAATTGCGGGGCGTGCAGTCAAAGAGATAGGGGTCCGGCTTGTACTGGGTCAGATACTGGTTCAAGGCGGCGATGATGTTTGGGTGCAGATCCAGGGTGCGGTTTTTGTGCGCATAGCGGGTGTCCGCATAGCGGATGGCGATGGTCGGCGTCTTGGGCCGGGAAATGTCCAGATCCGTGACCAGGAGGTTGGCGCATTCGGCCTTCTTCATGCCGGTCTGGATCAGCAGACTGAGCAGGAGGAAGGGGCGGGCGTCGGGTTTGTCCCGATCCCACAGGAAATCTTGGGCGGCCCGTTGCAGCCGGTTGATCTCATCGTCGTAGAGGATGCTGGGCAGGGGGGTACGCACGGGCATCTGCACCACGGGTTCCGCCGGGTTGGTGCCCAGGACACCGGTCTCGTGCAGCCAACTGAAGAAGACCTTGAGGGTGGTGATGCGTCGGGCCAGGGTCTTGGCGCTGCACGGTTTGCCCCGGCCATTTTGCATCCATTCCAAAAATTCCTCCAGATCCGATGTGCCGATGGCCCGCAAGAGTCTGCCATCATCCAAAAAGGCGCGCAGGATCTTCAGATCGTTGCGAAAGGCCTTGATGGTGTTATCGCTGAAGCCCTTGCTGGACATGTGCTGCTCAAACTGGGTCACGGCGACGCCCAACGAACTGTCGGCCCGCAGCAGGGGCAGGTCGGCTTCATGGGCAGGGGTGACTGGGTTTACAGAAGATGACGAGGTTGAATCGGTCATGGGGTGCCTCGCAGTGCCGGAAGGTCCGACCGGGTGGAAGTTGAAGGGTGGAGTTGGCCAAGTTGGTGATGCCGAGTTATGTATAACAGGAAAATATCATAGCGCATTTCGATGATAAATGCCAGTGGCGAGAAATCTTCTCGATGTGGGTAAAAAGATGGTTCACGGTCGTCCTTACCTGTATAGTTACACGGCTTTGGCATGAAATGATGATATTGGGACAAATGTCCCGCGGAATGGGGGATAAATGTCCATCAGCCCTAAATCGGTTTGACATGGGGTGGTCTCTTTTGTACAATCGTGCCTGCGGTTTCACGCATCCGTCCTCAATTTGGGGGAATCTTCCCCACTTTCTTGCACCGTGACAGTCACTTTGACTGTCAACGTTTTTTATAGGCCTTCGGAACATCTCGCCCACCCCGAACCCATGGATGGGGGCGATTTCAACCCGGAAGGGAAAAGTTGATCATGAAGCGTTCGATTCTAACCATCCTCTCCCTGGCCCTTGTGGGAGCATGGATCGCCCTGAACTATGTGCCGGTGGATCTCTTTTCCTTCACCGGGATGATGCAGAGCAGCCAGGTTGTCACGGTCTTCAACGGCCTGCTGGTGGTCGGGGCCGCCCTCTTTGTGATGTTGCAATTGATGCTGCTGGACTCCTCCATCCGCCTGGGCGAGCTGATGAACGAACACAAATCCGCCCACGCCATCAACATCAACGTGGTGCGAGAAGTCATCTGGACCGCCCTGCCCCTGGCCAGCACCCTGGGCCTAATCGTAATCTGCTACATCGCCCTAACCGCCTAACCCGACTCTATCTCTAATCTCTATCTCTATCTCTTTCTCTCATCCCGATAGACCTGATTCACGACCCTGTAGTTAGACGAAAAGGATCTCCGCATGAATAAAACAAATCGCCGACACTTTACCATCGTCGGTGTGCTGATCGTCATCAGCACATTCGTGACCCAGTGGGCCCTGGATCGTTCCTTGCCCCTGCCCGTCAAGGCCAGCCTGGAGGCCATCAGCATCGACTGGCTGATCGGTCTGCATGTGTGGCTGATCGCCTTCCTCTTCGCCGTGGTCATGGTCTTCATGCTCTATGCCGTGGTGGTTTTCCGGCGCAAAGAGGGGGACGAAAGCGAGGGCGAGCACTTTGAAGGCAACACCCTGCTGGAGATCGCCTGGACCGTGGCCCCCATCGCCCTGGTCCTGATCTTCGCCGTGATCGGCTTCCGGGTGCTGGAAGATGTAACCTATGCCGCCGGGGATGAGATCGAGGTGAGGGTGACTGGTTCTCAATGGAGCTGGAAATTCGAATATCCTGAACTGAACGACTTCCAGTCAACTGAGTTGGTTTTGGAGGTCGATCAACGGGTTAAGTTTGTCATGACCTCCACGGATGTCAACCACTCCTTCTGGGTGCCCGAGTTCCGGGTCAAGCAGGATTTGGTCAATGGTCGCGAGACGACTGTGATGGTGACACCCATTGAAGTCGGTGAGTATACTCTGGGCTGTGCGGAATTATGCGGAACCCGTCACTATGCCATGCTGGCCCCGGTCAAGGTATTGGACGCCACGGCCTATGACGCATGGGCGGCAGAAAACACCAAGTAGCCCATACTTTTTCTATCAAGCCACCCCCTCCCAGCCTCCCCCAGATTGGGGGAGGAGCCGGATCGCCGTTGAACAAATGGTCGTAAACCTAGAACTGTCCCCTCCCCAATCTGGGGAGGGCTAGGGTGGGGTTGGTTGTACTTGAATTTTCTATCTGTTTTACCCAACCGTGTAGCACGTGAAGGGGGATCGCATTTATGTTGATGAAATTAGGACTTGTCCGTGGCCTGATCGGCCAATTGGTGGGGACTTTGGCTGGCGTTGCCACCGTGACCCTATTCCGAGTCATCCTGGGCATGCCAGCCTGGGCGGCGGAACCGGCCTGGGTGGTCGGCGGCCTCTTCGGAGGTGTCGGCTTCCTGCTGGGCGTGGGGGCCATGAGCGACTGGATCAAGTGGATGCGGGGTATCGAAACCCCCTTCGTCCACGGCCCCCCCGTGGGCAAACCGGCCTGGACCCGCTATTTCAGCGTGGACTATAACCACAAGGTGATCGGCATTCAATACACGGTCACTTCCCTGATCCTGCTCATGGTCGGCGGCAGCTTTGCCCTGATCTTCCGCTCGGAGTTGGCCCAAGCCGGCATCCAGTTCTTGGGGCCGGATATGTACAACTCCTTCATCGGTCTGCACGGTTGGGCGGCCCTGGCTTCCATCCTGTTGGGCGTGGGTGGCATGGCCAACTACTTGGTCCCCCTGATGATCGGGGCCGAGGACATGGCCTTCCCCCGGTTAAACGCCTTTGCCTTCTGGATCAACGTGCCCGGTGTGGTGCTTCTCCTCAGCAGCATCTTCTTCGGCGGTTGGGACGGCGGCTGGACTGCCTATCCCCCCCTGAGCGCCCGTGGCCCCATCGGCTACCAGTTCATGTTTTTGGCCATCTATCTGATCGGACTTTCCTCGATCTTGGGGGCCATCAACCTGATCGTGACCATCCTGACCATGCGGCCCAAGGGCATGAGTCTCTTCCGCATGCCCATCTTCTGTTGGGCGGTTTTGGCCACCAGCATCATCCAGTTCACCGCCACCCAGGCCATCGGCACGGCCTTCCTGATGGTGGTGACCCAGCGTACCCTGGGCATGGGCTTCTTTGACCCGGCGGCTGGCGGCAACCCGGTACTCTTCCAGCACATCTTCTGGTTCTACTCTCACCCGGCGGTCTATGTCTTTGTGCTGCCCGGCCTGGGCATCATCAGCGAACTGCTGCCGGTCTTCTCCCGCAAGCCCCTCTTTGGCTACAAGTGGATTGCCCTGTCCAGCATCGCCATTGCGCTGGTGGGCTTCCTGGTTTGGGGCCATCACATGTTCACCTCCGGCTATTCGTCGGCTCTGCGGGTGCCCTTCATGATCAGCACCTTGTTTGTGGCTGTGCCCACCGGGGTGAAATTCTTCAGCTGGCTGGGCACCATGTGGGGGGGCAAGTTGACCTTCCCTGCCCCCATGCTTTTTGTGCTGGGCGCCATCTCCGTCTTCCTGATCGGCGGCCTCAGCGGACCCATCCTGGCCACTGTGGCCTCGGACCTGCACCTGCATGACAGCTATTTCGTGGTGGGCCACTTCCACGCCACCATCTTCGGCGGCTTCGTCTTCCCCTTCTTTGCAGCCATCTACTATTGGTATCCCAAGGTTGTGGGGCGCATGTACAACGAGCGCATGGCCAAACTGCACTTCTGGATCATGACCCCCGCTTTCTGGGTGATGAGCATCGGCCAGATGACCGTCGGGGTTCTGGGCATGCGTCGCCGCATCATCGATTACGATCTACCCCCCTTGGTGGAAAATACCCATGTGCTGATCACCATCGCCGGCTTCGCCATTGCCTTCTCGGTGTTGCTCATGATCTATAACCTCTTCCAAAGCGCGGAAGTCGGCCAGTTGGCCGGGAACAACCCCTGGAACTCCCGTTCACCCGAATGGCAGATTCCCTCCCCCATCCCGGAGCATAGCTTCCCCTCCCCCCTAGTGGTGGTGGGCGAGCCCTACGACTACGGTCTGGCCGGGTCCACCTATGTGACCATGGCCCCCGTGGCTGCCGGACACGACTGAGATATGGAGTATCGTGCATCACGTTTGATACACGATACTCCAAACGCATTGCTTGATACTCGATACTCGGTACGCACAATACGCAATACTCGACACGACGAGGGAATCAATGAACAATAAAAAACCGATTTATCGGCAGGGAATAATTGTGGCCGTGGTGCTGGCGGTGTTGACCGGCGTTGAGTATATCGTCGCCACTCACATGACCGGTGCCGCGTTGTTGCTGGTGTTGATGGCCGTGGTCAAGGGCGCACTGGTGGCCTGGTACTTCATGCATATCTACAGTCTGTGGACGGAAGAGGAGGCCCATTGATGAGTGCTGTCGCCCAAACTCTCAACAGCTATCGCGCCAACGTGCGCATGAACCGGCTGGGCCTGTGGCTCTTCTTCTTCTCCGAACTCTTTCTGTTCGGCTCCTTGCTGGTCGCCCGCTTCGCCCTGTGGCGAGAAGATGGCGTGGTCTCCCGCCCGGAACTGGACCAGCAGATCGGCCTGATTGTGACCTCCGTGCTCTTGGTTTCCAGCTACTTTATGAACCGGGCTGAGGTCTCCATCGCCAACGGCAAGCGCAACGACTTCCTGATCAGCCTGCTGATCACCGCTGTGCTGGGCTCCATCTTTCTCTTCGGCGTGATGATCTTCGAGTGGGGGCTGATCCCTGTGCCCTTTGTGGACGCGGCCCATCTGCTCAAGCCCACCTCACGGGTCTATGGAGCGGTCTTCTTTGCCATGACCGGGATGCATGCGTTGCATGTGGTCAGCGGGATTGTCTTCATCATCCTGGTCTTTATCAACGGGTCCAAGGGTGGCTATTCCAAGGACAAGCACTGGGGCGTGGAGGCCTGTGCCATCTATTGGCACTATGTGGACTTCATCTGGATCTTCTTCTACCCCGCCCTTTACCTGATCGGCAAAGTGACACACAACGTGTAGGCCAACCGCCGGACAGTCGAGACCCAACCGAGTTGAACCTGAGATCTCCTGCGTCGGCATTCGGCGCAGGAGATTTTGCTGAAAACCGAACCCACATCCGGGCAGAACACGCACAAGTGTAGAATAGACCGTCATGAGTCCACTTCTGAGGGCATTGCTAACTTCATGGGATCTGCGTCCCGAAATCCTGCTCACCTTGGCCATTTTGGGCAGTCTGTTCACCCTGGGCTGGTGGCGCATCCGCACGCGCAGCCAGCAAAACCGCCTGGCCGCGCCCTGGCGATTGGCGGCCTATTGGTCCGGCCTGATCATCCTGGCCATCGCCCTCATGTCCGGCATTGATATTTTGAGCGGGCAGCTCTTTTTCATGCACATGATCCAGCATCTGCTCCTGGTCATGATCGTGCCGCCCCTGATTCTGCTCACCAATCCCTTTCCCTTCCTGCTCTGGGGACTGCCCCCCACCGCCCGACGCTGGGTGGGCGGTCTCTTTGTGCGGGACTCCGGCTTTCGCAGTGGCCTGAAATACGTCACCCGGCCCCAAATAGTCTGGATCGCCTTTGTGGGCCTGCTGCTGATGTGGCATGATCCCAATCTTTACAATCTAGCCCTGACCAGCGATCGCGCCCATGATCTGGAGCATCTGAGCTTCTTTGTGCCGGGCATGTTCTTCTGGTGGAGCGTCACTGGCGCGGGTCCACGGCTGCACGGCACCCTGTCGCCCCTGGTGCGCATCGCCTTTGTACTGCTGGCCGTGCCGCCCAACTTTCTGCTGGGCGCGGTGATCGGCTTTTCCACCACGGTCATTTATACCTTTTACGAAAGCGTCCCCCGCTTCTATGGCATCTCGACTCTGGCGGATCAACAGTTGGCCGGCTTCATCATGTGGGTGCCGGGGAGCATGATGTACATCATCGCCGCTTTGGTCCTCCTGGCCACCCTGCTGGGCAAGGAAGATGACAAACCCGTGCCCACCGTGGACACGTGGACATCGGACCAAGCCCTGATCGCGCCGGGCCTGGAACACCGAGCCACCCAAGCCCGCTGGCGACAGATGGAGGCCCAAAAGGCCAAGGCCCGCCAAGCCCAGTCTGGGGAGTCAACATCATGATCCGCCGGATCTACCTCAGCTTGTTCGGCGGGCTGGCAATTTTGACCCTGATCCTGCCCACCCCTCTGTTCGCCCACGGGGGCAGCCTGCCCCGGGTCTCGGATGTGGAGTCCGGCCCCTATCGTCTCTTCGTGTGGGCCGAGCCGGTCCCCGCGGTGACGGGGGAGGTCAACTTCACCGTGGCGGTGACGGAGATCCCGGCCCAAAAGGATGCCCAGGCCGCGCCCGTGTTGGACGCGGATGTGCAGATCCGCGTGGAGCGGGTGGACGGCACGGGCCGCACCCTCTCCGGCCAGGCCACCCACGCCGAGGCGGTCAACAAGTTGATGTACGAAACCTATATCGACCTGCCCACCGCCGGGGTATGGCGGGCCATGGTCACGGTTGACAGCCCCCAGGGCGTGGCTGACACGGTCTTCGAGTTCGATGTGTTCCCCGGTCCGGGCGTGGATTGGACGTGGCCCGCGGTGGGCGCGGTGGGGCTTGTCGCCCTGATTGTGGGGGTGCGCTTTTTCCGTCGCCCCGCATCCGCTGCCGGGGCATCAGGTCGCCCCGGCCAAAAGAGAACAAAACGCGTATGAATCTCGCCATTTTTTTCAGCCGCCGCTGGCGGTTTGCCACGGTTTTGGTGGTGATCGGCATGATCTTCCTGGCCCAACTGGGCTTCTGGCAGTTGGATCGCCGGGATCAGCGCCGGGCCGAGAATGCCCGGTTGATCGCCCAAATGGCCCAAAATCCTTTGATTCTGGATGGCTCGGTGCAATGGAGCGATCCCGTCGAGTTGGATGACCGGGTGGCCCAGGTCACAGGCCGCTTCGACTACGCCAACCAGATCATCATCACCAATCAAAACTGGTTCGACCAGCCCGGCGTGCATCTGATCACGCCCCTGCTCATCGACGGCACCGACAAAGCGGTTCTCGTGGATCGGGGCTGGGTGCCCTATGCCAAGGCCCCGCCGGACCAGTGGCCGCCGCTTGAGGAGGGCACCACGGCCCAGGTGATCGGCCCCATCCAAAAGGCCGAAGTGCGCCCCGGCGGCCCGGCAGATCCGCCCGACCAGGCCCAAACCGAATGGTTCCGGGTAGACGTGGCCGGTATCCAGCCCCAAATGCCCTACGAGCTATTGCCTTTTTACCTCATGTGGCAGCCGGTCGGGGAAGCCGTCAACCAGACTGTGTTGCCCTATCGGGTGGCGGTGGAGTTTGATCTGTCCGAGGGCAGCCATTTGAGTTATGCCATCCAGTGGTTTCTCTTTGCTGCCATGTTTGGGGTGGGGTATGTCTACTATGTGGACAAAGATACCCGGGATCGCATGAAATAGGGGCAAAAATACCGGAATTCGTTTGCGGATGTGGTAAACTGCGGGGATGCTGTTCCCTATCCGTCGTCAAAATTTCTGATTTTGAGGTGTTTTCGTATGGCAAAAAGTACGCAGGTGATCAGCCAACCTGCCGTCAAGTTCTCATTTAGCGACTTTGTTGCCCTCACCAAGCCGCGCATTGTGGCCCTGCTGCTGTTGACCACCCTGGTGCCCATGTTTCTGGCCGAAGGCGGACCGCCCAGCTTCGCCCTGATCATGTGGACCATGCTGGGGGGCTTTCTGGCCGCAGGCGGGGCCAACGCCCTCAACCAATATGTGGACCGGGACATCGACAACATCATGCCCCGCACCCGCCGCCGTCCCCTGCCCAGCAGCCGCATGGAGCCGGGCACGGCCCTCTGGTTTGGCACACTGCTCAGTGCCGTCAGCTTTGTGCAGCTTTGGGTGACGGTCAACCTGCTGACCGCGCTGTTGGCCCTCAGCGGCATCGTCTTCTATGTCTTTGTCTACACCCTGGTCCTCAAGCGCAGCACCACCCAGAACATCGTCATCGGCGGCGCGGCTGGGGCCATCCCGCCCTTGGTGGGCTGGGCCGCCGTGGCCAACGAGATCTCCCTGTTGCCCATCTTCATGTTTCTGATCGTCTTTTACTGGACCCCGCCCCACTTTTGGGCCATCGCCCTAATCCGGCTCAAGGACTACGGGGCCGCCGGGGTGCCCATGCTGCCGGTGATCGTGGGCGAGCGGGAAACCTATCGCCAGATGGTGATCTACAGCGTCCTGCTGGCCGTGGTCAGCATCGTGCCCGTCTTCCTGCACCTGCTGGGGCCGGTCTATTTGGTCAGCGCTATAGTCTTCAACGCCATCTTCCTCTGGCAGGTGGTGGACATCTACCGGGATCCCTCCAGCAAGCACATCTGGCGGCTTTACATGTACAGCCTGGTCTATCTGGCCGTCCTCTTCCTGGCAATGGGCATCGATGGCCTCTTCTTCCAGATCCCGGAACAGATGCTGCAATTCCGGTTGGCGTTGCCGTTTTAGCGGTTAGCCGGTGGCCGATAGCTCGTGATAGACAAAAAGAAAGCGGGACACGAATTCACGTGTCCCGCTTTCTTTTTGTCTGCTTTTCCCTCGGCTACAGGCTAACCCACACCGGCTCTGGATGAATCTCCGGCTCTGGGGTGCCGCCGGGATCCGGGCGTCCGCTGCCCGCCAGCCGGCTGATGGCCCGCACGCTCATGTCGTCCTCCACGGTGATCTGGCACGAAAGCCGCACACCGGACAGCCCCTTTTCGGCCAGCTTGCTCTGCTCGGCCTGGGTCATCTTGGCCGGTTCGCCGGAGACGAACTCCACCCGGCAGGTGGTGCAGCGGCAGTTGCCCCCGCAGGCGTGGAGCTGATCCACCCCGGCGTCTTCGGTCAGGGCCAGGACCAGGCGCTTGCCAGGGTTCACGTCGAACGTGCCGACCCCTTCAACGGTCAATTTGGGCATGAGTATGGGTTTCCTTTCGATGTTGGATGAATGGATGGGGTTGATGACGGGCGACAGCCCCAGGATTGGACCCGATTACTCTACCACAGGCAGCAATAGTTCCAGGTCTGGTTGATTACATATCCCCAGATTTTCGTTTTGGCTCTTTGTGGCATTTGGTGCCCCCTTTACCGTACAAGAATGGGCAGAAAAACGCGCCGCAGCCCACTGGGGTCCGCATAGGCACCTGGCAGACCTGGCCCGGATCGGGGCAGGCCGTCCCGGTCCACGGGGGCGGCGTTGACCAAACTGTCCGCTGGCACGCTGGGGGTGAGGCTGGCCCAGGCCGGGAAATCGGGCAGGGCATAGGTGGTGACCCCGGCCACGTTGCCCTCCAGCACCGGGCGGAAGTTGCCCCCAGTCGGGTCGATCAGCTGGGGATCGACCGTGTTGATGGCGTTGTCCGCCACCAACTGGGCGGCGTTGCAGGTGGGGTTGGCGGGCTGGCACCCCTGATCCCCGCCCATGCCCAGGTCCAGATCCGCCGGGCCATTCCAGATCAAGTTGCCCCGGATCTGCAAGTTGTCATCCGTGCGGGCGGGGGAGGGGATGTGGCTGCCCGCGGTCGGGGTGCGCGGCCCATGAATGGCGAAGTGCTGCCACTGGCTGGCATAGCCTGGCGGATTGTAAAGCAGATTGTTGTAAACATAAATATTGCGGTTGGGGATCGGCTCCTCCGCCCCCACGCTGACCGGTCCCCAGCCGCCCAGGGCGTGATTGGCCTGGCAATTGGCCACCTCCCCATCACACCCCCGTCCGCCAAAGACAAACTCCATGCCGTGGCTGCGCGCCCCCACCCGATAGAGGGTATTGTGGGCAAAAAGGATGTCGTAGCCCCCATTTACCCCGAATCCAGCCCCCTCCGTGTCGTGGATCACGTTGTTGATAAAACGGAGGGCGTACGCTTCATAATGCAGCCAGGGCGAACTCATATATTCAAAGCCCGTGCCCTGGCCAGCGGTGAAGCCTCCGGTGCCGCAATTGTATATCTCGTTGCTCTCGATGCGAAAATAGGCCGAGCCGCCCTTGAGATAGATGCACCAATCGTCCGCGGCGTGGATGCGGTTGCCCACGATGTGGCCATATTGGACCGCCACAAAGTCAATGGCGTTCTCATAGCTGCCCCGAATCTCGCTGCCCTCGATGTAGACGTGTTGGGACTGGTTGATCTTGATGGTTTCGTGGGCCGCCCGGTCGCCGCCGTCAAAGCGGCTGTTGCGGATCAGGAAATGGTCGCAGCGCTCGCAGTGCAGCACATCCCCCTGGTTTGCCACCTCCAGGTCGATCAGATAGAGATAGGCCACGTCAAACAGGTTGACATAGCCCTGCAACGTCACCGTCCCCGCCCCGTCCGCCGCCCGCAGGATGATGGGGAAATGGAAGGTGCCGTGGCGCTCTTCCCAATAGGTGGGGAAAGTGGCCTCGGCATAGCTCCCCGGCAGCAGGTTGATGCGATAGCCCGTGCCGGTCAGGGGTGCGCCCTGGGGTACCTTGGCCCAGGCCGCGCTCACCGTGCGCAGGGCCAGGGTTCGGCTTGTGCCCGCCCGCCCATCGTCCCCGCCCACCGGGTCCACCCACAAATCCGTCACCGTGGGCGTGCCTATGTCATACACCGCCCCGGCGGATGGGGTCGCCGTGGCTTCCTTTGTGACCCCAAGACCTGACAAAACGCCGGGCCACCAAGCGGCAAAAACGGCCAAAACCACCCAAACAACGAGTACGCCGGGCTTCAGTTTCATAGATGCTGCTTGTTAGACCTCCTGGGCCGTTTAAGATTGAGGTGGGGTGACAAAGACAAAAATCAGATCGTTCACATTTGTCTGCGTGGGGCCGGTCATGAGCAGGTCGCCGGTTTTTTTGAGAAAAGGATAGGCATCATGTCCGCGCAGGCTCTTGGGGGCGTCCAGCCCCTGGTTTCGGCTTCGCTGCACCGTGCCGCCATCCACAAGCCCGCCTGCGCTCTCTGTGGGGCCGTCAGAGCCATCCGTGGCCAAAGAGACCACGGTGATGCCCGCGGTGCCCTCCAGCCCCAACGCGGCGGCCAGGGCCAGTTCCTGGTTGCGTCCGCCCAGGCCAGGGTTCTGGCCCAAGGTTACTGTGGTCTCTCCGCCCAAAACCAGACAGGCCGGCGCGACCACGGGGTTCCCGCTGGCCTGCACTTCCCGGCCCAAGGCCACGGCCAGTTTGGCCACCTCCGCCGCCTCCCCTTCCACAAACGTCGAGAGCAGCAGGGTGTTGAAGCCCAGCCCCCTGGCCGCCTCACACGCCGCCAGGGCCGCCACCCGGTTGTCCGCCACAATCTGCGTCACCGTGCGGGCAAAGATGGGGTCGCCGGGTTTGGGCGTGTCGGCCAGATCCCCAGCCAGCCCGGCCCGCAAGCGGTCCACCACGGCCAGGGGCAATTGATCCGCCAAATTGTAGCGCGTCACCACAGCCCAGGCATCCGCCCAGGTGGTGGGGTCCGCCACCGTCGGCCCGCTGGCGATGGCGTCCAAGGGGCTGCCCACCACATCGCTGAGGACCAAAGTGATCACCGTGGCCGGTGCCGCGGCCCGGGCCAACTGCCCCCCCTTCACCGCGCTCAGGTGTTTGCGCACACAGTTGAACTCCTGGATCGTCGCCCCGCTGCCCAACAGCAGCTTGCCCGCCCCCTGCAAATCCCCCAAACTCAGGGGCGGGGCCGGCGCGGTGAGCAGGGCAGATCCGCCCCCAGAAATCAACGCAATCACCAGATCCCGCTCCCCGGCCCCTTCGGCCAAAGCCAGGATGCGCGCCCCGGCGTCCGCCCCAGCCTGGTCCGGCACAGGATGGGTGGCCTCGGCGATCTCCACCGTGCGCGTCGGGCCGCCATGCCCAGTCTTCACCACCACCAGCCCGGCGCTGATCCGCTCGCCCAAAATCTTTTCCACCGCCTGGGCCATGGGCGCACCCGCCTTCCCCGCGCCGATGACGATCACCCGGTCAAACTGGGCCAGATCGAATTCGTTTTTCCCCAAGATGAGGCGGTCTCCGTCTCGGTGCAGGGCGGCCATGACCGCGGTGTGGGGGTTGACCGCGGCCAAGGCGGCGTTCAAAATTTGGACGATGGGCTGGCGCTCTTTGGGGTTGTTGACCAAAATATCGGGATGCACAGGCATAGGATTGCTCCGGTTGCAGACTTGAAAATACGGGTTGAAATGTGGTGAACTTCTGTGGGGTATTATGCCAAGCGGGGGCAGAGATAGCAAACAGGGGGAAGTGGATTGGAGGAGTTCGCACCAGGGGGTGCGAACTCCTCCAATCCACTTCCCCCTGTCTTATTCGGGGAAAAACAGTTCCAGGTTGAGGAAGGGCACCAGGGCCATGATTACCCCCTGGGCGGTGATGTCTTGGCGGTTTAGCACACCCCGGCTGAATTGGCCGATGGCCCCGCCCTTGCGGTTGGTGTGCTGGGTGTCCAGCATCTCGTCCATCACATGGCCCAACTCCAGCCCCGCGTCCAGCCGGGCGGTGACCGGGTCGGGCAGTTCAAATTGGGGCGAAATGCCAATGCCCACGCGCCCCTGGCTGTCGAGGACCACCATGACCCCAAAGCCAAACCAGCGTCCATAGCGCCGCTCGATGCCTCCCTCAATCCCCACGCAGTACTCTGCCTCCAACCCCTGCGCCCGATTCTGCTCGGCCAACCACTCGGCCCGGTTGCGCGCCCCGATGTAGGTCTCCTCCCCCACAGGCTGGGCCGCCACCCCGGAGGGCGCGGCCATCCCCACCGCGTCAACGCCGCCGCTGAAGTGGGCGAACGCTTCAGCGACGGCGTTGATTTTGATCGGATTGGTGGAGCCGACGAGTATTTTCATGGTTTTTTGGGGGGATTGGGGATTGGGGAGTGGGGATTGGGGATTGGGTGCTTGACACCCCAAACCCTAATCCCCAATCCCCAACCCCCGACTACCGTCTCGGCATGATGATCCACAGCACCACATAGGGCAGGACGCCGGGGAGTCCGCCGGGGAGGAGGAGGAAGACGAAGAGCAGCCGGAACCAGATAGGGTCGATGCCGAAGAACTCGCCCAGTCCGCCGCAGACGCCGGCGATCATGCCATTTTGTCGTTTGAGTTGATTGTTTTTGTTTGCCATAAGATTCCTCTTCTTTCACAGGTGTGAGCGTTTTTAGGTGTAATGTCGGCCAGGATTCTCGCCTCGGCCCGACATGCCCATAGTACGCATCCTTGTGGAGAAAAGTTTCGGCTGTTTCTCAGCGCACCAGCTTGACCTCGCCTACCGTCCCGCCGGTCATCTCGACCAATTGGGCGGGGCGCAGTTTGAAGACGGCAAACGGGGTCCCCGCCGCGGCCCAGATTTCGTCAAAGACGAGCAGGTCTTCGTCGATCAATGTGGTGATCGGCTGGGTGTGGCCGACCGGGGCCACGCCGCCGATGACGAAGCCTGTGCGGGCGCGCACGAAGTCGGCGTCCGCCTTGCCGATGGTCTCGCCCAGGAGATCTCGCACCTTCTTCTCGTCCACCCGGTTGGCCCCGCTGGCGATCACCAGCACGGGCACATCCCGCTGCTTGACCCGGAAGACCAGGGACTTGGCGATCTGCCCCACCTCACAGCCCACGGCCGCCGCCGCCTCGGCAGACGTACGGGTGGACTCGGCAAACTCGACCACGGTCAGGTCGGCATAGCCCAGGGCGTGGAGGGTGTTTTGAACATTTTGGGCGGCAGGGCGGAGGGTGGGCATGGGTGTGAGAACCTTTCTGATTTATCGAGTATCGTGTGTCGAGTATCAAAAATACTCGACACACGATACTCGATATTGTCCTAGCGCGGCGGCAACTTGGGCAGCGCCCGGCTGGGGCGCGCGGCCATGTCGGGCTTGGTGACGGGATTTTCGGCCAGGAGGCGCTGGATTTCCTCGATGCCTCGCTCAAGCTGGGTATCCCGGCCGGCGGCGTGGTCTTGGGGGGTGATGTCTACGTCGATGTCCGGGTCGGTGCCGTAGTTTTCCACATTCCAGCCCACGTCGCTGAACCAGAAGCTGAATTCGGGCTGGGTGGTGATGGAGCCGTCCACCAGGGCGTGGCGGGGCCAGATGCCGATGACGCCGCCCCAGGTGCGCTTGCCGATCAGGGGGCCAAGCCCCATCATCTTGAAGCTGTGGCTGAAGATGTCCCCGTCGCTGCCCGCCTGTTCGTTGGTCAGGGCCACAATCGGCCCGGCCACGGACTCGGCGGGGTAGGGGGTCATGCCGCCCCAGCGGGTCATGTCGTAGCCCAGGCGCCGGCGGGCCAGCTTTTCCAGCAGAAGTTGGCTAACGTGGCCGCCGCCGTTGAAGCGCACATCCACAATCAGGGCGTCCCGCTCCACTTCGGCCAGATAGCCCCGATGGAATTCGGCAAAGCCCCGGGGGCCCATGTCCGGGATGTGAAGATAGCCCACCTTGCCGCCCGTGGCCTCATGCACCGCCCGCCGGTTGCCCTCCACCCACGCCCGATACCGGGCCGCAGACTCGCTGGGTAACGTCTTCACAATCACCAGCCGCGCTCGCGGCTTCCCGTTATCCCCCTCTTTCTCCTCTTCTCCCCCGCTCCCCTTCTCCTCTTCTTTTTTGTCTTCCGCCCGCAACGCCAACACCAACAACACCTCCTGCCCGGCCTGGTTGACCAGGAGCTGGGCGGGGCTGGTTTCGGCGTCCACGGGCTGGCCGTTGATGGCCAGGATCAGGTCGCCCTCCTTGACATCCACGCCAGGGTCGGCCAGGGGGGAGTTGGCCCCGGTTTCCCAGGGGTCGCCGCGCACGATGTCGGTGATGCGATAGCCAGCCGCGTCCGCGTCCCAGGCGATGGTGGCACCCAGGAAGCCCTGGCTGTAGATGGGCCGGGGGCGATAATCGCCGCCGAACTCGTAGGCGTGGCTGGTGCCCAGCTCGCCCTGCATCTCCCACATCAGGTCGCTGAACTCGCTGCGGCTGCTCACCCGTTGGATCAGGGGGAAGTAGCGGGTGTAGACCGTCTGCCAGTCCACCTGGGCCATGTCCTCGCTCCAAAACTGGTCCCGTTGCAGCCGCCAAGCCTCCCGCACCATCTGTTCCCACTCGCTCTGGGCATCCACAGAGACCTTGATGCGGCCAAAATCCACCCAGCCGGACTTGCGGCCTTTGCTGCTGCTGGGCATGGCTTTCTCCCCGGCCCCGATCACCCGCAGACGGTTCTCCGAGCCATAGATCATCTTTTTGTGGTTGCGAGAAAGGTCAAACCACTGGATGCCGTGGACCAGGGTCTCGGCTTTGTATTCCTTGAAATTCCAGCACTCCAACTCGCCGCTGGGTTCGTCCTCCTCGCCCTCGTGGGTATCCTTTAGCTCGCCAGTCACGGGGATGACGGTGAAGAGGGCCTTGCCCGGCACCCCGGCGATCTGACCAAAGCGCCCCTCGGAGACCGGGAAGGCCAGCACGCGCTGGGCAATGCCTTCCAGATCGATGCGCAAGGGTTTTGGCTCTTTCTTTTCTTTTTTCTTATCCCGATCCTTGTCCGTCTTCTCCTTCTTTGCGTCTGCGTCCTTGGCCCTGGGTTGACCGATGGGCACACCGGCCCCCGGCCCTCCGTCCGAACTGTCGGCGTCACGGAGGCGGACAAGGCGGCTGTGCAGGGTGATCAGATCCTCGTCGTCGGGGTCCGCACCGTCATCCTCGGCAGGGTCATCATCCCGGTCGTCGTCGCCCTCAAGCTCCTCCTCCTCATCTGTCTCTTCGTCGTCAAGATCTTCGTCTTCGTCATCATCCTCTTCTTCTTCCAGATCCGCCGGGTGGGGGACGAAGGGATTGGGCTGATCGGTTTGCAGGGTGATCAGATAGGGGCGCATGCCCATGGGGAAGCCCAGGTCAAGGTGCAGGCCGTCGTAGATGGGGTTGAAGACCCGATAGCTGAGGAAATAGATAAACTTGCCTTCGGGATCAAAGGCGGGCATCACATCGTGGAGGATGGGCTGGGTGATGGTGAAGGTCTGGCCGGGGCGCAGGGCCTCATCTTCGGCGTCGGGATTCGGCAGGCGAAAGAGGCGGATGGCCGTGGTTTGGGGGCTGATGGCGTGGCCATAGACCAGCCAGCGCCCGTCCGGGGACCAATCCACCCCGGCCATGCGCCGGAAGGGGCTGTGATCCACGAGGATGGTTTCTTGGCTTTCCAGATCCACGATGAACAACTCTTGGCGATGGTTGGTGAGGGCGATCTTGTCCGCAGTGGGGGAGACCCGGATGCTGACCGCCCGGCCAAACTCGACTTTGTCCAGCTTGCGGGGGGCTTGGCCCAGCTCGAAGCTGTGAATTTCCAACATCTCCTCGCCGCTCTCATCGCTGACCGCCACCAAGCGGCGGCCATCGTTGAGCCATTCGGCCAGGCGATAGCGGGCGCCGTCCCGTTTGCCCACCTGGAAGACCGGCCCTTCCTGGTTGTAAAAGGCATACATCTTGCCCCGGCTGGTCAGGGCGACGGAATTGCCCTTGGGTTCCAGGCTGGCCCCGTCCATGTAGCGTCCGGCGTGGACAAACTTGCGGTTGCGCTGGACGCGAGGGCTGTGATAGTCCACGGCCACGGCTTGGCTGCGGTCCGTTGCCACGTCAAAGACGTAGAGATCCGCGCCGGCGTGGTAGACGATCTGCCAGCCGCCGCTTTCAGTCGGTCCGGCGGAGGGGTTGCGGGCGTAGTAGTCTTCGTGGTCCGTGTGGCGGCGAGGGGCGGCGCTGTCCGGGTCGCTGGCCGCCACGCTGTACAGATTGCCGATGCCCTCGTGGTCGCTGATAAAATAGATGCGCTCCCCCAGCCACATGGGGGAAGCGATGTTGCCCTTTAGGTCAGCCAGGATGCGTCGGAATTGACCGGCCCCGGCCACGTCCAGCCATAGATGGCCGGCCGTGCCGCCTTGGTAGCGCTTCCAGCGGGCCGGGTCCCCGGTGTTGCGGCCCAGGACCGCCGGCCGCTGACTAGTCTCCGGGTTGAGGGGGCCAAAGGCAATGGTGCGGGCCGGTCCCAGGGGCAGGGCGCGCATCTGCCCGTTGCGGGCGGCCACATCCACGGCGAAGAGGGTGTACTCCCCTCGGTTGGCCTGGCCAAAGGCGCTGCTGTAGAGGATCTCCGTGCCGTCCGGGCTCCAGCCCACGATGCGACAGTCACTGCTCTGGAAGGTGAGGCGGCGGGCGCTGCCCCCCTGGGCGGGCATCACATAGATCTCCGGCGCGCCCTCTTCCCGGCCCACAAAGGCCAGGTGTGCGCCGTCCGGCGAGAGCATGGGATAGGTCACTTCGCCCAGGTTGCTGGTCAACCGCCGGGCCACGCCCCCGGGCGCGGCCACACGCCACAGATCGTCCTCGGAGACAAAGACGACGGCGTCATGATGAATGGTAGGAAATCGGTAGTAGCCGGATGCCATAGTGGTCCTTTGCAGATAAGCGTTATGAGATGCGAGTTGCGAGTTATCTGTCTCGCAACTTGTATCCCGAAAAAGTCATCTGCATAGTATAGCGTTTTGTGTGGAGTGGGTGCAAATGATGGGGCGTAAATGCGGGGTGGGGTTTTTGGGGCGTAGGGGTTTGAGTGGGCGGCAGGGTGAATTTTGGCAAAATCTAAGATTTTGCCAAAATTCACCCTGCCGCCCACTCAAACCCCTACCGATTGCGGTGAAGATCATGCAAGAATGGCGGCTTCAACCTGTTTTTTGGCATTGGCGAAGTCTACGAATTGAGATAAAAGCGGGCGTAAGTCTCGCTCCCAATCTGATTCCACTTGGGCCAGTCCTTTTTGCCATGCCTCCTGAGACCAGACAATATCGTACAGATCTAGCTTTTCTTGGATCAGTTTTTGCGACAAATCAATATCTTGATTGACCAGAAGCCACAGATCGTAGAGATCCCGGGGCTTGCCGCGCACGACCAAGGCCCGCACCTTCTCGGCCATCAGATGTTCTCGGGAGATGACGGTGACCACAAAAGGGCGGATGTCATCATACTCCGAGGTGATGAGGACGGGCTGGGTGGCAACAAGTTCGGGGCGCAGGTTGGCATCCAGGCGCACTTTGCCCTTGGTGCGATCCCGGCCATCGTAGAGGGGACCGCGATAGCTCAGATCTATGCTGTATCCCACTTCTCCTTGCCAGGGATTGCGCAGTTCCGCTTCAATGCCATAAGCGGCAAGATCGGAGGCAACCGTCTGCCAAGTTGCTTCGATAGCCGCCACATCAAGATCCGGTGCATTGAAATCCAGGTCTTCGGAGTAGCGATTGCCCCGATAGGCTATGCGCAGGGCCGTTCCTCCTTTGAAGATCAGGCTGGTTGGACGACTGTACAGCATGGCAAGGATCAAGTGCTGCAAATAGTCCCGCTCTTGGGCGTGCAGGCCGATGGCGTGGCGTTGGGCCACGCGCTGGATCTGTTGGCGAGTCAGCATCAGCCGATCCCCTCTCGTTGAAGTTGGTACGCTAAAAGATTGCCTCGGATCTGCCAACGGGAATCGATACCTCCGGTGGCTGGCGAACGCGGGTCCAACAGGATTGGGCTGGTGGACACAGGCAATCCTGTGGTCTGGATGCCCAGCCGTTCGAGCAGGAAGCCCAGGCGAGATGCCAGGCTACGGTCATCCATGCGGATGGCATAGTCGATCAGCAGGTCAACATCCAGATCCGGCCCGGCCACGGCCAGGGCATGGGCAACCTCGGCTATGCCCCCGGCATAGCGGGACTGGTCCAGGCTATCGATCAGGCTCTTCTCCAGATCCGCCACCATGACCGGCAAATCGCCAATCACCTCTCGTTGGTAGCCAAAAAACTTGCTCGGTTTGACCGTCACATAGCGAAAACGATGACCTTGGAACTCAACCGGGCGCTTCTTGCGGGTGGTGGCCACAAAAACCGTGTGGGGAACCTGCTCGGTGAGGCCGTGGAAATGCAGAGCGGACCAATAGGAAATGTAGGAGGGGAAGGCCAATTGATTGGCGATGAAGAGCGGGTTGCCCAAAACCCGTTCCGGTTCAAGGCCAACCAACAGGTACTTGCCCTTCTCCACCCCCATCACCAGCCCGCGGGCGGTGAGTTGTTGTAGCAGATCATAGGCTTGGGCAATTTCCAGATCAAAAACCCCCGCCAGAAGTCTGGGTGTGAGGTAAAAGAGATTGGCGGTATGTAATTGTCGGGCAATAGAAATTGAGTCGTCCATTTGGGTAAATTTCCATAATTGTTTCCTCGATTTATATGATGAAATTGTATCACGAACCGAATTGAAGATCAAACCCCTACGGTTATGCCGCCGCACCCAGCGTTGACCCCCCAGATCGCCCCATGCTATAATTCACCCATGCCAACAGCACGAAATCACTCATCACTCCTTACTCCTTCCTCATTCGCCCGCACCCTGGCCCTGATCCTGGCCCTGGCCGCCCTCACCGCCTGCGCGCCCAGGCCGGAGTTGAACGCAGCGGGCTATCTCCTCCAGCGCTGGCAGACCGAAGGGGCCGTAGCCCGCTTTGGCCCGGCGGCCGAGGCCACACCCGTTTCCCAACTCCCCGGCGGGGTGGCCGGGCGGGTGACCGCGGACGGCGTGCCCGTACCCGGCGTCTCCGTGGTCCTGGCCCAGGCGGATGGGACGCCGTTCAGCGGGGTCACGGATGCCCAGGGCCGCTACCAGATCGATGGCGTGCCGCCGGGTCGCTATGTGCCCGCCGCCGTGGGTCCGGGCTATGCCGAGACGGTCATGCAGGATGGATGGGGGCTGGGGCGGTTGGCCACGGTCATCAGCGGCCAAACCACGGATCTGCCCGTCTTGGCCATGCGCCCGGATGTGGCCCCGGCTTTGCCCGAGGATCCGGCGGCGGTCTTCAACCTGCAAGCCGGGGAAACCTACACGGCCACTGCCGCCTTCCCCACCGGGGCAGCGGCCACGGTGCAGCCGTTCAGCTTCCAGCGGGACGGCGTGACCATCGACAGTCTGCGTCTCTATTTGCCTCTGGATCTGGCCCCGGATGCCAAGCTGCCCCTGCTCTTCGCCGTCTATCCGGGGGTGATCGACGGCTGGGAGCCGGTCAGCGTGGCCTATGCCAGCCAGGGCTTTGCACTGGTCGCCATCTCCCCGGCCGCGGCGTGGAAGGTGGATATTGACCAGCACACGTTGGATGCCCGCATTGCCCTGCATTTGGCCCGTAGCGGAGCCTTTGGCCCCCACATCGCCGACAGCCCGGCGGTGGCGCTGGGGGGGAGCTTCAGCAGCGCGGTGCTGCACCGTCTTTTGCGGGCAGAGGGGGGTAAATTCGCCGCCTGGGTGACCGTGGGCGGGATCAGCAACGCCTTCACCGGCGCGGCGGACTTCTATGCCGGAAAATTGGCGATTCCTGAGCAATACGCCCTGGTGATCCCTGCGTTGGGGCCGGCGGATCTCTATCCGGCCCAATTTTTGCGCTATTCCCCGGTCTACACCGCCGGGGAGCTGCCCGCCACGCTGATCATCCACACGGGCGCGGACACCATCATCCCCATCAGCCAGGCCTACGAACTGGAAGCCGCCCTGCGCACAGCCGGGGTGCCGGTTGAGTTATTCTATTACGCAGACGTCAGCCACTATTTGCAGATCGGCGAGAACATGACCGACACTGGGGCACAGATGTTTCTGTTGATTTTGGACTTTGCGCGACGGTATGCGGGATTGCCGGTGGGGTGATAAGGGCTGAGATTGGGAGATTGGGAGATTGGGAGATTAAGGCTGATGGCGATTGAGCGACTTCAAGCGGAGATCGAAGCCCTTTCTGACGAGGACTTTGCGCAATTGCGAGACTGGTTCCTCGAAAGAGATTGGGAGCGATGGGATCGGCAATTGGAAGCGGATGTTGCCGAGGGCAAGCTGGACTTTTTGATCGAAGAGGCGCGGCTTGCTCAGGCGAGGATGGCCAAGCGGTCTGAGTTGCTCTCCTACGATCCGGCGAAAAATTTGCTTTACTTGAGACTTGATGAACGAACTCAGCCGGTGATCAACCGCCGTTTGGATGAGGATATTGTCCTGGATCTGGGATCGGATGAACAGATTGTGGGAATTGAGATTCTGGATGCCTCAAATCGGGTCGATTTGGGCCGCATCTTGGGGTTGATTGCTTGAATTTGGGTTTGTTTAGAATTGGTTGGGCGACCCGAAACGTCCCCGGCACTCACGTACAAAGTGGTTGAGAAATGTACATTTTCGCTCGCTTGGGGAGAAAGTGCCGGGGACGTTTCTCGCCTCATGTTGACCAACCCTTGTAGATTTGGAGAAATATTAGTGATGGAACCTCTTGTCGAACTTGTTACAGATGAAGCCGACTACGCCGCCCTGACCCAATCCGCCGCCTTTCAGGTGCGCCCGGACGCCGGCGCGCTGATCCTGGCTGGGGCGGATCGGGTGGACTTTGTGCAGCGTATGACCAGCAACGATGTGCTGCGTCTGCCCCAAGATCGGGCCGCGGTCACGGTGCTGACCAGTCCGGTGGCCCGCATTCTGGCCGTCTTCACCGTGGTGAAGCGGGCGGCGGATCTGCTGATTTTGCCTGAAGTGGGCCGTACGGCGGATCTGTTCAAACATTTGCGGGGTCAGATTTTCTTCATGGATCAGGTCACGGTGACGGATGTCAATCCAGAGTTTCGGCGTTTGCGGCTGATGGGACCCCAGGCCGCCAATGTGCTGGCCTTGCATGGCTTTGAGTTGGCCGATGCCCCCGATGGCACGGTCCAAACCGTGGACGGGGTGACAGCGGTCAAGCAGATGGGCTACGACGTGCCGGGCTATGAGATCCTGGTCCCAATTGCCCAGGCGGACCGTTTTCTGGCCAGCCTGCGCCGGGCCCACGCCCATCCCCTGGCCGATGACCGAGCGTATCACATGCGCCGGGTGGAGTGGGGGCGTCCCGGCACCGGCGCGGAGATCACCGATGCCTTTTCGCCCTTGGAGGCTGGCTTGGCCTGGGCCTGTGCCGAAAACAAGGGTTGCTACACGGGCCAGGAGATCATCGCCCGCCAGATCACCTATGATAAAGTCACCAAAACCCTGGTGGGCATCACAGCCGATGGCCCGGTCGATCCCGGCGCGGAGGTGCTGGCCGACGGCAGATCCGTGGGCACTGTTACCAGCGCCGTCTTTAGCCCCAGCTTGGGCAAACATCTGGCCCTGGCTGTGGTCAAACGCCCGGCCAACGTCCCCGGCACCGCCGTCACCTTGGGCAATGGGGCGGGGATTGTGGCCGAATTGCCCTTCATCACAGAATAGCGAATCCAATGACTAACAAACCCATCGAAGAAACCGAAACTTTCCCACCCGCCACATGGCGGCTAATCCTAGAGAGCGAACCCCGATCCGGCCCGGCCAACATGGCGGTGGACGAGGCCATCGCCGAAGCCTGCGCCACGGGGGAGAGCTTGCCCACCCTGCGCTTTTACCGCTGGGATCCGGCCACCATCAGCCTGGGGCGCAACCAACCCGTGGCGGATCTGGATATGCCTCTCATCAAACGCGCCGGCTTTGACGTGGTGCGTCGCTCCACCGGCGGGCGGGCCATTCTGCACACGGACGAGTTGACCTATTCCGTGGCCGCGCCGGCGGATGAACCCCGGGCCCGGGGCGGGGTGATGGACGCCTATCTGCGTCTGAGCAATGCACTGCTGGCCGGGCTGAACGGGCTGGATCTGCCCGCGGACAAGGCCCCCGGCCACGTGCGGGCCGGCGCGGAGGTCTCCGCCGCCTGTTTCGAGGTGCCCAGCGCCTACGAGATCACATCCGGCGGGCGCAAACTGATGGGCAGCGCCCAGAGCCGGCGGGCCGGGTATGTGCTGCAACATGGCAGCCTGCCCCTGGTCGGGGAGATCACCCGGCTGGTGGACTATTTGGCCCTGGACTCCCTGGGCGCTGAGATGTTGCGCCGTCAGCTTGGGGAGCGGGCCTGCACCCTGGCCCAAGCCCTGGCCGTGGCCGACGACTCGCCCCAACTGCGCTTCGAGAATGTGGCCGAAGCCCTGCTCCACGGCTTCAGCACCACCCTCAACCTCACCTTCAAACGCGCCACCCTCTCCCCCGCCGAGACCCGCCGTTCCGCCGTCCTGATCCGCGAACGCTTCGCCAACCCGGCGTGGACGGAGCAAAAATAGTATCGAGTAATGCGTATCGAATATCCCGTGGTGTTGACCACATCTTCTTTCAAGAAAACAACGCTATACTCGCCACCACGCAATACTCGATACACGACACTCGATACAAACATGGCCATCGGACTGCTCACCATCGAACTTTATCTGCCCCTCAACGACAGCTTGAAGGGGAAGCGGGGGATCATCAAGCCCCTGATTGCCCGCTTGCGCCGGGATTTCAACGTCTCTGTGTGCGAAAGCGACGCCCAGGATATGTTGAGCCGCTGCGAGCTGCAAGTGGTCTGCGTCAGCGCCAACAGCGTGTTGGCCCACCGGCATCTTCAGCTTGTGGCCGACCGGGTGGAGGCGTGGCGCATGGACGCGGATTTGGTGGACTATTTTATTGAAATGGTGGAGTGAAGGACAATGCACAATTTTCAATGGACAATGCACAATGAAAAAGAGCGGGCCATCCGATGTGCTGGATGGCCCGCTCTTTTTTTGTTGGTTTGTTGCGTGTGGCCTAGACGCCTTGGCTGCTCAAGGCGGCCAGGGATTCTTCCGGGTGCTTTTTGGCCGACCAGCCTCGGTGACGCAGGAAGAGCAAGATTGAACTGATCACGATGCTGCCCAGGCCGATCCATTGGGCGGTGGCCAGGGTACCCATAGTCCAGGCGTCCGGGCGGAAGGCCTCGACCCAGAAACGGCCCAAGGGGTAGGCGATGAAATAGAGCAGGGCCATGTCGCCTATGCGCAGGCTACGGCCAAAGCGGCGCATGATGAAGTAGAGTACGCCAAAGCTCAACAAGCTCCACCCGGCTTCGTAGAAGAAGGTGGGGTGGAAGCCGGTGGCCGCGTACCAGTCGATGGCCGCTTGGCTGATGTTGGGGTCGCCACAGTAGCCCGGCGCACCCGTGGGAACCTGGCAAGGATAGTTCGGGTTGATGTGAAAGGCCCAGGCCACGTCCGTGGCCGGGCCGTAGAGTTCCTGGTTGACAAAGTTGCCCATACGTCCGACCGCCTGGGCGATGGGGACGTTGGGGGCCAGGAAGTCCAGATATTTGATCACATTGAGCTTGTTGATCCAGCAATAGCCGATCACGGCGATGATGCCGCCCACCAGCCCGCCGTAGATCCCCAATCCCCGGAAACCACCGTTCCAGAAGTTGATGATGTCCATGGGGTGTTCCCGATAGTAGACCCAGCCGCCGCCATCCGCCGGGGAGCTGAAGACGTGGTAAAGCCGCGCCCCCATGATGCCGATCAACAGGGTCCAGGCCAGCAGATTCCAGATGTGATCCGGGTTTTCGCCGGCTTGGGCGGCCAGACGGCTGCTAAACCAGGCGGCCAAGGCCGCGCCGCCCACAATAAAGACGCCATACCAGTGCAGGGCAAAAGGTCCAATCTCAAAAATAACAGGATTCATAGATACTCCTAATCGTTGGATAATGACTCACCTGCAAAAACCAGATTCTCACCGCAAAGACGCCAAGAAGCCAAGAAGTCAAGGAAAAAGAAGAGTTCCTCTCTACAAATCTGCGCGGTTCTCTGCGTTCTCTGCGGTTAAAATTCTTTTTGCAGTCGGCTCATAGATGACTTAACACTGCTTCCATAAGATTCTTGGGGCTAAATGGTTTGATCAAAAAGGTGGCCAGACGCTCGTCGCTTTCCAGCGCGTGCTTGCCGGTTTTGGGGTCCGGGGCGGGGACTTTGGCCGTCAAGACGATTTTTGGCGTTTGGTCAAACTGTTGTCTGTCTGCCAGAAAATCCAGAAAATCCCAGCCGTTCTCGCCGGGCATCATGATGTCGATCAGAAAGAGGTCTATCTCGGTTGATTTCAAAATCTTGCGTGCTGCGGGAACGCTGGACGCGCCGATCACTTCACAGCCGCTCTGGGACAGAATCAGCCGCACCAGGGTCACCACATCGGGTTCGTCTTCGAGATACAGAATTCGTTTTGTCATGCCAACCTTAGGCGACTAAGACTCGATCCACCAACTGTTGCAAAGCATCCAGCGCAAAGGGTTTGTGGATGATTTCGGCTGCCCCCAACTGTACCGCCTGTTGATCCACCATCCGATTGGAATGGGCGGTCATGACGACACAGGGCAGGTCGGGATAGTGTTCGGTCAACCACTGCACAAGTTGGAGACCCGTTTCGTTGGGCATGACCACATCGGTGATCACCAATGACCAGAAACCGGATTTGAGCAATGATCGGGCCTCTGCCGCAGAATTGCAGGTAACAACATCATAGCTGCCAGAGCGCCGCAACAACATGCTGACAAAGCGTCCCAGCTTCTCTTCGTCGTCAACCACCAATATCTTTTTGAGATGGGTTTGGGCTATTGGGGAGATTGTGAGCCGGTTATCCATAAGCTTCCTCAGAGTGCGATTCAGGGCGGATTGGGGTGATGTGGAGCCAACAGAAGAAGATGCAGTTTGCTGGACCGGGTGGGGCAGAGAAAAATGACCGATCGGTCCATCTGCTTATTATAGCACGGCCGATTGAATTCCGTATCCACCCAGGCTACCCTCTTGACGCGGCCCGGGCTAGGATATTTGTACCAGGCCATCCCCCAGCCGCCTTTGGCACGCTCCCGACCCCATTTCTATGGCGAGGCGAAAAGAGCCCCTCCCTCAAGCCAGCTTTCCACTGTGCGCCCGATGCGTTCCAAACTCTGGGCGCTGACCTTGTCCAAGCTGTCGGCGGTGGTGTGCCAGTGGGGATAGTCGAAATCGATCATGTCGGCGGCGGGGATGCCTGCTTGGAGAAAGGGGGTATGGTCGTCGGTCATGGCATAGCCGGGCTGGTTGATGATGGTGTCGCCATAGCCCAAGCTGGCGGCTTGAGACCAAAGTGCTTGACTCAGCCCAGGGCTACCGGTGCGCTCCACGTAGACTTGCTGATCCGCATCCCCGATCATGTCGACGATCACGGCGAACCGGGGATCTGCGCAGGGGGGCACGTCGTCTTGATGGGTCACATAGTAAGCACTGCCCAGGATCCAGTCCCAGCCCGGAATACGTCCGTTGTCTTCGGCGTCAAAGAAGACCAGGCAGATCGTATGGCCGCTGGCCGCCACATCCAGGGTGCGGGCCAACTCTAAAAGCACGGCCACACCGGACGCGCCGTCGTTGGCCCCAGGCACCGGCTGGCTCTGCAAGGCTGGGTCCGGGTCTTCGTCCGCCACCATGCGGGTGTCATAGTGCGCCCCGATCACCCCGGCAGGCCCACTGCCCTGCACGGCGATCAGGTTGCGGGCCGCCACATCCCCGGCCACCACATAGGGCTGCTCGGTCACCTGCCAGCCCAAAGTTTGCAACTCCTGGATCAGCCAATCACCCATAGCCCGGTTGGACGGGCTGCCGGTGATGCGGTGGCCAAAGGCAAGCTGGCGCGCCACCTGATCCAAGGCCATCTGGCCGGAGAAGTCCACATCGGCCACCGTCTCCTCGGCCGGCGTGCGCAATCCCCAGGCCAGATAGGCAAAGTAGCCCACGGCCCCGGCCAGAACCAGAACAACCAAAATCTCTGCTGCATAAGAGCGAAGACGCGCCATTATAAAAACCCTTACGCTTCTTCTCGGTTGCTGGTGCGCTTGCGCATAAAGATACGGATGGGCGTGCCTACATAGGGATAGCGATCCCGTAGCTTGTTTTCGATGTGGCGTTGATAGGAGAAATGCACCAGTTCTGGGTCGTTGACAAAGATCACAAAGGTGGGCGGTTCGATCTCCACCTGGGTGGCGTAGTAAAGACGCAGCCGTCGGCCCAGGCGGGAAGGGGGCATGGTCTCGGCGTACATTTCTTGCAGGAACTGGTTCAGCTCCCCTGTGCGGATGCGCCGCTTGCGTTCTTCGGCTATTTCCAGAGCCAGGGGCAGGATCTTGCTGATCCGCTGTTTGGTCAGGGCGCTGATGAAGATCACCGGCACATAGTCCATGAACTTCAGGGCTTCCCGCACCTCTTCGGTGAAGGTGTTCATGGTGTAGGCGTCTTTGTCGATGGCGTCCCATTTGTTGATCAAGACAATGACGCTCTTGGCCTTTTCCAGCACATAGCTGGCCACATGGGTATCCTGGGCGGTGACCCCCTCTTGGGCGTCGATGAGCAGCAGGGCCACATCCGCCCGGTCGATGCTGCGCACGCTGCGCAGGACGCTGTATTTCTCGATGCCCGGCTCAACTTTGCCCCGGCGCCGAATGCCGGCCGTGTCGATGAGGACGACCTTTTGGCCATGAAAGACCAGTTCGGTGTCGATGGGATCCCGGGTGGTGCCGGGCACATTGCTGACAATGGAGCGCTCCTCGCCCATCAGGGCGTTGAGCAGTGTACTCTTGCCCACGTTGGGGCGGCCCAGAATGGCGATGCGCACGACGTCAGGCTTTTCATCGTCTTCAAGATCCCGATAGGGGGGCAGGACTTTCACCACTTCGTCCAGCAGATCCCCCACACCATCGCCGTGATAGGCGCTGATGGGTACGGGGTAGGTCAGTCCCAGATTCCAGAATTCAGCCGCGTTGAGTTGGCGCTCTTGGCTTTCCGCCTTGTTGACGGCCAAAAAGAGGGGTTTTTGCGTGCGCCGCAGGGTCTCGGCCAACTCCTGGTCTGCCGCGGTCACCCCCTCCATGCCATCCACCACAAAGATGATGGCGTCTGCTTCGTCCATAGCCACCTGGGCCTGGTTGCGGATCTCCACCACAAAGCGAGACGAGTTTTCGGCCAACGCCTCCGGGCCTTCCACCCCCTGGCGCACCTGACGTTGCAGGCTGCTGTCAGATTCCAGCCCGCCTGTGTCCACCACAGTAAAGTCCACCCCGTTCCAATCGGATTGACCATAGATACGGTCTCGGGTGGTGCCGGGCAGATCCTCAACAATGGCGATGCGACGTCCGACCAGCCGGTTGAAGAGGGTAGATTTACCAACGTTCGGGCGACCCACCAGAGCCACCACAGGTTTTCTATTCATAGGTCACACAAAATACTTTCTGAGATAAGAAGCTGTCTGACGAGTAGCCACGAAGAAGGGAAGAAAGGCAGGTTCACGAAGGAAAAGAGGTTCTTTTGTCTTTTTCGTCAACCGTTCTCACCTTCAGGGCGGCGGGTCAGCCGCTTAGGGTGTTGGCGTCGGGTTGGCCGGTATAGGCCCGTTGGCGGCGGGTGGGGGAAGTTGTCCCGAAATCACCACTTCCACCACCTGGGGATTGATCCCCTGCACCCGGATACCCTCCGGGGTGATCACTTGCACTTCCAGCACGTGGCTGCCGGGGGCCAGCCCACTGGCATCCAGGCTCACCCGCACCTCGTCCGGGCTGAGATTTTCCAGCCGGTTCACCGGCCCGCTCAAGAAGACATCCACGCTTTCCAACGAAACCGAGGCGCTCAACCCATCGTCCAGCCCTTGGATCACGGGTTGGCGCTTGATGGTGCGGGTGGCCTCCACCGGGGTGATGGTCACCGTGACCACCACGCTGCCGCTCTCGGCGGTGACATTTTCGGGCAAATTTAAGACCAGTCGCTCCACCACGGTCTCCACGGCCCCGGCGATGGAGAGGGGGGTGGTCTGCACAAAGCCGGGCAGATTGTTCAAGGTGTCCGAACTGCCCAGCAGCACCACCGTGGCCGGTTCCACCTGGATATTGGTGACACTGTAGCCATCCGCCGGTTGACCGTCGGGTTCCACCACCACGGCCACCGTGCGCCGCCCGGCCCGCTGCACAATCGGCACCACCACTGTTACCTTGGACGGCTCCACGATCACCCGATCCACAGGTTGGTTCTGGCTGTTGCGCGGGCTGACAATTTCGCTGCTCTCCACCCGGGAACGGGCTTCCCGCAGATAGACCTCGACCACGCCAAAAGTGACCTGGTTGACCTGAACCGCCGGCCCAGTCACCGTGATGAAGGCGGGTGTGGAGAGGGGAGGCTGCTCGTCATACCCCACGGCCGGCGAATCCATGATGGTGATCTGGACGGGAACCGTCTTGGTGATCACCGGTTCAACCTGGACGCGCAAGCGCCGGGGCTGCTTGTCCAGGATATCCACCTCCGGGTTCAGGGGGACCACCTGCACATCCACATCGTTCTCCCCAGCCTTGAGGCCGTCCAGATCGATATAGACGCTGAAATCGCTGGCGCTCAGGGTTTCCCAGGTCAATCTGGGTGCCCCGATGGTCACGGTGACAGATGTCTTGCCCAGATCTTGCAGGGTCTGCAAATTTTCGGGCAATTGGCCCCGCACCTGCAAGGGGATGGTGGTGGGGAAGACCCCCCGCTCATAGGGATTTTCTTGGTTCACCGCCACCAGCCAGACAATAATGGCCAAAATCAGGGCCATCAAAACCGTGGAGATCGAGCTAAAAAATCCAATTACTTTTTTGGGTAAAGAGGGTAGATGCATGGTTATAACTGGGCCGAATTGATAGGTGAATCGTCATCTGGCCGCGCCAGGACGTCTTCTGGGTCTAAAATTCTTTCCGCCCCCTCGTCGTTCACATCGTCCTCTGCACTCTTTGCGCTCTTTGCGCCCTCCCCATCTGCTTGGGCGGGACCATAAAATTCCGTCAGGATACGACGCAGGCGGTTGACATCCAAACGGCGCACGATGCGCCCGTTGCGGGCCACGGACATGGTGCCGGTCTCTTCGGAGACGACCAAAGTCAGGGCATCGGTCTGCTCGGTGATGCCGATGGCGGCCCGGTGGCGGGTGCCCAACTGGCTGTCCTTCAATTCCCGCTGGGTCAGGGGCAGCACACAGCCCGCGGCCATGATCCGTTGGCGCTGGATGATCACCGCACCATCATGCAGGGCGGTGTTGGGGAAGAAGAGGGTTTGCAGCAACTCCGAAGTCACCTCGGCGTCGATGGCCACACCCCGATCCACATACTCTCCCAGGCCGCTATCCCCCTCCACCACGATCAACGCCCCGTGTCGGCGGTTGGACATCTGCTCCATGGCCCGCACGATCTCGGTGATCAACTGCTGGGTGGCGGCCCCGCCGTTGCGCCGGGCAAAGAAGAAGTTGGATCGTCCCACCCGCTCCAAGGCTCGACGCAGTTCGGGCTGAAAGATCACCGGCACGGCCACCAACACGGCCAGAGAACTGGTGCGGGCCAGCCAACTAAAGGCGGTCAGGTTGACAAAGTTGGTCACCGCCGCAATCCCCAGCCCGATGATCAAAATACCCCGCAGCAACTGCATGGCCTGGGTACCCTGAAACAAGCGCAGCAACAGATAGAATACCAGGGTCACAAGCCCGATATCCAGGATGCTTTGCCAATCATTTAATCGTTTGAACAGGGTCAGGATGTCTGTCATGGGTAATTGTCAGATTCTGAAAAGGTGTTTTGCGTATCGTGTATCGAGTATTTTGTGGCGTTGACCACGCGTGGTCCAATGAAACGAAATGGTGTCCGACACGAAATACTCGATACTCGATACGCATTACTCGATTCTACAGCGCCACGCCGCCCAAAATATGGGCCAAAATGGCCTTTTGGGCGTGTAGCCGGTTGTGGGCCTGGGGGAAGAGCAGGCTGTTGACGCCGGGGGCCACGCCATCGGCCACGTCATCGGTGATCTCTTCGCCCCGGTGGGCGGGCAGACAGTGCATGAGCGCGGTGCTGGCCTTGCCCGTGCGGGCCACCAAGTCCGCGTTGACCTGATAAGGCGGGAAAATTGCGTTACGTTTTGCGCTCTCCGCCTCTTGCCCCATGCTGGTCCAAATGTCAGTGTAGATCACATCGGCCCCAGCCACCCCGTCTAACTCCGTGGTCACAGTGATGTCGGCCCCACTGGCCTCCACCACCGCCGGGTCCGGTTGATAGCCCACAGGGGCCACCACCACCATGCGCAGCCCCACCTTGCCGGCGGCCTGGATCAAACTCGTCGCCACATTGCTGGCCCCATCCCCCACATAGGCCATAGTCAGCCCGTCCAACTCGCCCAGGTGCTCCCAGACGGTGAAGAGGTCGGTCAGGGCCTGGCAGGGATGGCTGAAGGCGCTGAGGCCGTTGATCACCGGCACGCTGCCCCATTCGGCCATCTCCAGGATATGCTTGTGGTCAAAGACCCGGGCCATGATGCCGTCCGCATAGCCGCTGAGGACGCGCGCCACATCCGGCGCGCTCTCCCGGCTGCCCAGCCCCACCTCCGCCGGGGAGAGGTAGAAAGCGTAGCCGCCCAAGTGCTGCATACCCATCTCGAAGCTGACCCGGGTGCGCAGGCTGGGCTTTTGAAAGAGCAGGGCCAGGGATTTGTTGGCCAGGATGGGGGCGTTGGCCCCCTTGGCCGCCCGTTCGTCTTTTAGGGTCTTGGCCAAGTGCATCAAGCCCCAAAATTGATCAGAACTCAGGCTGTCGATATCGATAAAGTGTTGCAAAGCAGGAATGGTCATGTTCGTTTCCTCAGAATAGCTGAGAGTTTAAGAAAGATTTTCACTGTAGCGCCGGGCAAACGTCGGCAAGTTTCGCCTCGCTTGGTGCGGAAAAGCCGGGGACGTTTGCCGGTTATTCCGCCACCACAGGGTTGGAGATGCTGCCCAACCCCTCGACCTCCACGGTCATCACGTCGCCGGGCTGCACGGGGCTGATGCCCGCCGGTGTGCCGGTCAGGATCAAATCCCCAGCTTCCAGGGTGATCCCGGCGGTGATGTGGGCGATCACCCGACCGATGGAGTAGACCATCAGATCCGTGTTGCTGTCTTGCCTCACCTCGTCGTTGACCAGGGTGCGGATCCTGCGGTTGCCGGGGTTGAAGTCCGTGTCCACCCACGGACCGACGGGGCCGAAGGTGTCGCAGCCCTTGGCCCGGGCCCACTGATCCTCCAGCTTTTGCAGATCCCGGGCGGTGACGTCGTTGGCCACCGCATAGCCGAAGATCACCTCCTGGGCATCGGCCTCAGCCACATGCTTGCAACGCTTGCCGATGATCACGGCCAATTCGCCCTCATAGTCCAGCCGCTGGCTGATCTTGGGATAGACCACCGCATCCCCACTGGCGATCAAGGACGATGGGGTCTTCAAGAAAATCAGGGGCGTCGTGGGCACGGTGTTGCCCAACTCCGCGGCGTGGGCGGCATAGTTGCGCCCCACACACAGGATCTTGCTGGGCGTCACCGGCGGCAACATGGTCACATCGGCAAGCGCAAGGGGCGCGCCATCGGCCACGGCCTGATAGTTGCCCGCGGCATCCAACGTGCGATAGGGGGCGTCGGCCAGGGGCGTCACCATCTCGCCATCCGACCCAGATGTCAACAAACCCCAACGGGGTGCGCTCTCAATACTTGTGACAAAACGTACAATTCGCATAGCCGGTTCCCTTTTTTGTTGATTGGTTGATACGTTGATTTGTTTGTTTGATAGGTGAACGGTTTATCAATTGGTCCTACGTCAATCAACCAATCAACGTATCAACCAATCCGCGTTTCATTGATGATCAACTGGAATTCGCATCCCAGAAATTCCACAGCTTGTCGTACCATTGTCATACGGCTGAGAAAGATCTCAAAATACTCGATGACCTGGGCGAAGTTGGTGTCGATCTCCAGTTCCAGGGCGATCACCTTTTCCTCGGCCCGCACCCGCACAAAGCTGCGGGTGGCGGCGTAGTTGACCCGGTCATGGATGTCGAAGGTGGCCATGTCCCGGTTTTGCACCCGGCTGCGGTGGACGTCCGCCTTGTCCGCGATGATCAACGCGGCGGAGATGGCCGTGGTGGCCGTGCCCCGCTCCTCCTCGTGGTTGCCGATGGCCCCCATGATCAGCGCGCACTCTTGGGGCGACATGCCCATGCGGTCCAGAATTCGCCAGGCCATGATGGCGCTGCTCTGGGCGTGGTTCTCCCGGTGGATCAGGTTGCCGATGTCGTGAAGATAGCCAGCCACGTTGGCCAATTCGCAGGAGCGCTGGTCAAAACCCAGGTGACTGAGAATATTTTCGGAAATCTGCCCCACCAACCCCACATGGCGCTGGCCATGTTCTGTGTAGCCGATGGCCTTGAGGCTGGTATTGGCCTGACGCACAAAGGCCACCACTTCCTGGTCCCGGCGCACCCTCTCCACGGTGACCCGGTTGGGGGCCAGTTCGGTTTCCGACTTCTCGGCCGATGGGGATTGTGTCATGGGTCACTTCTTTCCGTAATGGGGCGGCGGGTCAAAGCCCATTGCCCAAAGCTATGGCGCTGGCCAACATAGAGAGCGTCCACAGCAGAGAAATTCGTTGCGGATGGCTGCCCTGCACAGTCCACAGCCAGGCAGGCAGCCACAGGGCCGCCAACACAGCCAGGCCGATGACGGTTTGGGCCTGGATCAACAGGCCGGCCACGCCCACCGTGGCCAGGGCCATCAACCCCAGCCCCAACCGATCCGGGCCGTTGACCCCTCGACGAGAGGCTCCCCAGAGATGCAGGGTCCACAGAAAGGCCAGCAACCAAGCGCGGTTGTCTGTCTCCCCGCCGTTCCCGGTCAGGGTGAAGAGTACCAGTGCCCAGGGGAGCAAAACCGTGGCCCCAATGGACAGGGGCAAAGCCACAACTGAGCGATGGTGGGCCGTTAACCAGGCGAGACTGGCCAATAAGATCATCGCCCCGGTCAGGATGAGCGCGCCAGGGCCAAGAACCGTAGCCAAGACCAAAGCCGCCAAAATGACCGGCAGGGCCACCCGCAGATTTTGCACAAAGCCGCCTGCATGATCCCTGCCCAACAAGCGGGCCGCAGGGGATCCCGGCTGCACATAGGGCAACCATCGCCCGGCGGCCTGGGCAGCCTGCGGATCGCTTCCCGTCCCTCCCTGGGTGGGCAGAGCGGTCAACCCCCGCCAGATGCCGCCCCACAATCCATCCGCCAGCAGCCCGCACAACATCAGCGTCGGCCACGGCGCCAGCCCCAAGGCGGACCCGGTGCGCCCGGTGAGGATGCCCAACGTCAACCCGGCGGCCAAGACGGACCAAGCCGCCAGGGGCCGCCAGGGTGTGGAATGCAACCGGGCCTCTATGCCCAGCAGGAAGTCAGCGGACGGGGCGCTCAATTTTCGCTTGTGGGCCGAATCGAACTCCATAAGTCTCACCCAGCACCGTTCCCGGCACTGACCACATGTTGAAGGCAGCAAAAAGGCTCTCAACGCCAAAGGATCAAGTTGTGATTATAACAGAGGAATAAAGTTACCGCGAAAAGGAGACAGGGAGACGGGAGGTGGGGAGCGGGGGAGATACCAGCGTAGGTTGAGTAGCCGCCGCCGAGATCTGCGCTGACCGTTCAAGGCCTCGGCGGCGTATCGAAACCGGAGCGGGTTGACCTGCAATGGGTCAACCCGCTCCGGTTTCGATACGCCCTTCCTTTTTGGGTCATGCCGCGGGTTGGGTCAAGCCGGACTACTCAACCTGCGTTGGCCTTGGGTGATACCAGCGTAGGTTGAGTAGCCGCCGCCGAGATCTGCGCTGACCGTTCAAGGCCTCGGCGGCGTATCGAAACCGGAGCGGGTTGACCTGCAATGGGTCAACCCGCTCCGGTTTCGATACGCCCTT
>JAGNDO010000019.1:69628-69869 GCA_018003515.1 Caldilineaceae bacterium
CCTTTTTGGGTCATGCCGCGGGTTGGGTCAAGCCGGGCTACTCAACCTGCGTTGGCCTTGGGTGATACCAGCGTAGGTTGAGTAGCCGCCGCCGAGATCTGCGCTGACCGTTCGAGGCCTCGGCGGCGTATCGAAACCGGAGCGGGTTGACCTGCAATGGGTCAACCCGCTCCGGTTTCGATACGCCCTTCCTTTTTGGGTCATGCCGCGGGTTGGGTCAAGCCGGGCTACTCAACCTGCG
>JAGNDO010000019.1:69969-85701 GCA_018003515.1 Caldilineaceae bacterium
TTGGCCTTGGGTGAGATCACCCTTTCACCCGCTCACCCCCTCACCCCTTCACCCCTTCACCCCTTCAAAAACCCGGGCGTCAACACCTCCAGCCGCTTGGGCTGGAGGGTGATGTCGAGGATGTCGGCGTTGTAGCTGATCATTTCGCCGTCGGCGTGGACGGGGAGGGCGCTGGGGGAGGCGATGCGGATCTGGGTGGCCCGCACAAAGGTGAGGGCGGCGTCACCCGTGTGGGTGCCCATCATCACCTTGGGCAGCAGGACCATGATGCGGCCCCGGGAGAGGGCGTTGGCCAGGGCCATGTCGTACAGCCCATCGTCCATCACCGCGTCCGGGGTGACGTAGAAGCCGCCCCCGGTACGCCGACTGTTGCCGATGCTGATCATGAGCATCTCTTTGGATACTTGGTGCGGTTGGCCGGATTCGTCGGTCCAGGTCACATCGATGTGGGGCAGGGGATAGCTGATCAGGGCCTTGAAGATGGCGGTGAGATAGACAGCCAGCCCGCGCAGCCGCTTGATCTTGCGGCTCTCCACGGTGACTTGGGCCTCGAAGCCGCAGCCCAGGTTGTTGTTGAATGTGCGCAGCTCGTCCTTGCCATCGCCCTGGATGCGGATCTGGCCCAGATCCACCAACTGGGTGCGCCCGGCCATGATGATCCCCACAGCCGTGTCCAGATTGCGGGAGATGCCGGCCATGTCGGCAAAGTCGTTGCCCGTGCCCACGGGGATCATGCCCAGGGTGCCCACGGGCCCGTCAGCCCCGGCGGCCAGGGCCAAGCCGTTCACCACCTCGCTGATGGTGCCGTCCCCGCCCGCAGCCACGACCAGATCAAAGCCGTCCAGCTTGGCTTGACGGGCCAATTCGATGGCGTGGTTGGTGCCCGTGGTGTGGGCCAGATCATAGGCTACGTTGTGGGCGGCCAGGGCCTGGCGGATCTGCGGCTCCAGTCGGTGCCCAGCCCCTCGGCCCGCGTTGGGATTGAGAATGACTTTGATCTTGCCGGTTGTCTCCATCAAATTATGCCTTTCCCTCATAGACAAGCACCAACCCATCCCGCGCCGGGACGGTGATTCCGTGCAGCGTGCCGTTGTGCAGGGCATAACTGCCCGTATTCCACACCGCCTTGAATGTGCCCTGGGCTGACGTGTTGCCGGTCAGGGTCAGGTCAAAGGTGGCCGGGGTGTGGTCCGTGTTGAAGATCACCACAACCTCCTCTTTGTCCAAGATGCGGGCGAAGGCGTAGACTCCGTTTACGGCGTAGAGCGAGAGGAAGCGGCCCGTGCGCAGGGCCGGGTATTTATGGCGCAGGGCAATGGCTCGATGATAGAAATTGAGCAGCCCCATGTTCCACGTCTCCTCCTTCTGCCAAGGGAAGGCCTCCCGGCAGCCAGGATCGTGGTCCCCGTCCAGACCGATTTCGCTGCCATAGTAGACGCAGGGCGCACCGGGCATGGTCATCTGGAAGAGGGCGGAGAGACGCAGGGCGCTCTCGTCCCCGGCGGTGGTCCACAACATGCGGGCCGTGTCGTGGCTGTCCAGCATGGTGAGCTGGGCCTGGGTCACCTCCCACTGGTGGAGATCCACCATGTGGGCCACGTGTTGGGCGAACTCCTGGGCGTCCATGGGCACAAGGGGAAAGCCGCCGGGTTTATAATCGGTGTTCAGCGTTTCCCGGCCAAAGAAGCCCAGGGCCAGACGGCTGAAGATGTAATTCATCACCGCATCGAAGCGGTCGCCCTGCAACCATTCCGTGGCTTCGGTCCAGATCTCGCCCACGATATAGGCTTCTGGGTTGGCGTGCTTGACGATGCGCCGGAACTCTTGCCAGAAGGGCACGTCGTCGATCTCCTCCGGCACATCCAGCCGCCAGCCGTCAATGCCAAATTCGATCCAGAATCGGGCCACGTCGAAAATATATTGGCGCACGCCGAGGTTGTCCGTGTTGAACTTGGGCAGGGCTGCGTTCCCCCACCAAGCCCCATAATTGGCTGGGTTTTCGTTGTCGTTGCTGTAGGGGCGCAGGGGCCAATTTTCCACATGGAACCAGTCCAAATAGGGCGAATTCCCCCCGGTCTCCAGGATGTGATGAAAGGCCCAAAAGCCTCGGCTGGCATGGTTGAAGACCCCATCCAACACCACCTTCATGCCCCGGGCGTGGGCCGAATCCAGCAGGGCGCGCAGGGCGGCGTTGCCCCCCAGCAGGGGATCCACCTGCATAAAATCAAATGTATGATAGCGGTGGTTGGAGGCGGACGAGAAGATGGGGTTCAAATAGAGGGCGGTGATGCCCAATTCCTGCAAGTAATCCAGCTTTTCGATGATCCCCCACAGATCACCCCCCTGGAAGCCCTGCTCCGCGGGGTCTGTGCCCCAGGGCTTAAAGTGAACGCCGGGGATGGCATCCGCCTGGGCGCTGCGCCGGAAGCGATCCGGGAAAATTTGATAAAAGACAGCATGTTTGACCCAATTGGGCGTATGAACGTTCATAAGTTCAAAAAACCTTTCTGATTTTAGTGGGCGGGCGTGGCGCTGGGGAGGAGTTTATGCCAGAGGAGGATTTTGACATAGGCGCGTAAGAATGGCAAATGGCGAATAGCAAAAAGGGTCGTGTCCAGCGAAACCATCCGCTGGACACGACCCTTTTGCCTTTTGAACTTTGCCTTTTGCCTTTTGCCTTTTCTACGCGCCGCTGATGCGGGCTTTCAAATTCTGCCAGGCCGAAGGCTTCAGCTCCACGGCGGGGATGGGGGTGGGATCGTCACTTTTGAAGTGAATGTTGAGCCGATCCCCCTCGTACTTGGCCCCGGCGATCTCCAGCCGAGCCAGACCCGTGGGCAGGGAGATGTTGCGCTTCCAGTTGCCGATGTGGATGATCAGCTCGTCCACCACGCTACGGTGCAGTTGTACATCGGCCTTGTCCACCAGGGGCAGGGGGATGCTGAGGACGTAGAAATTGTCCCGCTGGAAGATCTCTTGGGGCTTGCCCACATAATAGGTCTTGGTGGGGTCGCCGTCACCGCCCTTGACCGTCTTGGGGCCAAAGACCACCTCGGCCATCTGATGAAGCATACTCCCCCCCATCACCTCCTGGCCGAACATGGGCACCCGGAAGATGGGCAGGGGCTGAAACGCCTCCTCCACGAAGACCATGTTTTCCCGCTGGGCCGCCTTGAGTACGTCAAAATAGCTATCGGTCACATCGTCCGGGAAGAGCCGGTTGCAGACCACGGCATCCACCGCATAGCCGTAGAGGTTGAGATAGGTATAGGCCCGTTGAGCCTCCTTGATCACCATCTTCTCCGGGTTGAGGACCAGCCGCATGCTGCTGATCTCGGCGTTGGAGAGCAGGTTGCTCGTGCGTTCCAGCACCAAAATCAGATCTTCGATGCTTTCGAAGACCGAGTCATCGGGCAGGGGCATGTCGCTGAACCGCTTCATCACCGGGCGGGCGATCTGGATGGTCTTGCGCTGGAAGGGGAAGATCTTCTCGATGTACCAGCGAGCCATGTCCGGGAAACTGAGCAATTGTAGCGTTGACCCCGTAGGCGCAGCGTCGATCACAATCACGTCATAATTGCCGCTCTCGGCCAGGTGGGTGATCTGCATGAGGCTGGCCAGCTCTTCCATGCCGGGCAGCACGGAGGTCTCCTCGGCCACCAGGGCGTCCATGCCCCGCCAGGAGAAGATGGCATTGAGATAGCCCTGCACCGTGCCCCAATAGGCGTCCATTTGGTGCAGCAGATCGATCTCCTGGCCCCAAAGGTTGGGGGCCAATAGGGTCAACTCGCCGCCGATACGCCTATCGAAGCTGTCACCCAGGCTGTGGGCCGGGTCCGTGCTCAAGACCACCGTGCGGTAGCCCAACTCGGCGCAGCGCACCGCGGTGGCCGCGCTCATGCTGGTCTTGCCCACGCCGCCCTTGCCCGTGTAGAGGAGAATTCGCATTTTGATGCCTTTTTTGATGGGGATTGAGAGATTAAGCGATTGGGCGATTGGGAGATTGGGAGATTGGGAGATTGGGAGATTGGGTGATTTGGTCGATGCCGCAGCACCCAATCTCTTAATCTCCCAATCGCCTAATCTCTCAGTCTCTACGCCAACACCTTCAACGCCCCACTCACACTATCCTTGGGGCTGACCTTGATCTGCACGTCCACCAACTTGCCCGCTTCGTCCACCACAAAGTGGCTGCGGATGATGCCCATGTATTTGTTGCCGTACATGGACTTCTCGCCCCAGGCGCCGTAGGCCTCGGCGATGGCGTGGTCCTCGTCCGCCACCAGGGTGAAGGGCAGGTCGAACTTGGTCTTGAACTTGCGGTGGGAGGCCGGGCCGTCCGGGCTGACGCCCAGGACGATGGCGTTCTTCTCCTGGATGTCCACATAGTTGTCCCGGAAGCCACAGGCCTGGGTGGTGCAGCCGGGGGTGTCATCCTTGGGGTAGAAATAGACCACGACCCGTTGGCCGCGGAAGTCGCTCAGTTTGATGGTGGTGTCTTGGTCGGTCAAGCCCTGGAAATCCGGGGCCATGTCGCCGATGGCGAGCGTAGGCATAGAGGTGCTCCTTTTTCATTGCAAACAAAGAGAAATTTGGTCAACGGTTGCAGTATGCCCCATCCACCGTCTATTTGCCGTGATCTGCCTCGCATTCTGCGCACGGACAGAGACCGCGCAGATCCCGCCAGGTGTAGATCCCGCCGTCGTGATCGTCCCCCCAGGTGAACTGGAGGGCATAGTTGCCCATCTTCTGGGCCGACTTCACCTCGAAGGACCCGGTGGGGATGCGGTGGATGGCCGCCCGATCCGGCGGACCGCCCATATTGGCATGGCCGCCCCGGCACTCCACGCACGGACACGCCGCCCGAATCCCGCTCAGGGGATACGCACTCACATGCCCATCTACCCATGTGATGGTCAGGGTGGACGCCGGACGGTCGATCTTGATGTTGGACGGTTTGGTTGAATTCATGGTTTAGGTCTCCGAATAGGTACGCGGATGACGAGGAGCCATTCTTATTCCCTCGCCGACCGCGGATCCAGCAGTTCATCCAGATGCATCCAGAGGATGCGGCTGTAGCGGAAGGCGGGCCAGTAGACGAGGAAGGCGGCCACGATAAAAACGGCGATCATCCAATTGGCCGAGACGTGATAAAGATAAAGGGCCAAGCCCAAAGGGGCCAGGACTACGGCACCCAGCACATAGGCAAAGAACATGGCCATCAGAAAATAGCCCGACTCCCGCTCGTAGCGGATGCCGCAGACCGGGCAGGTTTCGTGCATTTTCCACGCGCTCTTATAGGTTGCCCCCTCTTTGCAGACGGGGCAGCGCTGTTTGATGATGGCGGCGGGGCGGCTGTTGGGCATGGGGACTCCTGATTGTATCGAGTGTCGTGGTTCGAGTATTTTTGTTGGGTCAAGCACGGATCGGCATCAATGGCCCGGTCACGTCTAACGCACACAAGAATACTCGATACACGACACTCGATATGCTACTTCTTGACCACAGCCACGGTGACAAGTTCGTTATCCAGCTCAAACGTGTCCTTTTGTAGATGGGCCGGGATCTGTTCGTCCGCGCCCAGTTGGTGCAGGTCCACGGCCAGGGTCTCTTCCCGGACGTAGCTGCCGAAGGCGTTGAGCAGTCGGTGCAGGGCCGGGGAGGTGGTGACGTGGATCACGATGCGGTCACTGATCTCCAGCCCCGTCTCCTTGCGCAGTTGTTGGATGCGGCGCACCAGTTCCCGGGCGTTGCCCTCGTCGGCCAGGGCCTGGGTGATCTCCGTGGTGATGGCGACCAGGTAGCCGCCGTCCTCGGCCACGCTGAAGCCGGAGCGGGGGGTGCTGCGCACTTCCACATCCCCCGGCTCGATGGCGTAGACCACGCCGTCGGCCTCTACCTGCACGGTCTCGCCAAACTGGAAGCTGCCGGCCAGCTCGGCCTGATCCAACGCGGCCAGGGCCTTGCGGATCTTGGGGAAGCCGGCCCCAAACTTCTGGCCCAACTGCTTGGGCAGGGGATGGACCTGCATATCCACCAAGTCGTCCGCGTCGTCGGCGAAGACCAGGGCTTTTACATTCAACTCGGCCAGGAGCAGATCTTGATGGCGCAACAGCCCATCCTTTTCGCCGGGCTTGCGGGTGCGCACCACCACCTGGGCCAAGGGCTGACGCACCTTGAGGCTGGCCAACTGGCGGGCGGCATGGCCCAGGCTGGTCACCTTCTGCACTGTGGCCATGTCCGCGCTCAGTTGCTCGTCGATCAGGTTGACGTCCACCTGGGGCCAGCGGCTGAGGTGGACGCTGTCCGCCGCGCCGGGCAGGGTGGTGGCGGCCAGATTTTGGTAGATCTCCTCGGCGATGAAGGGCACGGTGGGGGCCAAAAGCTGGCTGACCGTGACCAACACATGGTGCAGGGTACTTAGGGCCTGGGCATCTCCATCCCAGAAGCGGCGGCGGCTCTGGCGCACGTACCAGTTGCTCAACGTGTCCACAAAGTCGGCGACCGGTCGGGTGGCCCCGATGACGTCATACGTCTCGAAGGCCTCGGTGACGTCACGCACCAGCCGGTTGAGTTCGGAGAGCAGCCAACGATCTAGGAGATTGGGCGATTGGGAGATTGGGCGATTGGCTTGGTCGCCACCCAAATCTCCTAATCTCCCAATCTCCCAATCGCTCAAATTCGCATACGTTACAAAAAAACTATACGTATTCCACAACGTATTCATAAACTTACGCACGGTCTCGCCGACCAGGTTGGTGCTGAAGCGGCGGCTGTTGCCGGGGGGGCTGGCGGTGTACATGGTCCAGCGGGTGGCGTCCGCGCCGTGGCTGTCGAAGACCTCCCACGGGTCAACCACATTGCCCTTGGACTTGCTCATCTTGCTGCCGTCCTCGGCCAGGATGTGGCCCAGGCAGATCACGTTTTTGAACGCAGGCCGGTCAAAGAGCAGGGTGCTGACCGCGTGCAGGGTGTAAAACCAACCCCGGGTCTGGTCGATGGCTTCGCAGATGAAGTCGGCCTGCTGCTGCTCGGCCCACAGTTCCTGGTTTTCGAAGGGATAGTGGAACTGGGCCACGGGCATAGAGCCGCTGTCGAACCAGGCGTCGGCCACCTCCAACACCCGGCGCATGGTGCCGCCATCGGGCGCTGGCCAGGTGATGTCGTCCACGTAGGGGCGATGCAGATCCAACTCACTCAGATCCCGGCCCACTTTGGCGGAGAGCTCTTCCCGACTGCCCACGCATTCCATGTAGGTGCTGCCTTCCGCATCGCTCTGCCAGATGGGCAGGGGGGTACCCCAATAGCGGTCTCGGCCCAAGGCCCAGTCCACGTTGTTCTCCAGCCAGTTGCCAAAGCGCCCCTCTTTGATATGCTCCGGCACCCAGTTGATCTCCTGGTTGAGGGCCACCAACTCCTTCTTGTATTGGCTCGTGCGGATGTACCAGGTCTCCTTGGCGTAGTAGAGCAGGGGCGTGTCGCAGCGCCAGCAGAAGGGATAGGTATGCTCGTACGTGCCGGACTTGTAGAGCAGGCCCCGCGCCGTCAGGTTCTCTTCGATGGACGGGTCGGCCGTCTTGACGAAAACCCCGGCCCAATCGGTCACTTCCGGTTTGAAAGTGCCTTCCGGGGTGATGGTCTGGATTACGGGCAGGCTGTGGGCCCGGCCCACGGCCATGTCGTCCGCGCCAAAGGCCGGGGCGATGTGGACGATCCCCGTGCCGTCTTCCGTGCTGACAAAGTCGGCGGCCACCACGTACCAGCCCTCCTCCTCCACGGGGAAGTAGCTGAAAAGCGGCTCGTAGCGCATCCCCAGCAGATCCGCGCCTTTCATCTCGCCCAGGACTTCGTAGCCAGGGGCCAGCACGGTCTCGACCAAAGATTTGGCCATGATCAGCTCGGCCCCGGAGGCATCCCGCACCCGGACGTAGTCGATCTTTTTGCCCACGGCCAGGGCCGCGTTGCCGGGCAGGGTCCACGGTGTGGTGGTCCAGGCCAAGAGGTAGAGGTTTTCCTCGTCCTTGACCTTGAACTTGACGTAGACGCTGGGGTCGATGGTGCCGTCTTTGTAGCCCAGGGAAAGCTCATGGCTGCTCAGGGCCGTGCCACAGCGGGGGCAATAGGGCACGACTTTGTAGCCCAGGAAGAGCAGATCCTTTTCCCAAAACTGCTTCAAGATCCACCACAGGGACTCTACATAATTGTTGTGAAAGGTGACATAGGGGTCGTCCATGTCCACCCAATAGCCCATGCGCTCGGTCATCTTCTCCCAGTCGTTGACATAGGTCCAGACCGACTTCCGGCTGTGCTTGTTGAAGGCTTCCACGCCATATTCCTCGATCTGCTGCTTGCCGGAGAGGCCAAGCTGCTTCTCGACTTCGATCTCCACGGGCAGGCCGTGGGTGTCCCAGCCCCCCTTGCGCAGGACATAGTGCCCCTGCATAGTCTTGTAGCGGGGGAACATGTCCTTGAAGGCCCGAGCCAGTACATGGTGGATGCCCGGTCGTCCGTTGGCCGTGGGCGGGCCTTCGAAGAAGACATAGCGCGGGCCATCCTTGCGTTCTTCCATGCTGCGCCGGAAGACGTCCTTCTGTTTCCACAGATTCAAGATCTGGGTTTCCATCTCCGGATAGTTCACGGAGGGGGTGACATTGGCGAAGTTCTGCTTGCTCATGATCGGATTGTCCTTGAAAGAGATTGTCGGAATAGAACGCGTTATCCGCGGCCTATTTGCTTTTCTGTAACCGGCCTGGGGGCGTCCATCCCCAGCCCAGTTTGTAGAGTCCTCGGTCGATCCACGCTCGATAGCTGCTGTGGGGCCATTCCTCCGGGTGGGGGACCAGGCCGGCGGCCACGGGGGCGTAGTGGATGCGGTCCAGGTGGGCGGCGAAGTCGGGAACGTCCGCCACGGGACGGTGATCCACTTGTCGATCCCACACCATCATCCGTCCCGGATCCCCCATCAAGCTGCGATAGTCGGCGGTGAAGTAGGCCAAGGCCCGGTCCATCACTTTGGCGGCGGGCGAACTCCCCGTGGGCATCAGCATCACCCACACCTGATCCGGCACCGTCACATAGCCCAACAGCCGGAAGGGGTGGTCCGCCTGCAAACGGCGCAAACTGGACTGCCACAGATGCGCCGCTTCCGGCAGCCGGAAGATCGGCTCTCCACCCAAAGTCCGGCAGACCATGGCCGTCAAACCAGGGCGGAAGAAAGGTTCGTATGCGGTGATGGGCGGGTCCGGGATGATGGCCATAGTTGAAATCAAAAGGCAAAAGGCAAAGTGCAAAAGGTGTGGGGTCGGGCAGGGATCGGTTCTTGACTCGCCCCTCGCAATTCGCCCCTCGCTACTCTCCCAACTCGATGTAAATGCGCTTGTTAATCGCGCCCTTGCTCTTATAATCCGTCACACGCATGCTGCCCACTTCGGACGTGTTGTGGACATGGGTGCCGCCGTCGGCTTGCAGATCCAGCCCCACCAGTTCGATGGTGCGGACTTCGGGGATGCCCGGCGGCAGCAGGTTGATCTTGGTGCGGATCAGGTCCGGGATCTGGAAGGCTTCGTCCCGAGGCAGGATCTGGGACCGGATGGGCCGGGCCGCGGCGATCTCCACGTTGCACTTGGCCTCGATCTCGGTCACCAATTCCCGGCTCATGGCCTCAAACTCGAAGTCCATGCGCCCGGATCCGGGGTCCATGTTGCCGCCGGTGACGCTGGCCCCATAGTCCCGCCACACCACGCCGCACAGGATGTGCATGGCCGTGTGGGTGCGCATGATCCGATAGCGCCGATCCCAATCCAGCTCGCCGTGGACCGATTGGCCGACGGGTATCGACGCTTCCCCGCCCACGTCGGACCTATCCAGCCAGTGCCAGATCTCGCCGCCCTCTTTTTTGACCTTGGACACGGGTATGCGTTCACCATCCACGGTCAACCAGCCCGTGTCGTTGAGCTGTCCGCCACCGCCGGGGTAAAAGGCCGTGCGGTTCAGGGCGACGCGGGAGCCGTCCACGGCGGTGATGGTGGCGTCAAAGTCGCGGGTATAGGCATCGTCGTAGTAAAGTTGGTCGGTCATGGTGTGTCTCCTTGGAGCCGTCAGTTTGTGGCAAACTGCCGGGGGATGAATCCCCCGGCTGGACACAACAAGCCCGGTGAACCGGGCTGATCTGGGCGACCGGGTTCGATACCCCCAACCCGGTTTACCGGGTTTTTCCGCCCAGCCGGGGGATTCATCCCCCGGCGGACAAGGTCTGCCACCCAATTGCCAAGAAAAAAGCCCGCCCCACGATCCTAAGATCGGGGACGGGCTTTGCAAGTCCGCGGTACCACCCCGGTTCTCAACCCGATTGGGTCAAGCACCTCTGGTGCGATGCGAGAGGGGGGAACGAATGATTCTCACATCGCCATGTTGGATAACGGGCCATGATTCCCGGCAGCGCTTACTTGGCTTTGGGGCCTTTCGGGCTGCGGCTCCGGAGGGATCTTCGAGGGCGAAGGGTTGATCCGGCTTCCACTCTCCCGGACTCGCTGCCAACGTTTCGGCCTCTACTCGTCTCCATCAACGCCGTTGTGCAATGTTTGATGGGGGAAGTGTAGCAATGGATGGATAGTTTGTCAATAACCGGGTCGAATTCAAGTTAACGTAGCCCGCTGGGGAGAAAGATGCGGTGAGGGCTGCCGAAGATCGCCCAAGCCCCTGTGCGATTCAGAACGGCGCTGACCTGATTGGCTGCGGTGATGGCCTGGCTGGACGGCTCAAGCACCCACGCCTCGCCTTCGGCATGATAGAGGGCCAAGCTCGATTCCGCAGTGACGCCCAGGGCGTAGTCTGCGTACCCGACGGTGACGGTGAATGGCAGGCCCGGCTGCCGGGCTTCACCGCTGGAGAGCGATACCGCGGAGAGGGAAAAAGCCCGATTCACCCCTTGCAAGGGATAGAAGTTATCGATATCAACCAAAGAGAGGGTTATCGTCACGGTTTCCGTAAACGTATTGGGAGGAAAGTCCACGGTAAGCTGGCCTTGCGTATTCGTGATGGTGCCGCCTGACTGGTCAATCTGTATCACCGTGGGGCCGGGCAGGTGGATGCTGTCCGTGTAGACTGTTGAACCAATCTTAAAGACGCCGCTATAGACCGCATTGGTGATGCCCGTCCAGGCCAAGTCACACTTTGGATTCCACCAAGCATCATCGAATACATCGGGCATCGTCCCCTGGGCAAAGCTGCCGAGTCCATAGTAGCGGGAAAAACGTAATTCGCCATTTCTGAAGTAGGCTTCGTAATCCTGGCCGCTGGTCGTTCCCACGGGTTGATGATCCCACCCCCAGGCGTAGATCACCACTTCACAGCCAACGCCCACAGCTTTGCCGGGCACCGCGCCAAAAGCATAGCGCTGCTGCGCTCGCCCTACATGGGGACTCATCTTGCACACGGCGTTGCCCAGGGCATTTTCACTGGCCGGGATGCCCGTGCGGGGATTGTCGCAGAAGACCACCCGCTCTTCGGACAAGGGCGTGCCCCACTCCTCGTCCAACTTGGTCAGCACATAGCCGCCGCCACCACAGTTTTGGGTGAACTGGGTGGCATAGAGATCCGTGTAGGCCCAGGGGGTGCTGTGGTCAATCACCGGATAATAGGCCCCATTGACGCAGTCACTCTCGCCCAAAGACATGGACGCATTTTCATCAACATTGCCCATCTGCATCCAGCGCAGGTTGTTGGGCTCGATGATCCAGCGCTCCCAGTCGTAGGTATAGGCGTCCACGCTGGCTGAAAAATCTGGCGAGCCGGTGGGGTTGCTGGAATAGTCGGCGTAGTGATTCTCACGCTGCCCGGCAAAGGCGGGATTGGTGCCGGAATAGGGCATGCTCCACTCCCAGATCACGTCCCGGCCCGAAGGCGTGTCCGAATTTTTGACCCAGCGCTTGCCGGTGAATTGCCATTCGCCTGGCGCACCCGGCCAAGTGGCTTCGTCCAGGGGACATTTGGGCGCATGTTGGGTGCAGATGTCGATAAAGGTGCTTGGGGTGATGACCACGGCGGCTTTTGGCCCCATAGCATCCAGGATCACCGACCGGGTGGGGCCTGCTGCGTCTGTGGACAACTGGGCCGGTGCGGCGATAGCCACCCCATGCATCAGACCCAAGAGCGCAGCCATCGCAAAAACGGCCATTGCCAGAGCAAAAACCACAGGGTGTCGAATTGATTTTGACATGAAATCCTCTTGTGGGAGAGTTTGGGGAAACAAGAAAAGAGAAGTAGAGAGACACCACCCCAAAAAGCGAGGCAGATGAGGACAAGTATATCATGTTTTGCGGGGCGTGGGCTATCGTCTTTCTCTCATGAGTCTATCAATTATTGAGCTCCTACGCCTTCCCTTCCGGGCGCAGATAGCCCGGCTGGATCACATGCGGCCCGCCGGGGCAGACTTTGTGGAAGAGGCAGGCTTCGCACGGGGGACAGCTTGCCGGGTCAACCTGGGTCAACTTGCCCCGGCTGACCAGGGTGTGCAGCATCTGTTCCACCACCGCCGGGGCGATGCCCAACTGGCGGCTGATGGCTTCCACGGAAAGCACGGCATTATCTGATTGGTTGAAGAGGTCGAGGATTTTTTGTAACATCAGGCCACCCCCAAAAGCGTGCCAAGTTGAAAGACCAGCACGGCCATCCCCCAGGCGATGCCCAGGGTCATGCCGGTGGAGAGGATCGCCCACCGCCAGCCATATTCCTGGGCCTGGGCACCGATGGTCGCCACACAGGGCGAATAGAGCAGGGCGAAGACCAAAAATGCCAGGGCCGACAGGGGGGTGAAGGAGCCTTGCAAGGCGTGGCTCAACCCGGTGTCGCCCCCGTCCGTCGGTTGAGGGAAGAGATTCAGCCCTGGCGTGAGGACGTCAACAATGCGCTTGCCCGCCTCCACCGTGGCCTGGCCGAAGCTGACGGCAATCTCCCGCAGATCCGTGCCGATGGTAGCTAGGTCGGTTTGAGTCGGCAGGTCGGTCACGGGACGGACGGCCTCGCCCACGTAGATCTGGGCCAGGGTGGAGACCACGACCTCTTTGGCCACCAATCCGCTGACCAGCGCGCCCGTGCTTTGCCATGTGCCAAAGCCGGCCGGGGCAAAGATGGGGGCCGCCGCCGTGCTGACCTGGCCAAAGTAGCTCTGTTGCGGGTCCGTCACACCCCAGGGCAGGTGCATCAACACCCACAGCACCACGGAGACCGAGAGGATAAACGTCCCCGCCTTGCGCACAAAGCCGGCGGAATGCTCCCACATCTGGGAAAGCAAGGCCCGCAAGGTGGGCAGACGATAGGTGGGCATCTCCATCACAAAGGTGCCCTGGTCCGCGTCCCGGAAGACCGTGCGGGAGAGGATCACCCCCACAAGGGCCGCGATGACCATGCCCAACAGATACATGGCCAAAATTACCACATCCCCCCGCTGGGGGAAGAAGGCCAGGCCAAAGACCACAAAAATGGGCAGCCGGGCCGAGCAGGACATAAACGGCACCAACAGCCCGGTCAAAATGCGGGCCGACCGGCTTTCGATGGTGCGGGTGGCATAGATGGCGGGCACGTTGCAGCCGAAGCCCAAAATCATGGGCACGAAGGACTTGCCGTGCAGCCCAAGCGAGCGCATGGCCCGGTCCATCACAAAGGCGGCTCGCACCAAATAGCCGCTGTCCTCCAAAAAGGCCAGGGCAAAGTACATCACCAACAGGCCGGGCAAAAAGGCCAGCACCCCGCCCACCCCGGCAATGACGCCGTCTGTGACCAACGAAATCAGCCATGCCGGGGCAGACACAACCCCCAACAGCCCCACGGCCCAGCGAGTCAACGGCCCGCTAAACACCCCATCCACCCAGCCCACATAGGGGGCCGAGACATTTTGTACCATGTTGAAGACCAGATACATCAGCCCCAAAAAGATGGGGATGCCCAGCCAGCGGTGGGTGACCACAGCATCGATCCGATCCGTCAACGGCCGGGGGGCGTTGGGATCCTGGCTCATCACCTGGGCGGTCAGGTCGTGGACAAATTGATAGCGAGTCCCGGCGATGGCAATATCCAGATCCGCGCCGAAGGATGGCTCCAAGCGCAGACGGCTTTCGGCCACGGCCGCATTCACGGCGGCTTGCTCGGCGTCCGGCAGATCGGCCAGCAGATTGGTCTCGCCTTCCAAAAGCTGGACGGCCAGCCAGCGCTGGTTGAAGCGGGCCAAGACGCCGGGCAACTCGGCCATGTGGGCGGTCAATTCGTGGATTTCCGCTTCCACATCCGGGCCATAATCAAAAAGATTACCCCCTCCCAGCCTCCCCCAGGGTGGGGGAGGAGCCGGATCGCCGCGGACGGGAGAACGGTACGCACGATCTGTCCCCTCCCCAGGGTGGGGAGGGTTAGGGTGGGGGTGGCTGTTAAAAAGGGGCGGGGCGACGGGTGTCAATGACATGCCGCCTCCCTGGATTGATGATTGGTCGTGGCGGCCACGGGGATCAAACCGGCGTGCGTGACGGCACGTTGTCGACCCACAAACTCCAAGATCGTGCGGCGCAGGAGATCCATGCCCACCTGGGTGCGGGCGGCGGTGGCGATCACCGTCACCCCGGGCAGGAGGGCGGCCAGGCGTTGGGTGTTCACCGTCATGCCCCGGCGTTCGGCCACATCCTGCATGTTGAGCACCAAGATCACGGGTGCCCCGGTCTCCAAAATCTGCACGGTCAAATAGAGGTTGCGCTCCAAATTGGAGACATCCACCACATTCACCACCACATCGGGCCGCTCGCGGACAATGTAATCCCGGGCGATCTGCTCCTCCGGCGAATAGGCCGAGAGGCTGTAGGTGCCGGGCAGATCCACCACGGTCATGCCCACGCCTTGGAAAACAAAGTCGCCCTCCTTGCGGGCAACCGTCTTCCCCGGCCAGTTGCCCACATGCTGATGGCCCCCGGTCAACTCATTGAAAATCGTACTCTTGCCCGTGTTCGGATTCCCCGCCAGGGCGACGCGAATGGGTTGCACAGATTACTCCGAATGGCGAATGGCGAATGGCGAATGGTGATCCGCTGGCCTGAAATATGAATTACTCGTTACTCGTTACTCTTTGCACCCAGATCCGCCCCGCGTCCGCCTTGCGCATGGAGAGGCGGTAGCCCCGCAGTTCCAGGGCGATGGGATCCCCAAGGGGGGCGATTTGGACCAGGGCGACGACCGCCCCGGTGACCAGGCCCAAGTCCAGGAAGCGCCGCCGCACGGGGCCGGTCACATCCACCCGTTGGATGATCCCCCGCTCGCCCACGGCCAACTGGCTGAGGGGCTGTAGATCTGGGTGAAGATCGGGCATCGGCGGTTCCTCTGGGTTGGGTGTTCGCATCTCCCCCAAAATTGGGGGCCGGGGGGCCGTGTTTGATGGTATCACACCCCTCCCCTCACACTTAGGGACAAATGTCCCGTCTTTTCTTCCCAAAGCAGCCGGGGGTGTGCGGTCTGTGCAAAGGGATGAGTTAACCTCGCTTAAATAGATGCCGGGCGTGGGGCTGGCTGGAAATGGATCGATCCGAAACCCAGGGGGCGTAGGGGGCCATGGTCAACCGGGCCAGGGCCAGGACAGCAATTCTCAATTTGACACGGGGTAAACCCTTCTGGTAAAAAAGTGGGAGTCGCGGCATAAAAGTGGGAGGGGATAAATGAGTACAGGACTGACGCACGATGGATTGATGGGGCTTCTGCAAC
>JAGNDO010000073.1:0-2972 GCA_018003515.1 Caldilineaceae bacterium
AAGAGGGTGTCCTGGATCTGCTCGGCCAGGTTGAGGCGGCGCACCACCCATTTGTAGACCGTGGCCCCGGTGGCTGGGTCGGGCCAACTGTCGGCCAACTCCTGCAAGCCGTCCACCTGAAGCAGGCGGGGAATGTCGGGACTGAAGAGGTCGAGGAGCAGCCAGCCGCCAGGGCGCAGGTGGTGGAAGGCCCGTTCCAGGGCCATGCGCTGGTCCGCCTGGGTGGGCAGGTGCATGAGGGTATTGCTCATGCAGCAGACCATGCCAAAGCCCCCCGGCACCGAGGCCGAGAGGTCAAAGGTGCGCATGTCCCCCTGGATCAACGTCACCCCCTGGATCAGGTTGGCCTGGGTGAGCTTGGCCTGCGCCACGGCCAACAGGGCCGGGCTGAGATCGATCCCCGTACACTCAACACCCCCGGCGGCCAGGGGCAGCAGCACCCGGCCCGTGCCGCAGCCCATCTCCAACACGGGGCCGCCGCTCTCCTGCACCAGATCCATGACCAGTTGCAGATCTTCCACGTAATCCCGGTAATCCCCATCATAAAAACGGGCAAAGGCATCAAAAGTATGGGCTGGGTGAAGCGGGGAGCTTACGTTTTCAAATAAGGTGCTTTTCATTTTGCATTCCTCGATAAATGCGCTATACTTACGGGGCTAAAAGCTGATTGACACAAAAATCGGCTTACGGGTTCAGCAGTAGCACCGCCGGCATCTGCCAGGCGGTTTTTCGTTGTACACCCCGCGTGACCCCATTCTATTACCCTGCACCTGTGTCACAAGGATTCCATCCCGAATCGACAACATTTGTTGGATTGACTCACAGGACTGGCTGTGTGTACGCACACCCTTATCCAGCCTGCATTTTAGCTGTACTCTGACCGAACAAAGGCCATTAACCGTATGAACAACACTGAACGAGCCGTTTATTTAACCGAAGAAGGTTTGCAAAAGCTTCAAGAAGAGCTAGACTACCTGATCGCTATCCGCCGCCCAGAGGTGGCAAACCAGATCGCCGAGGCCAAGGCCGAGGGGGATCTGCGGGAAAACGCTGGCTATGATGAGGCCAAGAATGCCCAGGCGTTCATGGAAGGCCGCATCCGCGAGCTAAAGACCAAGCTGAAATTCGCCAAGATCATCGACGAGAACGCCGCGCCCAGCGACGAGGTGGCCTTGGGCCGCACAGTGGTGGTGCGGGAGACTGGCACCACCTACGAGGAGAGCTATGCCCTGGTAGGCTCGTCCGAGGCGGACCCGGCCAACGGGCGCATCAGCAACGAAAGCCCCGTGGGGCGCGCCATCATGGGACGCAAGGTGAATGAGGTGGTGGAGGTCAAGTCTCCCGGTGGCCTCGTCAAATTCACCATTGTACGCATTGACTGACCCAACCAACTAGCCAATTGTAGGCTGAATCTATAAAAAGGTAAAGCGGCAGCGTGAGCAATCCGACCGACTTCTTCAATCCTGAAAATATGGGCGATCAAGAGCTGGCCCGCTATGAGAAATTGCAGGCCCTGATCGCCGCCGGTATCGATCCCTATCCGGCGCGTGTCACACGCACCCACACCCTCGCCGCGGCCAGAGCTGTGTACGAAAGCAGCCAGGCCGCAGAGGGTACCGAGCCCATCACCGTGAGCGTCACCGGGCGGCTCAAAGCCATTCGGGTCATGGGCAAGGTCAGCTTTGCCGACATCGAAGACGGCACGGGCAGCATCCAATTGTTGGTGCGCCGTGACAGTCTGCCCGATGGCTGGTACAACGAGGTGTGGAAGCGCATGATCGATCTGGGCGACTTTGTGGGGGCCACAGGCTTTCTCACGATCACCCGCACCGGGGAGGTGAGCGTGGACGTGCAGTCCATGCAATTCCTGAGCAAGACCCTGCGCACCATGCCAGACAAGTGGCATGGTCTGAAGGATCAAGAAAAGCGCTATCGCCGCCGCTATGTGGACCTGATCGCCAACGCCGAGGTGCGGGAGATCTTCCGCACCCGCTCGGCCATCCTGCGGGCGATTCGGGAGTATTTGGACGGCGCAGACTTTTTGGAGGTGGAGACGCCGATCTTGCAGCCGGTCTATGGCGGCGCGGCGGCGCGGCCCTTTGTCACCCACCACAACCAGTTGCACCAGGATCTCTATCTGCGTATCAGCTTTGAACTCTATCTGAAGCGGCTGATCGTGGGCGGCTTCGACCGGGTCTACGAGATCGGGCGGGATTTCCGTAACGAGGGGGTCAGCTTCAAGCACAACCCGGAGTTCACCCAGTTGGAATTCTACGAAGCCTACGCCGACTATAACCAGGTCATGGCCCGCACGGAGGAGATGGTGGCCCATGTGGCCCGCACCCTGACCGGCGGCACGGTGGTCACCTGGCAGGGGCACGAGATGAACCTGACCCCGCCCTGGCCCCGCATCACCCTGCGCCAGGCCATTTTGGACGCCTCGGACATCGACTACGAGGCCTTCCCGGACGCCGAGTCCCTGGCCGCGGAGATGAAGCGCCTGGGCCATGCGCCGGACCCCAAGAGCAATTGGGGCAAGCTGGTGGACAGTCTGCTCTCCAAATATGTGGAGCCGAACTTGATTCAGCCCACTTTCCTGATCGACTATCCCAAGGATGTCAGCCCCCTGGCCAAGGGATCCCCGGACAATCCCCGGCAGGTGGAACGCTTCGAGGGCTTCATGGCGGGCATGGAGTTGTGCAACGCCTTCTCGGAGATCAACGACCCCATCGACCAGCTCGACCGCTTCCTGGCCGAGTCCTACGCGGCCACCCGAGGGGATGACGAGGCGCACCCGGTGGACGAGGATTTCGTCGAGTCCCTGAGCTATGGCATGCCCCCCACGGGCGGCTTCGGCATGGGCATTGACCGCCTCACCATGCTCTTCACCAACAGCGACACCATCCGCGAAGTGATCCTCTTTCCGCATTTGCGTTCGGCGGCGCAGACCGAAGAAGATGAATAACTGACGG
>JAGNDO010000073.1:3072-26444 GCA_018003515.1 Caldilineaceae bacterium
CGGGGCGAGAGGATTCGAACCTTTAGATCCGACCGACCAGACTAATTCCCTTCACCGAACTACACCACAAAACGGACCCCTTAGCCAAGTAAGACAAAAATGCAATAACGAAATCAAGACACCAATGTAGCATAACGGCAAGTACGCAGTTTTTAATATCAGGTACTCTCGCTATCGTCTATCATTCGCAGAAGATCCTTCAGTTCATTTGTTGAAACATCTGCTTGATCAGATTTGCTATACAATAGCAAGATGTATAGATGAGTTTCGTTGGATTGACTATCGGCATAGTACAAAAGCCTGTATCCAGCGCTTTTTCCTTTATTGTTATCGCTATTCCGTATACGCAATTTGCGTATACCATGCCCCCCAGGGATGACATCACCCAACGCCGGCTCATACTGCAACACGTCAAGACCCCTGCGAACATCATCTTTGACATGACGATATCGCTTCTGAAGGAGCTTGAGACTTTTCTTGAAAGAATCAGCGTAAACAATCTTACATTTCGTCAAGTTCCGCAGCCCAATCTTCTGAAGGGATCTTGTTCATAGCTCGTTCTAACATACGCCGCAGAATTGGAGAGCCAAACATAACCATATCTTCCGGTTCCTCGTCTCGTCCCAGGAGGTTGTCGCTAATAATATCCTGGCGTGCCCTTTCGTCAGATGACACGGAACGATCAGTTCTATAATCATCGAAGAACACCGGCTGATCAAAGAACAGTGGCTGATCAAAGAGCAGCGTCAGCGCCTGTACCCTCTGGCTATCGAATTTAAGGACATGGCTATCAGAACCATTTTTGTTCAGTTCAGAGAGATTGATCATCTTTTTTCCTTTCAAATTCTTCTCACTTCGAAATTGTTGTCAGCAACCGATCGAAAGCCCTCATTTTGCCTAATGACAGCGATTCGAACATTTCCCCCACACGTCGGGGCACCTACAACAAACTTGGTTTGATTTATCATGATATCCAAACAGAATTTCACATAATCAACGCCTTGCTGAAGTGGCATTCCATCCCATGGAATCATATATTCCACTGATCGAATAATCTGTATTATTTCCTCGTTTAAAGAAGACGTCATTTCCAAATTGTGATGCTTCAAAATAGCAGTAATGATTTCCTGAAGTCCAGGAAAAGAAAATCCCTTGTGAAATCGAATGACGCCCTCAATTTGCCCGCCCCAATCACTGCCAAAGTTACCGGGTTCTCTTTTTTGTGTAACACCCTTATCTTCTTCACGACTATTAATTATTACCTCCCACAACTCTGGAAGATGCTCTTCGGGACCAAAACCTCCTACCATGAAGCCCAGAATTGGAAGTTCTGCCGGTTCTACTTCCGAATAAGGTATACCCGAATCAAGTGCTACTGTTTTTCCAAGCTCTTCTCGATACCTCGTTTCGAAAAAGCGCCATAATTCCCTAGATAGCTTTTCGATACTCCATGATTCCATATTGCTTTCTTTGTTGCTGTGTTCGAACTCACGAATGTAGCTTTGGACTGTTCGTTTACCCAGCGAAGCAAGACCAAACGTAACGATACCAACAGGTAGATCATGCAGGGAAAACAATTTGTCAGCATCATTGTAAACCTTGAGTACCCCAGCATGTCTACCTTCGGGCGTCTCCAAAACGCCTGTAATTGTAATGGCGCTATCAGCACCCATAATAATGCCATCAGCGAGACAACATGCAACTGCAATAGTCATACCAAAATGCTCCCAAGGTAATTTGTAAGAAAAATTGGATCAAAAGAGCGTGCGAGGACTTTAGTATAGTTCGTGTTTCTATCATTCCTACGCCTTATTCTATTACACATTTCGGGAAATTGCCACTTGGAATTTAATGACTGAATCATTCCCAAAACAAAACCGGCAACCCAACATGGCGTCCAAGGTTTCCCTTGCCATGAGGTTGCCGGCTGTTTTCTGTCAGTCGGGGCGAGAGGATTCGAACCTCCGACCTCGTCGACCCGAACGACGCGCGCTACCGAGCTGCGCTACGCCCCGTGACCAACAAAACCAGTATACCCCAGGCCCGACTAATCACAAAATTTGGCCGTTTTCAAACAGTGATCCGATTCATTCTTTGAAGTAGTTCGCTGCCCCTGACTTTTGCCCGCCACCCCAATTTATGGTACACTTGCCGATGGCCGCGGCGAGGGGAAGGGCAACACTGCCATCCCCTCGTTCTTTCTGTTCGCAGGATGGACCTGCGGGCAAACCCATGGAAAGAATAGCAAAGGAGAGTGTTGCGGGAATGAGCAGCCAAACAGAAGTTCACGTTGAAGTAAATGAGTACGAACTTGTCTATATTCTCCAGCCCAAACTGGACGATGACGGCATCCAGGCAGCAATGGATAAGATCAACGATGTGATCACCAACGGCGGCGGCGAAGTTGTGTCCACCGAACGCTGGGGGATGCGCAAGTTGGCCTACCCCATCAAGCGACACTTCGAGGGGTATTACGTCCTCCAACGGTTGAGCATGCCGCCGGCGGTGACCCACCCTCTGGAGCGGGCATTCCGCCTTAGCGAAGATGTCATCCGTCACATGGTCTTGCGCACCGACGAGTAGGCCCAGGCGCAATCCCGGCCCGGCAAAAGCTCAGAGTGGTCCACGCCCATCGTCCGTTGAGTCAGTTAAGCCAATTGAGAATGAAGCACCGGTGCAAACAAGTCGACACCGGTTAGACAACGAGGAAACCCATGACCGAAGAGACAAAAGCAGAAGAGATCCTGAACGGCCCAAAGGCCGTCGTAGCTACCACGGAAAAACCTGCCCCGGTGGTCGCCAAGGCCCCAGCTATGCCCACTATTCCCGTCGCCAGCGGTGATGACGACGATGACGATGATATCTCCACCGACTATGATGACGACGACATCCCCCCTGCGGCGGATGACGATGGCGATGACTTTGACGATGACGACGACTCGGACGAGGTTGCAGGCCCCAGCCAGTTCCAATCTGCCCAACGGGGCAGCACGGATCGGCGCGGCGGCTTCCGGGCACAACGGCAACTGCGCAACGAGACCCGCATCGAAGACATCAACTACAAAAATATCGAGATGTTGAGCAAATTCGTTGATCCCCGGGGCCGCATTCTGTCCCGGCGCAAGACCAAGATCAGCGCCAAGATGCAGCGTCGCATTACCACCGCCATCAAGCGGGCGCGTCACCTGGCCCTGCTGCCCTACACGGCTGAACATATTCGTATCACTCGCAGTGGCAGACAGTAGGCACCTATGGCCAAGCGAAACAAACGCAAAGTCGAAGAGCCCAAGGCTCTGACCCGTAAAGATATAAAAGTACGGGCCAAGGATCAGGAGAAGAACCGCAAAGTGATGCTTGGGGCTGGTGTTGCCCTAGGTCTGGTTTTGTTGGTTGTCCTCCTCGGCGCGGTGAGCGAGTTTGTCTTGACGCCAAGAAGCGCCGTCGCCACCATCGGCACCACCAAGATCGAAACCCAAGACTTCCGCAAACGGGTGGTGTTTGAACAGGCGAATCTACAGAATCAACTGTTCCAATATCAACAATTCGAAGCCCAGTTTGGCGGGGGACAGAGTCTCTTCGCCAGCCAGATCGCCCAGATTCAGGGTGTGTTGGCCAGTCCGTTCTCCTTGGGTCTGGATGTTTTGGACACCATGATCGAGGAGGAAGTGCTGAAACAGAAGGCGGTAGAATTGGGCGTCTCGGTCAGCGATGACGAGGTGGACACAGCCATCCGGGAAGAAGTCGCCGCCATTCAGGGCGAGGTGACCATTCCCCAGGCCACCAGCACCGCCGAGGCCGAAGTTGCGGCCACGGCCACCGCTGCGCTCTTCACGCCCACACCCCTGCCCACGGTGGACGCCAGCGCCCCGGCCACGGTCACGGTGGAAGCACCGGCCACGCCGGAGCCCCAGGCCACCCGAGCCCTGCTGACCGATACCTCCTATCAGACAGGGCTACAAACCCTGGAAAGCAACCTGAAAGAGCTTTCAGGCATGGATCTGGCCACCTATCGGGAGATCACCCGGTCACGGTTGCTGCGAGCGAAGTTGAGCGAGCAGATTGGCCCGACCCTGGTGACCAGCACCGAAGAGCAGGTCAATGCCCGCCACATCCTGCTGCGCTTTGAAGAGGCTGTGGCCCCGGCAGTAGATCCGACGCCGGTGGCCGAGGGCCAGCCGACACCGGAGCCCACCCCCGTTCCCCGCACCGACGAGGAGACCCTTGCCCTGGCCACCGAAATACGCCAGCGCATTGTGGACGGTGAAGATTTCGCCGTCCTGGCCGCAGAATTCAGCGAAGATCCGGGCAGCGCCGTCAACGGCGGAGACCTGGGCTGGTTCCCCAAGGGCATGATGGTGGCCGAGTTCGAAGATGCGGCCTTCAGCCTGCCCATCGGCGAGGTCAGTGAACCGATCCAGACTCAGTTTGGCTATCACCTGATCCAGGTTGTGGAGCGGGATGAGAACCGAGCCAAGGATGAAAGCCAAATTGCCCAAGAAGAGGGGCAGGCCTTCGTCAACTGGATCAGCGAGCAGGTTCTGGCCGCCAATGTGGAACGAGCGAGCAACCTGGACGCCAAACTGCCCTTGGGTCTCTAAGACTTTGGGTCTCTAAGACTTTCGGCAGCAAAGCGACAGAAGCAGAATCAAAAGAGGTTTCGGAGATGTCTCCGAAACCTCTTTTTTTTTGTGGGCCGATCAGATCATGCCCCTGAACAGAACGCTGATTTTGTATCGATCAACATGATGGTGAAGATCGTAGGTGCGGTTTTTAACCGCACAACGTGCAATTGCCGGTAACGATTCACCCTCCGCCCCCCTAGCCCCCCAACCTTGGGGGGAACTGTCCACGACCTCCCCCAGAATTGGGGGCCGGGGGGCAGAGGGGATGAACGATTACAATTGCCGGGGGACCGTGCGGTTAAAAACCGCACCTACAGTTCATCATCAAGATCCACCGGCCCTTGCCGGGAGGTGGCGCTGAACCGGGCATCCGGGCGGGCCCGCCAGATGAGGGCGGCATGGTCGGCGGTGTGCATGGACATGCTGTAAAGGAAGCCGGTGAAGGAGTCCCGGCCAAAGCCTGTGTAGGCCTGGGTGCGCACCTGTTCGTCGCTGAGTTTGTCGAAGGTGCGCAGGGTGCGGCGATGAAAAGTCGTCAGCCAGTCCACCAGATCGATCATGGTGAAATCGATCTTTTCGGCCATGAGGCGGGCGTTGGTGGCGTCCCCATCCTCCCCGGCCACGAGCCAATGGCTCAGATCCACGTCGTCCGTTTCGGGCCAATTCTGGATCACGGCCCAGGCGAACTCTTCCCAGCAGAGGACGTGGGTCAGCACGTCGCGGCAGGTCCACTTGCCCTCCACAGGCTCGCTCACCAGCCATGCCTCGGCCATGCTGCCGATGGCGTCCATCAGGTTGGCGTGCTGTTGGGCCAGAAAGCGGCGCATGCCTGCCCGTCCCCAGCGGTCCAAAGAGCCGCAGAAGTTCATCACCTCGTTGGCGTGTTCGCGCACATGGTCGGCCATGTGGGTGAGCAAGGTGTTGATGGAGAGGGTGCGGGTCGGTTCCGGATAGGTGGCGGCCAGGATTTGGGGGGAAAGGCCGGCGGCAAAGTCGATCATGCGCTGGCGGGCGGCGTCAGCCTGGGCCAGCACCTCCGCCCATTCTCGCCCCTCATCCGCGGCGGCCCGGGCGTTGTTGTCCGTGGTGGGCCAAGGAGCAATGGCCTGGGCTTCCGGGCCGGCCAGGGCGGCCATCATGCGCTCGGTTTGGATGTGATCCCAGTAGGCCACGTGGGCCAGGAGGGCGGTGGGGGTCCAGCCGGCGGGCAGACGGGCCGTGGCCAGTTCTGCGGGGGTCAGCAGGCCGAGGGTGCGGATCAGGCTGTCGTAGCGGCTGCGCAGGGCCTGGGCATGGTCTAGGCCGCTCTTGATTGGGGGATCGTGGGTGGTGTCGGTCATGGGATGCTCCTGATGGTCGGGTGATAGGGGAGGGCGTTGACCTCGTGCTGGGATCTGCGGATTATGGTATCACAACGGATCTGCCCCCACAATTCTGGTCTGGTTTTGATCCGATCTCCAGCTTACCAGACTTTGAGATCATTGCAAATCAGCCGGAATCGGAGTAAAGTTGGGGAGTATGAGTATTGGTTGATTTGGGATTGTGTTACCAGAGAAGCACCTATGTACGGGACCAGGTACCCGACGCCCTCTTTTTCAAACGTGGCGATCCCTTTCGCCACCCAGCCAGTTCAAAGCGAGGAGATCGATCATGAGTTTAATCCAAAAACGACCCTTTGGCCGCACAGGACATATGAGCAGCGTGGCCCTGTTTGGCGCGGCGGCTCTGGGCAATGTCACCCAGGCCGAGGCGGATGCTACCCTGGATCTGCTGCTTGAATATGGGGTCAATCACATTGACACCGCGGCCAGCTATGGGGAGGCGGAACTGCGCATTGGGCCGTGGATGCCCAAGCACCGCAAGGCGTTTTTTCTGGCCACCAAGACCGGGGAGCGGACCTATGCGGCGGCCAGGGAGGAGATCCGGCGCTCCCTGGAGCGCTTGCAGACCGACCATGTGGACCTGATCCAGCTTCACAACCTGGTTCACCCGGACGAGTGGGACATGGCCATGAGCGACGGCGCGCTGCGGGCGGCGGTGGAGGCCCGGGACGAGGGGCTGACCCGCTTCATCGGCATCACCGGTCACGGGCTGACCGTGGCGGCCCAGCATCTGCGGGCCTTGGCGCGTTTCGATTTTGACTCAGTCCTCTGCCCGTACAACTATCCCACCATGGCCGATGGGGTCTATGGGCCGGATTTTGAGAAACTTTACGTCCTCTGCCGGGAACGCAACATTGCCGTGCAGACCATCAAGACCATCACCCGGGGGCCGTGGGGGACGACGGCGCGCAACCGGGCCACTTGGTACGAACCCCTGGAAGAGCAGGCGGACATCGACACGGCGGTGCATTGGGCCATGGGCAAGGAGGGGGTCTTCCTGAACACGGTCGGGGACATCCACCTGCTGCCCAAGGTGCTGGACGCGGCCAGCCGCTTCACCGTCCGCCCGGCGGATGAGCAGGTGGCTGAAATGGCAAAGCGGCTGCGCATGAGTTCGCTGTTTGTGAGTTAAAAATAGGCCACGGATTTAACGGATCGAACGGATTAAAACGGATCTTTTGTGATCCGTAAAAATCCGTGCAATCCGTTAAATCCGTGGCCTATTTCTTAATCAAGTCAATATCAAACTATTTGAGATTGGTGCTATTTTGCCCTTCCTGGTAAACTTCTCGTCAGCAGTTTTTGGTGGATTTTCACCCAGGAGGAGAAGTTATGTCTACACAAACCGAGGTCAATCGGCGCAAAGTGACCGTGCGCACCCTGCAACAGCGCAAGGAAAGCGGCCAGCCCATCACCATGATCACCGCCTATGATTATAGCCAGGCCACGGTGGTGGAGGCGGCCGGCGCGGATGTGATCCTGGTGGGGGATTCCCTGGGCATGGTGGTGCTGGGCTACGAGAACACCCTCTCCGTGACCATGGCCGACATGCTGCATCATTGCAAGGCCGTGGCCCGGGGTGCCCGCTCCCCCCTGCTGGTCGGGGACATGCCTTTCATGTCCTATCAGGCCGACCCGGTGGAGGCCCTGCACAACGCCGCCCGCTTCCTGGCCGAGGCGGGCATGGATGCGATCAAGCTGGAAGGGGGCGCGGCCATGACCGCCACCATTCGGCGCATGGTGGACGCGGGCATCCCGGTCATGGGTCATGTGGGGCTGACACCCCAGTCGGTCCACGCCTTGGGCGGCTATCTTTCCCAGGGGCGCACCGCGGCCACGGCCCGGCGCATTTTGGACGACGCCCTGACTTTGCAGGCCGCCGGCTGCTTCGCCATTGTGCTGGAAGCCATCCCCGCCCGGCTGGCCGAGTATGTGAGCGGGCGGCTGACCATCCCCACCATCGGCATCGGCGCGGGGAACGGCTGCGACGGCCAAGTTTTGGTCTTCCACGACCTGCTGGGCCTCTTCGACCGCTTCGTGCCCAAGTTCGTCAAGCAATACGCCCACATGCACGGCGACATGGCTGCGGCCATCGGGCAATACATGGCCGACGTCCAAGCCCGCACCTTCCCGGCGGAGGAGCATACTTTCGCCATCAAGGACGCCGAATGGGAAGCGTTTCTGGCGGGGCTGGAAACTAACTAATCAGCCACAAAGAACACAAAGAGCACAAAGAAGACGAAAAAAAATCTTTGTGTTCTTTGTGTTCTTTGTGGTAAATCTCAAGAGGATCCCTTCATGCAAATCGTCAAAGCTTTGGATGAACTACGCACCGCCCGCCGCGCCCTGCCTGGCAGCTTTGGTCTTGTGCCCACAATGGGCTATCTTCACGCCGGGCACCTTTCCCTGGTGGAACAAGCCAGGACCGAGAACGACCATGTGGGCGTGAGCATTTTCGTCAACCCCACCCAGTTTGGCCCCAGCGAAGATCTGGCCAGCTATCCCCGCAACCTGGACCAGGACCTGGCCCTGCTGCGAAACGCCGGGGTGGATCTGGTCTGGACGCCCCAGCCGGAGGATGTCTATCCCGCCAACTTCCAGACCTGGGTGGATGTGACCGACATGACCCAGCACTTAGAGGGCGCACACCGGCCCGGCCACTTCCAGGGGGTGACGACCGTCGTGGCCAAACTCTTCAACGCCTTCACCCCGGACCGGGCCTATTTTGGCCAAAAGGATGCCCAACAGGTGGCCGTGATCCAGCGGATGGTGCTGGATCTCAACTTCCCCGTGGATGTCATCGTCTGCCCCACCCAGCGGGAAGCAGACGGACTGGCCCTGAGCAGCCGCAACGCCTATCTCACGTCCCCCCAACGGGAGGCCGCCCCGGTCCTCTTCCGCGCCCTCAGCGCCGCCCAGGCGGCCCACGAGGCCGGTGAGCGGCGGGGCGACGAGCTGCGACAGGTTCTGCGGGAGACCTTGGCCGGGGAGCCGTTGGCCCTGCCCCAATACGTCAGCGCGGCGGATCCGCTGACGTTGGATGAGTTGGATTTTGTGGAAAATGGGGTGTTGCTCAGTTTGGCGGTCTTTGTTGGGAAAACGAGGTTGATCGATAACTTCTTGTTAGAATAGGGCCGAGGACCGGGATGCAGAGGGCACCGGAGACGGAACCGTCATCAACGTGGGACAGTTTGCCGAGGCGGGGATTGGGGTGGATCGGATCTTTGCATTTGGGTGAGCTGAACAATCAGTTCAGTCAGTGATTCCGTATTTCTCTTTGACATAGATTGCCCGTTGTGTCCTCAAACCGGCAAACATTTCATCCATGGTCAAACCAGCCTCAATGCGGGCCTGTTCGATTTGGCGTGAGAGCGTCGAGAGCATCGCTCCTTCGGGCAAGTCGATCAATAGCCCATCGATCTCAATCCGCTGAACCAGTTCTTCGTTCCGTCTATTTTCAGACATTATCCTTCATCTCCCAAGTCTACAACGTCACAACCTCGGCCAAAATACGTTTGCCGATATTCGGTTTTAGTTCTGACTTCATGACCAAATCGACGGGCAACCCCGCCATTTTGCTCAACTTCTCCTGCAAATCCACGAATTCAAATAACGTCGGTGGTTTCTCGAAATCGATCAGCAAATCCAGATCACTCCCCGTATTCATCTCGCCCCGCACATAGGATCCAAAAATGCCCAAGGAAAGGATATAATATTTTTTCGCCAATTCGGGCAAGCCAGACCGAAGTCGAGCGGAAATCTGTTCCAAGTCTCGCTTCTCAGACAACGTATTCGGATCTGCCGTAAAATTCTGGGCTGTTGCCATCACCTTTCCTCCTTCAAACCAATGCCACCCATCTAATCGATCAATCGCAGTATAGCATAACGATTCAAGCAAACAAAGCGCCCGGCGAAATCTCCCGCCGGGCGCTTTGTTATTTGTTCTTGCCTCCCAAAACCGCTACTCGATCACAACCCGATCACTCCCACTACGCCCGAACACCTCCGGACTGTACATCTCCTCCGCCTTGGTCGGGGGGACGACGAAGGTGCCGGGGGTGGTGGCGCGGGCCACGTAGCTGTAGTCATGGATGCCCTCCCAGAGCAGGCTGGCGAAGGCTTCCGTGCGCTCGTCCCGCAGGTTTTGATGCTCGTACCAGGTCCACGACCACCACCAGTAGGGGCTTTTGGCCTGGACGCTGGGATCCTGGGGCAGGCTGCCGGTGACGGCCAGGGCCGGGTTCAGGCTCTCGAAACCGGCGGGCAGGGGATCGACCAGGGCCACGTGATAGCGGCGGTTGGGGGCAACCATAGTCAGGCGCACCCGCACCCGGGCCCCGGCCTTGACTATCCAGGTGCCGTCCTCGTCCTGGCGCACGTCCGCCGGGTCATCCACGGCTTCATAGGTGCGTAGGACGGTGAAACCGGCGTCCAACGGGGCCAGGTCCAGGCTGGTGGGGGCGTAGTTGAGGCCCAGGCGATAGTAGAGGCGGCCATCGCCTTCCTTGCTCAGGATCAGATCCTGCTGGCCCTGTTCGGCCAGATAGCTCATGGGCACGCTGACGGACTGGTAGTCCGTGCTGCGGCCTTCGAAGGTGAAGCCCGCCACATACTGCTCGCCCAGCCAGGCCTTGGCCACAAAGTCGGGGGTTTGGGCTTCGTAGGTGTTGAAGTATTTATCCAGGGACAGAAGGACGAAGACGTTCTCCTGGGTGTTGCCCCAGCGGCCTTGGGTGCGGTTCGCCAGCAGGCCGGTGACCAGTTTGGGGATCAGATCGCTGTCCGGCTGATCGCTGATCAGGGCGTCCAAGATCACGGCGTCGGCCCGGCGGTTGGAGGCCAGGAGCAGGTAGCCGTCCTCTTCCCGATAGGTGGTGGTGAAGTTGGCTGCGCCGGCGGTCTCCACCACCCGGTTGCCCAGATAGGTGCGGATGGTCGCCAACTCGGCCGCAGACCCGGCATCGTCCACCATGACGGCGTAGAGCCAGCCCACAGCTTCGGCCTGAAGCTTGTCCACCCCAGCACTGTTGAGCACACTGCGGGCCTTGGCCGTGTCCACATCCCCCATCTGCTTGCGCACGAAGAGGGCGTAGCTGGTCAGGGTGTTGCGCACATCCTGGCTGTAGTAGCTGGGATAGTAGTTTTCCACATTGCGCATATAGGTCAGGGCGTCGGCCATCATCTGGGCGGGGACGGTGAAGCCCTTTTGCTGCGCCTCAACCAAGGCGTGGGTGGCGTGGATGCTGTAGAAGGGCCAGCTTTCGTCCCCCTTCTGCCAGATGGGGAAGCCGCCGTCATAGTTTTGCATGCCTTGCAGCTTGGCGATGTCCCGATCCACGGCGGCCAACAGCACATCTGGCGCCGGCAGGCCGTCGGCTTGGAAGGCGGTGAGTACGTCCTTGAAGGCGGCCACGCTGAGGACGCGGGAGGCCAACTGCTCGGAGCATTCATACGGATAGCTGGTGAGATAGAGGACCGCGTCGGTCAGGGCTTGCAGGGCCGTGGACGAGGTGCTGATCTCCAGCCCGCCGAACTGGGTGAAGACGCCGGTCGGTGCGATCACCGGCTGGGCGATGGCCCCGGCATCGACTACGCCATAGACGGCGAAGGCTTCGGTCGTCGCGGGCGTATAGACTGGGAACTCGAACTGGGCAGCGTCCGCATAATCACCCGCAGAGACGGCTACCTGGAAGCGGGCGGTGCCGGCCTGCTGGGTGGTCATGGGGAAGCGCACTTCCACCCGGTCGTTGGCGGGAACGGTGATGCGCTTGCCCGCGCCGTCCAACAGGGTCATGTTGAGGGCATCCACGGCCACATCCACGCTGAGATCCGTGTCGGTCTGGTTCTGGACCACGATGGGCAGCTCGATCAGGTCGCCAAAGTTGGCGAAGCGGGGGGCGGAGGGGCGCACCATGATGGGCAACCGGGCGGTCAGGCTGCTCTCGCCCTTGCCAAACTGCTTGCCGCCCGCATCCACGGCCACGGCCACAATGCGATAACGGGTCAGGTTGTCGGGCAGTTTGACCACGACCGTGGCCGACCCATCCGGGCCGGTGCTGCTGGCCGGGGCCCAACTGGCCAGGGGGTTGAAGTCCGAGCGCAGGCGGATGGGTTCACCGGGGGTAGCCATTCCCTTGGCCATATCCATTGAAGCGGACTCGGCCATCGCCATAGGCATTTCCGCGGTCATGGGTACAGCCGCGCCAAAGGCCATGCTATCCCGTGAGGCTGTCTGGGCCACCGCACCGGCATTCTCCAACAGCTTGTTCGGGTCCACCAGCAGGATGCTGCCCCGCAGGTGATAGTCCCCCGTGCCCGGTCCGCGCTGGCTGTAGAAGGTCTGCACCGGATCGGTCAGATCGTAGCCGGTGAGGGACAGGATGGCTTCGTCCACCACCACCAGGGCCACCTCGGCGTCAGCCACCGGCTCGCCCGTGGCATCCACCACGGTGACGGTGACGCTGGTCTCCGCGCCGGGTTGCAGCTTGCCCGCGGCCGGCACAGCCGTCACCGCCAGGGTGCGGGAGAGGGGGGGCACGCTCAGGTTGAGGCTGCCCATTGCATAGGCCGGGCGGTCGGGCAGGGTGGTGTCCGGCTTGCCCTCGGCATTGAGCCGGGCCGCCGCGCCCACCAGATCCACCTGGACATAGACGTTGGGGATGTGGGCTTCCTCCACGGGAATGCGCAAAGTCGTTGAGCCTTCGGGCATGGAGAAGCGCTCGGTGTGGATGATGCCGTTGCGGCGCAGGGTGAGCAAGCCTTCCGCCGGGGCGAAGGGGGCCTGGACCAGGATTTCGGCCACATCACCGGGCTGATATTCCTGCTTGTCCGGGATCAGTTGGGCCTCTTCCTGTTCCACATTTTGGGCCGTGGGCCACGTGCCGCCGCTGACCCAGCGGGTAATCTGGCTCTTGTTCAGCCGCTCCCGGCCATCCCGAACCGTGGCGGTGAGGCGATATTGGCCGCCGTCCGTGGGCTGGAAGGTGCAGTCCAGGGCCTCCTCGGTGGAGGTGAGGGCGCAGGATTGGTTGTCCGCCTCCACTTCCTGCCAGGATCCGCTCTTGTATGTCCAATCCAGGCGCACGGCGGTGACCTCCACGGCCACATCGGCCACGGGGTTGCCGTCCAAGTCCACGACGATGACGCTGATGTCCAGAGGTTCGCCCTGTTGCACAAAGTAGCGGTCGCTCTTCATGCCCACGTAGAGGTCGGCGGGATGGACCAGCAGGGTGGTGGAGGCCGTCCACGCCTGGCGGTTGACATCCATCACCGTGGCCTCGGCAGTAACAGTGGTGGCCTGGGGATCGCTCAGGGTTTCAAAGGTCATGTTGACCGTGTGGGAGCCAGCGGAATCGGTCTTGCCCTGGAACTGCTGGGCTCGTTCCACCTCCACGCCGTAGCCCCCGCCATAGCGGCCCCAGCCCCACCAGGGGGTCCAGGTGCCGAAGGTGAAGTCATCCCAGTTGGGCGGGGTGTAGCTGCCCGGCATGGCGGTGACATTCCAATAGACCTCCGCGTTGGCGAGGGGCCCCCCGGCAAAGTAGGTGGCGTCCACCGTGGCCGTGGCGCTGTCACCCAGGAAGTGGGGACCGTCCGCGGCGGTGGCGGTGACTTCAAACTCCGGGCGGCGGAACTCTTGGACCTGGAACTGGTGGTAATAGTCCAGACCATAGTCGGCCCCGGTGACGCCTTGGGCGTAGAGTTGCAGGTTGGCGTAGCCCAGGTTGATGTTGGTGGGCAATTCCACCACAAAGTCGAAGCCGCCCAGGGCATTCACATCGGCTTGGCCCTGGCCCACGGTGTTGCCCGTGGGATCCTGTACCGTGAAGGAAACGCTTTTCTTGCCCGAAGCCAGGGATTCCACATCCCCGTCCTTGGCGTCGCTGACCACCCGCATCCACCCCTTGACATGCACTTCCTCGCCGGGGCGGTACATCTGCCGGTCGTCAAAGACATACCAGACCAGGGATTTGGTTTGGGGTTGAGCCAGCCAGGCCCCACTGTACCAATAGGGGTTTTCGGGCAGGATGGCCGTGTCACCGTCCAGGGTGGCGACCAAATAGGCCGGGGTATTGGAACCGGAGCGGGTGAGGGCCAAGGTAGCCGTGCCATCCAACCCAGTGCCGGTCTTCACCAATCCGGGATTCAGGGTCAGGCTGACATCGGCCAGGGGAGCGCCGTCGGTGAGGCTGTTGGCCCAGGCGGTCATCTGGCCGCCATCCACAAAGGCATCCAGACCGATGTTCGTGACCTGCACCCAGCTTGTCACCGTGGGCACATAGCGGTTGAGCAGGGTGCCCAACAGTCCCCGATCCGGCTCCACCAGCAGGATCACATTGCCCTTGCCGTTGACCAAAGCGTCGGCCAGATCGATGGCCGTCTCGGTCCAGGCGTCGGCGTCACCGTTCACCCGCACCTTGGTGTCCAACACCTTGGTGCCGGGGGGTGTGGGCGGATTGTCTCGCTGATAGAGATTCTGGCGATAGTCCAAATAGGCGGGCCACTCGTCCGGGCTGACCCGGTAGGCCTTGACCGTGAGGGCGGCGTAGTTGATGCTGAAGACCGAGACCGCGGGCGTGGCCGCGGCTGGGTCCAGCACCACAAAGTTGTCCGCCGGGGAATAGAGGCTGGGCTCCGCCGACCCGACAGTAATCGTGACCGTCTTGTCTTCGGCCAGCACTTGGTCGTAAATGTCAGGAATACCTGCCTTCAACGTGACTTTATAGGTCGTGCGGCCAGACGAGCGGCCTTGGATATTCATGGTATTGCCATAAATATCAATTTTGGCCCCAGGCAGGGCCGGATTAAAGACGACCATGGCCGGGTCAAAGCCGTCCATATTGATGGCGTTGCTGAAGTTGACGTACCAGGGAGCCAGGGGCGGGCATTGGGTTCCCCAACTGCACCCGGCGTCGGTCACGCTCATGGGGCCAAAGGTGGTGAAGCTGAAGCTCTGCACGGTTTCGGTCGTGCGCGGCCCTTCCACAGAGGGGGTGCCGGGGCCGATGTTCACGGTGACGGTGGTGTTATAGGGCAGCAGATCCCCGGCCCGGAAGGCCAGCCAGCGGCCCTCCCCGGCACTCTTGGCCGCCTGGACCACGCTGAAATCCGTCGCCACCTCATCCGCCGTGACCAGGGTGGCGGTGAAGGTCTGGCCACCAGCCGTGATCGCCACGGTTTTCAGCACAGCGGCGGGATCGATCTGCTGGTCAAAGGCGGCAAAAAAGATCGGGTTGCGCACGGTCTGGCCGCCGGGATAACTGTTCTGCAAGGTCGGCGGCGGCGTGGTGAAGGTCCATGTCACCGTCTGGTCCAGCGTCTTGCCGGCCTGGGAGACGATGCCCGCGGGCACGGCCACTTCGTATTCCGTGGCCATAGGGAAGCGGGTGGTCGGCTCGAAAAGGACGGTCTTGGTGCCCACCCAACGCCATGTGCCCTCGGGCTGGGGGGTGAGTTTCACTGGCATGTCCAAATCGGCCATATCTTCCAGGCTGGTCAAGGGGATCATAGGCTGGTTGAAGGTGACGCTGAGGAAGGGGGCCAGGGCGACATCGCCAACCGGGCTGTAGCGCAGAACGGCCAGGGGGCCGGGGTCCGGCTGGACGGGTGGGGCCAAATCTTCCTGGGGCGGGAAGGTGCTTTCCACCGTATCGCCGGGCCGGGGCGGGGGCAGGATGGCTTCGGGCAGGTTGAAGTCCACCTTGTCCCCGATCTGGCCGGTGAGGGCGGCCAGGCGGGCGATCAGGGCCGCAGTCTCGTCCGCGGAGAGGGGTTCTGCCGGGGCGACGGGGAGTTGGGCCACGGCGTCGCCGCCGGGGGTGCCATCGCTCAGGCCAAAGACAAGCCCGCCCTCTCCGACCGGCTGGCCGGGGGCGAACTCGCTGACGGACATAGACGAAACCATCACGGCTTCACCTCCTTGGTTGGTGACCCCGACCGTGGCCGCCTGCACACTCCTCGATGAACTGGCGGAGGCGCAGCCGATCAACAACAGGCCCAGGATCAGGGCGAAAACGAGACGTCCAGGCCGGTTGCGGGTGGCACGGTGGGTTGATTGGGTTTGGGGTTGGGCGTTTCTGCGCGCCATGTTTCCTCCTGGGTGGTGGAATCGGGGAGATCCCGATGAAAGTTTTGTCTCTGTATCATAGACCAATCCGCGTCCTCTGTCGAGGGGCAGTTTTGGGGTCAGTGCATTCTAAGACGGACCCCGCCCCCAAATTGTTCCACCCGCGCAGAGACCCGGCCAAGGGTTGACCGGGTCTCTGTGGAAGGGGCGAATTGCGAGGGGCGAGGGGAAAATCTCCCAATCTCTCAATCGCCCAATCTCTGACTATTCCGCCACAATCTCAATCGTCACAATCTTGTCGCCCTGCACGATGGCGTCCACCACGTCCTGGCCGCTGGTGACGGAGCCGAAGACGGAGTGCTTGCCATCCAGCCAGGGGGTGGCGACGTGGGTGATGAAGAACTGGCTGCCGTTGGTGCCAGGTCCGGCGTTGGCCATGCTCAGGATGCCGGGAACGGCGTGGCGCAGGCTGGCGTCAAACTCGTCCTTGAACTTGTAGCCAGGGCCGCCCCGACCGGTGCCCGTGGGGTCGCCGGTCTGGACCATAAAGTCCGGGATCACCCGGTGGAAGACGATGCCGTCGTAGTAGCCGTCTTGGGCCAGGAAGACAAAGTTATTCACCGTGACCGGGGTCTTGGCGGCCTCCAGCTTCACTGCGATGTCACCCTTGTTGGTTTTGATGGTGGCGGTATAGCTCTTGGCCGTATCGATCACCGTGGAGGGGGGTCGGTTGTATTGTTTCATGGTGTTGCCTTTCGTGTTGAGTTGTGTATCGAGTAATACGTATCGAGTATCCCGTGTTGTTGACCTAGCGTGTTCCAAATAAACCACGAATTTTCAACGCAACGAAATACTCGATACGCACTACTCGATATTTCTTATTCCGTCACAATCGTCACAGAGACGATCATGTCCTCGATGGTGAGCAAGTCCAGCAGTTCCAGCCCCTCGGTGATCTGGCCGAAGAAGCTGTAGAAGCCCAGAACCTCGGTGGGGACATCGCCCAGGGCGACCAGGATGATGCTGCTGCTGCTGATGGTGGGGTCCGGGGGATTAATTTGCAGCGGGATATAGCTGACCACGCCCTTGGTCAGGGCGATCTCCGCGCTGGTCTCGCTGTTGAGCAGATAGCCGGCATCGCCGCTGGGGGTGTTGTCCAGGGCACCGAAGATCATGGCCTCGCCCGGCGTCACCTGGTTGACCGGGGTGCCGTCAAAGAGACCCAGGTTGGCCAGCAACACAAAGTTGTTCACGGCCAAGGGGGCCTTGTCCACAAAGAGATCCAGGGTCAGCTCGCCCTGGGTGGTGGAGATGACGGCCTTGTAGGTCAGGCTGGTGTCAATAACCAGGGCCGGCTCGATGTTGAAGTAGGCGATGCGCTCCGGCGCGGTCATGTCGGCCAACAGACGGTTGGAGCCGTCAATGCTGCCCTGGACGTCGCTGGGGGCAAAGGGAGTGGGGGTCGGCGTGGGGGTAGCCGTGGGCGGAGCCGGGGAGGGGGTGGGCAGCACACTGCTGTCCCGCTCCTCGATGGTGATGGAGATGAGCAGGTCGCCCTCAAAGTCCGGGGCGGCGTTGGGGTCTCGGCGGGTGATCAGATCCAGCACATCCGCGCCTTCGATCACTTCGCCGAAGATGGTGTGGGCACCTGTGAGCCAGTCCGTGGGGGCCAGGGTGATGAAGAATTGGCTGCCGTTGGTGGCCGGTCCCCGGTTGGCCATCGCCAGCAGACCGGGGCGGTCAAAGCCCAGGCCGGGGTAGAACTCGTCCGCAAAGTCATAGCCAGGTCCGCCCGCGCCCGTGCCAGCCGGATCCCCGGCCTGGGCCATGAAGCCGTCGATCACCCGGTGGAAGGTGGTGTTGTTGTAAAAGCCTTGCCGGGCCAGGAAGACAAAGTTGTTGACCGTGATCGGTGCCCGATCCGCAAAGAGTTGGGCCACGATGACGCCCTTGTCCGTGTTGATGGTGGCATAGTAGACCTTGGCCAGATCAATGGTCATCTCCGGCGGGGAGGTGTACATGCCGTCCCGATCCAGAGGGTTGGCCGGCATATCCGCCGAGGAGACGGGGGCAGGCACAGGAGTTGCTTCCAGGGATGGGGCAGAGGCGGCGGGGGTGGCGGCATCAATGCCAGGGGCAACGGCTCCACCACAGGCGGCCAGGGCGAGTACTGCCAAAAGCAGTACGGTCAGCATCAAAAAGCGCCGACCGTTTGAGATTGATTGACGGGATTGCGAGAACAAAATTGACTCCTTTGGTTGCGAATGGCGAATGGCAAATGGCAAATTGCAAATTGCGAATGGCAAATTGCGAATGGAATAGATCGTAAAGCGAAAAGTGACTTAACTCCGTATGGAATCCCCGGTTTCCGGATCCCCAATCCCCACCCCCCCCAACCCCCCACTCCCCTACGCCCGCACGCCGCCCTGGCGGAACTCGAAGCGCCAGATCCAGTAGGCGGCGGTGAGGAGGACGGTTGCGGCCACGCCGATGGCCTCTAGCAGATTGGCCTCGGCCACGAAGACGGCGGTCAAGCCGACTGCCGCAGCCAGCAGATAGCAGATCAGCACGGCTTCCCGGCGGCTGCCGGTGAGAAAGGCCAGCCGATGGCTGATGTGATCCTTGCCCGGCGTGGTCAGGGGGTTTTGGCCCCGGCGCAGACGGCTGATGAAGACCAGGCTGGTGTCAAAGATGGGGATGGCCAGCACCAAAAGCGGGATCATCCAGGTCACGGTGAGGCTGTTGGAAGGGAAACGCAGTTTGATGGCCACGGCGGAGAGCAGAAAGCCCAAGAAGAGGCTGCCCGCATCCCCCATGAAGATATAGGCCGGGTTCCAGTTGTAGAAGAGAAACCCGGCGCTGGCCCCGGCCAAGGTGGCCGCCAAGGCCCCCACCAGATATTGGTGGCTGAGGGCGGCCAACAGGGTAAAAAAGATGGCGGCGATCATGGCGATGCCGCCGGAAAGACCGTCCATGTTGTCCAGCAGGTTCATGGCGTTGGTGATGCCCACCACCCAGACCATGGTAATGGCCACATTGAGCCAGACCGGTCCCAACTGCACCTGCACCCCGCTCAACACCAGGATGCCGGCGGCGATCACCTGTCCGGCCAGTTTGACGTAGGCCCCAAGCCCTCGGCTGTCATCGATGGCCCCCATTAAGCTGACCAGAGAGGCCCCCACAAAGATGCCGACCACTTCGTTCACATAGCGGCGATCCCCAAAGAGCAGCAGGGCCACGATGAACGCGCCGTAGATGGCCACCCCGCCCAACAGGGGCACGGGCGCGGCGTGGATCTTGCGGGCGGCGGGCTTGTCGATGACGCCCAGTTTCAGGGCCAGCCAGCGCACCGCGGGGGTGCCGCCGATAGCCAAGATCAGGGCGCTGAGGGCCATCAGAAGATAGGGAGTCATGGGGTAAGGGAGTCCACAAACTGTTGCACGGCGGGAAGCTGTTCGGCTGGGGCCAGTTGCAGGGCCTGTTGGGCAAACTGGCGGGCAGCGTCCACCTGGGCCTGTTGGGCATAGATCTGGGCGATGCGCAGGGGATGCTCGTAGTTGGTCGGTTCCAGGGTGCTGAGGGCTTGCAAGGTCTCCAGGGCGTCGTTCTGGCGGCTCTGTTGCAAGTAGAGATTGACCAGTTGGTTCAACACGCCGGTGTCGTTGGGGGCCAAGACCCGCATGCCTTCGTATTGCTGGGCCATGCCATCAAAGTTGCCCAAGATCTGATAAAGACCCGCCACCACCTGGCGCATCTGCATCTCCGTGGCGGTATCCCCGCCCACGTTGGCCAAGGCCCGCAGCCCCCACTCCACCGCCACCTCGGTCTGGTTGAGGTCTCGGTAGAGCAGGGTCAGGTTGCGCAGGGTGACCAGGTCGGTGGGGGCCAAGTCAACCGCTTCCAGGTTGGCGTCCACCGCGCCTTGCAGATCCCCCTGCCGAGCCAGGACCACGCCCAAATAGCTGCGCACCTGGACGTTGAGGGGAGATTTCACCTTGGCCGTCTCCAGAATCTGCATCAGTTTGTCCGCCTCCCCGGCCCGTTCGTACTGCTCGGCCAGGAGCAGATAGGTTTGGTCGAACTTGTCGTCCAAGGAGAGGCTTTTCTCGTAGGCGGCCAGGGCCAGGTCATTCTCGCCCCGGGAGACGTGGAGGATGCCCTTTTCGTTCCACAGATGGGCGGCGTTGGGGCTGAGGCGCACGGCGATGTCATAGTATTTCAGGCTCAGGTCCAGCTTCTCTTGGCGCTGCTCGGCAGAGGTGGAGAAGTCGGCCCAACTGCGATAGAGCCGGGCCAGGTTGGCCGTGTGGTCCGTGTTGAGGGGATTGAGCCGCTGGGCTTCCAGCAGCACGGTCTCCGCCCCGCGCAGGAGTTCGTTTTGGCCCATGGCGGCCACCAGTTCGGGCCGGGTGTTCAACACTTCCTGTAAATTCAGCTCGGAGGGGAAGCTGTAGGTGCCCTCTTGGGGGGACTGTCGGGCCTGCTCCAAATAGCCCCGGCCCAGGAAGAGCAAATAGTGATCTTCCGTGGGACGTACTTCCAGGGCCTGGCGATAGAGTTCGATGCTGCTGACCCAGTTGCCGCTGCTGTCAAACTGCTGCCCCTGTTTGTAATAGATGTCCGCCCGCACCAGGGAGATGTTGACGTTGCTGATAAAGGTGAAGAAGAGTACAGCCATCACCGCGCCGGCCCCCAGGCTGATCCACAACCGGCTGCCTGCGGCTGCGGCCCGTTCCCGCATCCACGGCCAGGCGAAGACTGTGCCGGCGGCCACAATCCACAGGATCAATAGCCAACTGTAGACTGTGAAGTGACCGGCCACCCGGTCCAATTGTTCCACCAAACTGGCCGAACCCGACATGGGGGTGAGTCGGCTGGCCTGGACCAAGCCGTAGATCAGCCATCCGCCCCAGATCAGCCCAGCGTGCAGACCCAGTCCTCTGGCCCACCAGGTCAGGCCTGGGGCCCGGCGCTGGCGCAGGGACTCCATGGCCAACCCGATCAGCCCGGCCATCAACCAAGAGAAAAACATGAGCAAAAGCAGCCCAGGGCTGAAGACGCTGGCACCGTTCTCCATGCGGGTGGTGACGCTGCCGAAGAGGATGGAGAAGGGGTTGGATTTGCCCGTGGGGTTGGACGAATAGATAAAGACCAGGGTGAAGAAGATCATCAGATCCGCCATCACCGTGGCGGGCAGGGCGGAGGGCTGGCTGGCGCTGCGGCTGCGCACGGGGGCCGGGGTGCGGCGGGGTTTGCGGCCCTTGCGTCCGCCGGTGGGGAGATCGGCCTCTTTGCTTGGGGTCGGCAGATCGTCGGTGATCCGCTCGAAGGCCAGGGGGTCGGGCTTGGCCAGATCCATGCCCAGGGTGAAGATGAAGGCGCTCAGTATCCAGAAATAGACGCGAGAGGCGGCGATGGCGATACCGAAGTGGATCTCCACAAAGTGGGCGGCGACTGTGGCCAGCAGAGCGATCAACAACAGTTGGCGGGGGGTGTTGGCCCGATCAAAGGCCAGCTTGGGGTGCAGAAAGAGTACGGCCAGGGTAACATAGGTGATGAAGCCCATGATGAAGCCAAGGGGTAAGGCCACCCCGAAGTAGGCCACGCCTTCATCCAGCAGGGCCACAAAGAGTCCGCTGACCACGGCCCCCATGCCAACCCAAAGCCCCAAGAAGAGCCACGAATCCCGGCGGTTGGCGATCAGCCCCAGCCAGCGCAGGGCGTAGTAGAAGACGGCGAAGAAGAGGGCCACGTAGGCCACAAAGCCCAGGCCGCCGGTGATGGCCAGGCTGTCCCAGGTTTCGTTGTGGGATCGATCCGGGCTGGCGTTGCGGGCCTCAAGCTGGGCCAGTTCGGGCGGATAGAAGTTGTTGAAGGCCACCCACATGGCTTCGGGACCGTAGCCGACCAGGGGGCGGATGAAATTGACCTTGTCCGCTTCGCCGTCGGGGAAGACCAGGGCTTCGTGGGGGGCCACCATGTTAGAGGCCCCTTCCCAGATCAGCACACGCACCCGGCCCGTGCCGCCGCCGGTCTCCAACATCTGGGCCAGCCGCCCCACATAGGGGATGGGCTGCACCACATCGGCAAAGACTGTGTTGATCAGCCCCAGGCCGACCGCGCCAAAAACCAGCAGGGCCACCCACATGGAGGTGAGGAGACGATAGTTCTTGGGGCGCAGACCGGAGACGAGGAGAAGGACGAAAATATACAATCCAGCGGCCCAGCCCAGCCAGGGACCACGGCTCTGGGTGAAGACGATGGCGATGGCCTGGACCAAGAGGATAAAGGTAAAAATGCCCCCGGCCAGGGTGCTGGGCAACTCCTTGCCCGCATCATAGCCCTCGTTGTTGGGGTCCGTGGTGAGCAGATAGGCAAAGCTGCTGTAGACCCGTTCCAGGGTGAGGAAGAAGGCCATGATCAGGTAGGCGCTGAGGAAGATGGCGTTGCCGGCGTTGCCCGCCACCCGCTCCACCACGTCACCGCCCCAGGGCAGGGGGTCCAACTGCATCTTCTGCACAATGCCATAGATGGCGATAGGCAGACTGGTCAGGATCACCGTGTGCTGTAGGCGCCGGATCTGGTCCGGGGTGCGCAGATGGGCGGCGGTGAGCAGGGCGATGATCACATAGCTGACAAAGGTATAGGTGCCTTGGAGCCGCTGATAGGATCCCCACCAACTGACCCGGGGGGCCACGCTCAGGGCCGTGCTGATGCCGTAGGAAAAGAGGATCAGGAGGACGGGCAGCACAAAGGGGGTCCGAACCATCCGCCCCAGCCAGGACTGTTCCGCGGCTGGTTCAGCTTGATCCTCACCGGATCTGGCCGACGAACCGTGGGCGGGCAAGAAGGCCGGGCCGCCGTTGATCAGCTTGATCAGCCAGGCCAACAGCATGATCAGCGCGGTGGTGCGCACCAAACTGATCTTGTCCGGCTCGAAGACCCGGCTGGAAAAGACGTTGAAAAAGAGGGGGGTCACGATCAACGCGGCCAGCCACCCAGCTTCGATGATGGCTTCGCACCAGTGGTCTAGTTTTGTTCGTAGCATGGCATTCGTTCCCAATTCGATCCCAAAAGGCGTGGAAACGCGCCCGGATCATTCGATGCGGGCGCGCTGGTCGTTTCATCAACCGCAATAGTATAGCATAAGTCTGTTGAAGGTGGGATTAGGAGATGCAGCAATTCTCAATATGGGGCAGAGGCAACAGAAGAAGGCACGAAAGGAGGGGGTTTGTGCCGGTGGTCAAAGGGAAATCAAGACAATGGACTTATGTGGCGGCCTCCAGATGAAAAGAGAGAATA
>JAGNDO010000074.1 GCA_018003515.1 Caldilineaceae bacterium
TCTGGTCCTACCGGGTTCCTCCACCTCGGTGGACGCCGCCCAAGCGCCGCGGACGACACTCAAAAGAGACTCTGAAACTCATCGAAAAGTGGTGTCCATGACATCACGCTATCGTGCAGTCCTACCGGATTCCACGGATCGAACGGATTCAAACGGATCTTTTTTTGATCCGTAAAAATCCGTTCGATCCGTGGAATCCGTGGCCTATTTTTGAAGGAGTCGGTATGCGTGCGGTGATTTTTGTGAATGGGGTGGTGGGCGACTATGCCCGGCTGGCGGCGTGGCTGCGGGCGGACGACTATTTGATCGGGGCGGACGGGGGGACCATGCACTGTCTGGCCCTGGGACGGCGGCCCGACGTGGTGGTGGGGGATCTGGACAGCCTGTCCGGCGGCGTGGTGGCGGAGCTGCGGGCGGCGGGGGTGGAGATCGAGGAACATCCCGTGGCCAAGGACAAGACGGACCTGGACCTGGCCATCGACCGGGCCATCCGGGACGGGGCGGACGCGGTGCTGCTGGTCGGCGCCTTGGGCGGACGGCTGGACCAGACCCTCTCCAACCTGCTGCTCCTGGCCCGGCGAGAGTGGCCGGTCCCCCTCTCTTTGGCCGAAGGGGACGAGCTGGCCCAAGTCGTGCGGGGCGGGGAGACCATCACCGTGGGGGGGGAGCCGGGGTCCACGGTCAGCGCCGTGCCCCTGAGCGAAGTGGTGACCGGCGTCACCTACACCGGCCTGGCCTATCCGTTGGCGGATGCGACGTTGCGGCTGGGGAGTACGCGGGGCGTCAGCAATGAGTTGGCCGGGCGCGAGGCGCAGATTTCGGTGGGGGATGGGATGTTGTTGGTGATCAGTAAGGGGTGAGGGGGGGGCGAGGGGGGCGAGGGCGAATTGCGAGGGGCGGGGGTTGGTCAACATCTCATAGCTCACGGAGCAATGACGCCACGGGTCGGGCCAACCCTTGCTCTATCTCATCCAAACCACGTTCGGCCAGTCGTCGAAAGGTTGGGGATTTTGCTAAATACTCTACTTCCACCAAATCGTCTTCGCTGCGAATTGTATTCCGCAAACTTGAGGCGATTTCGGTAATGAGGGATAGCTGCTCTTCAACCGTCAACCGTTTGAGATCCTGGAGTACTTCTTGATACGTGGATAACCTATCTACGCTGATCGTCATGGGCACCCTCCCGTGCATTCAGGGGACAATTTGATTTCGAGGAAACGTAACTCCGCTTGATGTCATGGATTATAGCATGTGAAAAGCATCTTGTCATCAGCTTTCCGTGGGCTGACTTCGCCGCCCCAACCCCCACGCGCAGACCCCCACGACCGCCAACCCCGCCACCTGCCCCACACGGAAGCCGCTGAAGATCTCATAGCTCACGGAGCAATGACGCCACGGGGTGGGCCAATCCCTGGCCTATCTCGCCCAAGCCACTTTCGGCCAGGCGTCGAAAGGCGGGGGACTTTGCCAAGTAGTCTACTTCCACCAAATCGTCTTCGCTGCGAACGGTGTTTCGCAAATTTGAGACAATTTCGGTGATGAGGGATAGCTGCTCTTCAACCGTCAACCGGTTGAGATCTTGGAGAATTTCTTGGTACGTGGATAATCTATCTGAGCCGATCGGCATGGAACCCCTCCCGTGCATTCAGGGATCAACCTGATTTCGAGCCATCGTAACTGTGCCTGATGTCATGGAGTATAGCATCTGCGGGACATTTTGTCATGAGCTTTCTGTGGCCTCGGCGGACATCACCGCCATCCTTCCCATCTTGGTGGCGACTTTCCAAAGTATTACCAGTTAAGGAGGAATCCATGTCCAGCACAGAAGAACGCGCCCAGCAGATCTTTGGCGAGCGGGCGGCCTTTTACACCACGAGCAAATGCCATTCGGATCCGGAAGTCTTGGGCCGGGTGGTGGAGATGGCCCGGCCCACGCCGGACGCCCGCGCCCTGGATGTGGCCACGGGCACGGGGCACACGGCCTTTGCCCTGGCCCCCCACGTGGCGGAGGTGATCGCCACGGACATCACCCCGCAGATGTTGGCCGAGGGGGAGAAGCTGCGGGGCCAGCGGGGTATCCCCAACGTGGTCTTTCAGTTGGCCGACGCCCACGACCTGCCCTACGCCGACGGGGAGTTCGATATTGTGGCCTGTCGCCGGGCCGCCCACCACTTTTCCGACATCCACACGGCCTTGGCGGAGATGGTGCGGGTGCTACGGCCCGGCGGGCGCATGGTGATCGACGACCGCAGCGTGGCCGAGGACGACTTTGTAGATGTGACCATGAACCGGCTGGACTGGCTGCACGACGAATCCCACGTGCGCCAATATCGCCCCAGCGAGTGGGCGCGTCTGCTCACGGAGCATGGCCTGACCGTGGAGGTGGTGGAGCCGTACACCAAACACCGGCCCGTCTCATCCTTGACCCACCAGGTCTCCGCCGCCAATGTGGCCGAAATTCACAAAATTATGCAGAATTTATCCGCTGAAGAGCGCAAAAAGATGAACGTCGAAGAAAAAGACGGGGAACTGCACCACGATCACTTTTATGTGATGGTGGGTTCTGTGAAGGGGTGAGCGGGTGAAGGGGTGAGCGGGTGAAGGGGTGAAAATCACCCCATGCTCGTTCCCACGCTCCGCGTGGGAATGCCGGCGGACGCTCCTGCGTCCCCTGGGCGCAGAGCGCCCATTTTGCGCCCACGCAGAGCGTGGGTGCGAGGAGTTGGAATACGAAGCCGCCCGGAGCATTGCTCCGGGCGGCTTCGTGTTCTGTGTGTTAGCGGGGTTAGGGCGCAACGATCTCCAACGAAACCACTGCTTCCGGTAGCCCTGACACTTGGGCACGCACGGTGACGGTCCCCGGCTGATGGCGGCTTTTGACATACAAGGCCGCCTGGCCCCCAAGAAGTGGAAAGGGGTTTTCGCCGATTAACTCAGCCGGGCCGTCCAACTCAAAAGTGACTACCTTCACCGCGTAGGGCAGGGGATTGCCAAATTCGTCGGTGATGCGCACGATCAGCCGGGTCATGTCGGCCCCGTCGGCATAGAGCTGGGCTGTGTCCGTGGAGAGGGTCAGGGCCTTGGGCAGACGGCTGGCGGCGATAGACTGTTTGGCCACGATCTCCCCGCCCAGGTAGCCGACGATGTGCAGATCGTAGAATTTGGCCTGCCCCCAGGCACCGAATTTGTCCAGCCCGTGGATGGTGAAGGGGGCATGGGGCAGATGGGGATAGGCGGCCCGATCCGGCTGGAAGCGGCCCGCGGAGAGTTCGCCGACGATGATCTCCACCTCGTCGCAGTTGCTGAAGACCGTGAGGGGGTTGTTGCCCCCCCCGGAACGGTCGCCCATGGTCCAATGGGTGGCAGCTTGGAGGACGATGCGCTTGGCCGGGGATTGCTGGCTGCCGTAGAAATAGGCGGCCCACTTGGGCAGGCGGAAGATATCCATGACCCCGTGATAGCAGATGCGGTCCCCGGAGCCGAACTCGATATGGGTGTTGTAGTCGAAGGCGCACCAGCCGATGGCCCCGGCCACCCGGTCGTTGCCCAGTTGTAGATTTTGGACTTTGGTGTGGAGCAGGGCGTGGTCGATCAAGCGTTCTTCATGATCAAAAATTTTGGTGGGGAACATGTGGCCGGCGAACTCGGTGATCAGATGGGGCACATTCGGCGGATCGATCACCGTGTTGGAAAAGTCGTTGTAGGTGTACACATCCTCCAGGAACGAACTGCCCAGGAAGAAGCGCACGCCGCCGGTCTGCCGGGTGGGGTCCATGCTGTGGGCCAGGGCGTTGGTGCGTGTATAAAAGTCGTCGTTGTCGTGGGATTCGTTGATGCGCACGCCCCAAGCGATGATGGCCGGGTGGTTGCGGTCCCGCTCGATCAACCCGGCCAGTTCGCCCAGGGTGATGGCCTGCCACGCCGCGTCCCCGATGTGCTGCCAACCCGTGACTTCCTCGAAGACCAGCAGACCGATCTCGTCGCAGCGGTCCAAAAAGTAGGGGGATTGGGGATAGTGGGAGGTGCGCACGATGGTGCAGCCCAGCTCGTGCTTGATGATCTCCGCATCCTGGCGTTGCAGCCGGGCCGGGGCCGCCGCACCGATAAAGGGATAGGTCTGGTGGCGGTTGAGACCGATCAGGGACGTGCGTTGCCCGTTGAGATAGAACCCCCCGTCCGGGCGGAACTCCGCCGTGCGGAAGCCGAAGCGGGTGGAGAGCGTATCCAGTTCAACGCCGTCCTCAAAGAGGGAGACCTGCACCGTGTACAGGGTGGGGGTGTCCAGATCCCACAGGCTGACCTCCGGCAGGGTGGGGAAGGCCAAACTCGTGGTGGCCTGGTCCGGCGTGGTGGCGGTGACGGCGATCTCCTGGCCGGTTGGGTCAAGCAATTGGGCTTTCAGGCTGAGGCCCGGCCCGATCTGGTTGAGGCGCACTTCGCACGCAAGCTGCGGGGCCGTCAACACATCCGTCGGCCTGACAAAGAGATTTTCCAGATGGGTGGGGGTCACGGTCCGCAAAAACACATCCCGATAGATGCCGCCAAAGGTCAGGTAATCGACCAAGTGGCCATAGGGCGGAATGTCCTTGCGCTCCCGGGAGTCCACGTTGACCGTGAGTACGTTCTCGCCCTCGGTCACCACGTCCGTGATGTCCACCGAAAACGAAATATATCCGCCCAGATGCTCCGTGAGCAGGGTGCCGTTCAAGTAGACCGTGCAGGCCAGCATGACCCCGGCGAAGTCCAAAAACACGGTCTGTTCCTCGGCCGGTTTGGGCGAGAAATCAAAGCGCTTGCGATAGGTGGAGATAAACTGGTAGTCCAGGTTATCAAAGTTGTGATGGGGGAAGCGCTTGTTGGTGTGGGGCAGGGTGACGGCCTGGAATTGACTGTCCGCCGCGGACAGCTCCAGCTTTTCGGCGGCATAGAGCCAGTTGTCGTTAAACAGGGTTCGTGTTCGCATGGGTTGCTCTTTCGGGTTTTAGGGTGTGATGGGCAGGCTGTTTGGTCTCATGGGATCATGAGGCCGTCAACGGGTTAAGTATAGTGCAAAAGGATTCTTTGCACGAAGGCGGGGTGGGGTCAAGATGGGCTTTGATTGCACTGGTGGAATGAGGTCAAAGCACCATTGCAATTGATTCATTCCACCATTGAAACGACCTCATTTCAATGGTGGAATGGGTTTGTTTCAATGGTGGAATTCAAGCAATCCACTGGTGGCATCGTCCGCCGGGGGCTGAAGCGCCCCGGCAGTGGTTGCATGATCGGACGGTTGCCCACTTCCCCGCCTGGGTGCTACAATAAAGCCTCGTTCCCACGCTCCGCGTGGGAATGCAAGGGGACGCTCCGGCGTCCCTGGGCGCAGAGCGCCCGTTTGCGCTCCCACGCGGAGCGTGGGAGCGAGCATAGCCAGTTCTCATTCCCACGCTCCGCGTGGGAATGCAAGGGGACGCTCCGGCGTCCCTGGGCGCAGAGCGCCCGTTTGCACTCCCACGCAGAGCGTGGGAGCGAGCATAGCCAGTTCTCGTTCCCACGCTCCGCGTGGGAACGCAAGGGGACGCTCCGGCGTCCCTGGGCGCAGAGCGCCCGTTTACACTCCCACGCGGAGCGTGGGAGCGAGCATAGCCAGTTCTCGCAGTTCTCGTTCCCACGCTCCGCGTGGGAATGCAGGGGGGCGCTCCGGCGTCCCTGGGCGCAGAGCGCCCGTTTGCGCTCCCACGCGGAGCGTGGGAGCGAGCATAGCCAGTTCTCGCAGTTCTCGTTCCCACGCTCCGCGTGGGAATGCAGGGGGACGCTCCGGCGTCCCTGGGCGCAGAGCGCCCGTTTACACTCCCACGCTCCGCGTGGGAGCGAGCAAGTATTCATCCTTTTTCCTCCAGGACAGAACCCCATGATCTCCTTCACCCTCAAGCCAACCCACAAAGCTGTTGCCGACTATTACGCCGAACTGGAGGGGCTGGCCCAACTCAGTCTGTTTGGGGAGGGGGCGGTGGCCCCGGCTTTTGCCAATTTGCTGCGGGCGGCGACTCGGGGCGCGGATCTGACCCTGGGCGAGCAGTATGTGTTGAAGCGGGGCGGACGGGTCATCCGCGTGGACGGCGCGCTGCTGGACGCCTTCAAGCTGCCCTACGGCTATTGGGAGGCCAAGGACAGCGCCGATGATCTGGACGTGGAGATCAAAAAGAAGTTCCAGGTCGGCTATCCCAAGGAGAACATCATCTTTCAGGCCCCAGAGCGGGCGGTGGTGGTGCAGGATGGCAACCGGGTCTTTGATGGCCCCATCACGGAGCCGGACGATCTGGTCGAGGCCCTGCGCGTCTTCTTCACCTATCAGCCCCCGGCCTTTGAGCGCTGGCAAGAGGCCGTGGGCGAGTTCAAAAACGAAGTGCCCAAGCTGGCCCAGGCCCTGATCGATCTGATCGAGCGGGAGCGGCGGGCCAACAAGAAGTTCATCATCGCCTTCGATAATTTCGCCAATCTGTGCCGGGAGACCATCAACCCCAACCTGGCGGACCAGGCCGTGGAGGAGATGCTGATCCAGCATTTGCTCACGGAACGCATCTTCCGCCGGGTCTTCAACAACCCGGATTTTGTGAACCGCAACGCCATCGCCGCCGAGATCGAGACCGTGATCCGGGCCTTGACCAGCCAACAGTTCAGCCGCCACGACTTCTTCAAGCCCCTGGACCGCTTTTATGGGGCCATCGAATCCACCGCGGCCACCATCGAGGACTTTTCGCAAAAGCAGGATTTCCTCAACACGGTCTACGAGAACTTCTTCCAGGGCTTTTCGGTCAAGGTGGCGGACACCCACGGCATCGTCTACACGCCGCAGCCCATTGTGGATTTCATGGTGCGCTCGGTGGATGTGCTACTTCAGCGGGAGTTTGGCCGGGGGCTGGCGGACCCTGGCGTGCATGTGCTGGACCCCTTTGTGGGCACGGGCAACTTCATCCTGCGGGTCATGCGCCATTTGCAGGAAGAGGGCAAGTTGAGCCGTCTGCCCGCCAAATATGCCGACGCCCTGCACTGCAACGAGGTCATGCTCCTGCCCTATTACATTGCCGCCATGAACATCGAGCACGAGTATTTTGAGATGACCGGGGCGTATGTGCCCTTCCCCGGCATCTGTTTGGTGGACACCTTTGACCTGGCCGAAGGCTTGCAGCCCAGCCTCTTTGCCCCGGAGAACACGGAGCGGGTGCAGCGCCAGCAGGCCGCGGACATCACCGTGGTGATCGGCAATCCGCCGTACAACGCCTGGCAGGTGAACGAGAACGACAACAACAAAAACCGTAGCTACCCCGTGGTGGACAAGCGGGTGGCCGAGACCTACGCCGCCGCGTCCAAGGCCACCAACAAAAACGCCCTCTCCGACCCCTATGTCAAAGCCTTCCGCTGGGCCTCGGACCGGATCGGGGAGGAGGGGATTGTCACCTATATTTCCAACGGCAGCTATGTGGACGACCTCTCTTTTGATGGGATGCGGCGCTGTTTGGGTGAGGAATTTGATGCGGTGTACGTGCTGGATTTGGGCGGAAATGTGCGCAAAAACCCCAAGCTCTCCGGCACGACCCACAACGTCTTTGGCATTCAAGTAGGGGTGAGCATCGCCTTTTTGGTGCGTCGGGCCGAGGGATTGCTGCCAGCGGACAAACGTGTTTACTACGCCCGGGTCGATGAGTTTTGGCGCAAGGGGCAAAAGTACGACTTTCTCGATCAAAGCCGGGACGTCAACGGCGTCAAATGGCAGGAGATCACGCCCAACCAGAATTCCCGATGGCTGACCGAGGGCATGGAAGCCGAGTTCGACACGTTTCTACCGTTGAGTAATCGAAGTGACGCACACGACTCGGACGGTTCGATCTTCTTGATTCAAAGCGTTGGCGCACAAACCAACAAAGACGCATGGCTGTATAATTTTGATAAAATTGCTGCTGGTTTGAATGTCCGAAAGCTTTTGGTGACGTACAATGCAGAGGTGGATCGTTGGCAGAGTCGGACGAATCGAAACGCCAAGTTGGACAGTTTTATTCTGAGCGACGACTCAAAGATTAGCTGGAGCAGCAGATTGAAGGAATGTCTCGCAAGAGGGCAAAAGGCAGACTTTGATGAAGCGAAACTCTTTGGTGCGGTTTATCGACCATTCTGCAAGCAGCACCTGTATTTTGATGATGTTTTGGTTCACCGACGAAGTCAGTTCCCGATGGTATTCTCCAATCTGTCAACCGATAATAGACTCATTTCTCTAACCGACCGTGGCTCGGAAAAGCCCTTCATGGCGCTGATGACCGACCGCATTGCCGATCTGCATATCGTCGGCGCGGGGGCCAGTGCCCAATGCTTCCCCTTCTACACCTACGACGAGGACGGCAGCCACCGGCGAGAGAACATCACCGACTGGGCGCTGGCCCAGTTCCAGGACCATTATGCCGACCCATCCATCGACAAATGGGCCATCTTCCACTACGTCTACGCCCTGCTCCATCACCCCGCCTATCGAGAGAAATACGCCGCCAACCTGCGCCGCGCCCTGCCCCGTCTGCCCTTCGCCCCGGACTTCCACGCCTTCGCCCAGGCTGGCCGCGCCCTGGCCGACCTCCATGTCAATTATGAAGCCCAGCCCGAATATGCCCTGGATTGGGTCGAAACCAAAGGGGCCAAGCTCAACTTCGCCGTCCACAAAATGAAGCTGGCCAAGGACAAAAGCTCCTTGCGCTACAACGACTTCCTCACCCTGGCCGGCCTCCCGCCCGCCATCTTCGACTACAAACTGGGCAACCGTTCCGCCCTGGAATGGATCATCGACCGCTACCAAGTCAACGTGGACAAGCGCAGCGGCATCGTCAACGACCCCAATCAGTATTCGGACGATCCCCGCTACATCGTCAAACTAATCGGCCAGGTCGTGCATGTCAGCGTGGAGACGGTGAAAATTGTGGCCGGGCTGCCCGAAATGGAATAGGGCCAGACTGGGCGCAGAGCGCCCGTTTCCGTTCCCACGCAGAGCGTGGGAGCGAGCATAGTCGGTTCCGGTTCTCGTTCCCACGCTCTGCGTGGGAATGCGGGGGGACGCTCCGGCGTCCCTGGGCGCAGAGCGCCCGTTTGTGTTCCCACGCTCTGCGTGGGAACAAGGGGAGGAAATAATGGCCAGAGATCGCTACCAATTCGTGGAAAACGGACAGCCTCACTTCATCACCATGACCGTGGTCAACTGGCTGCCGGTCTTCAGCAGTCGGACCACGGCGGAGATCTTGCTGGACTCCCTGCGCTATTTGCAGGAACAGGGACGCATGACGCTCTACGCCTATGTGATCATGGGCTGCCAGAAATGGAATAACGCCAGACTGGGCGCAGAGCGCCCGTTTCCGCTCCCACGCAGAGCGTGGGAGCGAGCATAGTCGGTTCCGGTTCTCGTTCCCACGCTCTGCGTGGGAATGCGGGGGGACGCTCCGGCGTCCCTGGGCGCAGAGCGCCCGTTTGTGTTCCCACGCTCCGCGTGGGAACAAGGGGAGGAAACAATGGCCAGAGATCGCTACCAATTCGTGGAAAACGGACAGCCTCACTTCATCACCATGACCGTGGTCAACTGGCTTCCGGTCTTTAGCAGCCGGGCCACGGCGGAGATTCTGCTGGATTCCCTGCGCTATTTGCAGGAACAGGGACGCATGACGCTCTACGCCTATGTGATCATGGAAAATCACGCACATGTTGTGTCCGCCGCCGAACAGTTGGGGAAAGAGATCGGCAAGTTCAAATCCTATACAGCCCGCAAGATCATCGACCGCCTCACCGAGATGGGCGCGGTCAATGTGTTGGATCGGCTGTCCGAATACAAGTTGGTTCACAAATCGGACCGAACCTATCAGCTTTGGCAAGAAGGCTCTCACCCCAAACTGATCCAGGGGGATGAGATGATGCGTCAGAAGATCGAGTATATCCACTACAACCCAGTGCGCCGGGGCTATGTGGATTTGCCGATCCACTGGCGCTATTCCAGCGCTCGCAACTATGCGGGGCTGGACGGGCTGATTCCGGTGACGATGAGGTGGTAGACTGGGCGCAGAGCGCCCGTTTACACTCCCACGCGGAGCGTGGGAGCGAGCATAGCCACCTCTCGTTCCCACGCTCCGCGTGGGAATGCCGGGGGACGCTCCGGCGTCCCGGCCTGTGTTTGTCGGGTACAGATTCGGTACGCGGTCCACAAGTTCGGTACGCACAGCATCTGTACGCCACGTACAGCACCTGTGCGCCGCGTACGACATCTGTGGTATCCTTTTACTATCTTGGCGAAGCTCGTTCCAACATTTTGTGTTGGACAACACCGAAAAGCAGGTGCGTGTGATATGGAATACGGATATGAATGTGACCAGTGTGCTGGCATCGTGCGATCAAGACTGGTCGAACGGGAAGCCTTCAAGCACAAGAGCGGGGTTGTCACTCTTGAAAATGTAACCGTCGGCATCTGCGACGGGTGCGGCAACCGCTTTTACAGCGCCGACATTTTGCATACCGTACACGAGACCGCCATCGCCACCGAGGAATACCTCACCGAGCGGGCCAAACGCGGCAGCCGGGAGAAGTTTCTGGCCGCTATGGCCAAAGTCCCGGATGTGGAGCCGCCGGATCCCCGCGTTCGTTTGGATTAGCGGGAGCGCAGCCGCCAAGCCAGAAGCCCGGTTTTGACCAAAAACCGGGCTTCTTCGATCCCCCCATCACCGCAAGAATCGGGTGGAGAAAATATCGAACATCGTGTATTGTGTATGAAAGGCCGTCTACCCTCACCATCACTCATCACCCATCACTCGTCCCTGGCCTGATCCCGCCATCACCGAATAGGACGATTTTGCCCCAGCTTTCTCAGCGCACTTTGCCCCGGGCTTGGATCTGCCATATCACCTCCACCTCGTCACCTCGCACCCCATAGATTTCATCGTGCATGTTGATACAGCCGCATACGTGGTTGGGGATCACCCGCAGACGGTCGCCGAGTTGGGGGCTGGGGTCACACTGGCTGATGTCCAGATAGCCGTGTTCTTCGTTCATCATGTAAATGCTGGCCGCGGGATGGTCCACGACCAGGCCCATAGGCAGCCCCCGGTCGCTGGAAAAGGTCTTCGTGCCCCCGTCCAAGATGGCCCGCTGGTCTGTGGGACGGCTGGCTGCGGTGGTGAGGACGGTGACGGCGCAGTCGGCCAGCGTGGCCATGCCGGCCTCGACCATCATTTTGTCCATAAAAATATAGGTGCCGGATCGATGTTCCGTGATCTCCGGCAGCGTGTGGGCCAGAAACGCATCCGGTGTGCCGCCGCCGCTGACGATCTCCGTACTCAGCCCGGCCCGCTGCAACCCGGCCACGGCCTGGGCAATCGCCTCCCCATTGGCCGGGCCGCTGGGATAGACCGCCACGCCCCGCAGACGCAGACCGGGCAGACGGTCCAGGTTCTGGGCCAGGCTCAGCAATTCGGAAACCGTGGGCGCGCCCGTGCGGTGGTTGAGGCCGCCCATCTCTGCCAGCACATCCACCACGATCCCGGCGGCCACCGCCGCGTCCGAGATGCCCTGGCCCACGCTCAGGTTGTCCACGGTCACTTTCAGCTCCGTGCGCCGGGCCAGGCGGATCAGCCGTTCCAATTTGGCCGGGCCGAGGATGTTGTAGTAGAGCAGGATGTCCCGAATCCCCGCATCGGCCATCACCTCCACTTCGCCCAGCTTTTGGCAGGTGATGCCGACAGCGCCCAGGGCCAACTGCTGATGGGCCAGGGCGGGGATCTTGTGGGTCTTGATGTGGGGGCGAAAGCCTACTCCGTGGCGGTCGAAATAATCCTGATAGCGGCGCAGATTGCGCTCCATCACATCCAGGTCGAGGATCAAGCAAGGGGTGTCCAGTTGGTGGATCTGCATGGCGGGTCTCCGGGTGAGGTTGGTTGATTGGTTGATTGGTGACTCTGCTGAAAAAAGGGGTTGGAAATTCAGCCCGGTGGGATAAAACCGTCGAATTCCGTACCTCCAAGGTATGTGGTAGGACTGCACGATAGCGTGATGCCAAAAACGCACGATTTTGCTTGAAGGGTTAACGCGAGATTTAGTACTTTTTTGGCTGCGGATACTATATAGCGGGTGATTCAGATAGCATTCCGTCCAAATCTGGCGTAATCGAAATCAAAGTGATCAGATCACGCTATCGTGCAGTCCTACCAGGTATGTTTCCCTTGAAATAAACCGGTTTCCCGAACGTTTTGGGGGTGAATTCCCTGCCTGTTTTGGCGTTTCGACCTTTTTTCAGCAGAGTCATTGGTTGATTGGTTGATTGATTGGTTGAATTTTAATCGGGCGGGGGTGTGGAGGCAAGGTGGGCTTGATGGTATACTATGGGCAATCGCGCCGTCAACCCCCACGCCATTCGCCATTCGCCATTCGCCATTCGCTCCACAAGGAAATCCCATGAGTTCTGAACCCAAAAAAACTATTCTGGTCGTAGACGACGAATCCCGCATGGCCCGCTTTGTCAAGATGAATTTGGATCTGGAGGGCTACATCACCTTGGAGGCCAACACCGGCTTTCAGGCCCTGGAAAAGGTGCGGGAATATCAGCCGGATCTGGTGCTGCTGGATGTGGAAATGCCAGGGCTGGATGGCTTCGAGACCCTGAAGCGCATCCGGGAGATCGGCGAGATGCCCGTGATCATGCTCACCGTGCGCTCGGATGAGGATGACCGCATCCGCGGGCTGGACCTGGGCGCGGATGACTATGTGACCAAACCCTTCAGCCCCCGGGAACTCTCCAGCCGCATCCGGGCCGTCCTGCGCCGCTTCGAGCCGCCCACCCGCCCAGAGGACCAGATCATCGTCATCGATGACCGCCTCTCCTTTGATTTGCAGCGCCGGGATGTGATTGTGCATGGAGAACGGCTGGGGTTGCGCCCCACAGAATATCGCCTGCTGGATCACCTGATCCAAAATGCCGGCTGGGTGGTCCCCCACGAGACCCTGCTCTCCAAGGTCTGGGGCCACGAATACGCCAACGACAATCACCTGTTGCGTCTCTACATCACCTATCTGCGCAAAAAGATCGAACCCGACCCCTCAGATCCCCGCTACATCTTCACCGAGCGGGGGCTGGGCTATCGGTTTGTCGATTTCAAGAAGAAGTGATTGGGGATTGGGGATTAGGGATTAGGGGATTGGGGATTTGTGATTGGGGATTGGGGATTGGCGCGGAACAATGCTCCCAATCTCCCAATCTCCTAATCCCCTAATCCCCAATCCCCAATCCCCAATCTTTGATCCCTCCCCGCCTTTTGTGATACAATCTCCAATTGGTGCGCAATCAGCACCGGCAAATGCAGGATCCAATCAATCACGCTCCAGGACCGAAGAATGGGGTGCCGGAAAGCCCACGGGCCGAGGGTACATTTTTCGGGAAGATCGGAGCGGCAGACAAACCCTTTTTTAGCCTTTAGGAGGCAAACTGTGGCAGTTATTACCATGAGGCAACTGTTGGAGGCCGGCGTTCACTTCGGTCACCGCACCCGCCGCTGGAATCCGAAGATGCGCCCGTACATCTTCACGGAGCGCAGCGGCATCCACATCATCGACCTGCAACAGACCATGTTGCGTGTCAACGAGTATTACGAGATGGTGCGTGACACCGTGGCCAAGGGCGGCATTGTACTCTTTGTGGGCACAAAGCGCCAGGCTCAGGCCACCGTCCGCCAGGAAGCCGAGCGATGCGGTATGCCCTACATCAACCAGCGCTGGTTGGGTGGCACCCTGACCAACTGGAAGACGATCAAAGAGCGCATCGACTATTTGAACAAGCTGGAACGGCGTATGGATGCCGGCGAGTTCCGCACCCTGACCAAGAAAGAGCAGTTGGAGATCCGCAAGGAGTTGACGCGGCTAAACCGGCGCATTGGTGGTATCAAGACCATGAGCAAGCCGCCGGCAATCATCTTTGTGGTGGACACCAAGCGGGAAGAGCTGGCGGTCAAAGAGGCCAACAAGCTGGGGATTTCCCTGCTGGCCATGGTAGACACCAACTGTGACCCGGATCCCATCGACTTCATCATCCCCAGCAACGACGATGCCATTCGGGCCGTCAAGCTGATCACCAGCGTGATCGCCGATGCGGCCGAAGAAGGTCGCCGCATCCGCGAGATCGACATGGTGGACACCGGACGGGTCAGCCATGATGACCTGGCCGAGATGGAGAAATATCTTGGACCCAGCACCCTGGCCAAGCTCCAGTCCGATGATGAGGATGATCTGGAAGATTATGACGATGACGATGATGATATGGATTCCGATGATTCCGATGACGGTGATTCCGACGACGACGAATAAGTCTCGTCCAGAAGCAGCGGTCGTCCGGTTTGTTAGGCACTAACCGCCGCAATTCGACCTTGCGGCACTTATGACAGGAGAGAAAAATGGCTGAAATTACAGCGCAGATGGTCAAAGAACTGCGCCAGGCGACAAACGCCGGTGTGTTGGATTGCAAGAAGGCACTGAGCCAAGCCGAGGGCGACTTCGACGGGGCAGTAAAGATTCTGCGGGAGAAGGGGCTGGCTGCGGCGGCCAAGAAGGCCAGCCGCGACGCCAACGAAGGGTTGATCGGTCACTATATTCACCAAGGCAGCAAGATGGCCGGTCTGGTGGAAGTGAACTGCGAGACCGACTTCGTGGCCCGCACCGAGATCTTCCAAGATCTGGCCCGGGATCTGGCCATGCATGTGGTGGCCGTCCGCCCCAGCTACGTCAGCCGGGACGAAGTCCCCGCCGAGTTGGTGGCCAGCGAGAAACAGATTGCCAAGGAGCAGATGGCGGACAGCGGCAAGCCCGACCACATCCTTGATCGCATCATCGATGGCAAGCTGGACAAGTGGTACAGCGAGATTTGTCTGTTGGAGCAAGGATTCGTCAAGGATCCGGACATGACCATTCAGGCGCTGCTGACAAAGAGCATCGCCACCTTGGGAGAAAACATCAAGGTGCGGCGCTTTAGCCGATTTGAAATCGGCGGTTAATGATTGAAAGAATGCCCAGCCCCAAGGCTGGGCATTCTTGTGTCCAACGTCAATCAGCATCTCAAAGATCTAGAAAAATCCAAAACTGGTAAGGGGAGGCGGCATAGAATGAGCGATGTGAAATTTCAGCGGCTGTTGATAAAATTGGGCGGAGAAGCCTTGGCTGGCGAGGACGGCTTCGGGATTGACCCCAAGCGGGCCGAAGAGGTGGCGGGCAAGGTGCGCCGGGTGATCGACATGGGTGTCCAGGTGGCCCTGGTGATTGGGGCGGGCAACCTGTGGCGGGGCAAAACCGACGGGCTGGATCATGGCATGGAGCGGGTGACCGCCGACCACATGGGCATGTTGGCCACGGTGATGAATGCCCTGGCCCTGCAAGATGCCCTGGAGCGTCAAGGCATCCCCACCCGGGTGATGACCGGCATCGAGGTGCGCGCCGTGGCCGAGCCTTATATCCAGCGTCGGGCCGTCCGCCACCTGGAAAAAGGCCGATGTGTGATCTTTGGTGCCGGTACGGGCAACCCCTACTTCACCACGGACACGGCCGCGGCCTTGCGGGCCATGGAGATCAACGCCGAGGCCCTGGTCAAAGCCACCAAGGTGGATGCGGTCTACGACCGGGATCCCAAGCTGGATGCCGACGCCCAGCCCTTCACGCAGTTGAGCTATATCGACGCCCTGAACATGCGTCTGGGGGTGATGGACAGCACGGCCATGGCCATGTGTATGGACAACGACCTGCCCATCTATGTGGTGAACCTGTGGAAAGACGATGTGCTGGACCGGATCGCGCGCGGCCAGCCCGAAGGCACCCTGATCACGGCGTAGTCTGCCTCAAAAATGGCCGGTGGGGGCCGATTTTTACCCTTATTTCAAAACTAGGATACAATAGCAGGGTCGGTCCCCGCCAACTTTTACCCAAGGAGCAATAGGCCATGATACGAGAAACAATACACGATTTGCAAGACCGGATGGATAAAACCATCGAGGCCTACCGTCACGATCTGATGACCATCCGCACGGGCCGGGCTTCCACCGCCCTGGTCGATCGGCTGTTGATAGACTATTACAACATGCCGACCCCGTTGATGCAGTTGGCCTCGGTCTCGGTTCCCGAAGCCAGCATGATCCTGATCCGTCCCTTTGCCGTCAGTGATATCGGTGCCATCGAGCGAGCCATCGCCAAATCGGATATTGGGCTGACCCCCAACAACGACGGCAAGCAGATCCGTCTCAACATCCCCCCGCTGACCGAAGACCGGCGGCGGGATCTGACCAAACAGGTGGCCAAGCGGGCCGAGGAGGCCCGGGTCTCCCTGCGCAACATCCGCCGGGACTGCATTTCTGACTTGCGCGAGATGGAAAAGGAAAGTATGATCAGCGAGGATGATCTGCACCGGGCGCAAGATCAGGTTCAGGAGGCCACCAACAAGTTCACCGAACTCGTGGACCAGATCACCAAGGAAAAGGACGAGGAGATCATGACTATCTGATCCCCCCCTGTCCACCGACACCGACCCTTTCCTTGCATGGTCAGGGATGAATTGAGATAGAAACAGGGGTGAGTTCACGCTCACCCCTGCTTTTTCGTCACATGGCGTTGCCGCAGGAGAAAACCCAGTGAAGAACAACAACGAGCAAGCGTTTGCCCCACTCCCCGCCGTCCCCCACCATTTGGGCATCATCATGGATGGCAATGGACGTTGGGCGCAGTCCCGTGGATTACCCCGGCTGGCCGGTCATCAATCTGGGGTGGATAACATCAAACGGGTGCTGGAAGGGTGTGTTGAATTTGGGGTCAAGGCGTTGACCATCTATGCCTTTTCCACCGAAAACTGGCATCGGCCCCCAGACGAGGTGAGGGGGTTGATGTTCTTGCTGGGCATGACCATCAAGCGGCAGTTGAAGGATCTGCATGGCAACGGGGTGCAGATCCGGCACAGCGGCCGCCTCACCGGCATCAGCGAGGAATTGCAGCAGCAGATCCTCTATGCCGTGGACTATACCAAGGACAACACCACCATCGTACTCAACGTGGCCTTTAACTATGGCGGGCGAGCTGAAATTCTGGATGCCGTGCGCCGGGCCATGGCCGATGGTCTGAACCCGGACACCCTTTCGGAAGAGGTCTTTAGCCAATATCTCTACACCGGGGATCTGCCCGATCCGGATCTGATCATCCGCACCGGGGGAGAATGGCGGTTGAGCAACTTCCTGATCTGGCAGGCGGCCTACGCCGAATATTACACCACCCCCACCTATTGGCCGGATTTTGGCAAAGAAGAGCTACACAAAGCCCTTTGGGAATATGGTCAGCGCGAGCGGCGTTTTGGTCGCGTGCTGGAACCGAGTTAACCCCCGCGCCCCTAGCCCCCCAACTTTGGGGGGAACTGTCCACTGCCTCCCCCAGAATTGGGGGCCTGGGGGCAATGACGTCCATCGATCCATTGGCCCGCACACCCACACAACGAAAGACGCCCACGTGTTCCAGCGTTTTACAACTGCCCTCTTTCTGTTGCCTCCCGTGTTGGCGGCCCTCTGGGTCGGCGGCGTGTGGTGGACCGTGTTGATCCTGGCTGTTTCTGTGGCAGCGGGTCACGAGATGTTTGCACTTTTGGAGACGGGCGGGTTTCGACCGGCCCGCTATTTGGGGATGCTCTGGATTGCGCTTTTGGTGCTGCGGGCCACCCCGATTTTGGCTATTGTCCCCCTCAATGCCCTGTTGGCCGCCGGCCTGATCGCCGTCTTCATCCTGGCCATGTACCGCACCGAACAGCCCCTCTCCACCTGGATCAGCACCAGTGCCGGGGCCATCTATTTGGGCGTCATGCTGGGTCAACTGGCCGGGTTGCGTCTGTTGGAGGATGGGCTGTGGTGGGTGCTTTTCGCCCTCTTTGTCACCTGGGGCAATGACACCGTGGCCTATTTTGTGGGGGTCACTGTGGGCAAACACAAACTATGGCCCCGGCTCAGCCCCAAAAAGAGCTGGGAAGGCACTGTGGGCGGATGGGTTGGCGCTGCCCTGTTTGGCGGGGCCATCGCCCACTTCTCGCCCCTGCCCATGAGCTTTGGGGCCGGGGCCGCAGTGGGGGCCATTGGGGGCGTCTTGGCCCTCTATGGGGATCTCTCCATCAGTTTGGTCAAGCGCCAGGTGGGGGTCAAGGACAGCGGCAATCTCTTCCCCGGCCACGGCGGCATGTTGGATCGATTGGATAGTTTGCTCTTCGTTTTTCCGTTTGTCTTCCAAATCGCCCTGATTTGGAAGTAAGGGCAAGGCAAAAGGCAAAAGGCAAAAGTGGTTGGGAAGGCCCCAGAAGGGGTTATCCCAACCACTTTTGCCTTTTGCCTTTTGCACTTTGCCTTTTGCCTTCGTCTTATTTTTCCAGCGCCGCTCGTAGGGCGCTAATGTTTGCAGAAACGCTATTCTTCGCGTTATAAACTGCGCTCCCCACGACGATCACGGTAGCCCCGCTCGATACGATATCGTGAATGTTGTAGATCCCGACGCCGCCGTCAACTTCCAGTTCGCAGGTGGGATTGTATTCCCGGATCAGGGCGCGCATTCGGCGCAGTTTGCTGGTGGTGGTCTCGATAAAGCGCTGCCCCCCAAAGCCGGGGTTGACGCTCATGAGCAGAACCAGATCTACGAAGGGCAGGATCTCCCGCACGGCGCTGATGGGGGTAGAGGGGTTAAGGGCCACGCCGGCCTTGCACCCGGCGGCCACAATCTGCTCCACCGTGCGGTGCAGATGCACGCTGGCCTCCACATGCACGGTCAGCAGATCCGCGCCGGCGGCGATAAAGGCCCCCACATAGCGCTCCGGCGCATCCACCATCAAATGCACATCCAAAGGCAGGCTGGTGGCCTGGCGCACAGCCTTGACGATCTCAGGGCCAAAGCTGATGTTGGGCACAAAGCAGCCATCCATCACATCTAAATGGATATAATCGGCACCTCCGGCCTCGGCCTGGCGGATCTGCTCTGCCAGATTGCCAAAATCCGCGGTGAGGATGGATGGGGCCAACTTGACCGGTGGCCGGGGTGACATAGTTGAGGAAGGCACGGCGTCAACCTTTCATCGCTAACAAAAAAAGAGATAACTGTCGCCCCCCCTAGCCCCCCAATTCTGGGGGGAACTGTCCACAACCTCCCCCAGAATAGGGGGCCGGGGGACGAGGCGGTGAACATGAACAAAAAGAGGCTGTCCATGAACTGGACAGCCTTCAGTGTAGCACAAACAGAAGAGGCAGACAAACGACTTTTTTCCATCCTGTTTCTGCCCCCCTTGCCCCCCAACCTTGGGGGGAACCGTCCACTACTCCCCCAGAATTGGGGGTTGGGGGGCTACCCGACCTACCCGCGCCGGGCCAGGAAATCCAGCATGAGTTCGGTCATCTTCCAGGGCTGGCGGAAGGTCAGGGCGTGGGTCTGTTCGGGGATCATGTGCAGCTCGGCGTCGGGCAGGGTCCAGGCCATGCGTTCGGGGATGGTGGGGGGAAAGAACTCGTCATCTTCGCCGTGGATCAGGCAGACGGGCAGGGTAAAGTTGGCCAGGGCGCTAAGGGGCAGATCGATGCCGTGGGTCAGGCGCAGATGGCGGAAGCCAGGCAGCAAGACCTCTGCGTAGTAGCCATCATAGCGGAAGGGGTCGTGCAACCGGGTCGTGGCCTCCATCCACCGCTCCCCGGCCCGGAAGTCGTCCGGGGTGAGGGCGTTTGGGTTGTCCGTGGTCTTGGGATTGGTGCTGTGGGTGGTGCTGATCAAGATCAGGGTGCGGGGTTGGGCCAAGTGCCCATGCACCAACAGTTGGGCGATCATGCCCCCGCTGCTGGTGCCGGCGATGTGGCCTTGATCCGCGCCCACGGCGGCCATCAACTGGGCAATCTGCCGGGCCATGTGGGTGTGTTCAAAGGCCGCCGGTGCGCCCAGGGAGCGGCTATGACCGGGCAGATCCGGCACCAACAGGCGGAAATGCTGGCTGAGGGTCGGGATCATGGCTCCCCAGGCGGCCCGGCCACTGCTCATGAAGTTGTGCAACAGGGTGAGGGTAGGGGCATCCGGGACAGGAGCGGGCCATACTTCGTAAAAGATCTGCCCGGTATCGGTCGAGAAAAGGCCGGATTCCGGGACGCTTTCAGGCTCACTCATTGTTGCGATGCTCCCACGGTTTCTCGTCCTTTGACCCTTCCCGTTCCGTCGGGTTGGGTGTCACCTGGCCGCCCAGGGTTTGGATGGTGCCTTGCAACTGGACGGGGGGCTGGGTGGCGGCCTGGCGTTCAAACTGCGCCCCCATCACCTCAAAGACCTCGGTCAAGTCGGCCAGGGTGAGCAGCCCCTCGAACTGGCCCCGATCCATCACCGCCACCACGGAGGAGCGGGATTCCATGATCTTCTCCCACACATCGGCCAAGGAGGAGGAGGGCGCGCAGGTGGGGATCTGGGCGGCCGGGATCATGGCATCCACAACCCGGCCCTCTTCGCCCACCTCGCGCAGGGCGGCCACCAGCCGGGCTCGGGTCAAGACGCCCACAAAGCGTCCCCCCAGATCCAGTACGGGGAAGTCGGCTTGATAGGTGGACATAATCAACTCCACGGCCCGGGCCAGCCGTTCGCTGGCAAAGAGTTCCAGGGCATTGGCGTTGAGCGCGCTGCCCGCTGGCACTCGCTTAAGGACCGCCCGGCTCTCCACAGCCTCCAATTCCGATCCCCCCCCGACATAGACAAAGAAGGCGATCAGGAGCATAAAGATGCCACCCCCCATAACTCCCCAAATGGCAAAGAGGATGGCCATAAAGCGGCCCACATAGACGGCAACTCGGGTAGCCTGGACGTAGGGAAAACCCAGGGCCAGCAGCGCTCGCAGGATGCGTCCCCCGTCCATGGGGAAGGCGGGAAGCAGGTTAAAGATGCCCAGAACCACATTGGTCACGGTCAGATAGATGACCAGGCCACTGAGGCTGGGTACCTGCATTTGGGCGATCCAACTCATGAAGCCGCTGCCCAGGGTACCGTTGCCCATGCCCAAACCGATCATCACCGCGGCCACGGGCAATAACAGCACGGCCAGCACAAAGTTGACCAAGGGGCCAGCCACGGCGATCAGAAACTCCTGCAAGGGCTTGTCGGGCATGCGCTCCAACTGGGCCACGCCGCCGATGGGCAGCAGGGTGATGGTGGGCACTTTAACGTTGAAATATTTGGCCGTGACCGCATGGCCCAGTTCATGCAGCACCACGCACACAAAAAGGAAGAGGATGACGACAACGCCATAGAGCGCGCCGATCACCGGTCCGCCCGGCCCGCTGCTGTAAATGAACGCACCCCAGGCCAGGATCAAAACGAAGGACCAATGGACCTTCAGGTCGATACCAAATATGCGGAAGAGGGTGATGGATGTACCCATGAACGGTTTTCCTTTCTGAGCCATGAAAAGCGGGCAAATTTGGTGCCAGCGTTTGTGCTCAGTTTATCTTTCTGGCCCAGTGTGGGACGTATCCCGGTATCCAATCCTGGGGATTCAAACGAAACGTTAACGAAGAAAACAGACCTTCCCGGCAGGGGCCAGAAAGGGATCTCAACTGATCCCCATTTGGCCCCTGCCGGGAAGGTTTGGCGCGTATCCGATTCAGTCAAAGATCAACGGCGGCGGCCCGTCCGGGTTGCAGACGTCGCACGGGCAACTGGCTCGCAGACTGCTGAAGGCATAGATCCCTGTGTCGTGGCCATCGGCCCAGGTGATGCGGAGGGCATAACCGCCCACAAGCTCGGCTGCGCGGACCTGGGCCGTGGGCGGGGGGCCGCTGGTCAGGGTCAGCTCATTCGTGGGCATGAGGGCCTTGCGCCGCTCTTCCCGGCAGGTGGCGCAGGGGCAGTGGGCGCGCAGCCAAATCAGGGAAAAGCCGCTGGCATGACCATCCGCCCAGATCACGTTGAGCGCACCCGCAGGCCGGTCGATCTTCAAAGTTCGGGGTTTGTGGTTGGCTTGGCGAAACATGGGCGAGACTCCGTGAGGGGTGAAACGTGAGGCGTGAAATGCAACACGCATCACATTTCACACCCTATTTTTTGTCCGAGTTGATCAGTCCGGCGAAATATTCCAGGGGCAGGGGGAAGACGATGGTGGTGTTGTGTTCCGTGCCGATCTCGGTCAGGGTTTGCAGATAGCGCAGTTGCAGGGCGCCGGGGGCGGCGGCCATGATGGTGGCGGCACCGGCCAACTTCTGGGAGGCGTCCAGTTCACCTTCGGCGTGGATGATCTTGGCCCGTTTTTCCCGCTCGGCCTCGGCCTGTTTGGCCATAGCCCGCTGCATGGACTGGGGTAGCTCCACATCCTTGACCTCGACCACGCTGACCTTGATGCCCCAGGGCTCGGTCTGGTCGTCGATGATCTGCTGAAGCTGATGGTTGATCTCGTCCCGCTCGGAGAGAAGCTGGTCCAGTTCGCTCTGGCCCAGGACCGAGCGCAGGGTGGTCTGGGCGACCTGCTGGGTGGCCATCAGATAGTTGGTGATGTTGACCACGGCGGCCACGGGGTCCATGACGCGGAAGTAGCAGACGGCGTTGACTTTTACTGTCACGTTGTCCCGGGTGATGGCCTCCTGGCTGGGCACATCCAGGGTGACGACTCGCAGATCGACCTTGATCATCTGGTCCACAACCGGGATGATCCAAAAGAGGCCGGGGCCTTTGGGGCCTTGCACCCGGCCCAAACGGAAGATCACCCCTCGCTCATATTCCTGCACAATGCGCAGGGAAGAGCGGATCAACGAAAAAAGCACGGCAAAGACAATAAGCAGAACCGGCAGACTACCTGAGATTGTGTCGAGCATAAAACCTCCTGGTGGTGGGTAGAGTTTGGGTAGATCGTGAATGAAAACGGGCGATCAACTCAATCCCGTTTCAACGGTGAACAGGGGTGGGGAAGATTCGACAAGCTCATTATACCCCTAGCACCCGCCCATCACAACCGGCTGGGGGTGGACGCATCTATCCCCACAAGCTCACTGGCTTGACGACCCCGGATCGACAAAGTATCATAGGCCAACACGTTTCGCTTGCGCCCAAAGCTCCTTTGCATCAAGGATACGCCCCATGACCCAAAATTTCGGTTCTACGCCTCCCCTTTCCCGGCCACCCCAAGCCCCCCGGCCCCGGCGCTGGCTGCCCCTGGCCATCATCCTGGTCCTGTTGACCGCGCTGGCCGGGACGATTGCTGTGGTCACCTTTGGCCCGGACAGCCTGCGCCGTCCCAGCGCAGAGGTCGTCACCGCCAGGGAGAGCGAACCCACGGTCCCGGCCCCATCCACCGAGATCCCGGCCCTGAAGCCGACGGCCACCCCTACGGTCCCGTCCCCCACGCCGGAAGCGGCCCCTACCCCAACCCCGGTCCTCGCTCAACCCCTGGAACCCGTGGGCGTGGTGAACGGGGGCGTGGTCAACGTGCGGGAGGGGCCGAGTACGGCCTATGCAATTTTGGGCCAGGTGCGAGAAGGGGATGAAGTCAAGATTTTGGGTCGGGATGAGGATGGGACTTGGTGGCAGATCTGCTGTGTGGGCGAGGGGCAGACCGGATGGATGGCGGCAGAGTTTGTGGATGCGGGCTTTAGCGCCGAGGCGGGGCAGGCCATCCCCGTGGCCGAAGCGCCGCCGCTGCCCACACCCGCCCCCGCAGTTGTCGGTAGTAGCAGCAGCGGGGATCAATCCGCGGCGTTGTTGGCTGCGCCAGCCTCTGGGCTGCCCGGTCCCGGCGGATTCCCTGCGCCCGGCGGCACCAATCCCCTCACCGGGCTGCCTCTTTCCGCCGAAAACCAGAACCGGCGTCCGGCCATTGTCTGTGTCAACAACGACTTCGCCGCCCGGCCCCAATATGGCCTGGCCCAGGCGGATGTGGCCTACGACTATTTGATGGAGGGCTTCAGCATCACCCGCTTCAGCGCCATCTACTATGGCGATGACGCTGCCCGCATCGGCCCCGTGCGCAGCGCCCGGCTGATCAACTACTATCTAGGCGCGCTCTACGACGCCGGTCTGCTCTGCTCCGGGGCCAGCGACCGGGTGCGCTATATCCTCAAAAACGACGCCCCTTTCCCCTATCTGGACATCGACCTGGACGACCCCAACAACAGCCGCTATTCCTCCAGCCTGGGCAGCGATTATCGCACCCGGCTGCAAACCAGCACGGCCGGCCTGCGGGCTTTTCTGGCCAATACGGGTACCCAGCGCGCCCCCAGTCTGCGCGGCTTCACCTTTGGGGAGGTGCCCGGCGGCGGCGCACCGGCCAGCCAGGTCAACATCCCCTTTCCCAGCGTGACGGGCAGTCAGGTGGCCTATGCGTATGATGTGGGAAGTGGGCGATTTTTACGTTTTATGGGCGGGATTGCCCATGTGGACGGGTCGAGTGGCGCACAACTGGGCTTCGACAACGTGGTCGTGCAATATGTCCCCCACGAGGTGACGGACATTGTGGAGGACAGTTTGGGCAGCAAGAGCATCCGCCTCAACCTCTTTGGCAGCGGACGGGCCATCGTCTTCCGCAACGGCCTGGCCTTTGAGGGCACCTGGCGCAGCGACAGCCGGGGCGACACCCCCCGCTTCTTCGCCAACGACGGCAGCGAAATCCCCCTCAAACCGGGCAAAACGTGGATCAGCGTGGTGCCGCTGAACTACAGCATCGCGTATCAGTAGCTGGTGGCGGTTGGCTGGTGGCTGGTGGCTGTAGAACTCTCGACAGCACAAGGGTGTTCGTAGACCACACAGCTAACAGCCACCAGCCACCAGCTAACCCGCTACCGGCTAAACAGCCCCTTTTGATCGTACTCTTCGGGATAGTCGATCTTCATGTGGGCGTAGGCGGCACGAGTGGCGATGCGGCCACGGGGGGTGCGGTCGAGGAAGCCCAGTTGCAGCAAATATGGCTCCACCACATCCATGATCGTGTCCCCCTCCTCGCTGATGCTGGCGGCCAGGGTCTCCAAGCCGACCGGCCCGCCGCCAAACTTGACGATGATGGAATCCAACACCCGGCGGTCCAAATCATCCAGCCCCAACTCATCCACCTCCAACAACGCCAAAGCCTGACGGGCCACAAGCTGGTTGATGTGCCCATCCGCCCGCACCTGGGCATAGTCCCGCACCCGACGCAACAGACGCAGGGAGACACGGGGCGTGCCCCGTGAGCGCTGGGCGATCTCCCTGGCCCCGTCCGCGTCCAGGGGCACGTCCAGGGATCGGGCGGCTCGCGTCACAATCTCTTCCAGGGCGTATTGCTCGTAGAAATCAAAGCGCTCCACCACGCCAAAGCGAGCGCGCAGGGGCGAGGTCAACAAGGCCAGGCGGGTGGTGGCCCCGATGATGGTGAAACGGGGCAGCTTCAGGCGGATGCTGCGGGCACCGGGTCCGCTGCCCACCACAATGTCCAGCACAAAATCCTCCATGGCCGGATAGAGAATTTCCTCCACAGCCTGGCGCAGACGGTGGATCTCGTCGATAAAGAGGATGTCCCCCTTGCGCAGGTTGGTGAGGATGGCGGCCAGATCTCCCTGCTTTTCGATGGCCGGCCCCGAGGTCACCTTGACATTGGCCTTCATCTCGTTGCCCAAAATGTGACTGAGCGTCGTCTTGCCCAGCCCTGGCGGCCCGTAGAGCAGCACGTGATCCAGCGCCTCTTCCCGCCCCTTGGCCGCATCGACCAGAATGCGCATCTTTTCCCGCAAGCGATCCTGGCCGATCATCTCGTCCAGACTGCGGGGGCGCAGGGCATAGTCCAAATGCCGATCCCCGCTCTGCTCTTCGGGCGAGACCATGCGCTCGTCCTCGCCGGAGGAGGCCGGGGTGGGCGTGGGGGCCGGGCTGGGTTGACGGTTGATGGGTGTACGTTCGTCGGCCATGCGCTTTCCGTTCTGGGTGGTTGTAACGATTCACTTCCTCGGCCCCTCGGTCCCCAATTCTGGGGGAGGTTGTGGACAGATCCCCCAGAGTTGGGGAGCCAAGGGGCGATTGCGAGTGACCGTGGATCAATCAAGATGGACTGATTATAGCAGACTCTGGGACTGAATGAAACAAGCGTTCGGTTTGGGTCGGTCTCATTCAGCATGAGGTCTGTTTGAAATGCGTTGGCGCAGTTCAAACGGGTGTGTGCAAACAGACGTAATCGTTCACCCCCGCCCGCCCCGGTAGGACTGCACGATAGCGTGATCTGATCACTTTGATTTCGATTACGCCAGATTTGGACGGAATGCTATCTGAATCACCCGCTATATAGTATCCGCAGCCAAAAAAGTACTAAATCTCGCGTTA
>JAGNDO010000075.1 GCA_018003515.1 Caldilineaceae bacterium
CTAATGCGATGGGATCCCTACCGTGAGTTTGCCACCATGCGCAACCTGATGGACCGTGTCTTTGAGGACACCTTTGGCCCGGCCCAGTCTCTGCGCACGGACGCCCTCTCCCTGGCCCTGGATGTGGCGGAGCAGCAGGACGGCTTCGTGGTCAAGGCCTCGGTCCCCGGCATCAACCCGGATGATCTGGACATCAGCCTGACCAACGATGTGCTGACCATCCGCGGCGAAACCAAGGCCGACACGGAGATCGACGAGGAGACCTACCACCTGCGCGAGCGACGGGTCGGCAGCTTCATGCGCAGCGTCACCCTGCCCGTGCCCGTCCAGGCCGACAAGGTGGACGCGGCCTATGAGAACGGCGTCCTGACTCTCACCCTGCCCAAGGCCGAGGAACTGCGCCCCAAGAAGATCGCCATCAAAGCGAATAGCCAGAAAACCATCGAGGCCAAGCAGAAGTAACCGAGTGATGAAGAAGACCATCTAAGTTGATAGGTGCGGGGCTAGTTGATCGTCTCAGCTAGCCCCGCACATTTGTTTTGACCAGCTTACCTTATCCACGAATGGAGAACTGATATGCCCTTTTCTGCCCCAATTCATACCAATCAACAGAGCATTGACCGAGTGCTGGCCGCGGGGTTGCCCGTGATGCTGGCCTTTTGGCGATCGACGGATGCCAACCTGCGCCAGACCGAATCCATGCTTGAAAACCTGGCCGCGGTCCATGCGGGCAAGGCATTGATCGCCCGCATCAACCTGGGGGACGAGGCGACCCTGGCCGCGCGCTTTGGCGTGGGGGCGACCCCGGCCTATGGCTTTGTGAAAGGGGGCAAGGTCGAGGCAATGGTGAACGGTGCTTTGGCCGCAGAGGGTTTACGAGACTGGCTGGTCTATTTGACCGAGGGGGGAGTAAGGCCGACGGTGGCAACACCCAAGATGTCCGCTGACGGCAACCAGCCCATGATCCTGACGGATCGTAATTTTGACCAAATCATCGCCGGGAAACAACCCGTGCTGGTGGATTTTTGGGCACCTTGGTGCGGACCGTGCCGCATGGTGGCCCCGACCATCGAGGAGATGGCCCGGGATTTTGCGGGCCGGGCCGTGGTGGGCAAGCTCAACGTGGACGAAAACCAGGACACCTCCCAGCGCTACCGCATCATGAGCATCCCGACCTTGGGCATTTTTAAGAATGGGAAATTGGTGGATCAGATGGTGGGGGTGCAACCGGCGGCGGTGATTCGGCAGCGGTTACAGAAAGCGCTGGGATAGGGGAATTATCGAGTGTCGTGTATCGAGTATTTTTCGTGCGTTGACCACAAAATACTCGATACACGACACTCGATATCCTCAAAGCAATCCCAACTCCCGCCCCCGCAGCGCGGCCTGGGTGCGGTCGCGGACGCCGATCTTGCCCAGGATGTTGGTGACATAATTCTTGACCGTGCCCTCGGCCAGGAAGAGACGGTCGGCGATCTCCCGGTTGGAGAGGCCGTCGGCCAGGGCGCGCAGAACCTCGACCTCTCGCTCGGTGAGGGGATCGGCCAGGCCGGTGTTGACCGGGCGGGCCGGAGCCGAAAAGCGGGCGAACTGGGCCATCACCTTGCGGGTCACCGCCGGGTCCAGCAGGGCGTCCCCCCGCATGACCGTGCGGATGGCGGTGGCCAACTCTTCCCCGGACGCGGCTTTGAGCAGATAGCCCAGCGCCCCGGCCCGCAACCCCTCGAAGACATATTCATCGTTGTCAAACGTGGTCAGGATGATCACCCGGGGCGACCGGTGCAGGCTGTTGAGCTGACGGGTGGCCTCCACCCCGTCCATGCCGGGCATGTTGACATCCATGAGCACGATGTCCGGCGTCAAGGTGGCGTAGAGATCCAGGGCGGTCTGGCCGTCCCCGGCCTCGCCCACCACCTCGATATCGTCTTCCAATTCCAACAGCGTGCGCAAGCCGTCCCGCATCAGCCGTTGATCGTCAACCAGCAGGACTCGGATTGGGTGGGGCATGGGGTTCTCCGTGGTGCGTGGGAAGTATCGAGTGTCGTGTATCGAGTATTTTTGGGGATTGACCACAAAAATACTCGATACACGACACTCGATACCGTTCAAATCGGCAACGTCATTTCGATCTGCGTGCCGCCGCCGGGGCGGGGGGAAAAGTGGAAATCGCCGCCCAGATCCGCGGCCCGTTCGGCCAGGCCGCGCAGGCCATAGCCGCCGTTGGGCGGGTCTTGGGGCAGACCGACGCCATTGTCGCTGATGCGCAGGACGATGGCATCTTGGCCCGATCTGAGGCTGACCCAGGCTTGCTGGGCTTGGGCGTGGCGCTGAATGTTGGTCAGCCCTTCCTGCACTGTGCGGAAGAGAGCGTGGCGGATGGGTTCATCCAAGGCGGGCAGACTGTCGGGCAGGTCAAGATGAACCTGGGTGCCCGTGGCGGTTTGGAATTCCTGGGCCAGACGCGGGATAGAGCGATCCAGGGCCAACTCGTCCTGGATTGGGGTGCGCAGGGCGGCCACGGTGCGGCGCAATTCGTTTAGCCCCTCCACCACTTGCTCCCGTACCACCCCCACCATCTGCTCGGCCTTTTCCGGGTTCTTGGGGATCAGGCGCTGGGCCCCTTCAAGCTGGACGGCGGCCACGGTCAGGCGATGGCCCAGGGTGTCGTGCATCTCCCGGGCCATACGGTTGCGCTCCTCGGCCACGGCGAAGGCTTCGGCCTGGGTGGTGTAGGCCTGGAGTTGGGTGTGGGAGCGTTGCAGCTCTTCGAGCAGGGTTTGACTCTGTTTGCGGGCGGCGTCGGCCTCTTTGGAGGCAATCATGAAGCTGGCGATGGCGAAGTAGCCGGCGCCCAGGGCGATGGCCTGGGTGATGGCCACGGACATGGGAACCCACGCCACCAAGTTCATAAAGCTGACCACAGCCAGGAGTGCCACCCAAATCAAGGCAGCGCGCCGGGCCAGCAGACCGGCAGACTGGGCGGCGATCACAAAATTCAACACATAGACGGCGGTAAAAGTCACACCGAGCAGGGGCAATACATTGACCACGGCGGCCATCATAGCCAGATAGCCCACCCGCAACCAGAGCGGGGCTGTTTCCGTCGGATCGAAGATGAAGCCCACGGTCAGCCCAAGCAGGAGGAGTACGGCCAGCCCCAACCACCGGCCATCCGCGGGATAGGTGGCGATGGCATAGATGCCCATGACCAGCACCGTGAGCAGTCCGGCCAAGCTGGCCATCACATTTGTGCGCAGATCCTGCACTGTGTGAAACATGCGTTTACTCCGCCGCCAGGGTCATGGCCGGACGTTTGCCATAGGTGATCCATCGCCACAGCCATTCCATGGGGCCAAAGCGGAAGCGGCCCAGCCACCAGACGCTCCACGGGATCTGGAGCAGATAGATCACCACGGCCAGCCCCAACCCGGCAGCCGCGCCCACGCTGCCATATCTGCCCAGCCCATAGCTGTAGAAGATCAACGTGCAGATCAGAGATTGGAGCAGGTAGTTGGTCAGGGCCATGCGCCCCACATAGGAGAGGGGGGTCAGGAGCCGTTGGCCGGTTTGGGTACGGAAGAGCAGGGTCAGCCCGCTCATATAGGCCAGGGCCAGGGCCGGTGCGCCGTAGGTTTGGCCCAGCAAAGCCAGCATCAACTGGCCCGAGGGGATGTTGCGGCTGACATCCTGAATCATCGTAACATAAAGGCCATTGCCAAGCACACCGATGATCAGCCCCCAAACAAAGACCCGCTTGATCAGGGGCAGATGCTCGTCAATGGCGAAGAAGATGCGCCGCTTGCCGGCATAGAGGCCCAAGAGGAACATGGCCAGGACGTTGAAGGCGATGAAGGGCCAAGTGGTGAACATAAAGTTCATGTCCCGCACCCGCTGGCTGGTGATCTCGCCAAAGCTGCCCGTGGCGTAGACGGTGTCGGCCTGGACCATTTGGTCGGCCATGATCTGGGTCTGTTCGACAAAGACCTGGTCGATCATCTCTGCGCCTTCGGGGGTCATGCGCCCCAGTTCGATCATCCCCCACAGCCCCAGGTTGATCAACAGGGGGATGAGCAGGCAGATCAACGACCAGATCAACAGGGTGCGGGGCTTGCGGTTGCGGAAGAAGAGCAGCAAGATCACCCCAAAGACCGCATACGCGATCAGGATGTCCCCCACCCAGATCAGGTAGGCGTGGATGAGGCCGATGATCAGCAGCGCGCCCATGCGCCGCAGCCACAGAGGCACAAAGTTGACCCCTCGCTCCTGGGCCCGGGCATATTGAATGGCCATGCCCAGGCCAAAGAGAAACGAAAAGGTGGAGTAGAATTTGCCCTCGGCGGCGAAGGTGACAAACCAGCGGGCCGCCTGATCCAAGGGGCCGTGGATGGGCAACATGCCGTTGACCATAGCATAGAGCGAGTTGGTGAACAGCTCCATGTTGACCAAAAGGATGCCCAGCAGGGCAAAGCCTCGCAGCACATCAATGGTCTGCACCCGCTGGGTGGGGCGGACCGGGGCGGCACGTTCGGCTGGCACGATAGATGGGACGGCAGGTGAGGCGGTCATGGCGGGTCTCCTGTGAGAAAAAGGGCGGATGGGGAACAACGAACTGTCCAAAGCATAGCGTGAAACAATACGTTTGACCAGTGCTGAAAGTCACGCGCCGGGTCATGCAGGCGGGTGATGGGGGCGTTCATGTTAGAAAACCGTATGCGTTCCGTCTGCAAAGGGGGTGAACCGGCCCAAACCCGGCTAAACCCGCCCATCTGCCCACCCCCCAACCTTGACAGCCTGCCCCCATCCGCCTATGATCAACGCATTACATAAACACCAAAATCAACCAATCAACCCATCAACCAATCTCCCCGGAGGTTCACATGACAGACACCACCACAACCGTCCCCGCACTTGAATCCATGCAGTACCGCACGGAGGTCAAGCAGCTTCTCAACATCCTAGCCCACTCGCTCTACACGGACCGGGAGATCTTTCTGCGGGAGCTGATCTCCAACGCCTCGGATGCCCTCAACCGCATCCAGTTTGAACTGCTCACCAACCACGATGTCCTAGACCATGATCGGGAGCTGGCCATCTGGCTGGAGACCGACCGGGAAGCCCACACCCTCACCATCCGGGACAGCGGCATCGGCATGACCCACGACGAACTGATCGAAAATCTGGGCACCATCGCCCATTCCGGGGCCAAGACTTTCCTGGCCAACGCCCAGGAGAAGCAGGCCACTTTGGAGGAGATCATCGGCCAGTTTGGCGTGGGCTTCTACTCGGTCTTCATGGTGGCGGAGGAGGTCAGCGTCACCTCCCGCTCGTTCTTGCCCGACGCCCAGGCGTGGACCTGGACCTCCAGCGGCGAGAGCAGTTTCACCCTGGCCCCGGCGGACAAGGCGGACCGGGGCACCACCATCGTCATCACCCTGAAGCACGAGGGCGACGAGGACGCCGCCAACTTTGCCGACAATTGGCGCATCGAGCAGGTGGTCAAGAAGCACTCGGACTATGTCAGCTTCCCGATTTATCTGGTCGAAACCAAGCCCGTGCGGGACGATGAGGGCGAGGAGACCGGCGAAACCGAGACCACCACCCGCATGATCAACCGGCGCAAGGCCCTGTGGCGGCAAGCCCCGCGGGAGGTCGAGGACGCGGCCGAGTACAATGAATTTTACAAACAGCTCACCTACGATTTCAGCGACCCCACGTTGCACGTCCATCTGGTCACGGACGCGCCGGTGAATGTGCGTAGCCTGCTCTTTGTGCCCAGCAAGCGGGAACGCAGCAACATGATGGGCATGAACCGGGAGCCGGGTCTCAAACTCTACAGCCGCAAGGTGCTGATCCAGGAGCGCAACACGGATCTGCTGCCCGAATATCTGCGTTTTGTGGAGGGCGTGGTCGATTCCGAGGATCTGCCCCTCAACGTCTCTCGCGAGACCGTGCAGTCCAACCCGGTCATGCGTCAGCTCAAGAAGGCGTTGAGCGGTCGGGTGATCAAGGAGTTGAAGAAGCTGGCCGACGAAGAACCGGCCAAGTACCGGGAATTCTGGGGCGAGTTCGGCGTCTTCCTCAAAGAAGGGGCGGCTACGGACTTCGCCAGCCGGGATTCCGTCGTGGATCTCCTGCGCTTCCACTCCTCCAAAACCGAGAACCCAGAGGATCTGGTCTCCGCCCAGGAGGTCATCGACCGCATGCCCACGGACCAGACCGAGATCTACTACGTCCTGGGTGAAAGCCTGAAATCTGTGGCCCGCAGCCCCCATTTGGACTATTTCCGGGCCAACGGCATCGAAGTCCTCTATTTGGTGGACCCCATCGACGGCTTCATGACCACGGGCCTGCGGGAGATCAAGGGCAAAACCCTCAAAAATGTGGACGACGCCGGGCTGGATCTGCCGGAGAAGAGCGACGAGGACGAGGCTAAGGAGAAGCCCGAAGCCGTGGACGCCTCCGAGTTCACCCCCCTGGTGGACCGCTTCAAAGCCGTCCTGGGCGACCGGGTGGTGGATGTGCGGGAGAGCAAGCAGTTGGTGGACAACCCGGCCCGCCTGGTCTCCCCGGAGGACAGCTACGACCGGGACATGCAGCGCATCCGCCGCTTGATGGAGCAGGACTACGAAGTGCCCAAGAAGATCCTGGAGCTAAACCGCCGCCACAGCATGGTCCGCAACCTGGCCCACATGGTAGGCGACGACGCCGAGACCGCCCTGGTGGACGCGGCCATCGAGCAACTCTTCGACAACGCCCTGCTGTTAGAGGGCCTTCACCCCAACCCCGCCGACATGGCCGCTCGCATCCAAATGCTGATGGAAGCCGCCGTGGCCGGAAAAGCACAAAAGTAGGGGTTTGGGTTGTGAATAAAAAAGGCCGGCTGGGTTATTACTCCAGCCGGTCTTTTTTATTCACAACCCAAACCCGCAGGAAATCATGTCCAATATGTTTGGTGTTTTTCTACGCTTGACGTCGAAAGCGGATATTGGTATTATGTATCTATGATCGGAAGCTTCAAAGACAAGCAGACGGAAGCGCTGTATCAGCGGCAGTTTGTCAAGCGCTTTTCGGGTATCGAACGGCAGGCGGTGAAGCGATTGCGCATTCTGGAGAGCGCAAGTTCGCTGACCGCTCTATCTGCTCTGCCCAGCAACCGTCTTGAAGCGCTGAAAGGGGACCGGGCTGGACAGTTCAGCATTCGCATCAATGACCAGTGGCGCATCTGCTTCCGCTGGGACGATGGCCCCTTCGATGTGGAAATTGTGGATTACCATTGAGTGGAAGTGTTGAGGAAATGAGAGGTGAGATCGTGAGCGACTGGCGAGACCCCATCCACCCCGGCGAGATTTTAGGGGACGAACTCGAAGAGATCGAAATGAATGCGCTGACTTTGTCCGCCCGCATCGGTGTGCCCAACAACCGCATTTACCAGATCTTGCGAGGCCGGCGCAGCATCACCGCGGACACAGCCCTGCGCTTGGGCAGATTCTTTGGCACTGGGCCGGAGTTTTGGCTCAACTTGCAGAAGGCGTACGAATTGGACATCGCTCGGCGGGGATTGGCAGACAGCCTACAGGCCATCGAACCCTATCGGGTTGCGGCCTGATTTTCACCGCCAAGACACAAAGAGCGCCAAGGAGCCAGAGTTCTTCTCTGCTTTCCTTGGCGCTCTTTGCGTCTTGGCGGTGAAGTTTTTTTACTGCATCAATCCTGCGTCCATCAACTTCTCATGCACCAGATTGAACAGATCCGCGTCCGCCTGTTCGAGTTCCCCAGCCGCAATCATGGCGGCCAAGGTCGCCGCCTGGATCTCCATGCCCGTGCCCGTCATCTCGGCGGAGGGGTTGTCGATTCGCCATTGGTCCATGTGGTCGTGGACGTGCAGGAAAGCATCCCCCTCGGCCTGGGCGAAGAGGCCCTGCTCGACGCCGGCTGCGATCATCTCTGTCCGGTGGGCCAACTCTGCGGCTGGGTCAAAGGCGGCCCCGCCCATGCCCATCCCCGGCTGTACCTGCCCCGTGCCCAACGCTCGCACATAGTTGATCACATCCCAACGCTGCTCTTCGTTCAGGACCGGCTTCCACGAAATCATGGACGAGTTGAAGGGGTCAAACGCCCCGCCCTCGCTGATGCGCCAGAAAAGGTAGTCGTCTCCCATCATCTGGCTGGTGTGGGCGATGGCCGTGGGGGCTGGGTCCAGCGCCACGCCCGCAGGACCGTCACCCATACCGCCGTCCCCGTGGCAGGAGGCGCAGAGGAGGCTGTACTGCTGCGCACCCCGCTCCAGGCTGGCCTCGTCCGCGGGGACGGGGCTGGACAGGCCTTTGTAGTCCGCGGGGATGGGGGCGCTGTGTCGGGCCATCATGCCGCCGCCCATGCCCATCATGCCGCCGCCGGTTGATGGGGCGGCCTCTGTGACGGTAGTGGGTGCGGCATCCGAGGCAGCGTCTGCCACCCCGGGGGCCGCTTCTTTGGCTCCGCAGCCGCTCAAGGCCATGATAAAGATAAGGCTGCCAATGACGATCAAGACCTTCTTCATATTTTGCTCCATATGGGATCACGGTTAAGATTGAGATTGAATGGTACACAATTTATTGGTAAAAATAGCACAAGGTTTATTCTTTGCTGGTAACGTGTCGTGCCTTCCCTGCATCTTAGATATGATCCGTGACCACAAGGTTACGGCCAAACCAAAAACCATACAAATAGAAGGCAGTCTACCATGCACAAAACAACCATTTCTGTCACAGCCACAGATTCGGCCAAAATGTCAGCCAGTGTCCCAGGCGCAAAGTTGTCCCAGACGGTCGCTGACTTGCCCACCACCGCCAAGATCGCCTTTGTCAGCGATGACGGTGTTGTCCTGAACCGTCACTTTGGTCAGGCCAGGAATTATTTCGTGGTCACCCTGGAAGAAGGGCAGGTTGTGGGCCAAGAAATGCGGATCAAGGCCGGTCATGGCAACCATGACCACGACCACGATCACGGGCATAACCATGACCACGCCCCCATGTTGGCCGCTATCACGGACTGCCAAGTCCTCATCGCCGGAGGGATGGGCTTCCCGGTGCGGGATGCGGTCCAAGCCCAGGGGCTGATCCTGGTCTTGGCGGTCTCTTCGGAGATCGACCAGATCTTGGCCGATTATCTTGCCGGTACCCTGGCCCACAATCCCCGGTTGGCTCATCAACCGGGGCATCACCATCATGACTGACGCGGTAAGGTTGGCCGCTCGCATCCGGCAGGGCGGCCAACGCGTCCCATCTGTGCCAAGCGGCACTCGGGTGTGTGCCTTGGGCTGGGTTGTTGTCAGAAATGAAGAATGTTAACGATCGTGGCGGGTGGGCAGCCGTTGGCCCAGATATAGCACCAGCCACGCGGCCATGACCAAACTGACCACAAAGATAGCACTGAAGGTATCTCGGATGCCCGATGAGGTGGAGGTGCCGATGGGATCCTGGGGATGCAGGATCAAAGCGGTGTTGTCCACGGACCAAACGTGGAATAGGGCCAGGGCTAAACTCAGCCCACCCTTGATCCGATCACCAATGGGCCAACTGAGCAAAATATGCACGATGATCCCCACGGCGGTGTAGCGCAACATGGAGGTCGTGATAGGTTCCACCCAGGAGATCGCCCCCCAGTTGACTTGCTGGGCATACAGACTCACAATCGTGCCCGCGCTAAAGAGGCTCAACCCTACAATACCCACAGCCCGCATCCAGCGCAGTAGGGTTTTCTGCGGCCAAAAGACCACGACCCCCCCCATCGCCCCAGCCAGATAAAGCCCCGCCATGCCCGCCCAAGTCAGGCCCACATGCACATAGACCGAGCGGATGCCTGTGCCCAAACTCGCCTCCGCCGGCGCGGCCAGAACGATCCAGGCCATCACCGCCGCGGCCATCCCAATCACCCCCAGGGTTGCCCACATGGAAGCGGTAAGCTCTCGGAATTTCTGCATGGCTTCACCTCGTCTCTGCTGATTTTACCCCAAAAGAAAAAGTCGGCCCAGGCCGACTCTCTCATCAATCGATGGGTCTGTAAAATTATCCAAAACATCACCGCAAAGCCACTACTGACCCAAAAAATCTCTGTGATCTCTGCGTTCTTTGTGGTTCATCGTGTGGGCGAAGAGGGACTCGAACCCCCGACCTCCTCGGTGTAAGCGAGGCGCTCTAACCAACTGAGCTATTCGCCCGGACAAGCCTACGAACTATAGCGGCACGGGGCAGAAATGTCAAGAAAAATGGCCGATAGCGGTTAGCTGTTGGCGGTTAGCTGTTGGCGGTTAGCCTGAGATCCGCCCATGAAAACGAATTCCGCTCAACCACAAAGCTAACGGCTCCTGGCTAACAGCTATCGGCCCAGCCCGCCGCCAAAGCGTGCCCGGCAGCCTCGGCACTGTCCGCAATCAAGTGCATGGGGACGCCGGATTGCGTCACACTTCGGGCCATCTCCCGGACCTGGGCCGCCCGCGCCGCCCCCGGCCCCACATCCCGGATCAGAATGCCCAAAATCTGCCCCGGCTGCTCGGCCACAACTTGGGCGTAGATCTCTGGATCTTGCTGGCCGCTATCCCCCAAGAGCAGAAAAGACAGATCTGGGTACGTGTTCAAAATAGCGTTGATGGTGCCAAGTTTGTGCTGATGATGGTCCGTGGGCAGCAGTTCGGTGCTGCTCAGCCCCCAATCCCGCAGAAGAATCGGACCGGCGGGCAAGTCGTTGAGGGCCAAAAAGTCGTCCAGCAGATCATACAAATTCCACGGGCTGCTGGACACATAAAAGATCGGGTTGCCCTGCTTCCCGCGCAGTGCCCGATACAGCTCCGCCACCCCGTCAAAAGCCATGCGGCTCGCCGCATTCCCCGTGAAGACCGTCCGGGCCATCCCCACCGCATCCGTGGCCCCCGTCACCAGCACCGTGTCATCCACATCGCTGATCACCCCAAAACTCGCCCCCGGCCCCGGAATCATCACCTCACCCTGGGCATGGATTTTGGTGTTATTTTTTGAAGGGGGGAATAGTAGGTTAAGCTCGATCCGGTGCAAAACGGAAGGTGTCGCCGTCAAGGCAGGGGGGGCGGAGGGGGTCAGGATCGCCTCGAAATAGCCCTCCTCGTCCGTCACCACGACCACGCTGTGGCCCAAGCCGCTCACCCGCACCTGGGCGTTGGGCACCTCATCGCTGGCAAAGCGCCGGGCCATGTTGGCCAAATTGGTCCACACGGAATCATTGTCCGCGGCCGGGGACAGCCCCGGATCTTCCAACACCCGGCCCCGCACGGTCACCGCCTGGGCCGTGCCATAGCCCCGATAGGCCACAATCTGCAACGGGTCCCGCCAACCCATGCGGTCGATCAGCCGGTTCTTCATGGCGTCAAACTGGCCTTCGGTCAATGCCATCGCCGCAATCGTCTTCTGCCAGGTTATGGGTGCCTCCTTCCAAACTCTGCAATCAACCCCGCCACCGTCCCTCCCCAAACTCCCCCCAGGCCATGATCTTGGATGGGGTGATCTGGAGGATCAGGGTATAGTCCGTGTCCGTGGTGATGTCCCAATCGAACTTGGCTTGAAAGAGAGGGCGCAGCTCGTCCCGCATCTCCGGTGCGGGGTGGACTGTGCCCTCGATGATCAGCGGATTCGCCGGGTCCGGCCAAGAGAGGCTAACAGCAGGATTGACGGCGATGTTGGCGGCCCGCACAGAGGTGGCCTGGGTGACCACATACGCGCAGCCCTCATGCCACACATGCCAGATCGGGGCCAAATGGGCCCGCCCATCCGGCCGGGTGGACGCGAACCAACAGCACTGTTCCGCGGAAAAGCGGTCGAGGAGTTTTGTGAGTGCGGGATCGGTTTCGGTCATGCTACCGCTCATAGGGCTGAACAATCGTCAAGCCCGGCACAACCCGATAGTGCTTGACATTGAATGTACACAAAGAGGCAGATAAACCGGTCGCGCAAGATCCAATCATGGCGTCTAGAAGCCCAATCTTGTGGGATAAATAGAACGCCGTGTAGATGGATAGCGCGTTTTCGCAATCCTCTTTGCTGGGCCAAACCACGGGCAGAGGAGCAACAAGACGCAGAACCTGATTCACTTGGCGTGCGTTTTGGGCACCTTGAATCAACTCCATGATCACGAATCCTGGCACGCTGGGAAGTTCAGCTAGGCTGCGGAACCAGGCAATCGCGGTTGGACGTCCACGCTGAATTTCGATCAAAATATCGGTATCGAGCAGAATCATAGTTCATCCCTCTGCTGCGCTCGTTCGCGCAAGATTCGGGCATGCGTCTGGCTGTTCCCGATGTCATAGCGTGTCCCGATCAGACCGTCCCGTTCCCAGTAATCGACCAATTCTGAACCGGAATGAATTGGCGGTATATCTGATAGATCCGTGATGCGTCGTTTCATTAGCAAAAGAAGCGCATAATCAGGCAATGGCAACCCCACCTGAATGGCCTCATCGGCCAACTCACTCTGAAGTTGTTCAGGAATCTCCAATTGTAATAACATCGGTGTTCTCTCCTGTTCGCTCGATTTTAACCAACAAATCAACCAATAAACTACGCCACCCCCCGCTCCGCCGGGGTCAACACCTCCAACACCTGACACGCCACCTCATACCGCCCAAAGCTGGGCATGAGGTAGACGCCCTGGACGTGGGGCAGTTCTTTCAATTCCAACAACAATTCCTGGGCCATCCTGACCCCCTCCATCCGTCCATCCGCTCCAGCCAGCCGCATACGTTCCCGGGCCTCCTCGCTCAGGGTGATGCCGGGGACTTCATGGTGCAGGAAGCTGGCGTGTTTGTGGCTCTGCAAGGGCAGCACGCCGATCAGCACGGGCACGGGGAAGGGGCCGTGGCGCTGCTCGTACAGGTGCAGAAAGTTAAGCCACAGTTGCGGGTCATAGATAGGCTGGGTCATGGTGAAGTGGGCCCCGCCGCTCACCTTGCGCTGGAAGCGGTCCACCTCTTCTTCCAAATTGGGCCGGGTGGGATCGCAGGCCACGGCGATGGTGAAGCTGCCCTTGCGCCCCATCTGCTTGCCCGCCTGGTCGTAGCCCTGGTTGAACTGATCGATGATGCGCACCAGCCCAATGCTGTCCACATCGTAGACCGCGGTGCTGCCCTTGCTGTCCCCCAGGCTGGGCGGATCCCCGGTCAGGGCCAGGATATTACGCACTCCAATGGCGTGGGCGCCGATCAGGTCGGCTTGCAAGCCCATGAGCGAGCGATCCCGGGTGGTGAAGTGGAGGATGGTTTCGATGTCCACCTGCTGTTGGATCATGGTGCAGAGGGCCAACGCGCCCATGCGCACCCGGGCCATGGGGCTGTCGGCCACGTTGATGGCATCCGCGCCCATCAGCTTGGCATGACGCGCCCCCTCGATCTGCTTCTGGGCCGTGAAACTGCGGGGCGGATCCACCTCCACAGAGATCACAAAGTTGCCCGCGTTCAATTTTTGCAGCAAGCCCGTGGGCCGCTCTTCGTCATCCGCGGGGATGTCCGTGCCGCCGCTGACCCACATTTCGGGCAGAGGCTCGGCCACTTGTGCCCAGGAACTTGCCGGGCCGGTCTGCCCCTGGGCCGCGGCGTCCAGAGCTTGGCGCATGGCCCGCAGGTGCATGGGCGTGGTGCCGCAACAGCCGCCCACCAATTTTGCCCCACTCTTGAGGAAATTCTGAACCGCTTCGCCAAAATACTCCGGGCTGGACGGATAGTAAAAGCGGCCTTCGACTCGGGTGGGGAAACCGGCGTTGGGCTTGACGCTTAGGGGGAAATCGCCGCCGGCCGCGTGGAGTTTGCCCAACGTCTGCTGCAACGAGGCCGGGCCGACGGAACAGTTGGCCCCGATCACATCCACGCCCAGAGCTTGCAGGCTGGCGACCACTTCTTCGGGTGTCTGACCACCGTGGGTCAGGCCGTCTTGGCCATAGCTCATGGAGGCCACGATGGGCAGGTCACAGGTGGCCTTGGCGGCCCTCACGGCGATCTCCAGCTCGGCCAGTTCGGAGAAGGTCTCCATGTGCAGGAGATCCGCCCCGGCTTCCCACAGGGCCAAAATTTGCTCTTGGAAGGCGGCGAAGGCTGCTTCCGGGGTCATGTCCCCCTTGGGGGCCAGGGATTTGCCCAACGGCCCCATGTCCCCGGCGATGAAGATGGCCCGCCCGGCGACCTCCCGCACATCCCGCAGCAGCTTGACCGCCCGGAAGTTGAGATCCCGCACCTTTTCGCCCATGCCATAGGCTTCAAGCCGAGGGCGGCTGGCCCCGAAGGTGTGGGTGAGCAGCACATCCGCCCCCGCGGCCGCATAGGCCGTGTGGATTTCGGTGATCCAGTGGGGCTTGCTGATCAGTAGATATTCCAGGCACTCCTCGCTGCTGACGCCCTTGGCGTAGAGCATGGTGCCCATCGCCCCGTCCATGAGCAGGGGACGTTTGGCGAGTTCGGTTAAAAATGGGTGCATGATGAGAATCCTTCCAAGCGTACAGATTTAGGGCTCAGTTGAGAGTAAGTTGGGGGAGATGCAATTTGTTGATTGGTCGGTTTGTTGATACGGTGGACTGGTCATATTACCCAATCAACATTTTCATAAATCAACCAGCAAACTCTACCACGACGCCAACGCATTTCAAAACCACTGGATAACCGACCTATGAACGAACCTTCTCTGGCCCCCCCATCCCCAAACACGAAAATGCCGCTTTCTTATAAACAAAATAAAGGGCTCCCCCTCCCCCCGTCTCCCCAAGAGCTTGAACAGTTGGCGGACCAGGTGCGAGCCATGCTGGCCGGGGAGGTGAACGTGGACTCGGTGGCTACGACCAAAAACTCGACCACGGACGGGATTTTGGTCGTGCGGGGTCAGTTGTTGCGCCCCAGCCACGAGCTCTTCCCCGGCTGGCTGACCAAGCTGAACCGTATGGGCTACACGCCCTTCCTGCGCCCGGACCCGGCCGGGTTGACCCCGGCGCATGTGGAATTGCGCATCGCCCAAGGCGCGGCCAGGGGATCCACGGGCAAGCCGTGGGTCAATTTAGTGCTTTTTGTGGCGACGTTGTTGAGCACCCTCTATGTGGGGGCAACCTATGGCGCTTTGGAGATGCCGGAGAGCCTGCTCTCCCCTGCATTTTTGATTACCGGCTGGCCCTTCGCCCTCACCTTGCTGGGTATCCTCACTGCCCACGAATTCGGCCACTATTTCGCCGCCCGCTATCACGGGGTGAAGGTGACCCTGCCCTACTTTATCCCCATGCCCATTGGTTTCGGCACCATGGGTGCGTTCATCGCCATGAAGGAACCCATCTCCGACCGGCGCAAACTCTTCGACATCGGCGTGGCCGGTCCCCTGGCCGGGTTGGTGCTGGCCGTGCCCCTGCTCTTCATCGGTCTCAGCACCAGCCCCATGACCGACTTCGCCCCCGGCCCCAACATGATGCTGGAGGGCAACAGCCTGCTCTACTACTTCGCCAAGATCGCCGTCTTTGGCCGCGCCCTGCCCGACTGGACCGCGGGGCTGGACGTGCTCATGAACCAAGTCACCTTTGCCGCCTGGATCGGCCTGCTGGTCACCGCGCTCAACCTCTTGCCCGTGGGTCAATTGGACGGCGGTCACACGGTCTTCGCTCTTTTTGGGGAAAAGGCGCGCAGGATCAACCAAATCACGTTGGGGCTAATGGCCTTTTTCGCCGTGGCAGGACTTGCCATCGTTCAGCAATACATCCCCGCCCTGGAAACCGTCGGCTTCTCCGGCTGGTTCATGTGGATCGGCCTGATCTTCTTCGTCATCGGCCCCCATCACCCCCCGGCCTTGGACGACGTCACCCAACTGGACGCCCGCCGCCGCTGGATCGGCTATTTTGTGATTCTGGTCTTCGTGGTCACCTTTACGCCCGTGCCCTGGCGCTTCTTTTGATGAGGCCAAGGTTGAGATTTCACAGGTTCCGCGGGTGTTGATACAATAGTGCATTGATTGCGCCAACGCGTAGGTGCGGTTTCTAACCGCACATCTTGGTTGACCGCAGTTGTGCGGTTAGAAACCGCACCTGCAATACTGGAGAAAGCCATGACCATCGAACCATCTGCTAAATTCGGCAGGGGACCTGTAATCGAACGGCTGTTGGTTATTGTGGATCAATTGTTGCCGGCACAACAACAGGAAGTGGAAGACTTTGCCCAATTCCTCGCCAATAAGTATCGTCGTCAAAAGACGCTTCATTTGAAGCAAGAGTGGGCTGGCGCACTCAAAGAGTTGCGAGACGAGTATACGTCTGTCGAATTGCAGCACAAATCATTGGAGTGGTGGACGGCAGAGGCATCCGCCTTGATGAACGTCGCCGATTCTGAGCAAAAATCCTAGAATAGAGAACCCTTATGACCCAACCACTATCTTTCCAAGCCATCATCGCCCGCCTGCACAACTATTGGGGCAGCCACGGCTGCACCATCTGGCAGCCCCACAGCGAAAAAGTCGGCGCGGGCACCATGAACCCGGCCACCGTCCTGCGCGTCCTGGGGCCGGAGCCGTGGAGCGTGGCCTATGTAGAGCCCTCCTTCCGGGCCGACGATGGCCGCTATGCCGAAAACCCCAACCGCATGCAGATGCACACCCAATACCAGGTGATCCTCAAGCCGGACCCCGGCAACCCCCAGGAACTCTACCTGGGCAGCCTGGAAGCCATCGGCCTGGACCGCACCCGCCACGACATCCGCTTTGTGGAGGACAACTGGGAGTCCCCGGCCCTGGGCGCCTGGGGCCTGGGCTGGGAAGTCTGGCTGGACGGCCAGGAGATCACCCAGTTCACCTATTTCCAACAGGCCGGCGGCCAGACGTTGGACCCGGTCAGCGTAGAGATCACCTATGGCCTGGAGCGCATCGCCATGTATCTCCAGCACAAGACCGAGGTGTGGGCCATCGACTACGACGGCACCCACACTTACGGCGAGATGTATCGCAACCAGGAGATCGAGCACTGCGTCTACAACTTCGAGTTGGCCGACGTGGACCGCCAAAAGCAGCTCTACGAAATCTACAAAGCCGAGGCCGACGCCTGCATCGCCCGGGGCTTGATCGCCCCGGCCCACGACTACGTCCTGCGCCAAAGTCATACCTTCAACCTCCTGGACGCTCGCGGGGCCATCGGTGTCACCGAGCGGGCCAAATTCTTCGCCGACATGCGCCGCCAAGCCCGCGCCGTTTCCGAGTTGTACGCCGCCCAGCGACTGAATGACGAATACCCCTGGCTGGGGGAGCAGGGATCGGGCATCACGACCCAATCCCCAGTCACCAATCCCCAATCCCCAATCACCACCCCCCAATCCCTCCTCCTGGAAATCGGTTCGGAAGAGTTGCCGCCCCAGGATGTTTTGGACGGGGTAGCCCAGGTTGAGGAAAAATTAGCGGCCCTATTGGTCGACTACAAGTTGAATTACGAGAAGCTGGTCGTCACCGCCACCACCCGGCGGCTGGCAGCCTTTGTGGTCGGATTGGCCCCTCACCAGCCCGACGAGGTGGTGGAGAAGAAGGGGCCGTCCGCGGATCGGGCCTACGACGCCGAGGGCAAGCCCACCAAGGCCGCCCAAGGCTTCGCTCGCGGCCAGGGCATCGACGTGGCGGATCTGGACCTGCGGGACAACTACGTCTGGGCCGTGCAAAAAGTGACCGGCCAAGCCGCCTCAGCGGTGCTGCCGGGGTTGTTGACCGCCCTCATGGACAGCCTGCGCTGGCGCAAGGTCATGCGCTGGAATCCCAGCAATCAAGGCTATCCCCGCCCCCTGCGCTGGATCGTGGCCCTCTACGGCGACCAGATCGTGCCCTTTACCTGGGCCGGGGTGGCCAGCGGACGCGTCAGCCGCGGCCCCCGCTTTGCCGACGCCGCGGCCACCCTGCCTGCGGGCGGCTTCACCACCTTCGAGATCGCCGACAGTCAAGCCTATTTCACTGCCGTGGCCGAGCAAGGGATCGTCCTGGATCGGAGCGAACGCCAGGCCGCCATCGCCGCCTTGGTGGAAAAGACCGCCATTGCCGCCGGGGGTGTCACGCCGGAGGATGCGGATCTGCTCAACGAAGTCACGGATCTGGTCGAGGCCCCCTTCGCCGTGTTGGGCAGCTTCGAACGCAAATTCCTGGACCTGCCCAAGCCGATCCTGATCGGCGTCATGAAGAAGCATCAGCGCTACTTTCCGTTGGTGAACCCGGAAAGTGGGGCGTTGTTGCCCTACTTCATCACCATCGCCAACAGCCGCAAACTGGCCCACCCAGAGGTGGTCAAAGCGGGCAATGAGGGCGTGATTCGAGCCCGATATGCGGACGCCGCCTTTTTCTATCGCCGAGACACGGGTCGCACGCTGGAAAGTTTCACCCCCCGACTGGCCACCCTCACCTTCCACGAGAAGCTGGGGTCCATGCTGGACAAGGTGCAGCGCATGGAAAAGTTGGCTCCCCAACTGGCCCAAAACCTGGGCGGCAGCGCCCAGGATCTGGTCACCGTGGCCCGGGCCGCGGCCCTGAGCAAGTCGGATCTGGTCACCAGCATGGTGGTGGAAATGACCAGCTTGCAGGGCATCATGGGCGAATATTACGCCCTCAATGCCGGGGAAACCCCCGCCGTGGCCCAGGCCATCCGGGAGCATTACCTGCCCCGGTCCGCCGGGGACGCCACGCCCGCATCCCTGCCCGGCTTGGCCCTCAGCCTGGCGGACAAGTTGGACAGCATCGCCGGTTTCTTCGGGGCCGGTCTCCAGCCCACGGGCAGCGCCGACCCTCTGGGCCTGCGCCGATCCGCCCTGGGCATGGTCCATAACCTGTTGGCCGCCGAGGCCGACTTCAGCCTAAACCAGGCCCTGGCCCAGGCCGCGGCCCTGCAACCCATCGTCATCGCCCCCTCCGCCCTGGCCGACGCCCACGCCTTTGTGGAGCGCCGCTTGCAGGGCGTCCTGTTGGAGATGGGCTTTGCCCACGACGTGGTGGAGGCCGTGGTGGCCGTGCGGGGGGACAACCCCTTCGCCGCCCTGCAAGCCTGCGAATCCATAGCCGCCCGGATGGTACACCCCTGGTGGGACGCGGCTTTCACCGCCTATGCCCGCTGCGCCCGCATTGTGCGCAACTTGGACGAATCTCTGCCCCTGGCCCCCGCTGCCTACACCGAGGAAGTGGAACGGGATCTGCACGCCGCGTATCTGACTGCCGCCGCCACCCTGACCGCTGCGCCCGATGCCGCCGATGCCTTGGGCGACGTCCTGAGGGATCTGCAAGCCCCCATCGATCGCTTCTTCACCGAAGTCCTGGTCAACGCCGATGACCCCGCCGTCCGTGCCGCCCGCCAGGCCCTGATCCAACACATCGCCCGTCTGCCCGAAAATGTGGCGGATCTGAGCAAATTGCAAGGATTCTAACTTCCACGGACGTGAAAACATGGGTAAATGGATGGGGCCGACGGTAGAACTGTCGGCCCCATCTTTATGAATGATGACCGATTGCCCAGGAACCGTATTGACCTATGGCCCAATCCCGTTCGCCCCGTCCTCGAAAAAGCCGCCGCTGGCTGGTTGTCCTGTTGATCCTGGCTGGGCTGGTGGGCAGTTTCCCCTTTCTGCTTCAGTGCGCCGTGGCCTGGGCCTATGCCGACCAGATGGTCACGGTGGAGGAGGCAGTGGCCGCGCCCACCGGGGACCAAGCCGAAGGGCGGGTGGCCATCATCTACGGGGCCCGAGTCTACGCCAGCGGGCGGCTCAGCCCCATGCTGCAAGATCGAGTGGAGACCGGGGTGCAGCTTTTCCACGTCGGCAAGGTGGACACCCTCCTGATGAGCGGGGACAACCGGGCCGAAAACTACGACGAACCTGGCCACATGCGGGACTACGCCATCAGCCGGGGAGTGCCCGCCGGGGCCATCCTCATGGACCCCAGCGGGCTGCGCACCTATGACACCTGTTATCGGGCCAAGGCCCTCTTTGGGGTGGAGTCGGCCTTGTTGGTCACCCAGGCGTTTCATCTGCCCCGTGCCCTCTTCACCTGTGACGCCCTGGGCCTGGATGTCACCGGCGTGGTGGCGGATCAGCGCACGTACTCCGCGGCCTCCATCTCCTGGTCCGAAAGTCGGGAGATCCCGGCGTTGATGGTGGCCCTTTTCGACGTGGTGCGGCGCAGACCGGCCACCGTCATGGGGTAGTCATGGGCTAGGGCTGTTTCGGGTGCAGCCTGTTTGCCACAGATCGGTTCGGTCTGCTACAATTGGGCCATTGTTTCAACTCTCTTTACCCACGTACAAGATCAAACACGCAAAGGGGATCTATCGTCATGAAGGCAACGCTATATATGGAAGATGCCAAGAAGCCGGTCGCCGAGTTTGACGAGGTCAAGCTGGTGCAGATGAATGACAACCACCCCAAGTTTGGCCGCAAAATCTTCTTCAAATCTGCCCAACTGAACGCTGGGAAGGTCATGACCGAGCTACACCGGGACCAAAAGATGACCCTGGTCCTGGAAGATGGCCGCTCCGCCTCCGTCCTGCTCCAGCACCAAAGCCTGGACATGCAGGGCAAGGCCGTGGGATCCCTGACGGTCCTCAGCGGTCTGTAGGATTGAACCAAACCCATACCGCCGGAGTTTCCGGTTAGCTTGTGACCGTTCACACGCCAGCTTGATGCAGTCAACTCTGCGGACGGCTGGCGTGTGTGTTATATTTCGAGTCAATGGGACAGAATCATGACGACCGAAACACGGCCCCTTTTCGAGATAACCCAAGACGCCTTACGTGTACTTCATCGAGAATTAGGGCTTGTTGACACCGTCCGGTTTCTGAACCAGTTCACGACAGGATACGGCAACTACACCGAAGAACGCCGGGAACTGCTAAAAGACGTGACCTTGCGAGAAGCACTGGATGAAGTATACGCCTATCAGGCCCAACATCCACAAGATGAGTAATGAGCCACCCATGTCAAGCCAACCCAAATCCCGCAACTTATACCTCCCCGGCTTTGTGATCGGGTTCACCCTCTTTGCCTTGGTGAGCTGTGGCGGCGCGGCGTTGATGATGGGCGTCAACCCGGTGGAATTGGCCAATTTGGGCAACTCCGGCCCGGTGTGGACCCCGCCGCCCCTGCCCACGGCCACCTCCACGCCCACGGTGGATGAGGCCGCGTCCGCGCCCACGCCGGTGTTGGTCGCCACCTTCCGGGTGGGCCAGAGCGTGCGCAACATCACCAATAGCAAAGTCAACGTGCGCCGGGAACCCGGCTATCTGGGCAAGCCCGGCGACGATGTGATTCTACAGATCCAGCCCGGCGACACCGTCACCATCCTGGAAGGCCCCACCGCCGCCGACGGCCTGGTCTGGTGGCGCATTGACGTGAATGGTGTGGCCGGCTGGGTCGCCGAGGCAACGGCCAGCGGAGTGCAAATTTTAGGAGCCAGCTAAACCATGTCGACCATCGAGGTAGCGCTCGATCCACACAATAAACCGTTTCCCCTGTCTGGACGTTGGCGAGGTGGATTGTTGCTGTTTCTGTTTGGTCTGACCCTGAGCCTCTACTTCCACACCCTCAACCAGCCTTTCTTCTGGGACGATGTGCCCAATCTGGACTTTGCCTCATCTCGCTCGCTCGGTCAGATCTGGACAGATGAGACCGGTCTGCCATACTACCGGCCTCTTACTGTTACGCTCAACAAGGCGTTGTTTGCCGCTATGCCCACAGGTTCCTATATCGGGGCCCATTTGTTGCTGATCGTCCTACATGCTGTGAACGGTTGGCTGGTCGGTATTGCCACGGCGTATTTGCTCAACTTTGGTGGAATGACGAGGCGGCACCTCCGCCAGTATTTTGGACTGCAATTCAGCCAGTGGGGCGAGTTATTGGCTGGGTTGCTTTTTGTCACCTATCCGTTTGCGGCCTTGCCTATTGCTCAATTCGGGTCGTTGGTCCATCCTTTGGTGACGTTTTTTATCGTGGTTGGGGTTGTTTCAATCTTTGCCTATGTTTCGAGCCGTCAGATTTGCTGGTTGTTTGTTGCGCTGATCAGTAGTTTCTTGGCTCCCTATGTCCACGAATCGGGTGTCATGGCTGGCCCGACCACGAGTTTGGGTTTCTTGCTTGCACAGGCGGCCACAACGCGCCACCCCTGGCAGCGGGTGATACGGCGAAATGCCTTTATCCTGGCCCTTTTTCCCCTGGCCAGCGCTCTGTTTTTGCCAGTTTGGTTCCTCGTGCCAAAGAGTCGCGGCGAGTTTGTCTGGACGAACTGGGAAGAAATTTTAGCAAGTTTGACCTTCTTCTCTCAATCCTTCAGCTTTCCTCTGCAACGGCTTTCTCGCCTATTGGTGGATCTCCCCGCAGCAGGATCTGTGCCGTTCTGGACAAGGACGATTGCCGGTGTCCCAATTCGGGATGTGGGCAGCGTCTGGCTGGTATCCGGGATGGCCCTGGGATTGCTCTCTGTTGGCTGGCGACGGACTGGGCGGGGCAGGATTCTGGTGTTTGGATTGGTCTGGACCTTTTTGGCCGCCTTGCCCAATATCCTGTGGCTGCCTTTTTCGTATATAACGGTGAGCCAGCGATTGCTCTATCTCACTGGTGCCCCAGCGGTGATCCTGTGGGCCGTCATGCTCTTGGATTGGGGATATCCTGGCCCTGGATGGTCGGCGGCGCAGATGCTCTATCGTGTGGCATCGGCCGGATTGGTCTCCATCGTCATGTTGACCCTGGGCAGTTGGTATATTGATCGAGAGATTCGCCTGCATACGCTGGCTTTGGAGCCGTTGAGCCATACAATTGAGATTGCACAGGATAGACCTGGGCAACAGATATTGATCGTCAACCCGCCCTTGTGGATCAATTATCGCAGGGCTGCCTACGTCATGGGCCATGAGGGCGTTTCCGTTTCGGCACCCTACATCGACTTTGACCATCTGATCGACATCAACAGCGCCCAGGCCGCCACTACCACCGCCGTCACTTTTCCCGATATCAAAGCGGAATTAGGCGATTATTACTACGCCACGGTCAACGAGGAGACCCCCTGGGCGACGACCACATTTAGCGAACAACTTGGGCGGTACGATTCAGTCTGGATCACCGAATACGCAGCGGATGGGATCCAGGTTGTCCCCGCGGGATGGGTGCGACCCAGCCAGAGCGCGGATTCTGGCCACCAACCGGACTCCTATTTGGCCCGCTTTGACGATCGTCTCCTTCTGGCGGACATGCAGACGGCATTTGAGGAAGATACCCTGCAAGTCTCCTTAGACTGGGTCGTGCTGGAGCCTATGCCTGACGTGACCATCTTTCGGCATATCACCAATTGCGCCGGTGAAATGATTTCACAAGGGGATGGTATGGCGGTGGGCAGAATATTGCTCTTCGATCAAGTGGCCAGCGGCACGGAAATACGGGATATTCGCACCTTTTCGTTTCCGGCAGACGCGGTTGACGATTGCATCCGGGTATATGTGGGGTTCTTCCATCCTGATGGAAGCCGGGTACCCGCGGTCACACCCACCAACCAAAAATTGGCAGATAACGCGTTTTTCAGCGTTCTTCACCTATCCGAATCAGACAAGCTATCACGCATGGATGTGAAATGACCGGTGCCTTTCAACCTCGTCCCGCCCAGGCCAAAATTCTGGAATACACCGGCGGTCCCATGGGGATCAGCGCGGTGCCGGGCAGCGGCAAGACTTTCACGTTGAGCTTGCTGGCCGCCCGGCTGGTGGAGCGCATGGCCGAGCAAGCCGTGGGCGGAGGCTTTGCCGGGGAGCGGGAGGTGCTGGTGGTCACCTTCACCAACAGCGCCGTGGAGAACTTCCGCGCCCGCATCGGCCAGTTTGTGCAACAGGAGCAAGGCTTGCTCCCCGGCGTGGGCTATCGGGTGCGCACCTTGCATGGCCTGGCCCACGACATCCTGCGGGAGCGGCCCAGTTTGGTGGGGCTGGCCGAGGGTTTTGACATTGTGGACGACCGCACCGCCGCCGCCATCAAGCGGGACGCGGTGATCGGCTACCTCAACAGCCACCCGGACGCCTTCGGCCCCTTCATCCTGCCCGAATTTCTGCAAAATCCTAAGCGTATCGAAAAAGCCCTCATGGCCGACGCCATCGACATTGCAGATCGGGTGATCCGCACGGCCAAGGAACTGCGCCTGGGGCCGGTGCAGTTCCAGACCGCCCTCATGCGCCAGTCCGGGACCTGGCCCCTGTTGGAGTTTGCCGGGGAGATCTACACCATCTATCAGCGCAGTCTGCATGTGCGGGGCGGGGTGGATTTTGATGACCTGATCGTCCTGGCCCTGCAAGCCCTGGACGCCGACCCGGCCTATCTCTCCCGATTGCAAGACCGCTGGCCCTACATTTTGGAGGACGAGGCCCAGGACAGCGGGCTACTTCAAGAAGAAATGTTGCGCCGCCTGACCGCCCGCCACACCAATTGGGTGCGGGTCGGCGACCCCAACCAGGCCATCAACACCACCTTCACCAGCGCGGACCAGAAGTTCCTGCGCCGCTTTATCCAGAAGTATCCCCAACAGTCCCAACCCCTGCCCAACTCTGGCCGCAGCGCCCAGCCCATCATCGACCGGGCCAACTTTTTGGCCGAATGGTCCCGCCGCGCCCACCCGGTGCTGCACCCGGATCAGCACCTGATGCCCCCGGAGATTCTGCCCACGCCCCCCGGCGATCCGCAACCCAACCCCGCGCCCGGCGACGTGCCTTTCATGGTCTACGACCGAGCGCTCTCGCCCGAAGAAGAGGTGGATGTGCTGGTCAAAAGTCTGGCCCGCTGGCTGCCCAAGAACCAGGATCAGACCGTGGCCGTGTTGGCTCCGGACAACAACCGGGGCTTCGCCATCACCCAGGCCCTGGAATTGGCCAAACTGCCCTTTGACGACAGCCTCCTGCGCTCGGACAGTGCCACCCGGGCCGCGGCCAAAGCCCTCGCCATCACCCTGGCCTACATCACCCGCCCCCAGGTGCCCAACTTTTTGGAGAGTCTGTGGATCGAGGTGTGGTGGGGGAGGCGGGGATTGGGGATTCGGGATTGGGGATTGGGGAGCGGGGGAGAAGAGGAGATTGGGAGACAGGGAGACAATCTCCCAATCTCCCAATCTCCCAATCCCCAATCCCCAATCCCCGACCCCGTGCAGACCTTTGGCCGGGCTTTGGGCAAGCTGGGGCAGCCGGAGCAGTTTGTGTTTCCCAAGGCCGGGGAGGATTGGCTGGACAGCCTCTCTTGGCTGGATGAGGCGGAGGGCTTCCGGGCCGTGGCCGAGGCGTTCCGGGGGGATTTGCAGCGCTGGACTCGGACGACCGAGCTGCCCGTGGACGAGTTGGTGCTGATCCTGGGCGCGGATCTCTTCACCGAACCGGCGGATCTGGCCCTGACCCACCATTTGGCCGTCCTGTTGGCCAAATTGGGCCGGGAAAACCCGGCGTGGCGGCTGCCCGAACTGGCCGGGGAGATGGAGAATATCGCCCAAAACCGCCGCCGGGTGCAGAGTTTCAGCGATGATGCCTTTGGCTTTGTCCCCAAACCCGGCATGATCACGGTCTCCACCATGCACTCGGCCAAGGGGCTGGAATGGGACCGGGTCTACCTGGTCTCCCTCAACGACTACAGCTTCCCCAGCGGCGGGGACGACGAGAGCTACCGGGGTGAGCGCTGGTATGTGCGGGACAGCCTCAACCTGGTGGCCGAGGCCATCGACCAGACCCGCATGTTGCAAATGGGCACTTTGGACGAATACGCCCCCGGCATCGCCACCCGCCAGGCCCGCCAAGAGATCGGCGGTGAACGCCTCCGCCTGCTCTACGTCGGCATCACCCGCGCCCGCCGGGAAGTCATCCTCACCTACAACACAGGCCGCAACCCGAACAACACGCTCAACGGCCCCGCGTTGGCGTTTGAGGCCCTGGCGGCGTTTGGGATTGGGGATTAGTACCTAACCAGCGAAATCCTTGTTTTTTGTGCAAGAATTTTTACCACAAAGGACACAAAGAACACAAAGAGGGATTTATTCTTTTGAAATCTTTGTGTTCTCTGTGATCTTTGTGGTAAATCTTTTTGGTTCTGGCTAGGCCAGGTTGGGGATTGGGGTGAGCGAGCGGTTCACGCCCAATCCCCAATCCCCAATCCCCAATCCCCAATCCCTTTTTCACCATCTCCTACAGCAATTCTCAATTTGACACGGGGTAAACCCTTCTGGTAAAAAAGTGGGAGTCGCGGCATAAAAGTGGGAGGGGATAAATGAGTACAGGACTGACGCACGATGGATTGATGGGGCTTCTGCAACG
>JAGNDO010000020.1:0-75890 GCA_018003515.1 Caldilineaceae bacterium
CATCTAGGCAAAAGTATACGCAGAATGGGGGCGGATGTCAAACTTGGGCAAAGGGGGCAAACTCTCAATATCCCTTGGTGCCGACCCGTTCGCACCAGGGGGTGCGAACTCCGCCGACTCGTTACGCTGCACCGGCCAGTTGGGCTTGCAGGGTTTGCAACGAGGCCAGGCCGTAGTTGACGGCCACGGGCCGCCGGCCTCGGTCCAGGACGACGGTGGTGGGGACGGTCATGACGCCGAAGTGGCGGGCCAACTCTTCCTCGGCCACGGCGTCCACGGTCTGCACGGGGACGCCGGTGAGCTCGGCAAGCTGGGCCAGGATGGGGCTTTGGCTAAGTTTGCACTGGGCGCACCATTCTGCGGTGAAGAAGAGGAGGCTGGGCTGGGCATCGTCGGCTGTGGGCAGGGCGGATGAGCCGGTCGTGGGCAGATCCGCCTGGGCCAGACGGGTGAGCCGCCAGGCTACAAAGCGCCGCCACAGCCAGACGCTGGCGGCGAAAAGGGCAATACCCAGGGTGAGGAGAAGGAGTCGTGTGATCATGGTTGGCTCTGTTTGTTGATTGGTTGACCTGTTGATTGGTTGATTGGGTAGGGATGGCTTGACCCGAAACGTCCCCGGCACGCACGAACAGATTTGTGGGTTGAGCCGATTTCCGCCCGCTGGGTGACAACGTGCCGGGGACGTTTCTCCGATCACCCTTTCACCCTTTCACCCGCTCACCCCTTCACGCCCTACCCCCACGACGGCAAATTGGCCCGCACACCCCGGCGGGCGAGCTGGAAATAGATAAAGCAGCCCAGGCAGAAGGCGAAGAAGAGGTTGACGGCGGCCAGGACGACGACGACGATGACCAGTCCCCAGCCGGTGAGGGCGCTGCCCAGGGCGAAGCCAACCAGGGCCAGGAGCAAGACGATGCCGCCCACGCCTTGGGCGAAGAGGTGGGGTTGAGGATCGTCCGTGCGTATGTCGGGCTTGAGCCAGCCCAGGGGACGCAGCCCCCGGCCATAGACCAGCTTGAACAGTCCGGCCCCGGGCCACACGGTCCCCACCAGCATGACCAGGGCCACAAAGGCCACCAGCCAGACGGCGTTGAAGATAAAGGCCAAAATCAGCAAGCCGATGATGGCGGCTTGGTTAACTTTTAGTGCGGTGTGATCGACTTTGGGTGTCATGGTGGATGGTTCCCTTTTTGGTGTTATGTCAAATTTTATCGAGTATCGTGTATCGAGTATTTTGTGGGGTAGGGAAGGGTCAGCCCGGTAGCGACGGGCCAAAATACTCGATACACGATACTCGATAAATCAGTCAAAAATCCCCAAACTAACATATTTGCTGCCGTCGTCCGGGAGGATGGTGACGATGGTGCCGTGGGTGAGTTCTTTGGCCAGACGCAGGGCGGCGGCGACGGCGGCCCCGGCGCTGATGCCGACGAAGAGGCCTTCCTCGTGGGCCAGGCGGCGGGTCATGGTGAGGGCGGCGTCTGGCCCCAGGGTGACTGTGCGGTCGGGCAGACCGGCGTCGTAGATGCCGGGGACGATGGCGGTGTCCAGGTGCTTGAGACCCTCGATCACGGCCAGTTCGTCTTCGGGCTGGAGGGCGACGAGCTGCACAGCCGGGTTGCGCTGTTTGAGATAGCGGCCCGTGCCGGTGAAGGTGCCCGTGGTGCCCAGCCCAGCGATGAAGTGGGTGATCTGGCCGTGGGTCTGTTGCCAGATCTCTGGGCCGGTGGTGTGGAAGTGGGCGGCCCAGTTGGCCGGGTTGTTGTATTGGTCGGCGTAGAAATAGCGGGTTGGGTTGGCGGCGACCAAGGCCCGCACATGGTCGATAGCCCCGTCGGAGCCTTCCAGGGGGTCGGACTCGATCAGGGTTGCACCGTAGGCCTGCACCAGGGCCTTGCGCTCCCGGCTGACGTTGGCGGGCATGACCAGGTGGACTTGGTAGCCCTTGGCCGCGCCGATCAGGGCGTAGGCGATGCCCGTGTTGCCGCTGGTGCTGTCGATCAGGATTTTGTCCGGGGTCAACATGCCCATGCGCTCGGCCTCTTCGATGATGCGCAGGGCAGCCCGAGCCTTCACCGAGCCGCCGGGGTTAAACCACTCAGCTTTGGCATAAACCCCAACCCGGCTGTCGACGCCCCCCCGGTGGGCCAACCCAGAAAGGTCCAAGAGGGGAGTCCGGCCGATTTGATCCAAAATTCCCCCCTTTTTTACCGAAAGACGAGACGAAACCGGCGCGGATCGGCTCCACAGGGCGGTGGGGGCTTCGGCGAGAAGGGTGTTGGGTAAGGTCATGGTTTGATCCTTTATCTATCGAGCATCGTGTATCGAGTATTGTGTGTGCGAAAAAATACTCGATACACGATACTCGATAATTGCCTATGCGAATACGGGTGTGGCGTCAACCTTCTGCCGATTGCCGTTGGTGTGGGCCACGGTGGAGGGCAGGCCGCAGAAATGTTCGTAGTCGATCAGTTCCGTGACCGTGGGGTGATCGCCGCACAGGGGGCAGGCGGCGTCACGCTGCACGTTGAGGGTGCGGTAGCTCTGGTCTAGGGTGTCGATCATGAGCAGCTTGCCGATCAGGGGCTCGCCGATGCCCAGGAGCAGCTTGATGGCCTCGACGGCCTGCATGGAGCCGATGATGCCGGGCAGGACGCCCAGGACTCCGGCCTCGGCGCAGCTTGGCACTTCGCCGGGCGGGGGCGGGTCGGGGTAGAGGCAGCGATAGCAGGGACCGGCGGTCACGCCTTCTTCGGGGATGGCAGGTTGATAGATGGTGACCTGGCCCTCGAACATGAAGATGCTGGCGTCCACCAGGGGCTTGCCCAGCATGTGGCAGGCGTCGTTGACCAGATAGCGGGTGGGGAAATTGTCCGAGCCATTGAGGACCACGTCATATTCCCGGATGATGTCCAAGGCGTTGTGGCTGGTGATGGGTTCCCGATAGCCGACGACCTTCACATCCGGGTTGATGTCGGCGATGCGGTTGGCCGCGGAGACCACTTTGGGGGTGCCCACATCCTTGGTGCCGTGGAGCAGTTGGCGTTGCAGGTTGCTGACGTCAACCGTGTCGTAATCGACGATGCCCAGGGTGCCGACCCCGGCAGCGGCCAAATACATGGCGGCGGGGCTGCCCAATCCTCCGGCTCCGATAAGGAGGACTTTGCTGTTGAGCAGCTTGATCTGCCCGGCCTCGCCCACCTCGTTGAGGAGAGTGTGGCGGCTATAGCGCACTTGTTGGGCTTCGCTGAGCACCGTGGGCACGACAAAGGGCAGGCTGGCGTTCTTCCAGCCGTTGAAGCCGCCGATCAGGGAGATCACATTGGTGTAGCCCATCTCCTTGAGGTTGCGGGCGGCCAATGCCGAGCGCACGCCCCCGGCGCAATAGAGGACCAGTGCGGCGTCCCGATCCGGCTCCACCTGCTCGATGCGCAGCTCCAAAAAGCCCCGAGGCACAAAGGTGGCGGCGGGCAGGTGGCCTTGGACAAATTCGTCCCGCTCGCGGATGTCCACCACGGTGAAGCGTTCGCCGTCCGCGCTGCGTTGGTGCAGGGCGCTGGGGGTGATTTCGGCAATCTGGCTCTTGGCCAGTTCGACCAGTTGGTCTCGGTTGAGGCGTTGGGTCATGGAACTCTCCGTTGATATGTTGATTGGCTGATTGGTTGATTGGGACAAGTAAAGCCACCCCCTCCCAGCCTCCCCCAGGTTGGGGGAGGGGCCGGATCGCCGTAGATGGGAATCCGGTACGCACGATCTGTCCCCTCCCCAATCTGGGGAGGGTTAGGGTGGGGTTAGTTGTTGCAACCAATCAACAAATCAACCAACTCCCCCCAGCCATGGCGGGCACGATGGAGACTTTGTCCGAGGCGGAGAGCGTTGTCTCCAGCCCGCTCAGGGTGCGGATTTCGTCGTCGTTGCGGAAGACGTTGATGAAGCGCTTGACATTGCCGTCCCCGTCCAGCACCCGTTCGGCCAGGCCGGGATAGGTGGTGTCCAGGGCGGTCAGCAGGCTGCTGATGGTTTCGGCTTCGACCGTCACCTTGGACTGTCCGGCGGTGAGGCGGCGCAGGGGGGTGGGGATGTAGACTGTGGTCATGGGTGTTCTCCGTTGGTTGGTTGATTAGTTGATTGGTTGAGATTGGGAGATTGGGAGATTAGGAGAGTGGTAGATCCTAACGCTAACTCGCCCCTCGCAACTCGCCCCTCGCAACTCCTTAAAAACAAAAAACCGGGCCCATCATTACGATGAGTCCGGCAGGCGGGGTTGTGTGGAGGCAGTCCGACAGTCCACCCCCAGGCAGGGAGTGAGGCCGAAACCTTTTCACACTATACGCCCAAATTTCGCAACACGGCTCAACGCTTAGGTCGATTGAGCGGGTACAACCAGCGTCATGCTGGTGTGCCCGCTATCGACACAAGCAATAGATGAGGGTGGGTGTTGCGGCGATTTGGGATGTCATGGGGTACAGGTCAATCTCTCTGGAACGATAATCGGGTTGGCGGGCCAATTGCCCAAACCCGTGCTGAACTTGGGCAACTATACTCAAAGCCGGGAAGTTTGTCAAAAAGCGATGGGCGTGATAGTTCAATCTTGAACAGTGTGGAAGAACAAATAGGCCACGGATGACACGGATTGGACGGATTAAAACGGATCTTTTTTTGAAATCAGAAAAATCCGTTTTAATCCGTCCAATCCGTCCCATCTGTGGCCTATTTTTTGTTGTCCTTTTCCCGTTTTGGCGATACACTCGGATCAGCATTGTTGTGCGGAGTATCCCATCTATTCACCGAAAGGAACCGATGATGTCTGACTTGAAAGCGCTGTTTGAGAAAGCCGCCGCCGAATCCAAGAACCTGACCGAGCGCCCGGACAACGAGACGTTGCTCAAGCTCTATGCCCTCTTCAAACAGGGGACCAGCGGGGATGCCAGCGGCACACGCCCCGGCATGATGGACTTTGTGGGCCGGGCCAAATATGACGCCTGGGCCGAGATCCAGGGCATGGCCAACGAGGACGCTATGCAGAAATATGTGGATCTGATCAACGGGTTGCAGGGCAAATAGTCGCCTATCCCGACTATTTTGATAAAACAGCGGAGCCGGGCATCTGAGGATGCCCGGCTCCGCTGTTTTATCAACCAAGATTGGCAGGGCACTAGCGCGCCAGGAAGGGCAGATAGGATCGGGTGATGGAACGGGTGGGGGTGGTCAGCTTGATGGCAAAGGTGCTGAAGATGGCGGTCTCCCCGGCGGGGGCGGGACCGATCACCGTGCCGGGAGCCAGGTCGCTGGATTGGGTGGAGCCAGCCACGTACACATGGCCGGCGCTGTCGATGGCCAGCCCGTGGCCGGTTTCGTTGTCGCTACCGCCCAAGTAGGAGCCGTAGAGCAGGTGCGCGCCATCGCCGGTGAGCTTGACCACGAAGAGATCCTGTTTGCCACCGTAGGTCATCTCCACCGCGCCGGGGGTGATGGGGAAATTGTCCGATTGGGTCTCCCCAACCACGACAATCTCCCCGCTGCTGTTGATCCCCACTCCCCGGCCATAGTCAACCCCATTGCCCCCAAAGCGGCTGGCAAAGCTCACCCCAGAGCCATCGGGGAGCAGTTTGACCACGAAGAGATCGTCTCCGCCGCCCGGCCCGGCATAGGCCCCTGGGGTGGTCGGGAAGTCGGCGCTGGCCGTGAAGCCGGTGACGACCGCATGGCCGCCCCCGTCCACGGCCACCCCGCGCACGGCCTCCCCCGCCGCCCCGCCCAAGAAGGTGGCATAGGCCAGGGTCTCCCCGTCCGGGGTCAGCTTGGCCACGAAGGCGTCGGTGTAGCCGCCGTTGAAGCTGGTGTCCCAGGCCCCAGGCGTGGTGGGGAAGGCGGAGGACCAGGTATAGCCGCCCACATAGATGTTCCCCAAGCCGTCCACGGCCACGCCCCCAGCCTCCTCGTTCCCTGGGCCGCCCAAGAAGGTGGAGAAGATCACATCGCTGCCATCGGCCATCATGCGCGCCACAAAGATGTCCCGCCCGCCGTTGAAGTCGGAGTCGTACGCACCCTCCGTCACAAAAAAGCCGACTGACTCCGTACGCCCGGCCAGGATCAGGTCACCACCAGGGGCCAGGGCGATGGTGTTGAGAAAGTCGTAGCTGTTGCCGCCCAGAAAGGTGGAAAAGCGCAGTTGGGTGCCGTCCGGGTTGAGACCCGCCACAAAGCCATCGGACGCGCCGCCGTTAAAGGTGGGAAAGAAGACCTGGTCTGTGGTGGGGAAGTCGGTTGAGCTAGTGTCACCCACAACGGTAATGTTCCCGGTGGCATCCACAACCACACCGCGCCCCAGGTCACTATTGGTGCCGCCCAGGAAGGTGGCAAAGAGCAGGGATTGTCCATCCGCAGCCAGCTTGGCCACAAAGGCATCCTGGGTGCCGCCGGCATAGGCCGGCCCCACCCCGCCGGTTGTGACGGGAAAGTCAGTCGAATCGGTCTGGCCCACGATCACCATTTGGCCGCTGCCATCCACAGCCAGGGCGGCCTCCTCGTCGTTTTGGCTGCCCCGGATCAGGGTGGCGTAGATCAGGTCGCTCTCGGTGGCGAGGGCAGTCTTGGGCGTGGAGCCAGCGCCCACGAGGGCTGCGTCCACGCCGATGATGGTCAAGCGGCCATCGGCGGTCACGGTCAACCCGGCGTCCGTGCCTGGGATCGCATAGCGCACGGCTCCCCACACAGGCACATCCGCCCGCCACTGGGCTGGGTCATCCCCACGCAGAAACGAGACTTTGGTGGTCAACGGTCCCACCCCCACGGGCTGTCCCATCCCCGCGGCCAGAGAGATCTTGGCCATCCCATCCCCCACTGGGGTGTAGATGGCGTCTTGGGCCAGCCAGAGGGGTTGGGTGCCTCCCCACAGCACAAAGTCGATGCCGGGTGGGAATTGGCCCACGTTCTCGATGATCAACCCTGGGGTGGGGACGCGCAGAGGGGCTATTGTCGCGACCCGGCTGTCTGCGCCCCATGCGGCAGTGGGCAAGAGAGCCACCCCAATTAAAATCAAAAGAAAAGGCAGGAATGCGCGTTTGTTGGGGCGTAGCGATGAAACAACGGCGACAAATGGCATGTTGGGCTCCTGGTGAGATAGGGTTGGCTTGATGTTTGGCAAGCGTTCACCCCCGCCCCCCTGACCCCCCAACTTTGGGGGGAACTGTCCACGACCTCCCCCAGCATTGGGGGCCGGGGGGCGGAAGGGGGTGAACGCTTGCGCGGTTTGGGGTTATCCTTCCACCACTACGGCTTGCTCCCGCACGGTGACCAGGCGCACGTCCAGACCGCCGAAGGCTTCGTCGTGGCCATAGACCAGGTAAAATGGCGCGGAGGCGTCCGCGCCCAGGGTGGCAAGCAGGGCCGGTTTCCCCTCATCCTCGGCCTGGAAGTGGGCGAAGAGACCGGGGCGGACTTCTTCGAAGGGGATGTGGGCGGTCAATTGGGCTAGTTGGGCATCGTCCAATTCCAGAAAGCGGGGCACCATGCGAAAGGCGCGCACCACGGGGGCATGGTCAAATTCCAGAGAGCAGATAAAGTAGGTGCTGTCGGGATAGTAGGCGTTCCAGGCATCCGTGCCAGAAGGGTAGGCCACGGAGATGGGGTGGGAGTGGTAGATGCCCATCATCTCGTCGCCCTGGTCTTCGAAGTGAAATTGAAGCAGCAGGGCCTTGGGGTCCACGGTGTAGTTGTTAACCTTGTCCTCGGCCAGGTTTTCGGCCCGGAAGAGTTCGGCGGCCCGGTTGTCCCGTCCCCGCAACAGGCCACAGATCTCCTCGGGCTTGCCGGCTTGGCTGTGGGCGATGATTTCGGCATGGATGGCTTGGGGCAGATAGACGGATGACGGGTTGGCGGATGGCATGGTTTGCTCCTGGGTGAGGTTTGGGCTGGGTGGGCACGTAAGCAGGCCCCCCCTTTTCTACATCCTACCACCGAGCGTACGCAGGGCGAAAATGAGACGCGGATGGCGCGGATTGGGCGGGTTTGACCTGCCCAATCCGCGCCATCCGCATGTCTATTTCTAAAAACAGCGCCTACCGTAAAGACGATTTGATTTTATGGCCGGATCTGGTATGATTGGCCCAGCCACTCCGTAGACTCTTGATAGATCCCTGCTCCACCCCAAGAAAAACACAAATTCAACCCAACCCGCTCGATTTTGCAGGCCAAGCTGCCGCTTACCCCTGGTGATCCCCTGGTCAACCTGTCATTGGGCAAAGCCCCGTTGCCACAAAACACCACACCCGTTAACGCGAAAGGAGCTCTACTGTGAGCAAATTTCTTGTAGGCTACGTCAAAGCCATCGATGGCCTAACCGAATTTATGGGGGCGATCTCCATGCACCTGGTCTGGATCACCGTGGCGATCGGCTTCTACAATGTCGTCGTCCGCTACTTTGGCCGCTTTGTGGGATTGCAGTTGTCTTCGAATGTCTTTATCGAAACCCAATGGTATCTCTATTCCCTGGTCTTTCTGTTTGGCTTTGCCTACATTCTCAAGAACGGCATCAACGTGCGGGTGGACTTTTTCTACGCCAACTTCACGAAAAAACGCCGGGCACTGATCGATTTTATCGGCCACCTGCTCTTTTTGATCCCCTTTTCCCTGATGGGCATCTGGGTCACCATCAACCCGGTGTTGCAATCTTGGGGACGGTCGCCCAATGGCAACTGGGGCACCTGGGAACAGTCGCCGGATCCCAACGGGCTGCCTCGTGCCCCTATCAAGACCATGATCATTGTGGCCTTTGTCATGCTTTTTCTACAGACCGTTGCCGAGCTGATCAAACTCTATGGCACGTTGGCCGAAAAGCAAGAATTTGTCATCCTGTCTACAGATGTCGAGGTCACTGCCCCCTTGCGGCTGGAATAGCCCGGTCCTGGGCGGTGCGGATTCCCCCCAACCCACTCTGAATACACCCACCCAATCTTTACCCGATCCCAATCCTGATCCTGATCCTAATCCCACGCCACCACACGAGGAGCAACTGAATGGGCTTTGAATGGCTCGCTCTTGTCATGTTTGTCTTTTTCTTTGTCCTGATTCTATACGGATATCCGGTTGCCTTCTCCTTTGCCGGGACCGCCGTGGCGTTCATGGTCCTGGGCGTGGGCCTGGGGGCGTTTGATTGGAGGCTGCTGCGCCTGCTCCCCAATCGCTGGTTTGGCACCATGTCCGATTTTACCCTGTTGGCCATTATTTTCTTTGTCTTTATGGGGGCAGTCTTCGAAAAATCCGGTTTGGCCGAAGAGCTATTGGAGACCGTGGGCGTGTTGATGGGGCCTCTGCGGGGCGGGCTGGCCCTGGCCGTGGTGATTGTGGGCACCCTGCTGGCCGCGGCCACGGGGGTGGTGGCGGCAACGGTGATCGTCATGGGGTTGATCTCCTTGCCCGTGATGATACGCTACGGCTATGACCACAAGTTGGCCACGGGGGTAATTGTGGCCTCCGGCACCCTGGCCCAGTTGGTGCCGCCCAGTTTGGTGCTGGTGGTGCTGAGTGACCAGATCGGCGTCAGCGTGGGGGATCTCTTTCTGGGCGCACTGATTCCCGGACTCATACTGGCCGGACTCTATGCCGTCTATGTGCTGGTCATCGCCTACCTCAAGCCGAACCTGGCCCCCGCCTTGCCCCCGGAAGCCCGCATCACCGTGGGGACGACCCTGCTGCGGCGCACCATGGTGGCCGTGGTGCCTCCCCTCTTTTTGATCTTTGCCGTGCTGGGCAGCATCTTCTTTGGCCTGGCCAGCCCCACGGAGGCCGGTGCCGTGGGTGCATTTGGGGCCTGTTTGCTGGCCTTGGCCAACCGCAACATGAATTGGACGTTGATCAAAAACGCCGCTCGCTCCACCTCCAACATCACCGCCCTGGTGATCATGATCCTCTTCTGTTCCACCATGTTTGGTCTGGTCTTTGATGGTTTGGGCGGACAGGGTTATGTCAAGAATATGCTCACCGGGCTGCCCGGCGGCTTCTGGGGCTTTGTGATCGTGGCCAATATCGCCATCTTCTTGCTGGGCATCAACCTGGAGTTTATCGAGATCAGCTTTATCGCCATGCCCCTCTTTGTCCCTGCGGCCATCGTTCTGGGTGTGGATCTGGTCTGGTTTGGCGTGATGATGGCCATCAACCTGAACATGGCCTTTATCTCCCCGCCCGTGGGCTTCTCCCTCTTCTATCTGCAAAGCATCGCCCCGCCAGAGGTGGACACCATCGACATCCACAAGGGGGCCTTGCCCTTCATGGTCCTGCAAGGCGTGGCCCTGATCCTGGTCATCATCTTCCCCCAGACTGTGACCTGGTTGGTGGCCGCCGCGGCGGGATAAGACGTGAAGCGTGAAACAAAAAGAGCGGGGATCCCTGGGGATCCCCGCTCTTTTTGTTTCACGCTTCACGCTTTTAGTAGTCGTTGTTGTAGGCGTACTGGGCGAAGGCGTACTCGTTCACCTTGTTCCAGGCGAAGATGCGTTTGCGGAAGGCATTCCATTGCTCGAAGATGCGGGCAAAGTCGGCATCAGCGGCGGAATTCTCGGCGTAGAGGGCAAAGGAGGCAGCCTGGGCCGCGGCCATGATCTCATCGCTGTAGGTGCGCAACTGGGTGCCACCGGCCACCAGACGCTCCAAAGCCTCGTTGTTGCGGGCATCATAGCGGGCCAGCATGGTCAAATTGGCTTCGAAAGCAGCCGTCTTGATGATCTCCTGGTAGATGACGGGCAATTTGTTCCATTCGTCCAGGTTGATCTCCACTTCCAAGCTCGGACCGGGCTCCCACCAACCGGGATTGTAGTAGAAGTCGGCCACTTGGTGCAGGCCCAACTTCTCGTCGTCATAGGGACCGACCCACTCAGCGGCATCAATGGCACCGGTCTGCAAGGCCTGGAAGATTTCGCCGCCGGGCAGCACCTGAACCGTGGCCCCCAGTTTGGCCATCACCTGGCCACCCAGACCGGGGATGCGGAACTTGAGGCCCTGTAGGTCGGCCACGGTGTTGATCTCCTTGCGATACCAGCCGCCCATCTGCACGCCTGTGTTGCCGGCGGGGAACTGGATCACGTTGAACTTGCTGGCATAGAACTCCTGCATCAACTCAAGACCGCCGCCCTCGTAGAGCCAAGAGTTCTGCTGCTGGGCGTTGAGGCCGAAGGGCAAGGAGGTGCCAAAGGCCGTCACCGGGCTTTTGCCCACATAGTAATAGGAAGCCGTGTGGCCGATGGGCACCGCGCCCTGGGAAACCACATCCAACACCTGGGTGCCAGGGGCCAATTCGCCGGCGGCCCGGGGTTCGATCTTGAACTTGCCACCGGTCATGGCGCTGACCCGCTCGGCAAAGACCACGGCCCCACCGAAGATGGTGTCCAGGGCCACGGGCCAGCTTGTGGCCATCTGCCAACTGATCTCCGGCAAGCCAGTGTCCTGGGCCACAACTTGGGAGCTATCCTGGGCGATGGGGGCAGCAGCCATCCCACACCCGGCAGCCAAACCGACAACGGCACCGCCGGCGGCTTTGGTGGCAAGTCCCTTCAAAAATGTGCGACGATTCATGGGCAACTTCTCCTTTTGGTGAAAAAAACTGATTGGGTAGGTCTTCAGAACGAATCGGGGGCGGAGCGGGATGCATGAAAGAACGCAAAATTGCAGCAAGGGACCGGACATCCACTTGGGCTATCAAGATGCAACTATTGCTGAAATCTGTTTGGGATCTGTCATGCGAGGTGGCGACATTGTAAAGGAGAGTAGGGCGGATGTCAAACAGCATTCACGGTTACGGAGAGTTTGCCACGCTTGATGCTCTATGATAGGATTTTTGGACATCCTCAGGTCAAACCGCCGAGGTGCGGAGGAGTTGCAGAACAGAAAACAAAAGAATCCTCTCTGGTTCTCGGCGCTCTCGGCGCTCAATTTGCTTTTTGTAGTCGAGCCATAATTCAACTAGGAAAAACTGATGGACTGTCCAAATTGCGGCCAATGGAACCCAGACGATAAGCAGGTTTGCTGGCGTTGCCAGACTGCCCTGCCCACCCCACCCGTAAAAAAAGCCAAACGGCCTACCCAACTTCTTCTGGGTCTGCCAGTCTGGGCCTGGTTGGCGGTCATTGCCTTTGTGGCCATATCGGCCATTGGACAATGTTCCTTCCTGCCCGCAGGCTGATCGATCATGGCCCGTCCCCATCCCCTGCGCAAGAACAAGAAGTCGAGCCCCCGTTCCCCGATCTCTTCGCTGGTCCCTGGCGCGGCATCATCCGCCTCACCCATCAGGAAGTCAGCTTCAAAAAAACAAGCTCCTGGTCGATCCGCGGCCTGGGGACGGCGGCTTTGGGTCTGGCTGCTAATCCTCCTGCTGATCCCAGCGGTGGGGATCGGGCTTTTGTGGCTGGCTGCACCGTCCACGCCATCCACCTTTTTGATTCTGGGTGTGGATCAGCGCTCGGATGAGTCCGGCCCCACCCGCACGGATGTGATTGTGGTGGCCCATCTGGACCCAGGCCAGGGCCAGGCGGTGCTGATGAGCCTGCCCAGGGATCTCTGGTTGGAGCAGCCCAGCGGCACTCCCAACCGCATCAACACCGCGGCCTTTGTGGGCTACGACGCCAATGATCCCCATGCCGGTCCCCGCTATCTGGCCCAAACCCTTCAGCTCAACTTCGATCTCTTGACCCAGGGGTATGTCCAAGTTAACTTTGACGGCTTCACCCGCATTGTGGACGCGGCCGGCGGGGTGGACGTGGATGTGCCCGTCCCCATTGTGGACACCCAATACCCCACCGCCGACTTCGGCGTCACCACCATCGGTTTTGACGCCGGTCCCCAGCACTTGGACGGGGCGCAGGCGCTGATCTACGTGCGCACCCGGCATCAGGACAGCGATTTTGGCCGGGCGGCCCGGCAGCAGCAGGTGATCCAGGGGCTGGCCCGGTCGTTGCTCTTGCCCACGGGCTGGCTGCGCATCCCTGGTGTGATGGGCGCGGTGCTGTCGGCCACCCAAAGCGACCTCACCCCGGCGGACTATCCCGCCCTGGCCCAGCTTGCCCTCTTCTTGGCCACAGACCGGGCGGAAACCCTGGTCCTGGGCCAGGATTACACGATCCCGTGGACCACACCCAACGGGGGTTATGTACTGTTGCCCAATTGGGAGACGATCCTGCCCCAGATGGATCGATTGCTGAGGTAGGGGGAATTGATATGGCATGGGTATGAGGTGTGACGGAAACTACGTTCTATTGTTTGAAGAGACCCGGCGGATCCACACCGCCGGGTCTCTTTGTGGGGGGGGCACCATGTAGGGGCACGGGTTGCGGCGGCAAAGATGATCTTGGGACGACGAATCGACCATCCGCCGCAACCCGTGCCCGGAAGACAGTTCATTTTATTGCCAACCGGGCATGGGAGCGGACGGCGATGTCCATAGCTTGCCTGCGGATAGGAGCCGTGCGCCGTCCGCACCCATGCCCCTACGCGGGGATCCGACAACCCTCGAAAAGCCCTGTTTCCCCCCTGGCTCAATGTTGCCAAATCTGTCGAAAGCCGTAAAATGAAAGGTTGATGTAACTTTATCGGTTTAGTTTATTGAATTGGTGTGATCTTATGTTAAAAAAATTCTGGTTCTCGGCAGCCACCCGGGCCGAGATGGACGCTGCGGACGCAGCCGAGTTGGGCGACGACCGCCACGCCGAGCGGCCCGGCGGCTGGCGGCGCTTCTTGTTTCAACGCCGCTTGATGGCCGGGGAGTATCACAACTATCCCCAGCGCTGGAACTGGAGCGCGGTGATGCGGCCCCTGGATCACCGCATCGAAGAGCAGGCCCGAACCGAGATCAGCCGTCGCACCCTGGTGGGGCTGCGCTTTTTCTGGCTGGATGGCCTCTTTGCCTCCATCAGCGAGAACTTCTATTTGGGCTTTGTGCCCCTCTTTGCCCTGGCCTATGGGGCCAGCGCCGGGGACATCGGCTGGCTGACTGCGGTGGGCAATCTGTTAGGGGCAATGGCCCTCTTCCCTGGGGCCAAGGTGCTGGAATGGTTGCCCCGGCGCAAGCCCGTGGTGTTGTGGGCCGGGGCCGGCGTGGGGCGGATCATGTTGCTGCTCCTGGCCCTGCTGCCCTTTGTGGGCACAGGTCCCCGCATAGCCATCGGGGCCATCATTGTCCTCAACGGTCTGCGGGCCTTTGCGTCCAACTTTGGCAACCCTGCCTGGACCGCCATCGTGGCCGATCTAGTACCGGCCCAGATGCGCGGCCGCTATTTTGGCAACCGCAACCTGGCCATGGGGTTGGCCGCCCTTTTGGTGACGCCCCTGGCCGGTTTTGTGATCCGCACGGTCAATGTGCAGACCGGCTCCCCGGTCATCGGCTATCAGTGGATCTTTGGCCTGGCCTTTGTCTTCGGCATGATCAGCACCCTCTTCTTTGCCCGCATTCCAGAGCCAAAATCAACCACCGCCACTGATTATGCCCACAAAAAGGGCGATCTGCGCCGGGCCATGCGCCAGAGTACGGGCTTCTTGGGGTTGGTGATCTCCGCCTTTATTTGGAACATGGCCTTGCAAGTGGCCGGGCCTTTCTATAATGTCTTTCTGGTTACCGAATTTGACGCCAGCACCACCACCATCGGGCTGGTTTCCAGCGTCAGCAGCCTGACTGCCCTCTTTGGTCAGCGCTACTTTGGCCCCATCATGGATCGCAAGGGAGCCGTTTGGGTCGCCCTGGTTTCTGGCTTGGTCATCCCCGTGCTGCCCCTGGCTTGGATGTTCATCACCGCCCCGTGGCAAGTGGGGGCCATCAATGTGCTGGGCGGCTTTGTGTGGGCGGGATACAACCTGGCCGGTTTCGCCCTGCTGCTAGATCTGACACCGGAGACCGAGCGCCCCCGGGCCGTGGCCCTCTATCAGACCGCGGTCTTTGCCAGCGCCGTGCTGGGGCCGATTCTGGGCGGCTACGTGGCGGATACGGTGAGCTATCAGGCCATCTTCGGCATCAGCGCGGGGGGAAGGTTGCTGGGGATGCTGATCTTCATCTTCATGGTGGCCCGGCCCATCAGCCGCAAGCTGGCTGAATCCAGGGTCGTCCCAGCATGACCAGGCCCACACCCGCCCATCCCCCCACTCAAACCATGCGGGCCACATTCGTCGGCAGCACGGCGGTGATCATGTGGTCCACCCTGGCCCTGCTCACCGTGGGCAGCGGCGGGGTGCCCCCCTTTCAACTGGTGGCCATGGCCTTCAGCATGGCCACCCTGATCGGCGTGGGGTTGTGGATGCGGCAAGGCGGCCCGTGGCTGCGCCATCTGCGTCTGCCCTGGCCCGTGTGGGTCAACGGGGTAGTGGGTCTCTTTGGCTATCACTTCTTCTACTTTCTGGCCCTTGACCACGCCCCGGCAGTGGAAGCCAACCTGATCAACTATCTGTGGCCCCTGCTGATCGTCCTCTTCTCCGCCCTGCTGCCAGGGGAACGCTTGCGCTGGTATCACATGGCCGGCGCGCTGCTGGGACTGACCGGGGCGGTGCTGCTGATCCTGCGGGGCGGACGGCTGGAACTGGATGCACAATATGTGGGCGGCTATGCGGCGGCCACAGCCGCCGCGCTGATCTGGGCGGCCTATTCGGTCATCAGCCGGCGTTTTGGCACAATTCCGACCCAATCGGTTGGCGGCTTTTGTGCGGTCACAGCGATCCTGTCCGCATTGGCCCATGTGGCCTTTGAACCAACTGTGTGGCCCACGGGCTGGGCCTGGCTGGCCGTCCTGGGCTTGGGCCTCGGTCCCGTGGGCGCGGCCTTCTTCACCTGGGACGTGGGGGTGAAACAGGGCAACATCCGGGCCCTGGGGGCGATGGCCTATGCCACGCCCTTGCTTTCTACACTGTTGTTGATCGGCTTTGGGCTGGCCCAGCCTTCCTGGACGATTCTGGCCGCTTGTGGGCTGATCGTGGGTGGGGCCGTGCTGGCGGCGGGGGATCTTTTTTAAGGCAAAAGGCAAAGTGCAAAAGGCAAAAGGATCGTGTCAAGCGGATGGTTTCGCCTGACACGATCCTTTTGCACTTTGCCTTTTGCCTTACCACCCCCTATCCACAATTTGGCCGAAACGATGACCGTCGCCTAGAATCAGAAAGTTATTTCACCCGCATCCCAACACCAGCTTGCATTCATTAACTTCAACGCTATCGCACACGAAACACGCAAAAGCCAATGATCGCTCTTCACCTGGACAATGTCTCCGTCACCTATATTGCCGCCCCCATCTTCACGGGCCTCTCGTGGGAGATCCACGATGACCGCTGCGTGGGATTGGTGGGGCCAAATGGCGCGGGCAAGAGTACGCTCCTGCGTCTGATGGCCGGGCAACTCACCAGCGATTCCGGCTATATCAAACGCAAAAGCGGGCTGACCGTGGGCTATTTGCGCCAGGAGCCGGATTTTACCCCAGGCCATACGATCTGGGAAGAGGCCATGACCGCCTCTGCGCCCCTGGCCGCGGTGGAGGCAAAGCTGGATGCTTGCGAAGCCCGCCTGGGTGATCCAGCTGTCTATGGCGATGAAGCAAGGCTGGCGGCTGTACTGGCCGAACAAGAGAAACTGTTGGCTCACTACACGCAATTAGGCGGTCCGGCCTATGAGGGCAAGGTGCGGGCTGTCCTGGCGCGGTTGGGCTTCGCCGATGAAGCGGCCCTCTCGCTTTCCACGGATGTGTTGAGCGGCGGCCAAAAGAAACTGCTGGGTCTGGCCAAGCTGCTGATTTTGGAGCCGGATCTGCTGCTGCTGGACGAGCCGGACAACCATCTGGATTTGGCGGGCAAGGGCTTTCTGGAGACGCTGATCCGGGGCTACAAAGGGGGCGTGGTGATCGTCTCCCATGACCGCTACCTGCTGGATGTGGTGGCGGATGAAATCGCCGATCTGGAAGATGGACGGATCACCGTCTACCCCGGCAACTACTCCGAGTTTGCTTTTGAGAAGCAAGTCCGTCTCCTGCGCCAACAGCAGATGTTCCAGATCCAGCAACGGGAGATCACCCGGCTGGAAGAAGCATCCAAACGGCTGTTGATTTGGGGGCGCACCTATGACAACCCAAAGCTAATCATTCGCGGCAAGGCCATCCAGAAACGCATCGACCGTATTGAGCGCATAGACAAGCCCGTGCTGGAGCGGCGGCGTATGGGATTGGATCTGGAGGGCTGGCGAGGCAGCAACAAAGTCCTGGAGTTGAAGGATTTGGACAAAGTCTTTCCGGCCAGCGCAGACATGGACGAGAAGATCGTCCTGGCCGGGTTGGATCTACTTGTCTGGCACGGGGAGCGGGTGGGGTTGGTCGGGCCTAACGGGGCGGGCAAATCCGTGCTTTTTCGCTTGCTGCTGGGCCAAGACGAGCCGACCGGCGGTGAGGTGGTCATCGGTCCCAGCGTGCGCACGGGGCATTACGCCCAGGAACACGAAACCCTGGAGTACAATTTGACCCTGCTGGAAAATCTGCGCCGGGCCGCGCCCCTCACTGAATCTACGGCGGTGAGCATTCTCACCAAATTCCTCTTCACCTACGAACAGATTCGCTCGAAAGTCTCCACCCTCTCCGGCGGGGAGCGCAGCCGACTACAAATGGCCCTCCTTACCCTGACCGGGGCCAACCTTCTGCTTCTGGACGAGCCGACCAACAACCTGGACATTGCCGCCGCCGAGGTGTTGGAGGCATCCCTCTCCGATTTCGAGGGCACGGTCTTTGTGATCTCCCACGACCGCTACTTCCTGGACCAAGTGGTGAGCCGCATCGTCGAGCTGGACGACGGCAAGTTGACCGACTATCCGGGCAATTATAGCGACTATCAGGCGGTAAAAGGGTAGGGGCAAGGCAAAGTGCAAAAGGCAAAAGGCAAAAGGATCGTGTCAAGCGAAACCATCCGCTTGACACGATCCTTTTGCCTTTTGCACTTTGCCTTTTGCCTTATTCCATATGGCTGCGCAGCATCCAGGCGTGCTTTTGATGCACTTCCATACGGCGCACGGCCAGATCCACGCTGGGTTGGTCGTTGTTAGCCTCGGCGGCCGCGATCACCTTTTGGGCCAAATCAGCGATGATCTCTTGGTCTGCGGCCAGGTTGGCCACCATCTCCATGGCCTTGGGACGACCGTTCTCCTCCTTGACAGAACTGAGGGCGGCGAAGGCGGTGAAGCTGCCGGGGGCAAAGGCACCCAGGGAGCGGATGCGCTCGGCGATCTCGTCCAAAGCCATGGCCATCTCCGTGTATTGGAGTTCGAACATGGCGTGCAGGGCCGAGAACATGGGGCCAGTCACGTTCCAATGGTAGTTGTGGGTCTTGACGTAGAGGGTGTAGCTGCTGGCCAAAAGGGCGGAAAGGGCGTCAACAGTTGCTTGATTTGCTTTACTTGTCATTTTTGTCTCCTTTGACAGGTAGAATGGTGATAGATTCGTCGGTTGTTACTGAAACTTCACCCATTATACCATGAAAAACGACAAATCCCTACAAATTTTTAGTGAATACCCGTAGGTGCGGTTTTTAACCGCACAATTCACATTTGCCGACGGATCGTGCGGGTAAAACCGCACCTACTTTCATCATCATTTTGATCCGTACAGAATTTTCGATTTATGATTGGGCCTGATCCCGGATCTGCTCCACCGCCCGCACCAGAGCCGGATAGGGTTGAGCGCCGGGGATCAGGTATTTGTCGTTGAAGACCAGGGCGGGCACACCGGTCAAGCCAAAGGCCTGGGCCTGGGCGATGTCCTGGCTGACCGCTGCATCCAAGACAGGGTCGGTCAAAGCGGCGTCAAAAGCGTTGACCGCAAGCCCGATGCGCTTGGCCAACTCGCCCAGGACCGCCCGATCCTCGATGTTTCGGGCTTTGCGCCAATAGGCATCCATCAACGCGGTGTGATAGGCCGGTCCCAGCCCCTGGGCCTCGGCGAACTTGGCCCCGATCAGGGCCGGGCGGGTGTCGATGCCGAAGGGGCCAGCGTTCATCTCCTCACCATAGTCATTTTTTGCCCGTGCGTAGAGCTGGGGCCGAGCGGCTTGAATGCGGGCCAAATAGGCCGGATCAATGGGCGGCGCGCCCCGGGGACGCAGTTCAAACGAGCGCCACGCCACCGTCACCCCGTGGCTTGCTTGTAGCTTCTCCAAACTGGAGAAGACGAGGAAGCACCACGGTCAAGCATAGTCCGACCAGACGTCGATGTGGACGGGCTTGGTAAGAGGAACGGCTGTGGATTGGGTCATGGGAAGTCCTTTGATTTGGATGAGGTCGGGCCCAAAATAGCGCCGACATGCCCAGTGTATCATCATTCCCCAAGTTGATGACATTATTGTTAGCGCGGATAAGTCCTGGGTCAAGTTTGCAGGTCAAGGCGAGAATGGATAAGCTGAGAGAGTGATGTCTGAACAGCCACCCTATCGCGCAAGCCAAAGAACCTTGACCATGAGCCAGATTCGGATTCTGATCTGCCGGGTAAATGAGAATAACCCGGACAATTTGACAGAGATCGCCAGCTACGACCTACCAGAAATGGACACCCTCAATCCAGAGATAGCGCTGGACGAAGCGGAGGCGATGCTACACAAGCAAGGGCAAAGCATATTGCAACGGGCCTTGCAAGCCCAATTTGAAGAGGTGGATCGGGACTTGGCGGAAGCATATCGCCAAGATTTCCCCCCCTCAAGCGGTGACGAGCGATGGATTTGCGGCGGTAAAAGTCGTGAGCCGTTTCGGGCAACTGGAACTGAATCGGCAGGTGCTGAGTCACAAGCAAGGGCTTGAGACAAAGCATGTGATGCCGGGAAATCAGGCGTTGCCATCGCATAACGGGGTGATTATCACCCGAGGATTGCAGGAATTGGTCTGTCTGTTCAGCTTGGATCTGCCCTTTGATACGGCTGAACGGCTGATGTCCTGGCATGTCCAGGATGAAACGCTCCTCTCTTCAAGCACCTATCGCTCTCTGGTCAAGACTCATGGTCAGATTATTCGACGGGCAGAAGCTGCCGAAGTCGAAGCATTATTGGCTCAGGATCGATGGTCAGAGTTAGAAGTTCAACTGGTTCCCTTGACGGAACCGCGTCGTCAGGCAAGTCGGACCGTGGTGCGCTGATCCTGATGGGGATCGAAGGCGTTGACGGCACTTTGGGCCATCAGAGCCCGCTGCGAATTGGCTTCCACCTGTTGCTGATCCAGTTCCGCTGCCCGCACAGTCTGACCGCCCAAAAAGCGCGTCATGCGCAAGTTGCCCAGGATCGGCCCGCCCAGTAGCGTGATGACCAGGGTGACAGACAAAATTTGTTGCAACCGTCGCGTGCGGCGAAAGAGGATAAACAGGGCCAGCAGCCCCAGCAGGAATGCGGTCAACAGACTGCTGGCGATCTTCCCGGGGGTCAACTCAAAGGTGCCAAGAGCCGAGGGCAACCGCGTCCCAACACCACCGGGTCCGCCGGGCCTGGTTGTCGATGCCCCATCACCTTGCCCAAACTGAGAAAAATTGACGGCAATGTGAGCGCTCACCAATTCGCTATTTTGCTCGGGAAAGTGCAGGGAGAGAATCTGGCGGATAGGCAGTCCATCTTCACCGACCCACAATTCACCGCTGCCGGTCATGTCGCGATAATAGGCCGGGGCCTCGAAGGTGACGCCGGGCGGCACATCACCCTTTTGGCGCATGGCTTCGTCGAGCTGCGCACGGACGGACAGGGCAAAGGTGGGGCCATCGATGCGAAAGGCATAGCGGGTATAGGTGAGGCCCGCACGCGTCTCCTGGCCCAGGTCGGTCACATCCCGCGCCGCCACCAGATAGCCCATCTAGTGTCCCGTCAACGTTCAAATGATGGAATTGAGGAGTTCGCATCCTCAGATGCGAACGGCGGGCATCTGAGGATGCCCGACTCCACAATCCATCAAATCAGCGGTGACGGAACACTAGTCGCCGGCTGGCGCAATCGCCTGGGTAAAATCACCGGATTCCTGCCACTCGCCCGCGTTCTGCTGGGTGTAGGTCTTGCCATCGGCCACACGGACCGCCAGGCTGCTCTCATCTTGGAGCAGACTGCCGCCGCCGGACCAAAGACGAAACTCTTAAGTGGCCGCATCCACATCGGCATGACCTTCCAGATAGAGTTGATCGCTGCGGCTGGTCCGCCCGACGTTGCGAACCGATGCCGTAGGCGAGGTGGTCTGGGTGACTTCGCTGGTAAAACGATAGGCCCCTTCTGCACGGACACGTGCCCAGGCTGCCTCCAATAGCTGCCCAGAGTCAAACGATGGCTGACCCGCTGGCGAAAGAAACCCGATGACAAACAAGCTGACAAGCAGGGCGGCAATACCAGCAAAGAAACGATGGGTACGCGAATGTAGCAAGGAGAACTCCTATGACCAATGCGAGAAGATGCCTCGTCGTTCAAAGAGCAGATCAAGCTATTTGTCAGGCATAAAACCCCAGTAATCGTTCGCCCCCCGGCCCCCAATTCTGGGGGAGGTCGTGGAGAGTTCCCCCCAAAGTTGGGGGGTCAGGGGGGCAGGGGTGAACGATTACAAAGCCCATGGGGCCAGGGCAGAATGCGTACGCGGCCACAACCTCCCGGATGAACATCCGTGGGACAGATGCCATCCACGGCGGCCAAACCAGCACACGAACCGTGTCCCCCCTGGGGGGAAGAGACGGTTTTTTAAGCCCAATAAATTGGTCATGTGGAAGGACGAGCGTAAGCGCTCAACTTTGGGGCGAAGTTGGGGTGAGGCGACCTGCTACATCCGCGCCAGGGTCGGCACGAAGCACAGGGTGAGGTGGGACAGAGGAGCAGCAATGGATCGCCATGCCCCAACTTGTGGGGAGTGCCTGTCTTGGCCCAGGCATAGCGAAGATCTTGACGGTGATCTTGAAGATAGCGGACAGCATAACAGACGCCAGGGCAATCTGCAAACGAGAATTATGGCCCGCCCTCCACCGTCCCCGGCACGTACGAACTTCTTAATGGGCAGACTCGTCCGCCCTCGCTTGCCACCCACGTGCTGGGGACGGTGGACTTGATCCCGTGGGAAAGAAGCGCAGGATGGACGAGGGTTGTACGAATAGTCGATATGGCTAGGATATAGCTATCATATAGTTATGATATAGTTACCTTATAGCTAGATCGAAGGAGAGGTGAAGGCGAGACGCAGCCAGCAAGGAGGCCAACCGATGGCAGAAGTCAAGGCGAATCCAATTGTGCAGGGGTTGAGCGGTGGGTTGAGCCGGGATCTGATGTTCCGGCGGCTGCGGGATGGGCGCACGATCTTGTGTGTGAAGCCGGACTTTTCCCGGCGGGTCTTTAGCGAGGGCCAGTTGAGCCACCAAGAACGGTTCAAGCTGGCGGCGGCCTATGCCAAATGGGCGGCCAAAGCCCAGCCGATCTACGCCGAGCTGGCCGCGGGGACCCTAAAGTCGGCCTACAACGTGGCGCTCTCGGACTGGTTCCACGCCGCGGAGATTCTGGCTGTGGATGTGGGCGGCTGGACCGGGGAAGCCGGGGCAACCCTGCGCATCCAGGCCCGGGATGATGTGATGGTGGCCGGGGTGTCGGTGCTGATCCGGGTGGGGGAGACGGTGGTGGAAGCGGGGGACGCCATCCAAACCGACGGTCTGTGGTGGGATTACGTGACCCAGGCCGCGGTCAGCGGGGAGATCAGCGTGGGGGTGCGGGTGGTGGATTTGGCGGGGAATGGGGTGGAGGCAGGAGTGGGGGTCGATAAATCAAGCGTCAGTTCACCGCAAGGCGGGTGAACTGGCGACCGCCAAAATCGGTGCTTCCTCGCCCCGGCCTTTGGTGATATACTTCGGCCATGCGTGGGGTCAAGATTGTATGCGATATTGCCCCCAATTCTACTCACTGCCCCGACGAGATCGGAGACATGTTCTGATGGCGATCGTTGAATCAACACAAATGCTTGACAGTCTACAATCGCTATATGCGGCCGGTTTCCACGAACCGTTTATAGACAATGCCTTGCGCAAAATTGTGGACCGTCAGATCGATCGGGATGAAGCCGATCTGACCCGCATCACCGCCCAACTACAGGCGTTCGAACAGCGCTTCGGGCTTTCCTCGCTTGAATTCTGGCAACGTTTTCAGGCGGGAGAGATGGCCGACAGCGCCGATTTCATGGAGTGGAATGTCTTCTGCAAGATGCGCGAACGCATTCGCGCCCGGCTTCACATCCTGCGCGGCGGGAACGGCGCGTGAACGACCCCGCTGGCTATCTGGCCGAAATTGAACTGGCTTTGGTGAGCAGCCCCGTGCTGGCCGAAACCCATGTCACCCGTTCCTGGACCAACGCCGATGACGGCTACATCCGCGTCCGCGCCACCCTGGTCAATGGCGATTTTCTGGAAGCCGCCGAGTATTTCGTCCTGGATGAAGGAGAGATCAAGCCCGTGGATTATCGCCACCAATGGATGGACGGCGCAAAAAGCACGCTACGTCGTCGCTGGGACAGCACACCGGATCATCCAGGCCTGGCCAATTTTCCCCATCATGTTCACGTGGGCGATGAGCACACGGTGCAACCCAGCCACCCCACGGGCATTCTCGACCTGTTGCGCACCCTGGAAGCCGAACTCGATCTGTAACCCAGGCCACGGTTAGTGGGGAGGTCAGCGTGGTGGTGCGGGTGGTGGATTTGGCAGGGAATGGGGTTGAGGCGGGGGTGGCAGTAGTGGCGGAAGCGGGCTGATAGCCCCCACTAATCGCCTCAACTGCCATTGCGTGAAAACCAAATTCACGGTATGATTCGGTTGCCCAAATGACCTCTCACCCGACACAATAGGCGGCTTCCTAGACCTCATGGATTCAATCCGCAAACCTAGCAAACTCAAAAAAACAACCCATCACCCATATGCCAGAGTACCTATTTTCAGCGATGCCTTATTGAGAATGGGTGGCGTTTTCGTTTGCCAAAAGGCTTTTTCAAGCCGAAAGACGGTCTGCTCTTTTTCATGCTCGGTCCCACCATCAACCGATGAATCAAAGGAAGCTTTTTCTAAACCTCTGCGTTCAAAAACGCCCTTGTCATTGCTGGCTTAACCACATCAAACAAAACCCAGGACTTCTTCAAAATGGCCAACTACATCCTGTTTTCTCGACATGTCGATTCAAACGATGGATCAAGCTCACGGACAGCACCCAGCTTTGAATTTATCCTATCCGCCGAACTGAGAAATGGGGCAGATCTCCGAATCGACGACAGACTCCTTCTGCTCTCAAAACAACATGGAACTACCCAGATTTTACCCCAGACCTTACACGTCCAATTGATTCAAGGAACCACTATCACGACTCAGTCTTTGGCTCGGTATCGAAACCCTGTCGTGGTTGATGAAGCTCGTACAATTTTGCAGCGTGGTCTTGTCCCCGGATTGAACGCTGTTACCGAAGATGAATTTCAGGCAATCATTGATCGGATGGGAGGCGTTCGTTTGAGCGAAATTGAGATGTTGTCTCATATCAAACGTTACATCGCCGCTCGTGGATACTACTTCGATGATGAAACCCTATACAACTACCATATCTGCCTAAAGACCCGGCCCTTCGTAATTCTGGCCGGACTGTCGGGGACGGGAAAATCCAAGCTCTCACAACTCTACGCAGAGGCAATTGGTCACACAGTCAGTGAAGGACGTTATCTTCGATTAGCCGTCCGTCCAAGCTGGAATGACGATCGCTACTTACTGGGTTATTTCAATACTATCTCAAATGACTACGTGACAGAACCTGCTCTGGATTTCATTCTAGATGCTGAAGCAGATCGGCGAAATCTCTACTTCTTCTGCCTGGACGAGATGAACTTGGCCCATGTCGAGTATTATTTCTCTCAGTTTCTTAGCGCTATGGAGGAAGAAAATCCAGCAGATCGACGAATTATCCTTTATGGACGTTCGTTGGAAAAGCGCTTGGCCAACCAGAGTTCCCGACCGGGGATTGATCGGACCGTTTTCTTGCCCACTAACCTACTCTTCACGGGGACAATAAACGTGGACGAGACTACCCAACCGATCAGCGACAAGGTAATAGACCGCGCCAATACCATTGAATTTTTTCAAGTCGCATTGGATAGAATTCCCGATAAACAGCCACCTCCGGAACCTTTGGATATATCGGCAGATCTCTGGCATAGCTATACCAACCCGAAGCCAGACACTTCCTATCGAGAGCATGTGATTCAAATCAGCCAGATTCTGAACGATGGACAATTGGGCTTGGGCTACCGGGTCGTGCGAGAAATTGAGCGCTATCTAGCTAACAGTCATGGATTACTTGAACCAGACGTCGCCTTTGATCTCCAAGTGAAGCAGCGGGTGCTGCCCCGAATTCGTGGGGCAATGCCGATTCGGGATATGCTGCGACGACTCCAGGCATATGTAGAGCAAAATGGCTGGAGCCGCTCTGGAGAACGCCTCAAAGAAATGGAAAGCAGGTTGAAACGGGATGGCTACACCAGCTTCTGGCGTTAATAGTTGGCTCTTGCTGAACGATCAACCGGTCTCCTTTCACCTGGGGGATCATAATCTAGACGCAAAAACTCAGGAGTACGCTGCCAACCACTTCCGAGTGACACCGGGCGCGCCTGAACGGATTGAACTTTGGATTGATGGGAAATTGCTAGAGACAGAGATCTATGGACGTTGGCTTTGGTGGCCAAAAGGATTTGCGGGTCTTTATCAACTCCAGATACGGCGGGGAACGAAACTATTGGGTGTGGCACAGATTCGTGTCTATCCTAGTAAACTCTCGTACGAACGATATCAGGTCATGCTCACTGATATAAGTAAGGTTGCCACGGATCTGCTTTTTCAGATCAACGCACCAGCTAGTGAACAGTTAAGCGTAAAATACAAAGGTGACAAGCCTGCCGCCATCCGGGAATACGAACAGATCAAGCGAATCATCTTTGAAATGAGCCGTATCTTTCCACAAATTCGCCGGCAGCCTCACAAGCAGTTGTCAACTCTAGCCGAAGAGCGACTAATCCATGAGATACCCTACTTCACGCCAGATATTGAACCCATCTCAGGCAATTATGTGACAATCAATAGGCATCAGGACCCAGATAGTCTGGAACCGATATGGGTGCCCGAACGATGGCAGGTCAATCGAGCGGTGCCGACCTACGATGTCTACGAAAACCAATTGCTCAAGTATTTTCTTTGGCGACAGTTGATTCCACGTATTACACACATTCAAGATCGAGCCAAACAAGAAATTCGTCGTCGTCAACAAGATCTGGCTATCAAGATCGCCCGAGATTGGGAGGATGACGAAACGCCGTTAATTGCACATCTAACCGAAGTCGTTCGGACATGTGAGAAGCTACAGCGCGTTTGCACCCGTTGGGGCAGCGAGCCGTTTCTGACTGAGGTCAAACCTTTGGGCACAGGCGGGAAGCCGACACAGGTACTCCAGAAACACCCCTATTACAATCAGTTCTACCGGCTCTACTTGCGCTTTCAGCAACATCTGCGCTTCAGCTTTGATCCAGATCCCTATCTTCACCGTTTGGCTCTACGTAAATTATCAACCCTTTATGAGATCTGGAGCGTTTTTCAAGTGACCCACATCCTGCTTGGCTGGTTGAACCAAGCAGGTTATCAGATAATTTCCACAAATCGCTTTTATACCCTGGTGGATGATCAGTTCCATCTGGATCTGGATCGAAATGGGAGCATTGTCCTGCAGAAAGGACCGACCGAGATACGATTACGCTATGAGCCAGCCTATCCTTCGGATCGGGAAGTAGCCTCTGGCCTTGTCTCAGTTCGCTCCCGCTATCCACTGACACCGGATTTGAGCGTAGAGGTATGGTCCAATCGTGAGGCCAAACGCCTCATTATTTTTGATGCCAAGTATAGAACCCAAGAGGAACATGGACGCAGTTACTTCTTACAAAAGGATCTGGAGAAGATCGCCTTTTATCGAGAGGCGGTGCGCTGGAAGAGCGGCGTAGCGCGTCAGCGCCCCAAGTCTATTGTTGCCAGTGCCTACATTCTATATCCAGGAGATGTTTTGGAGCATGATCCTCATTACCCAGAAGTTGGCGCCTTGCCATTGGTACCAAAGTTAAAAAACGCCAAGTCAACCCTGCGTGCGCTATTGGACATCATGCGCAACGCCCAAATTTTGTAGATCATCTAGAGAGTTTATTATGCCGTCAGTCGCTGAACCAACTTTTCTATTCCGTAACGAAATATCACCGTCATACATCGAACCTCTTTTCTTGCAGATGAAACCAGACATCTGGTTGGACACCCATGACATGAAAAGGATGCTCCATGACAGCGGCCTGGACATCGGGGGAAAGGACATAGTTACCAACAGCAAACTTGTCTGGTCACTCCTAAGAATTGTTGACTCTAGATTGGAACAACAAGGACGGAGCACTGTTAGATTTGTCCGATTAGCACCTTTGGGCGAGTATCTTCACGATACCCACAGCACCAATCCAGATCTCTTCTATGATCTCTTTCACTACCTCTTCTACTCAGCTTGGCGACGTACCCAACAGGATAGGTTCACTCGCTTTTGGCTATATGCGGCCTGTTGTGATTTGGCTTGGCAGCAGGCTCCCACCGAACTAGCCACATCCAAACTAACTCGCCAGTTGCAGAGAGAATGTGACGCCGCTTTTCCTAAATCCCACCCTTCCTTTTCAGGCCGATCTGTTGGCGGCATTCTTCCATGGCTTCAGGTGCTTTCCCCTCCATTTCTTCGACAAAGTGAGAAACGCAATCTGTTGGTCTCAGAGCGCCGCCGGCATTGTACCCCTCAACTTTTTCATTTAGCTTTGGATTTAGTTTATGCTGCCGAAGGCCTCCAGTATGGCACGGCTATGGCTATCGGTCCACAGAATCAAGAAGCCATTTGCAAAGTTTGTCTGCTCGATCCAGACCGATTTTGGGCCATGGCCGAATTGACCGAAATGACTATTCGCGGTGTGGAACTCCAGCGCGGCCAATGGGGAAGTAGTCTCGTACTCAAGAGCAAACCCAAATGGATCGACCTGCCCGACTATATGGAGAGCGATGCAGATAACGACACGGCAGATGATGAGTCAGACGAAGATGAGGAGGACGTCTGATGGATCAGCATACTTTAGAGGCACGTATCCGAGATCGGATTGAAGACGATTGGCTGACGCCCTCTCAGCTTCAGGCCTGGCAATTCTTGCAGCGCTTTGACGGCACACCCAATCGGGTTGTCAATATCTATGGTACAGAAGGCAGCGGCAAAAGTTTTCTAGCTTGGTTTCTTGAGCGCAAGGGCCACGCCATCCATAGTGACTGGGATCGACGTACCCCACCTACTCTTCCTCGAATGGTCCTGGACAATGCACCCACGGATCGCTCATCGGCCCGGTCTATCCGCCCCCTAGTGGACGCGCTGGGACTGCAACAGATCATTCTAATAAGTCGCCGGCGTGTTGATGAGGCAGCCATGCCAGCCTTCGAACTAGAGGTTACGAACGATGATATTGAACACTTTGCGGCCAACCTCTACCGCCATTTTGGAATTGTGATGCCAGAAATAATCTACCCCAACTTCAAACTCATTCTGTCCGAGTTATAGCAGGAGTTTTTCATGGAACTAAAAAAGCTAAACCCTATTTTGAAAAAAGAGTCTATCCTCAAGACTGCAAATGCTGCGGAATTGGAGATAGCGCCTAACGATGTACTCGAACGTTATCAGAGTTATGCCATGACCCATGTACCCCTTGGGGATACCAAAGAGCAAATGGCAAAACTCGAGCGGGTTATTACCCAGAATAAACGGTGTGCCATCGGCAATATTGTGGGGCCGTATGGCTATGGAAAGACCAGCACAGCAGTCCATCTCTGGAATGAACTGAGAAAGAAGCAAATCCTTGCAGTACCACCCTTTCAGTGGAGCGACCTGGAAGAACTGCTTAACGCTGTCTATCACTGGACTCGCTTTGAGTTCTCGCTTGGTCCCAAACAGTTCATTCCCCAACTTGATGTCATTTTCAAGCAGTACAGCCAACAACGATTGGAAGAGGTTTCCGATAAATTCGGCGCTGACACCATTAGGAAATTGGCTGAAGGCGGATACCTGCGGCTAAAAATTCAAGCCAGTGATATAGTTGGTTTTTACTCAGATGTGTCCAATCTTGGTATCGAGGCTGGCTTCCAAGGTTTGGCTGTTTTTACGGACGAACTTCAGGCCACCATCGCCGCATACCAACCTTCCAGAGATCAATTTTATGCAGATCTTTTTCAAATTGTAAAAGATGTACTGGGGCTAACCGGCCAATGGGCAATCGTACTGACGATGGATGATGGCACGGAAGGTATTATCGCCAGAGATCGGTCCGACATGTTGCAACGTATGCAGCAAAGCGCTCTCTACTTCCGGGTGAAGGATGTTTACAATCGACGGGAATATCCGGCTGAACTCTGGGCTGCATTTGAACAACGTTTTGCCTTTGATGGCAGGGAGATCCTGCCTCAACTGACTCTCGACTCAATCGGCCAAATTGCAGCTCGGCCCGACTTAGGGGCTGGGCCGCGCATGGTGACTCATGCCTTCACCCTGGCTATTCAACACTACGATCGTCGCCAGACCGCTTACCAACCGCTCCAACTTGTCAATGACTTTTTGGACGGACAAATGGTTTTTGACCAACGAGGTAAGTTTCGCACCGATGTCAATCGTGCCTTACAACATGCCGATGTGAACAAGTCGGAGGATCATCAGAAATTAATCAAGCTGCTGGCCGCCTATCCCATGGGTTGTGATGAGGATATCTTATCCCATTTTGGCTTACTTGACGTCTTTCGTGAATTCCCAGCCTTGGCACGCCGGGAACTCATTGCCCAGCAATCAGGTGGATACATTCTGCGCTATCTCGCCGCAGAAGAGATCGCCCCGGAACAAATTGAGCAACGACTAACCAAAGAATTTGTCAATCGCTTTTCCCCCCAGAAAAACTATGCGGATAAAGCGGTCGAAGGCTTCATGAACCAACTGCTCTTAGGCTCGACATTTCCCAGTAAACAATGGAAAGTAAAGTCAGAAACTGAGGTTAATCACCGAGATATCCGCTATCGACTGGCACTGCTTGAAGGCACCTTCAGTGATGCTTACCCAGACCGCCTAGTTGCACTAACCGTTGCGGCCGTACCTCAAGGCAAACCACCAGAATGGCGAAAATTGCATCCTGATGCTGATATCGAACTGCGCTTTGAATTAACCTATCGGACACTATCGGGAGAGCCAAACGGCCTTTTGATTCGACCAGATCGGCCAGACATAGGGGTCTTTCACATTAACCTCAACGTCTTTGAGCAGGAACTCGCTGAAAAGCAGATGCCTGATTTCCTGTTCGACTACTATACAGCACCACAGATGAATTCTCTACTCGCTTTAGCATTCATAAATCACCTAGATAGTAATCGTGGCGAGATACCTGACGATCAATACCGTATCAATGCAGTCTTGAACCCGATCCGGCAGTATGCTCTTTCAATTCTGCTGAACGATCGACTCAAGTGCTATACCGAAGATTTCGTTAGCGAATCCATTGGCACGCGAGTTATTGAAGATTTGTTCAACACCCTCTGCCAGAGGCTCTATCCGAACTATCAGACGCTCAACACAGGTCGTAAGTGGCAGGATAATCTACAACAGTATGGTTATGCTCTTGAGACGGTCATCAACGAAGAGGGGATCTCCATCGCTCGGGGACGACGCATGTGGCAAGCTACCAAAGAGGATGTCGCTGATGCATTCCACATTCCTGGACGACGTCTTAACAATCTAGACAGTCTGCTCGACACCTTGGACAACATGATCGAAAAGGTAGACTACTCAGGGCGCACGCCCAACAGTATGGTGAAACTCAAATTTCAGCTTCACCCCTTGGAAAAAGATTGGCTAGAGCGCATTGACGCGTCAAATGAGACGGTTCGGATGGGAAACGGGGACAAAGCCCCAGCTGTTCCCGCAGAATATCTCTTCGATTCAGCAAGAGAGCAGGGTTATCGGCAAGAAGAAATCGGTGAAGTCTTGCGGTTGCTACAAGCCCGCAAATACATTGACCATGAGCCACGAAAGAACATGCTGGTACGCACGGTTGATAACGTAGACGATCTAAAAGAAGCGGTTGCAGCGCAGATCGAACGTATGACCGAACAAGTCAATCTTCTCACTAGTAATCTTCCTGATTTTGAGGGTGGTCGATACCCCATGTCAACCCTTCGTACGACTCTAGAGTCATCTCAAGATCGAGATGAAGTAGAGGGGCTAAGGGTTGATGTCAGAGAAGTTGAAAGCAGACTCCGCACATTTCTCTCTGGTCGCATAACTGATGTACGTCAGAAAGTAAAATCGTCGATTGTATTTCTATATGAGCGTGTCCGCCAAGGAATTCCAGATTGGTTGAGTGAAAGTCTGCCAGAAAGCCCTCTTACTGACATCTTGGAACGCCAACGTTCATCTTTAGCAACTATCTATCAAACTAACATTGATGAGCTAGAAACTCTGCGCAAGGATGTGCTGAGGGAATTTCAGTCAATCCAAAGCGGCAATCCTGCAGAGGAAATGGTTGGCCTATACCATCTTCTGCGCAAAATCACTGATGAGCGAGGGCCAATCATCCGAAAGCTGGAGGGGAGAGATGAACTAAAAAACGATCTGCATTTGTGGCGAAAGGTTCTCGAAAATTCGGCGAAGTTACAACTTCATGCCAGCCGAACTGCCCAACAAGACCACGGCACGTCACAATTCGCCAAGCAGGCTGAAGATCTTTGGAAAAGATTACAGGAAGAGCTTGAGACTCAACCTAATGCCGTGCTGGAACTTCATAGAAAAGTATACGCTCAAATCGCTGAGCTATTTCAAAGCATGAAATCCTGGATGGATAATAGACGCGAAGATTTCCTGAAGCGATGCCGCTTATTTGAATCTCTGTTTGCTAGTGCTGAAATCACCCTATCCCTTTCCATCCCATTTGATTCTGAACGCCCCTCAGAATCATACGCTGTCTTCAAGGAAAATGTACGAGCCAAACTTTCCCAGACGTTGGATGATCTGGATGTACAGCTCAGCCGAGCCAGCCAGTCGATTCAATACGCCATCCAAGTGCAGAACCTTGATCTTCGCTCGGCTGAAAAGGGAATTCAAGCCTGCAAGCAGAAAATCCCTGAGTTAATGGAACTGCAGCGATCTATCACATTGGACGATCTGGATAAATTTTCAACGCAAATCATTCATCCCCTCGCCGCTTTACAAAGAGAACGCCAAGCCATTAACGGTCAAGTGCAGCGTTCCTTGAGCCGGCGTGAACCAGAGGGTTCAGAGATCCAACTCATGGAAATGTTACGCACTCACGCTTCAAGTGGTCGAGTAGATCTTCGCAGCTTGATCCTGCAATTACTTAACCAGCGGCAAGAGGATGTTGTACTCAAAGACCTGATGGACACGCTTCAGTCCCTCTTTCAGAAGAATCAGATTACTATCCATATCAATCTGATGGGGGACTAGCCAAAGTAGCCAAGGAAATTTTTTGGTGAACGACATTGCTTGGGAGGATTACCCCAACCTCGCCGTCACCACATCAGGGGAAGGGGTTTTCTGCAACCCGCGGGTTGCAGAAAACCCCTTCCCCGTCCCTCTCCAGCGGAACCAGCCGTCCCTCCTTTCCGTCTTAATTCACATGACCACACCGCACCGCACCTCCCCAAAACCCCACCGCCTCAGACGCCTCCTGCGCTGGACATTCGCCGCGCTCGCCGCCCTAACCGCGCTCACCTTCGCCATCATTTATGTCACCCTCCTCCACGATCTCCCCCCTGTCGCCCAGGCGGAGACGCGGTTGGTGCGGCCTACGTCCAAGATTTTGGATCGCAATGGGCGGCTGTTGTACGAGATGGTGGACCCGGAGGCGGGGAAGCAGGTGAATCTGGATCTGTCCGCCATCCCTGCGGCCTGTGTGGAGGCGACACTCTCCACCGAGGACAGCCGCTTTTACGTCCACCCCGGCGTGGACCCCATCGCCATTGGCCGGGCGTTTTGGCAGAATGTGCGGGCGGAGCGGGGGATCGCCAGCGGGGCCAGCACCCTGACCCAGCAGTTGGCCCGCAGTCTGCTCCTGCCCCAGGATGAGCGCTATGTGCAGTCATACAGCCGCAAGATCCGGGAGGCGTGGTTGGCTTTCCAGCTTGAGCGGCGCTACTCCAAGGATCAACTCCTGGCCCTCTATCTCAACCAGACTTATTTTGGCAATTTCGCCTTTGGGCTGGAGGCGGCGGGACAGAACTTCTTTGGCAAACCGGCGGCCCAACTCAGCCAGGGGGAGTGCGCCCTATTGGTGGGGTTGATCCAGTATCCCACGGGCTACAACCCCTTGCTGGACCCGGACGCGGCCAAGGGGCGGCAGCTCACCGTCCTGCGCTTGATGCAGGAGTCGGGCTATCTGAACGCGGACGAGGCCAAATTGGTGGCTGAGGAGCCTTTGCGCTATCGCTCCAATCTCTTCGAGATCCAGGCCCCCCACTTTGTGATCTATGTGCAGGATCTGTTGGCCCGCCGCCTGGGGCCGGACCGCTTGCGGGATGGCGGGTTGACCGTCACGACGACGTTGGACCTGGCCTTGCAGGAAGAGGCCGAGGCGTCGGTGCGCTACCGGCTGGACCTGCTCAACTGCCGCATCCCCGGTGCGTGTGAGGCGACGGTGGACCCCAACCGGCGGGTGGATAATGCGGCCGCAGTGGTGCTGGACGCCCAGAGCGGTCAAATCTTGGCGATGGTGGGCAGCCCGGACTACTTTGACGCCACAATCCAAGGCAATGTGAACGCCGCCCTCAGCCTGCGCCAGCCGGGCAGCGCTATCAAGCCCTTCACCTATGCGGCGGCAATGGACCCGGCCCTCAGCGCCCAGCACGGGCTGGATCCCCTGACCCCGGCCAGCATCATCGCCGACCTGCCTACGACGTTTCAGGTCAAGGACGAGGCCGGGGGCAATGTGCCCTATGTGCCCATGAACTACGACATGCGCTATCACGGCCCGGTCAGCGTGCGCACGGCCTTGGCCAACAGCTATAACATCCCCGCGGTGAAGGTGCTGGACCGCATCGGCGTGGAGAGCCTGCGCACCCTGGCCGCCCAGGCTGGCATCAGCAGCTTCACCGGCGACTACGGTCTGGCCCTCACCCTAGGCGGCGGCGAGGTGCGCTTGCTGGAACTGACCGCGGCCTTCGGCGTCTTCGCCCGGGCCGGCGTGCCGGTGGAGCCCGTGGCGATTTTGGATTTGGGATTGTCGATTTTGGATTCCGGTATCGATGGGTCTTCTGCGCCAATCCAAAATCGAAAATCGAAAATCCTAAATCCAGAGACCGCCTACCTGATCACCGACATCCTCGCCGACAACACGGCGCGCATTCCGGCGTATGGGGCGGAGTCCGTGCTGCATTTGCCCTTCTCCGCGGCGGCGAAGACGGGGACGACGACGGATTGGCGGGACAACTGGACCGTGGGCTACTCCACCCGGCGGCTGGTGGGGGTCTGGGTGGGCAATGCGGACAATACGCCCATGCTGGACATCAGCGGGGTGGACGGGGCGGGGCCGATCTGGAACGACCTAATGCGGGCCGCCCACCCCACGCCCCCCCCGGCCTTTGCCCGTCCGGCCACAATCGTCGACGAAATGGTCTGCGCGCCCAGCGGGTTGTTGCCCACGTCCGAATGTCCTCGGGTGAAAAGGGAGCTTTTTATTGAAGGTACACAGCCTTCTCGGCTCGACGACCAGTTTGTCCCCTTTGCCATCGATCGGGAGACTGGCCAGCGGGCGGCCCCAGACACTCCGCCCGCTCGCATCCAAAACCGGGTCTACTGGCTCCTCGGCCCGGAATACCGGGATTGGATGATCGGGCAGGGGATGCCAATTCTGAATGGCGAATGGCAAATGGCAAATGGCGAAACGAGCGCGGGCGACAACGCCATTCGCCATTCGCCATCCGCCATTCGCTTGACGGGCCCGATCCCCAACACGGCTTTCCGCATCCATCCTGGGGTGCCGAGGGAGAATCAGCGGATTCCCGTGGGGGGATATGTGACCGATGGGCGGACGTGGGCCGAGCTGCGGCTGGTGGTGGATGGGGTGTCCCTGCTCTCCGCCACGGATAGTGTCCGGCTGGATGGGTGGTGGACGTTGGAGCCGGGGCAGCATACGTTTTGGATGGAGGGGCGGGTTGCGCCGGGGGGTGAAATTGTCAGGTCTGAAACGGCCTTGGTCGTGGTAGAATAGGGCTGGACTTCGACAAGCTCAGTCAGCGTGGTCGACACCGTCCCTTTCGCACAACACCCAAAAGACTGTTTGCCTTTGGTCTGAATTGCGTCTATCTTTGGCCCCGCGATTGCAGATATACTGAACGAAACTTCGCAGCTCTCCATCATCCACGCAACATTTGATGCAGCTCGCACGTCTAATCCACACAGAAGTCCGACTTTTTTCAAAAGTCGGACTTCTCCGCACGATGGTGTTACCCAACGAAAACCAAAACGGAGAACCCAAGCCATGTCCCCAAAGAAGAATTTTCCAAAAAGCAACTACCAACCCCACCCTAACCCTCCCCAGGGTTCGATACGGCCCTTGGGCCGACTCAACCCAAGGATTGGGGAGGGGACAGATCGTGCGTACCGGATTCCCGAATGCGGCGATCCGGCTCCTCCCCCAATCTGGGGGAGGCTGGGAGGGGGTGGCTGGGCTGTTACCCCAAAAACAATCTTTGTCATCCTCCTGTTGATGGTGGCGCTGACCGTCCTCGCTGCCTGCGGCGGCGATGACCCGACGCCCACGCCCGCACCCACGGCCACGGCGGTGGCAATTTTGCCCACGTCCACGCCCGTGCAGGTGGCGGCGGCAGCGGTCGAAGTCCAGGCTGTTGCGGCCACGGACACGCCGGCCCCGGTGGTCCCGGCGGCGACGGATACGCCCTCCGCGCCGACGAACACGCCGGAACCCCTGCCCCCTCTGCTCTTGGAGAGCAACCCGGCCCAGGGCAGCAACTGGGACGGCGGCCCCGTGCGCTTCACCTTTGACCAGCCCCTGGCCCCGGACAGCGCCTTGGCGGTGACGGTCAAACCGGACCTGGGGGGCAGTGCCGTGGTGGACGGGGACGCCCTTGTCTTCACCCCGGCCCAGGCCGCCCAGGAAGGGGTAAGCTACACCTTCCGCCTGGGCGCGGAGATCGCCTCGGCTCAGGGTATCCCCATGCCCGGTGCGGAGGAAGTGAGCCTGGCCTTGCGCACGCCGCTGATGGTGACAAACATCACCCCCGGCGATGGCAACCGAGATGTGGCGACCGATGCCCAGATCACCCTGGTCTTCAACCGGCCCGTGGTGGAATTGGTGGGGGTGGCGGATCAGGCCAATTTGCCTCAACCCTTGGCCTTTTCCCCGGACGTGGCGGGGACCGGGCAGTGGGTGAGTACCAGCGTCTATGTCTTTAGCCCGGAAACCGGGCTGGCGGGCAGCACAGATTACGCAGGTGTCATCGCCGATCTGACTGCGGTGGATGGGGGTGTCATGGCCGGGCCGGTCAGCTTCGGCTTCCGCACCGCGGCCCCGGTTGTGGCCGGGATCGATGTGAGCGGGAACATGGTGCGCCCGGATACGGCCATCACGGTGCTGTTCAGCCAACCTATGGACCGAGCCAGCACAGAGGCGGCGTTCAGCCTGACGTTGAACGAGGGGGGCGTGCTGCCCCCCTATCCTGCGCCGGGGACATCGGCCCCCATCGCCCCGCCGGGCACCACGGTGGCCGGTGCATTTGTCTGGACCCCAACCGACACGGGCTTTGTCTTCACGCCCGATGAATGGTTGACCTTTGGCAAAAACTATCTGCTGACCGTAAACGCGGATGCCCAACCGGCCAGCCGCCAGGGTACCCTGCGCCACGGCTTCCGCAGCCAGTTCCAGGTTGTCTCCCTGCCGTCCGTGATCCGCACGGACCCGTCCGACCGCAGAACCAACGTGGCCACGGACGCTGGGGTGACGGTCTACTTCAACGCCCCCCTCAGCCAGACCCTGGTCATGGAGAACATCCACATCCGCCCGGAGGTGACCAGCACCCAGGTCTATAGCTGGTATTCGGACTATGACCAGCGCCTCTTCCTCAACTGGGGCATGGAGGCCCAGACCCAATACACGATTACGTTGGGCCGGGCTATGGGCGACGAGTATGGCAACACCTTGGGCGAAGACTATGTTTTCGGCTACACGACCGGGGATCTGCCCCAATTTGCCAGCCTGAATGTGGACCGCTTTACCCACTTCAGCGCCTATACCATGCCCGTGGTGGCGGTCTCGTATCGCAATGTGGAGAAGGTCGATGTGGAGTTGTATCGGCTGCCTCTGGCCGAATTCTACAAGCTGACCGGCGAAAATCAGTGGCAAATTTGGGAGAATTACCGGGTGCCCAGCCGAGACGCCAACCTGATCTGGGCCCGCAGCCTGGAATCGAGCACGGATCGCAACAAGATCGGCTATCAGCCGGTGAAGATCAGCGACGCCGACGGCGACCTGCTGCCCCCTGGCCTCTACTTCTTGGATGTGCGCACGCCGGGGGATGCCAGCCGCAGCGATGCCATGCAGGCGATCTTTGTGCTCAGTCATCACAACCTGTTGATCAAAAAGACGATCTCTAGCCCCAGTTTGGTTTGGCTGACGGATCTGCGCACGGGTCAACCCTTGGCCGACCAGACGGTCAACTTCGTCAGCTACGGCCAAGCCCTGGGCAGCGGCATCACAGACGCCGATGGCATCGCCCAGGCCCAGCTCGACATCAACCCGGAGCAGCCCTGGGTGGAAGTTCTGGCCGTGACCGGGGAGCCGGGCGCGGAGGGCTTCGCCGTGGCCTCGTCGGCGTGGAGCCAAGGCATCGGCTCCTGGGAATATGGCATCGGCCAGGGCTATGAGACCGACCCCTATCGCTCGGTTTTCTACACCGAGCGGCCCATCTATCGACCGGGGCAGACTGTGCATTGGAAGGGCATTGTGCGCCAACTGGCGGGCGAGGACTATGTGCTGCCCGCCCAAGAACTGCCCATCCACATCACCATCCGGGACGACCGGGGCAACACGGTGCAGGAGTTGGACGTGACCCCCAACGCCCACGGCACGGTGGATGGCCTGTTGGAACTGGCCCCGGAGGCCACCACGGGCTATTACTATCTGGAGGCCCGTATCCTGACGGGGACCGACCGTTACAGTTATGGCGGCGCGGGTTTCCAAGTGGCCAGCTATCGCAAGCCGGAGTTCCAGATCAGCGTCACCCCGGCGCTGGACGAGGTGACCCAGGGCCAGATGGTCACGGTCACCATGCAGGCCGACTACTTCAGCGGCGGGCCGTTGGCCAATGCTCCGGTGGACTGGCGCATCCTGGCCGAACCCTTCACCTTCTCCTGGCCAGACGCGCCCAAGGGCCGCTGGTTCAGCTTTGACACCTTTGACCCCAACCAGGACAGCTATGACCCCTACGCAGGCTTCTTCTACGGTCTGATCAAGGAAGGCACGGACAAGACCGATGCCCAGGGTCGCTTTGATCTAAGCGTCCCGGCGGATCTGGCCGACTCCCTCGCCAGCCAGCGCTGGTCCTTTGATCTGACCGTGCAAAGCCCGACCAACCAGTTTGTCAGCGGCAACACGGCTGTGGTCGTCCACAAGGGCGACTTCTACATCGGCCTCAGCCCCCGCAGCTATGTGATCAGCGCCGGGTCTGCGGCGGAGATCGACGTGGTGACCCTGCAACCCGACTACGCCCCCTATCCCGACGCCGCTTTGCAGGCCGTGGTCTATCAGTTCAACTGGAACAGCGTCTTCGAAAAGGGACCGGACGGCGTCATGCGTTGGACCACCAACGTGGAGCGCATCCCCGTCTACACGGACACCCTGACCACGGACACGGCTGGCCAGGGGCTGTTGACCTGGACGCCGGAGACCGGCGGCCAATATCAGATCGCCCTCACCGGCCAGGATGAGCGGGGCAATGGCATCAGCGCGGCCACCTTTGTGTGGGTCAGCGACCGCAGGGCCACGGACTTTGTGCCCTGGCCCCGAGACAACAACGACCGCATCGAGTTGGTGGCGGACAAGAAACTCTACGAACCGGGCGACGTGGCCAAAGTCCTGGTCCCCAGCCCCTTTGTCAGCACAGAAAGCGCGCCGGTGATGGCCCTGATCAGCGTCGAGCGGGCGGGGATTCTGGAACACTCGGTGATCCAGCTTGACGGCAACAGCCAGACCCTGGAATTCCCCATCACTGTGGAGAGCATCCCCAACATCTACATCAGCGTGGTGCTGGTGAAGGGGGTGGACGAGACCAACGACGTGCCCGCCATGCGGGTGGGTTATGTGCAGTTGAACGTGGACCTGGCCCAAAAGGAACTCACCCTCGACATTCAGCCCTCGGCCACCCAAGTGCGGCCTGGGGAGACGGTCAGCTACACGGTCAATGTGGCCGACGCCGCCGGCAACCCGGTCCCCAACGCCGAGTTGAGCGCCGTGCTGGTGGACAAAGCCATCCTCACCCTGGCCCAAGGCCAGATGCCCGACCTGCTCAACGTCTTCTACTATCAGCGCCCCCTGGGCGTGGAGACCGGCGCCCTCCTGGTGATCAACCGGGACCGCATCAGCCAGCAGGTGGCGGCAGGCGGCAAGGGTGGCGGCGGCGGCGGAGACATGGGCGGCCTTGAAGTGCGCCAGGATTTCCCGGACATCGCCTTCTGGCAAGCCGACCTGGTCACAGATGAAGAAGGACGGACCACTTTTAGTGTAGACCTTCCTGACAATTTGACTACCTGGGTGCTACAGATCGTGGCGGCCAGTGACGAAACTTTGGTGGGCAGCGCCTCCAATGAAGTGGTGGCCAGCAAAGAACTCCTGATCCGCCCAGCCCTACCCCGCTTCCTCACCGCGGGAGACCGAGCCGTGATCGGGGCGTTGGTGCAGAACAACAGCAACACCGATCTGGCCGGGGGCAGCCTGGCCTTGGATCTACAGGGAGCCTCCCTGACCCAGGGCAATGCTGACGGCAATCTGGCCTTGGCTGCGGGTGAAACCCTACGCCAGAGCTGGACCATCCAGGTCGATCCGGGTGCCGCCGAGGTGGTGGTCACGATGATCGCCCAGGGCGGATCTCTCAACGACGCCGTCAAGGTCGTCCTGCCCGTGGTGCGCTACGAGACCCCGGAAGTGGTCGGCTCCTCCGGCACGGTCCCGGCCAGCGGGCGGCTGGAAGCCATCCGCGTGCCCACGGCCGCCACGGACCAGGGCGAGCTTTTGGTCACCCTGGATCCGAGCTTGGCCGATGGCTTGCTGGATGGCCTGGCCTATCTCCAGCACTATCCCTACGAATGCAACGAGCAGACGGTCAGCCGCTTCCTGCCCAACCTCTTCACCGTGCGTGCTTTTGCGGAGTTGGGGCTGGACAACAAGGAACTGGAAAAAGATCTGGCCTATCAACTGGGCATCGGCTTGCAGCGGTTGGTCAACCGTCAAAACGGAGACGGTGGGTGGGGCTATTGGAATCGGGAAGAAAGCCGACCCTTTATCAGCGCGTATGTGCTGTGGGGCTTGTGGAATGCCGACCAAATGGGGTATAGCGTGCCCCCGGCTACCCTGCTCAACGGCATGCGCTTCCTCGACCGCAACTTCGTGGCCCCGTCAGATTTGGCCAACAACTGGCAATACAACGAAATGGCCTTTGTTCACTTCGTCCTAGCCGAGATGGGCCAGGGGGACGCCGGGCGCATGACCACCCTCTTCGCCGTGCGGGAGCGGATGGACCTCTATGGCAAGGCCTATCTGGCCATGGCAATGGCCGACGTAGGGCTGACCGAACAGGCCAACACCCTGCTGGATGATCTGGCCGGCCGGGTGGAGATCAGCGCCGCCGGGGCCATGTGGGCCGAGGGCTCCGTGGACTGGTGGAACATGAACACGGACACCCGATCCACGGCCATCGCCCTGGCCGCCTTCACCCGTCTGCGCCCGGATTGGGAGGTTCTGCCCCAAGCCGTGCGCTGGCTGATGAGCGCCCGCCAGGCCCGCAGTTGGACCACCACCCAAGAGACCGCCTGGGCCTTGATCGGCCTGACCGACTGGATGGTGCAGACCGGCGAGTTGCAACCGGACTACAACTGGACGGCTCAACTCAACGGCGCGCCCTTGGGCAACGGCAGCTTCACCGCCGAGACGGCCCGGGAGCAAACCACCCTGCGCACGGCCATCACCGACCTGCTGCGGGATCAGGCCAACGCCCTGCGCCTGGGCCGGGTCAATAATGGAGACGGGGACACGGGCCAGCTCTACTACACCACCCAACTGCGCTACTTCCTGGACGCCACCGCCGTCCCCGCCCTGGATCGGGGCTTCGTGGTCGAGCGTTCCTTCGCCGCCGCGGACGGGGCGAAGATCGGCCAGACCGTCAACAGCGCCGCCGTGGGGGACGTGATCAGCGTCACCGTGCGCATGGTGGTGCCCAGCCCCCGCTACCACGTGCTGGTCGAAGTGCCCATCCCCGCGGGGACAGAACCCATCGACACCAGCCTGGCCACCACCAGCGACGCCTTCGGCGATCCCCAGTTCGAGCAAGAGGGGCAATCCGCCAACCCCTACTGGTGGTCCTACTGGACGCCCACGGCCACGGACATCCGAGACGACAAGGTTGCTCTCTTCGCCACCAACTTACAACCCGGCACCTATGCCTACACCTTCCTGGTCCAAGCCACCACCCCCGGCGAGTTCCGGGTCCTCCCCGCCCAGGCGGCGCAAATGTACTTCCCGGACGTGTGGGGGCGCAGCGCCGGTGCGCTGTTCAGTGTGACGGAGTAGAGGCACGAAAGCCAACGCCGGTTGAGTAGGCCGAGTCGACCACGCGAATCCGCTGACCCAGGATCGAGGCCGTATCGAAACCAAGTGGGTTAACCGGCAGGTGCTAGCTTGATGGGATCGTTGCACAAAAAAGGGAGGGTGATCCAATTGGATCACCCTCCCTTTTTCGTGCCTATTTTAACCACGGAATACACAGAATACACGGAAGTCTCTCAGATCTTTCCGTGTATTCCGTGTATTCCGTGGTTAAATCCTAACCGCGCAGATGGTCCAACAACATCTCCACCCCCACATCCGCCCCACCGTGGACCGCGTACGGAATCGTCACATGACTGTATCGCCGATAGAGACAATCCCGCCCCTTGAGCAGTTGGGGATAGCAGCGCTCGAAGGCGTGGATAGGGGCTTCGTCCGCCCCTTGCTGATAAACCCCATTCCAGATCACAGGCCGGGGATTTTGCAGATAGTTGGCCAGCATGGTCTGGAACGCATCCACGGGCGGGGCCAAATAGACCACCTGGGCCACCCGGCGCAGGTCCAGGATCGTGGCTTCCGGCACATAGATCACACTGCCCGTGGTATCGATGACCACGTCCGACGTCGGCCCGTCCGCTGTGAGGTCGGCGACGATCTCCTGCATGACGGCAACCTCGTGGGCCAGATAGCGCTCGGCCCGTTGGGGATAGTGGGCTTCGTAGGGCATGCCCATCCACCGGGCCATGTGGAAAAACTCCCCCGACGGTGCCCCCACTTCCTGAGCCAAGCGGGCCGCAATGCGGTCGTCACAGCCGATACGGGCAAACCCGGCCTCGGCCAATTTGTAGGACCAGTGGCTCTTGCCCGTGCCGGACATGCCGATCAGTGCGATGTGCATAAGCGTTCCTTACCTGCTGAAAATAAAACCGCAGAGGGCGCAGAGAACCGCAGAGGAATAACGAAACACTCTGCGGTTCTCTGCGCCCTCTGCGGTTAAATTCCTTCATTTATGACAACTCAATATACTCCGTGACAGATCAATGCCACGCCCCCAAAATCGCGCCGAAGAGCACGAAGTTGACCAGATGATTGCCCGCCTCAATCGCCCACACCTGGAGAGGAAAGCCGGCAAAGAGCTTGTTGACCAGATTGGTGGGGGCCACAAAGCCCAACCAGAGCAGGAAGCCCGCCGTCGCCCCGGAAGCCAGGGTCGCGCCTCCGTTCATGCTGCCCATTGCGTTGACAAACAAGGCCATAAAGATCACCTGCACCAGGGAACTGAGAATCGTCAGCCCCCAGGTCATGGCCATGTTGTCGCCCATGCCCGGTTGGGCATCCCCCTTGCCGATACCCTTCCACCAAGTGGGGAAGAAGGTCTTCGGGTTATACCAGATCGTGCCGCTGATCATGCTGACCACGACACACGCCACCACCGCCAACCAGTTGATCGAACCGAAATCCATTGGTGCCTCCCTTGGCTTGTGGGATTGGCCTTCGCCAATCCAGAAAAAATGCTCAACCTTCCAAAAACAGAACTGACCGGCGGACAACCGGTCAGATTCAGTATACAGCATCGACGGGTGGGACAAAAACCCGGAGAATTCGTTCGTCCCTGCCTCATCGCGTGGTTCCCCCGGCGGGGGTTTGATGGCATTTGGGTATGGGGGCGCATAAGTCAAGGGGCTTCCTTTGGGAGGATGGGGAAGCGTTTGATCTATCCCGTCTACGGCTTGCGATCCGCCGGAATATAGGGGATAAACCCCTGATCGAATGCCTGTTCCTGGACCTCACGGGGCATAGAGCGGATGTCCCGGATCAAGCCATTGACCTCCAGCATCCACACCAGGGGGTTGCTGTCCAGCTTGCTGGGCAGGGTCCAATCCGGGTCTAGCTGGGACATGCCGAACAGGTCACGGATCTGCTTGGACCTGCTGACCCCGGTACTCTTCTTGAAGCCAAAGGCGGCGCACAGATCCTCTGCCTTCATGAAGGGCTTGCTGTTTTTATCAAACAGGAAATTGACCGTGCCCAGGACATAGACGATGCCACAAGCCCAACTCCCCGGCTTCCCGCTCAGGAGGGGGGACGGGCGCTTGCGTCCCAAGGCCGCGGCCAGTTGGCGGGCCAGGGTAGCGTACTCATCGTTCAGGTGTTGACGGCAGACGGCGTCGGTCAGGTCGATGATGGCCTGATAGGCTGGTTCTACAGCCCTGGGGACGGATTCGGATTTATTGGTGGGCATGGGGTGGGGTCCTTGGGTTGGGTGGGGTGGTTGTGAATAGGCCTGTTAGAATCATTTACGGGAGATGTTTTTCGATGATTTCCTTGATGTATGCGGGTACGTCTTTTTGAAGCTCCAACGTCCGCCTCTTAAGTCGATCATAGACGTCAACTTCATCTCCTGACCAAATAAGATCGACCCGTCTAACTTCTCGCATTGCAACATGATCGTAGTCTTCAGGATAGGCCCAATAGCACTTGAGGCAGACGTTCGGATTCCTCAGTTCCAGCCAATTGGCACAATGTTCACACGACCACGATTTGGCCCGGTTTGCACTTCCCGAAAGCAGCATGTACATGGCCGGATTCTCGGTGACATCGAGATCGTCGCCAATCACCTCAAAGGGAATCCGATGATCAATTTGAAGATCTTGCTCATCAAAGTCCTCCAGGTAAATTGCACAGCGGCTACCATCTCGCTCAATTAATTGTTGCTTCAGTTTTCGGGTGAAGGCTGTTCGACCACTCAATTTGCTGAAACGGGCCTTCTTGAAATCACCGAATCTATAGGCTCCAATACTTCGACCATCTGTTCCAGTGACACGAAATGTCTCCAAAGGAATACCCTGTTCCCGGACATCACGGGCAGCACGTGGCGGATGATTATAGCCGTAGGTATCGCGTAGTTCTTCGGTAGTGACGTATCCGTGTTCCAGAATGTGCTCGATCACGGTACGAGGGCGTTTGGCCGTCACAGCCTTACACCTTTTCAAAAACTCCTCAGGCAAATCCTGTTCACTCATATACGTCTCTCCAGAAGGCAAAGCTGTTCCCCGCGTGTATATCGATAAACAAACGGAATGCTCGAAAGTTGATCCGCTAAGGCTGGCGACAGATATAATGACTCAATCGTCACATCATTGCGACCTAGCAATGTGGCTTGGGAAGATCTGCCAGCATCAAGCTCGATCAGCGTAAGGTTGAGTTCGTCAGGAAGAGCCTCACCATAGACTTTGTCACCTGTTCGCCCGTCGTAGCTCACTAAGTACCGAATTCCTCTATGATTTAGTTCGTCAAGAGCCTCAATAAACTCAGATACATCAACCGACTCCAAATACCGGGAATCTCGATTTCCACAGACCCCCTGGTAAGGTGGATCCATATACACCAAATCATCAGGTTGCGCTTCTTTGAGCATCACGCGGTAGTCCACCGAAGAGACTGATGTTCTTCCCTTCAGAAGACGTGAGGCGCCAAGCAATTGAAGTCGCATAGTTTCTGGCTTCATACCTTTACGGCGATTATCTGCGCTCTGATTGAACTGCCCTTGAGAGTTGTACCGTACAGAAGCTTTCACACATCGCGCCAAAAGATAGAGAAAGAGAGCAGGATTGCCTGTGCTGTTGAACTCCTCTCGGACACGCGTATAGTACGCTTTTGGATCATCGAGTTGCTCCAGCCAGAGCCGTTTGTACTCGGCATATACATAATCTGGATTATCAATGATTTGCCGCCACAGAGCCATCAATGGCCCATTCAGATCATTGACCCGATACTTTTTGGCTATATTATTTGCTGCTGAGGCGATAGTAATTGCCAAAGATCCCCCGAATGGTTCGTAAAGAACCCTCACATTCGAGGGAAAGTATCTAAAGATCTCCCCAGCCAAATTTCTCTTGCTTCCCTGGTATGGGATTGGATGTGGCAGTGTTGTCTTCTGCTTCATACGTTTTCACTTTCTGTTCCGAACGGCGGATAAATGCTCATCCGTCAATACCATAACTCACGGAGGGGTGGGCAATCTGCATCACACGACGCAGAGTCTCATATTAGGTCTTGCGAAACCATATTGGATGTGCGACGACGACTCCCGCATCTCTGTCAAGATAAACCGTGTAGCCTGACAACACCTTAAGATCACCAGAGAGTTTCAGCACAAGATTGCCAGCGACAAAACCATTGGAAACCGGCTCCTCAAAGGATAAAAGTAGCTGACCGTCTCGGACACGACCCACATACTTAAAAGTGCGTGAGAGCGTTTTTCCACTTCGGCTCGTTGTTCGTGTGACATCGGCAACAATTCGGTTCCCTCGTTGTCTCAATATAGCGGCACCGACTGCCACTACTTTATCCTCGGAATCGAAAAAGGACCATTGACCACTCAATTTTGGTGCATGATACCACCATGCAGAGAAAAATGGTGTTAGTAAGCGGAAAAGAAGCCAAGAAGTTACTGACAGAAAAATACCAGCACCAACACTGATTAGGAAGTCGTTCATGGGTTCAATACCTAATTTTGACTGGCTTTGAATTGACATTCTTCTCGGCTGTCCAGATAATCTGAGCCGAGTTCAAAATCCCCCTACGCCGAATCCAGTTATGACTTCCCTCAACGGCGCGCTGGCTGACCAGATCGACGTCACGCCCAAATATCTCGCTTAACTCGTTCTCGATCTGGATATGGTCCAGCAATCCCGGACGGGCCTGAACATTGAACATGACCAAAAGGTCAATGTCGCTGGAATCGGTGAAATCTTCCCCCAGGGCTGAACCGAACAGCGCAAGTTGACGGATATTCCACCGTCGGCAAAGTTCTGAAATGGCTGTGTGGGGAATACTTTCGACAAATGCGCCCATTGATACCTCCTTCGACTCAACGATAGGGGTTTGGGTGGTCCGGCACGAATCTCGCCTTTCCGGCGAGATTTGTGCCAGGCCACCCAAACCCCTACTATTATTCGTCCGTCACACACCCCTCAGACGCGGACGACACGGTCTTCATATACTTATACAACACACCCTTCGTAAACTTAGGTGCCGGCGCACTCCACACCGCCCGCCGGGCCGCCAACTCCGCATCGGACACGTTCACGTCCATGCGATGAGTCACGGCGTCCAGGGTGATGGTGTCGCCCGTGCGCACCAGGGCGAGGCCGCCGCCGTCCTGGGCCTCCGGGGTGACGTGGCCGACGACGAAGCCGTGGGTGCCGCCGGAGAAGCGGCCATCGGTGATCAGCGCCACGCTCTTGCCCAGGCCCGCGCCCATGATGGCCGAGGTGATGGAGAGCATCTCCCGCATACCGGGACCGCCCTTGGGGCCTTCGTAGCGGATCACCACCACGTCCCCGGCCACCACTTCGCCCCGCTCGATGGCGTGAAGGCTCTCTTCTTCCGAATCGTAGACCTTGGCCGGGCCGACAAAGCGGGTGCCCTCCTTGCCCGTGATCTTGGCCACGGATCCCTCGGACGCCAGATTGCCGTACAAAATCTGCAGATGGCCCGTGGCCTTGATGGGATTGCTCAGCGGCGTGACTACCTTTTGCCCCTCGCTCAGGTCCGGCATGGCCTCCAAGTTCTCGGCCAGGGTCTTGCCGGTGACAGTCATCACATCCCCATGCAGCAGGCCCGCCCGCAGGAGCAGCTTTTGCACCGCGGGCACGCCGCCCACTTCGTGCAGATCCTCCATCACATATTGGCCGCTGGGCTTGAGGTCGGCGATGAAGGGCACCCGGTCGGAGATTTCCTGGAAGTCGTCGATGGTCAGTTTGACGTCCGCGGCCTTGGCGATGGCGATCAAGTGCAGCACGGCGTTGGTGGAGCCGCCCAATGCCATGACGATGGTCATGGCATTCTCAAAGGCCTTGCGGGTCATGATGTCCCGGGGCTTGATGTCGTTCTCCAGCAGGTGGCGGATGGCCGCGCCCACCCCCACGGTTTCGGCCACCTTCTCGTCGCTCACCGCCGGGAAGCTGGAGCTGTTGGGCAGGCTCATGCCCAGGCTTTCGATGGCCGAGGCCATTGTGTTGGCCGTGTACATGCCGCCACACGCCCCCGCGCCGGGGCAGGCATTCTTCAGCACTGCGGTCAGTTCGTCCTGATCGATGTCCTTGGCCAGATATTGGCCGTAGGCCTCAAAGGCGGAGACAATATCCAGCTTGCGCCCGTTGAGCCAGCCGGGCTTGATGGTGCCGCCATAGACCATGATGCTGGGCCGGTTGAGCCGGGCCATAGCCATCAGCGCGCCGGGCATGTTTTTGTCACAGCCGGGCAACGAAATGTTGGCGTCGTACCACTGCGCCCGCATCACGGTCTCGATGCTGTCGGCGATGATGTCCCGGCTGGGCAACGACGCCTTCATGCCCTCGGTGCCCATGCTGATGCCGTCGCTGACGCCGATGGTGTGGAAGATCAGCCCCACCATGCCTTCGGCGTTGACCCCCTCCTTGACCCGGCGGGCCAGGGCGTTGAGGTGCATGTTGCAAGGGTTGCCCTCCCACCCCATGCTGGTGATGCCGATCTGGGCCTTGGTCATGTCCTCGTCGGTCAGCCCCGCGCCATAGAGCATGGCCTGGGAGCCGACCTGGGAGATCACTTCGGTGAGTTGGCTGGAATATTTGTTGAGCTTGACAGCCGTGGCCGTCGCGCCGTTGGATGTGGGCATAATTATGTCTCCTGGAAATGGGGCTAAACGGTGGTTAATGAGGTTGACTTGCGAGGAAATTATACCAGTGTACAGCAAAAATGGGGAACAGACCGGACACCTGCTCGTTCCCACGCTCCGCGTGGGAATGCCCAGTCGGCGCTCTGCGCCGAGGACGCAGGAGCGTCCGCTTTCATTCCCACGCGGAGCATGGGAACGAGGATGGCGCTGCTACCGCATCTGCGAGGCTGAGGAGGGGACACGAGTGGGCGCTGGCACCACCTCCGGCACGACGGGATGGGCCACCAAAATCAAGCGGTGGGTGTTGGCCCAACTGGGCCAACACGTCACCAAGGTAATCCGTTCATCGGGGAAGGGACCGATCCAGCGGGCGTTTTCCCGGCGGGTTTCCTGGCCGACGCCAATCTCACGCAAGAGCATCCGTTCGCTGACTTCATAGTCCAGGGTCTGCTTGCCCACGGTGACGGTCAGGCGATCCCCCACGGCCACATCTTTGAGATTGCGGAAGACCTTGCCTTCGATGTTGTGATGGCCGATCAGCACGGCGTTGCCCATGCGGCTCGGCGGCGTGGACGTGGTCAGCCAGCCCGCGGCCTCCTGCGGCACATCCCAAGTCGTGCCCTCTTTTGTTGAAATCCACCCCACGGCAAGGATAGACGTATCGAGGTCAATCGATGGGATCTGCAAGCGACTGGGGGGCGGTGGGGGCGCATCAGCGGGCCGAGATTGGGCCAACGCAGAAGGGCCACCCATCAACAAGAGGGCAGCCACGATTAAGATCAGGCTAAATTTGCGAAAGAAACGAGCCATCATCGACACCTGGTTTACGACCTTCCCGGAATGGGCCACAAACTCTCGCTTGACGAAAGATCTGCTGGCCCATTCCGGGAAGATGCCTCCGTCCCCGACGCCGCCTGCACCAAGCAGCGTGCGCTCTCCCGATCCCTGCTGGCCAGGAACATGAAGCGCCGGAGACAGGGATCTCAGCTATGAAACGTTGACACCCTCACGGCGGCGACGCACCACCCACACGATGGAGAGGACCACCAGCCCGGACGCTACGGTCATCCACAAAACGCCGACCACCATCAACCCACCGGTGACGGGCAAGCCTTCCGGCGCGCCGCCCAGATAGAAGGAGCGGGCGTTCATGGCCTGGACCGGGCGGTAGTTGTCCGCGTGCAGGGCGGTGTAAGCCGCCTGTTGGCCCGCGGAAATCGTGACCGCATTGGCCATCACAAACCACTTCACCCCCTCGGTGCAGGGAGGGGTGGTCAGGGAGCCATCATAGCGATAGTAGGAGCGGTCCACGGGCAGAACATCCCCGGCGCTGACGGTCGCACCGGCCACAGCGACCGGATCACCCTTTTCGGCGGGCATGTTGGCGAAGACCGGCTCAAGAGCCACGTTGGCATCGCCTTCTTTCAGCATCACACCCACCACGGCCAATTGGCCAGCGGCGTTGCCATGCACAAAATGGGCTTCCATGGGCGAATGCTGACCAGCGACCGTGTGTTCGCTGTCACCGTGGAAGTGGAACTGGAGCAGTTGGTAGTCCATGCCGTCAATGGTGATGGTGCTGCCAGCATCATAGTTGGCCTGAATGGTATGGCCGTTGTTGACGACAGTCAGCGCGCTGGGGCTATAGTTGAAGACAATGTCCGCCGGGTTGACCGGTGCGCCGGCCGGAATATCAATCGGCGACTGCTGGAGACCCGCGGAACAGGCGGCAAAATCAGGGCTCAATTCGCCCCAATGGGCGGGGCCTTCTTCGCCTTCATAGGTCCAATGGATCGTGGAGGCGAGGGCAACAAACGTAATGGACAGAGTGAGCAAGAGGACAAGTCCCGCAATAGCGAGTTTTCTCACGGTGTTTTCCTTTCTAAAAAGCATAGGCTGGAGGGTAGATAAGTAGCCACCTAAAGAGGAGAACAGATCGTCCTCATTAGGTGGCTACAGAGGTGGGACATGGAGAGCAACACAAGCGCATATTTTATCCCATCGCTTTATGGTTTGCAAACAAGAATTCTGCCCGACAGCAATACCCAATTGGGTCAGCATAGGGTAGAGACGCAAGATTTTGCGTCTCTACCCGTTCACCGCCTATCCCCGTCCCCCTGAATGGCTCCCCGCTCCAAGCGGTCAAAGAGCTTGACGAGGTTGGCCTCGGCCACTTCGGCCAGGGTCAGGTCCAGGTCCGTGCAGATCTGGGTCAGATACCAGAGGACGTCCCCCAGCTCCTGCTTGAGGGCCTCCCGCTCGCTCTCGCCGATGACGCCGCCCTTGTCCCGGAAGATCTTCTTGACCTTCCCCGCCACCTCCCCGGCCTCGTTGACCAGGCCCAGGGTGGGGTAGACGATGGCATGGTCGGTCTTGATCAGGCTCCAGGTCTTGCGGGATTCGGTTTGATAGGTGTTGAAGTCGGTGATATCCATATTACTTGCGGTCGAACCAGGGCAACCCCATGCGGCCCAGGGCATTGCCCGCTTCCCGCTGGTGCATGATCACCCCGCCCAGGTGGGTGACGAAGAGCAGCATGAAGAGTTTGGATACAATGCCGTGGGTGGTGCGGGGTAGCACATCCTTGATCATGTCCGGGGACAGATTCTGAACGGGCAGGCTGAGGCCGCTGGCCAGGAGCATGGCCGGGCCGCTGGCCAACATCACCACCAGCACCCCATAGAGCAGAATGTGGTTCCACTTGAAGAGCTGTCTGCGTCCGCCGGTCAACTCCTTGGGGGCCGGGGGCCAGGGATCGACAAACCGCCAGACCAGCCGGGCCGCGGTCAAGACCAGCACAAGTACCCCGATGGTGGTGTGTATCTGATACATCTGATCCTGGGTGGCTCCGGCACCGATCCGGGTCATGACGAGGCCAAAGGCGGCCAGACCCAGAATCAGCAAGGCGCTGATCCAGTGCAGCCAAATGCTGACACGTCCATAAACTGCGCTTGTGTTTTTTGCCATGATGGGTTCCTTTCGGGTGGGTGAATGGATGGGGTTTGGGATTGGGGATTTGGGATTGGGGATTGGGGACAATACGCCGAATCCCCAATCCCAAATCCCAAACCCCCAATCCCCTACTTCTTCGGATTCAGTCGCAGCAACAATTCCTCGTTGGTATCGGTCATGTCGATCAGCTTGAGCAGGCCGCGCAGGGCCGCGGCGGGATCGCCACCGGCCAGCCAGTTGCGCAGGGTGGCCAGGCGGCGCATTTCGTCATCGGAATAGAGCAACTCTTCCCGGCGGGTGCCGCTGGCCAGGATGTTGAGGGCCGGGTAGATGCGGGCTTCGGCCAGTTCTCGGTCCAACACGATCTCGCTGTTGCCCGTGGCCTTGAACTCCTCGAAGATGAAGTCATCCATGCGGGAGCCGGTCTCCACCAAAACCGTGGCGATCACCGTGACCGAGCCGCCATGTTCGATGTTCCGGGCCAGGCCAAAGAAGCGCCGGGGGATCTCCATGGCCTTGGCGTCGATACCCCCGGACATGGTGCGGTTGACCCCGGTGGTACTCAGGTTGAAGGCCCGCACCAGCCGGGTCAGGCTGTCCACCAGCACCACCACATCCCGGCCACATTCCAACTCACAGCGGATGTGGGCCAAGGTCAGCTCGGCCAGACGCACATGCTCTTGCATGGGCTGGTCGCTGGAACTGGCCAACACTTCGGCGGGGACGTTGCGCCGGAAGTCTGTGACCTCCTCGGGCCGCTCGTCCACCAGCAGGACGATGATGCGGGTCTCCGGCTCTGTGGCGTGGATGGCTTGGGCCAATTCCTGCAAGATGCGGGTCTTGCCGGCCTTGGGTGGGGCCACGATCAGCCCCCGGGTGCCTTTGCCCATGGGGGCCATCAACTCCACCATGCGCATGGTGGTGTTGCCCCCCTCCCCCAGGCGGAAACGCTCGGTCGGGCTGATGGCGATCAGCCGCTCGAAGCGGGTGCGGGCGTTGAATTTCTCCGGCGTCAGGCCGCAGATGCTCTCCACGGAGGCCAACTCCGGTCCCTTTTTGCCCGACTTCACACTGCCCGTCACCTCAACACCGTCCACCAGGCCAAACTCTTTGATCAGCTTGGGCGGCACAAGGACATCATCGGACAAGGGCTGGAACGAAAAGGCCGCATCCCGCAGATAGCCGCCGCTGCGACCGATGGTTTCGAGAATGCCGGTGGTTTGGGTCATGGTTGGTTGGGTTTCATTGAGAATCGTGTATCGTGTATCGAGTATTTTAGCGTGGTTCAGTTCTTCGTGACGGTCGAAGGAACTGAATTGATCACGAAACGCCACAGCCACGCTAAAATACTCGATACACGATACTCGATAGAATTATGCCAAAACCGGTTCCGCCGCCGCCGCGACCAACTTGGCCTGGGCTTCTCGGTCGGTGATGATGAAGTATTCCACCGAGTCAGAGAGGGCGATCCAACTGGCTTCGATGATGTTGGTGCTGGCCCCGACCGTGGTCCAGGTGCGCTCGCCGTCGGCGAAGTCGATCAGGACACGGGTCATGGCCGCGGTGCCGCTGGCGCTGTCCAGGATGCGCACTTTGTAGTCGGTGAGATGCACAGCCCGCAGTCGGGGATAGTATTTGGCCAGGGCCTTGCGCAAGGCCCGGTTGAGGGCGTTGACCGGGCCGTTGCCCTCGGCCACCTCGTGCAGGATCTGATCCCCCACCTGCACTTTGACCGTGCCTTCGGAGAACATGCCCCGGCCCCGGCGGTGTTCCACGGCGGCCGTGTAGTCGATCATCTCAAAGGGCGAGACATAGCCGGGCCGCACCCGGCGCAGCATGAGATCCACGCTGGCCTCGGCGCTCTCGAAGGCGAAACCGGCGTTTTCCAGCTCTTTGATCTGCTGCAAAACCTCCCGCTCTTCGGCTAGGCTCAGCCCTTTCAGGCCGAACTCCTTGCGCTTGACCGCGATGTTGTCCTTGCCGCTCAGTTCGCTGAGCAGGACGCGGGTCTCGTTGCCCACCAGCCCTGGCTCGATGTGCTGATAGCTCATCACATTCTTGACCACGGCGTTGACGTGGGTGCCGCCCTTGTGGGCAAAGGCGCTCTGGCCCACAAAGGGCTGATGGCCCTCCGGGCTGAGGTTGGCTAGTTCGCTGACATAGCGGCTGATCTCGGTCAGATGGGAGAGCTTTTCCGGGGGCACACAGTTATACCCCATTTTGAGTTGCAGATCCGGGATCACGCTGATCAGGTTGGCATTGCCGCAGCGCTCGCCATAGCCGTTGATGGTGCCTTGCACCTGCACAGCCCCCCGGCGCACGGCCTCCAAGGTGTTGGCCACCCCGGTCTCGCTGTCGTTGTGGGCGTGGATGCCCAAGGTCACCCGGTCGGAGATGGGGGACGATCCGTCCAGCCCCAACTCCCGGCGCACATCGTCGATGGCCTCGCCCACTTGCCAGGGCAGGCCGCCGCCGTTGGTGTCGCACAGCACCACACTGTCCGCGCCGCCCAACATGGCGGCTTGCAGGGTGGAGAGGGCATATTCCGGGTTGGCTTTGTAGCCGTCAAAAAAGTGTTCGGCGTCGTAGACCACCTCTTTGCCCTGGGCCTTGAGATAGGCCACCGAGGCCCGGATCATACGCAGGTTTTCGGGCAGGGTGGTGCGCAACACCTCGGTGACATGCATGTCCCAGGTCTTGCCGAAGAGGGTGACCACGGGCGTGTTGGCCTGGATCAGCAGTTGAATTTGGGGGTCATCCGCCGGGTCCGTGTCGGCCCGACAGGTGGAGCCGAAGGCCGTCACCTTGGCATGGCGCAGGGAAAGTTCCCGCTGGGCCCGGTCAAAAAACTCCATGTCCTTGGGGTTAGAGCCGGGCCAGCCGCCCTCGATATAGTCCACGCCGAAGTCGTCGAGTCGGCGGGCGATTTTTAGTTTATCCTCCGCGCTCAGGTTCACCCCTTCCCCCTGGGTGCCGTCGCGTAGGGTTGTGTCGTAGATTTGGATGTGCATGATCGTGTACTTTCTATTCTCTTAAATCATCAATACTCTCAAAAATCTTGTCCGGCCAGATGCCGTGGCTGAGGTCTTCCCGGCGGAAGCGGCCGGTCTTGACCAGCCAGCCCTGCATCCCCATCTGTTGGCTGCCCCGCACATCGATCTCGATGTCGTCGCCGATCATGGCCACCCGATCCGGGGCCAGGCCCAGATCGTCCAGCACCCGGCGGAAGTAGGCGGCGCTGGGCTTGCCCATCACCACCGCGCCCACGCCGGCCGCGTATTCCAGGGCCATCACAAAGGGACCGGCGTCCAAAAAGAGACCGTCCTCCGTGCGCCAGAAGCGTTTTTTGTGCAGGGCCACCAACTGCGCCCCGTTGAGCAAGGCCCGAAAAGCCTTGTTCAGCCGGGAAAAGTTGAAGCCCGACCCAATATCCCCCACCACCACAAACTCCGGCGTCTCCTCGTCCACGTCCAGACCGACAAACTCCGCCTGGGCGTCGGGCAGGATCAGGGGATAGTAGCGGGTAGCTCCCTGGCTGCGCAGATATTCTGCGGCCACGAAGGTTGGGGTAATCAGGTGATCCATCTGCATGGAAAAGCCCAGGGCCTGCATGCGCTCTTGCAAAGTATAGCGGCAGTAGATGGTGGAGTTAGTCAGGTAGCGCACCTGAATCCCCCGGGCGCGAACAGAGGCCAAAGCCTCCACAGCGCCCGGAATCACCTCATTGCCGATGGTCAGTACCCCATCAATATCGACCAGGAGTGCGTCGATTGTGTCGAGAACGTTCATGTTTGTCATCCTGTATTCTGTAAACCCGCGGCGATACCGTTGACCGAGAGCAGGACTACCTGGCGCAGATTTGGATCTTCGGAAAGTTCCGGCTCCCGCTGAATGCGTTTGAGCAGGGCGACCTGAATGTAATTCATCGGATCCACATAAGGGTTGCGCAGGTTGATGCTGCGCTGCAACCACTTTTCGTTGTCCAACAACTTCTCCTGGCCGGTGATGGAGAGGATCACCGCCTCCGTGCGATTGTACTCGTCCTCGATGGTGCCGAAGATCACCTGGCGGATGTCGACGTCGGCCAGTTCGGCATAAAGGGGGGCGATCACCATGTCCGCCCGGCGCATGCTGACCTGGGCCCGATCGATCACCGTGCGGAAGAAGGGCCAGGCCGCGTACATCTCCTGAAGCTGGGCCAAGCGTGCGTCCGCATCACCGGCGGCGATCCACTCGGCAATGCCCGACCCCAAGCCGTACCAGCCCGGCAGGTTGACCCGGCTCTGGGTCCACGAGAAGACCCAGGGGATGGCCCGCAGGTCGCCGATCCCCTTGCTGCTGCTACGCTTGGAGGGGCGGGAGCCGATGTTGAGCTGGCCAATCGGGGTGATGGGGGTGGCCTGATGGAAGTAGCGCAAAAAGGCCGGGTCCGTCACCAAGGCCCGATATTTGTGCTCCGAAAAGCGGCTCATCTCACTCACCACCCCGGACCACACCTCCTCCTGGGCCACGGCGGGGCGTTTGCCGCTGGACAACAGCACCGCGTTGACCAACTGTTCCAAATGACGGTGGCCGATGGCCTTGTTGTCATAGCGGGCGCTGATCACCTCGCCCTGCTCCGTGAGCTTGATGCGGCCCCGGATGGACTCCGGCGGCTGGGCCAAAATGGCCCGGTTGGCCGGTCCGCCCCCGCGGCCAATGGATCCGCCCCGCCCGTGGAAGAGGGTGAAGCGCACACCGTGGGCGTCGCAGGTGCGGGCCAGGGCGCGCTGGGCTTGGTAGAGCATCCACGTGGCCCGCAGATAGCCGCCATCTTTGTTTGAATCGCTGTAGCCGATCATGATCTGCTGCTGATTGGCCCGCTGCACCAGATGGGCCTGATAGACCGGGTTCTCAAAAATGGCCGTCATGGTGGCCGGGGCATCTTCCAGATCCTCGATGGTCTCGAAGAGGGGCACCACGTCGATCTGGCCGAAGAGGCCGGCATCCTTGGCAAAGAGCAGCACCTCCAGCATGTTGCTGACCTCCGTGGTCATGCTGATGATGTAGGTCTGGATGGCCTCCGGGCCGATCTCCTCGTGGGCCAGTCGGATCAGGCGGAAGAGGCCCAGGATCTCGTTGGTTTCCTCGCTAAAGTCCAGCCGGGCGGTGAGGGGGCGGGGGCTTGCGATCTCTCGGGAGAGCAGGGCCACCCTCTCGGCTTCGGGCAGGTCGGCATAGGAGAGGCCGGGGTTGTATCGCTCCAACACCTCGGTCATGGCCGCCCGGTGTTTGCCGGAATGTTGGCGGATGTCCATGGTGGCCAGGTGAAAGCCAAAGACCCTGGCCTGGCAGACCAGCGAGGCGAGCCGTCCGGCGGCCAGCCGCTCGCCCTGGTTGGCCCGCAGACTTTCTTGGATCAACTTGAGGTCGGTCAAGAATTCGGAGGCATGATGATAGGCCCTGGGGTTGTGGACCCGGTCCTTCCAGGCCTGCTCGGTCTCGGCCACGGTGGCCATCAACCGCCGGAAGACCAGGATCAGCTTTTGGCGGTACGGCTCCAGGCTGAATCGCTCCAATACGTCCAACTCAGCCGCCGGAACCCTGGCTAGATCCCGTTCCAAGCTATCCAAAAAGGGCCGGGAAAAGCCCTGGTGGGTTTGAGCCACGGAAAGATGCTCGTACAACCCCTCCACGGCCTGGGCGTAGAGTTTAAGGATACGCCCCTTCTGTTCCCGCAGAGTGTCCTCGGTGACTTGCAGGGTGACATAGGGGTTGCCGTCCCGGTCCCCGCCCATCCACGTGCCGTATTGCAGGAAGACCGGCAGGTCAAAGCGCTCGCCGGGGAAGTAGCGGGCCAGGGCCGCGTCCACCTCTTGATAGATGCGGGGAATCAGGTCGAAGAGGGTGGTTTCGATGAAATAAAGCCCGTGACGCACTTCGTCCAGCACCGTGGGGCGGCGGTCCCTGGTTTCGTCGGACTGCCAGAGCGTGACCACAATCTCCCGGATGCTGTCCAGCAGTTCGGTCTCCTCCACGGGCAGCAGATCGTGGAGATCCAGGTCATAGAGCATGGCGGCGATGGCCCGCAACTTGAGCAGGATGGTGCGCCGGGTGGCCTCCGTGGGGTGGGCGGTGAAGACGGGCAGGATATACAATTCGGCCAGAAGGTGGCGGATCTCGTCCGCGGTCAGCCCCTCTTCGGCCAAGCGGGCCACGGCCTCGGCGATGGTCTCCCGATAGGGCACGTCCTGCTCCTGGGCGATCTGGGAGCGCTGGCGCAGCACCCGCACCCGCTGCTGCTCCTCGGCCAGGTTGATCAGCAAAAAGTAGGTCGTGAACGCTTTCAGCACGGCGCGCGTACGCTCGAAGTCCTGAACCAACTCCCCGGTCAGGGCCTGGATGCGCTCACCGGCCCCGGCGTCCCCTTGGCGCTGAGCCTTGGTCAACGCCCGCAGCTCCTCTTCCAGCGCGAAGACCTGCGCGCCTTCCTGCTCTACAATCGTTTCGCCCAGCAAATTGCCCAAAAGCCGGATCGTCTCCCGCAGTTGGGCCTGGGTTGCTTCGGCGGAGCCGTTGGTTGGTTCAGTCATCTATTGAGTCCTATCGTGTTGAATATCGAGTATCGTGTATCGAGTATTTTTCTGTGCGCCGAGACAAAAACACTCGATACACGATACTCGATAGCTCTATTTCGTCAGCGCCGCTACCACCAGATCCCCCATCACCACCGTCCCCACCACTTCCGTGCCCGTGTGGGCGATGTCCCCCGTGCGCACGCCGTCGTTGAGGACCGTGTCCACGGCGGCTTCGATGGCGACGGCCTCGGCTTCCAGCCCCAGGCTGTGGCGCAGGAGCATGGCGCAGCTCAAAATCGTGCCCAGGGGGTTGGCGATGCCCTGGCCGGCGATGTCCGGCGCGCTGCCGTGGATGGGCTCGTAGAGGCCCAGAGGCAGATTGTGGCTGTTCATGATGTCCCCGATGCTGGCCGAAGGCAACATGCCCATGGAACCGGCCAACATGGAGGCTTCGTCGGTCAAAATATCGCCGAAGAGATTTTCCGAGACTACCACGTCAAAGTCAGCCGGACGCCGGATCAAATACATGGCCATCGCGTCCACCAGCACATGCTCCACGGCCACGTCGGGATAGTCGGCCATCACCTCCACCGTCACCCGCCGCCACAATCGACTGGAGGCCAGGACGTTGGCCTTGTCCACGCTGGTCAGCTTGCCGCTGCGGCCTTTGGCTGCGATGGCGGCCAACCGCACCACCCGCTCGATCTCCGGGCGGGTGTAGAGCATGGTGTCGAACGCCTCGAAGCCCTCCGGTCCGGCCTCTTGGCGGGGACCGAAATAGGCACCGCCGGTCAGTTCCCGCACGACCAGCAGATCGACCCCGGCCAGGGTCTCCTCTTTGATGGTAGACGCGCTGATCAGTTGCGGGTGCAGCTTGACCGGGCGCAAATTGGCAAAGAGGTTGAGGGCCTTGCGGATGGCCAGCAGCCCCCGCTCCGGGCGGTCCACGGCGTTGGGGTTGTCCCACTTCGGCCCGCCCACCGCGCCCAGCAGGACAGCGTCCGCGGCTTTGGCCGCGGCCACGGTCTCGTCGGGCAGGCTGGTGCCCAGGGCGTCGATGGCACAGCCGCCCATCAGGTGATCTGCATAGTCAAAGGTGTGGCCGAAGCGGCTGCCCACGGCGTCCAGCACCTTCTTGGCTTCGTTGGTCACTTCCGGACCGATGCCGTCACCGGCTAGAACTACGATTTTGGCGTTCAAGGGACGGGCCTTTCTAATTGAGAATTGAGATTTGAGAATTAGGAATTTTTAATTTGTGGGGGGATGCAAGTGGTTTGGAGATTGCAATCCCGGTCTCCGCCACAATTTTTGCCTTTTGCACTTTGCCTTTTGCCTTCACCCGACCGGAAGCCGTTCGGATTCCCATTCAAAGAAACCTTGGGTGTCGAGAATATGGTCGGCCAGGTCGGCGGCTAGGCGATAGCGGTCGGCGATGTCACCGGTTTGGGTGAATTGGCGGACCAGCCGATCGGCCACGGGATCCAGGGCAGCGAGACGGGTCAGTCGATCCTTGGGCCGGGGCAGGTAGACGTTAGCGGCCAGAAAGCGATAGTCCACCATGCGCTGGATGGCGTCACCCAGGATCAGCAGGCCCGTACTTGGATCGGCGTGCTGCATGTCCACGGCGTTTTCGTACAGATCAGCGGCCAGATAGCGCAGAAACAACAGATCTGCCGGCGATTTGTCCGGCGGCTGGGCCAAAGCTACCTCGGCCTCGGCCACCAACCCCTGCACCACAGGATCCCGGTCCAAAACCACAAAGCCCGTGCTAAGCATGTGGGCGGTGACGGGTCGCCCGGCCTGTCGTTCGCTCTCGAAATAACCCCGAATGGCCGTGGGTGGGTTGATAAAGATCTCCGCCGGGACCGTCCCAAAGCGGCGCTGAATGCGCTGCCGCCACCCCGCTTCGTGGATCACATAGATGTCTAGATCGCTGTTCGGGCTAGGCGTGCCCCGGAGCACGCTGCCGCAGGCCACGATGCCCACGGGGTCCACCCGATCCAGCACAAAGGCCACAGCCTCCCGCAAGGCCGATGCGTAGGGTTCGGCCAGATCCGGCCACTTTACGTCAAGGGTGCTCAAGCGACCATCCCCGCAATGCGTTCGCGCCCGGCGTAGATATTGAAGCGTTCGCCCCGCAGAAAGCCGACCAAGCTCATGCCAAATTCTTGGGCCACCTCAACCGACAGACTGCTGGGGGCCGACACAGCGCAAACCATGGGCACCCCGGCCACCAAACATTTCTGCATAATTTCATAGCTGGCCCGCCCGCTGACCATGATGGCGTAGCGGTTGAGGGGCAGTTTGTTGGCCATCAACGCCCAGCCCACCAATTTATCCACCGCGTTATGTCGCCCCACATCTTCTCGGCAAACGAGCATCGTGCCGGTTTCATCAAAGAGCGCCGCGGCGTGCAGCCCGCCGGTGAGGGTAAAGAGGCGCTGGTTTGCCTCAAGCTGTCGGGGCAGATCGACGATCAGCTTCGGATCAAAGATCGGGCCGGCGGGGATGACCGGGCAACCTCGGATTTGCAGGGTCTCCAGCCCGGCCTTGCCGCACACCCCGCAGGCGCTGGAGGTGAAGAAATGGCGGTCCAGGCTGGGCAGATCCGGGATGGTGTCGGCCCGCAGGCTGACGTTGACGATGTTGTATTGCTGCTCGGCTTCCACGTCCACGCAGTAGGCGATGGTCGAGATTTCGTCCCGATGGCCGATCACCCCCTCGGAGAAGAGGAAACCGGCAGCCAGTTCGAAGTCCGCGCCGGGGGTGCGCATGGTGACGGCCACGGTCTTGGTCTCGCCCCCGGCCAGCAGGCGGATCTCCAGAGGCTCCTCCGTGGCGATCTCGTCCGTGCGCAGGCGCTTGCTGGCCCCGTCCACGGACCAGACCCTGGCCTTGACTTTGCTCCCTGGCCGCGTGGTCATGTTGACCTTTAGGCCCAAGCCGGTTGGCGGGCTTCGTGGGCGGCGACCGCGTCTTCCACGGCCTGAATGTAGCCCAGATCGTCCAGCCCCCGCAGCAGACAGGTCTTGCGGAAGGGGTCGATGTCGAAGCCCATCACCTGGCCGTCGGGCAGGGTGACGGTCTGGGAGGCCAGGTCGATGGCGATACGGGTCTCCGGGGCTTCTTCGATCAGATCCAGCAACATGCCCACGGTCTCCTCGGGCAACGTGACCGGAAGCAGCCCATTCTTGAGGCTATTGTTGTAAAAGATGTCGGCAAAACCCGGCGTGATCACCGCCCGAAAGCCGTACTCGGTCAGTGCCCATACCGCATGTTCCCGGCTGGAGCCGCTGCCAAAGTTGCGTCCGGCCAGCAGGATCTCGCTACCATTGTACTCGTCGTGGTTGAGTACAAAATCTGGCTTCGGGCTGCCGTCCGGGTTATAGCGCCAACTGGAGAAGAGGCCATCGCCCATGCCCTCTTTGGTCACCGCGGTCAAATAGCGGGCGGGGATGATCTGGTCCGTGTCCACGTTCTCCGCCCGCAGGGGGGCGGCGGTGGCGTTAAGCGTTGTGAATTGTTGCATTATTTTAGCTCCTGTCGTACGTCAACAACCTTGCCATTGATGGCCGCGGATGCTGCCATAATCGGACTCATCAACAGGCTGCGGGAACCCGGCCCCTGACGACCTTGGAAGTTACGATTGCTGGTGCTGGCCACATATTTGCCCCGGCCCGCCTTGTCATCGTTCATGGCCAGACACATGGAGCAGCCGGCGCCCCGCCATTCAAAACCCGCCTCACTGAAGATGCGGTCCAGCCCCTCGGCTTCGGCCATAGCCTTGACCGCCTTGGAGCCGGGCACGACCAAGGCCTGCACGTTGTCCGCCACCTTGCGGCCCTGGATCACCTGGGCGGCTGCCCGTAGATCCTCGATGCGGCCATTGGTGCAGGAGCCGATGAAGACCAGGTCGATGGGCTGGCCCTCCATAGGCTGGCCCGCGGACAGGCCCATGTATTCCAACGCGCTGAGCAGGCTGCGCCGTTCCGCCGGGTCGTCCAACTCCTCCGGCGTGGGGATGCGCTGGGTGACTTGCACGCCCTGGCCGGGGTTGGTACCGTAAGTGACCATAGGCGCCAACGTCGCCGCGTCCAGGAAGAGTTCCCGGTCGAAGACCGCGTCCTCGTCGCTGTAGAGGGTCTGCCAATGGGCCACGGCCTTGTCCCAATCCGCGCCCTTTGGCGCGTAGGGGCGACCCTGGATATAGTCGTACGTGGTTTGATCCGGGGCGATCATGCCGGCCCTTGCGCCGCCTTCGATGCTCATGTTGCAGATGGTCATGCGGTTGGCCATGCTCATGGCGCGGATGGCGCTGCCCCGATACTCGAAGACGTGGCCGATGCCGCCATTGGCCCCATTCTTGGCGATAATGGCCAAAATTACATCCTTGGCCGTGACGCCGAAGCCCAGTTCCCCGTCCACGGTGATGGCGAAGGTCTTGGGTCGGGTCTGGAGCAGACATTGGGTGGCCAAGACATGGCCCACTTCACTGGTGCCGATGCCAAAGGCCAGCGCCCCGAACGCGCCGTGGGTGCTGGTATGGCTGTCCCCGCACACGATGGTCATGCCCGGCTGGGTGATGCCCATTTCCGGCCCGACCACGTGCACGATGCCCTGCACGGCCCCGTCGATGTCGAAGAGGGTGACGCCGAAGTCAGCGCAATTCTGGCGCAGGGTGCGCACCTGGGTCGCCGCGTCCGCCGGCCACAGGTCAATGCCCACGCCGATGCGGGTGGGGATGGCATGGTCCATGGTCGCAAAGGTCTTGTCCGGGCGACGCACGGCCAGTCCCCGCTCCCGCAACATGCCAAAGGCCTGGGGCGACGTCACTTCATGGATCAGGTGGGCGTCGATGTAGAGAACAACCGGTGCTCCCGGCTCTTGGGTCACTACGTGGGCGTCCCACACTTTTTCAAATAGCGTTTTTGCCACAAATTCCTCCGTCATTTTAGGTGTGTTCAACTCAAATATATTCAACGTGGTTTGCCATGTCTTCTGGCGTGTATACGGCACATAACAGGTCTAAAGCACTTACCCAGTCACCGATTCTATGTCTTTCCTGCACCCCAAACACAATCCCAGCATGAGATTTTCCCGAAGCGGCCAACACAAGGAAATCCGTGTCGGACGTAACCAAAACACGCCCCAATCGAATGGCCTGCTCAAAATGATCCTCATCCGAATCGCCTGCCATGCCAAGATCGTGGACCGTGACAATATCGACACCCCGTCTGCGCAACTGGTCTGCAATCCTTGGGGATAGGTTCTCATCCAAATAGAGACGAATGGCGGCTGCCAACGCGATTCTCCTTCATTTCATCGGCCAAGCGGCGGCGGTCTTCAATACTCTGGTCGATCTCGGCCTTGTGATCGTAGTAGAATGCAAGAGCAGAATAGACCTGTGGCAATGTCAACCGATAATGGTCAGCGATTTCTTCCGCCTCCATCATCGTAAAGACTTTGGCTACAGCAATATCTGCGACCGTAATCGTCGTTCCGACGATGAATGGCCGCCCGTTACGAACTTGCGAGTTGATTGCAATCTGATCCAGTGCTTGAATTGTATTCGTAATCAAATGTCTCCTTCCCCGATCCGTTCGATACAGTTCTTTTAGATCGTGAAGCGAATTGATCGGGGCATCCTCCCCCTCTTCTTCATCCATCCGTTGCATGGTGTAGACCAAGGCGGCGTTTGCCCACTCGATTTCTTCCTGCCGTGCCGCGTCTTGCTCTGCCTTGGCAAGCAAGAACTCGACGAAATCAAGTACCTCCCGTTGGCGATCTCCAGGAAGTTTTTCTACCTCAGATTGAAGTTTCTCGATCACAAGCATGGCTTTTACCCCACTTTCTGAATGAATCAACATGATGGCGAAGACCGTAGGTGCGGTTTTTAACCGCACAACTCACTTTGCAGCGGGATCGTGCGGTTAAAAACCGCACCTACGTTTCCTCATCATCCTTTTACGCCTACCGCCTCCTCCTCCTCCACATCCGACCCCTCCGCGGCGGCCTCAATGGCGGCCACCCGCTCCTTGGGGACGATGTGCCAGAAGTATTGGCGCTGGACTTCCCAGTCTTCCAAAATCTGGCTGGCCCGCTGGGAGCCGGTCTTGGCCAGGTGTTCTTGGATCAGGCTGCGGACGAAGGTCTCGTCTTCGCCCCCCCGCAGACGGCGGATGGCGATCAGTTCGGGGTTGTAGCGGCGCTCGAAGCGTTCGCTGACGTCGTAGACGAAGGCTTGGCCACCGGTCATGCCGGCGCCGAAGTTGCGCCCGCTGCTGCCCAGGATGACCACGGTGCCGCCGGTCATGTATTCGCAGCAGTGCTGGCCGGCCCCTTCCACCACGGCCACCGCGCCGCTGTTGCGGACGGCGAAGCGCTCACCGGCCACGCCTGCCGCAAAGAGTCGGCCCCCGGTGGCGCCGTAGAGGGCGGTGTTGCCCATGATCACATTTTGATGGGTGACGAAGTTGGCCTCTTCTTGCGGGTGGATGATGATCTCGCCCCCGCCCAAGCCCTTGGCCACATAGTCGTTGCCCTCGCCGATCAGGCGCAGTTGCAGCCCGCTGATGGCAAAGGCCCCAAAGCTCTGGCCCGCGGAGCCGGTGAAGGTGATCTTGACATGGCCGTCCCGCAAGCCCGTGTCCCCATAGCGCAGGGCCAACTGGCCGGAGAGTTTGGTGCCCACGGAGCGCTCCGTGTTGCGGATCTTGTGGGCCAGACGCACGGGGGCGTCCGGGTTGGCCTGAAGGCTGGCCAGCACCTGCTCCACAATGCGGTCGCCCACGGTGGGGTTGGCGATCAGTTCGTTGCGGGGCAGCACATTGCGTCGGGCGCTGCCCGTGTCCGGCACGTAGAGCAGGGGGGCCAGGTCCATAAAGCCAGCTTCCCGGCCAAAGATCACCTGCTCCAACATTTCGGGGTGGCCCACCACTTCGTCCAAACTGCGGAAGCCCAGACCAGCCAGCACCTCCCGCACCTCCTGAGCGATGTGATTCATGAAGCGCATGACCTGCTCCGGCGTGCCGTCGAACTTGGCCCGCAAGGCCTCGTCCTGGGTGGCCACGCCCACGGGACAGGTGTTTTTGTGACAGACTCGGGCCATGATGCAGCCCTCGGCGATCATGGCGCTGGTGCCAAAGCTGACCTCGTCCGCGCCCAGCATGGCGGCCATCACCACGTCCCGACCGCTGGCCAAGCCGCCGTCCGTGCGCAGGGTGACCCGGGTGCGCAGGCCGTTGGCCAAGAGGGTCTGGTGGATCTCGGACAGGCCGATCTCCCAGGGCAGACCGGCGTTTTTGACGCTGCTGAGGGGGCTGGCCCCGGTGCCGCCGTTGGCCCCGCTCAGGTGGATCACGTCGGCAAAGCCCTTGACCACCCCGGCGGCCACCGTGCCGACGCCCATCTCCGCCACCAGCTTGACGCTGACCTTGGCGTTGGGGTTGATGGTCTTGAGGTCGAAGATCAGTTGGGCCAAGTCCTCGATGCTGTAAATGTCATGGTGGGGCGGCGGCGAAATCAGGGCCACGCCCGGCGTGCTGTGACGCAGGGTGGCGATCTCCACCGAGACCTTGTGGCCGGGAAGCTGGCCGCCCTCGCCGGGTTTGGAGCCTTGGGCCATCTTGATCTGCAACTCGGACGCGCTCATCAGATATTCGGGGGTGACCCCAAAGCGGCCCGACGCCACCTGTTTGATCTTGCTGGCCCGTTCGGTGAAGTAGCGATCCTTGGCCTCACCACCCTCGCCGCTGTTGCTCATGCCGCCCAGCCGGTTCATGGCCATGGCCAAGGTTTTGTGGGCCTCTGCGCTCAACGCTCCGTGGCTCATGGCCGCGGTGCTGAAGCGGGGGGTGATCTTCTCCACCGGCTCCACCTGCTCCAGGGGGACCGGGGGACGGCTGCGCCGGAACTCCAGCAGGTGGCGGGGGGCCAGCTTCATGCTGTTGACCAGGTTGCGATAGTCGAGATAGTGTTTGACGCTCTCGGTGTTGCTTTCGGCCCGCACCGCGCCCTGCAAGGCGTGGACGACTTGGGGACTCCACTGGTGCAACTCGCCGCCCCGCCGAGGCTTGTACAGCCCCCACGTGGTCAACTTGACCGTCTTGGCCGTCTCGCTGGCCGGATAGCCGGCCCCATGCCAGGCCAGCACATCCTCGGCCACGCTGGCAAAGCCCACGCCGCCGATCACGCTGGGAGTGCCCCGGAAGGCCACGTCGATCAGCTCCTGGCCCACGCCCACGGCCTCAAAGACCTGGGCACCACAATAGCTGTCCACCGTGCTGATGCCCATTTTGCTCATGATCTTGAGCAACCCCTTGTCCACGGAGGAAACAAAGTTGCCCTGGGCTTGGGCCAAGGTCAGGTGGCTGGTGTGCCGATCCTCGACCATCATCTCTTCGATGCTCTCGAAGACCAGATAGGGATAGACCGCGTTGGCTCCATAACCGATCAGAGCGGCGAAGTGATGCACCTCCCTGGCTTCGCCGTTGGCGCTGATCAGGCTGGTGTGCATACGCAAGCCCTGGCCGATCAGGTGATGATGCACTGCGCCCACGGCCAACATGGATGGAATGGCCAAGGTGTGCTGGTCCGCGGCTTGGTCGCTGATCACCAAAATGTGGGCACCGGCCCGCACCTTCTCTTCGGCCTGCAAGCAGAGCTTCTCCACCGCGGCCCGCAGGGCATCACCGGCCTCGGCCATGGAAACGTCGGCACCGATGGGGGCCTCCCACACGGCGGAGACCGTCGCCAGTTTGAACTCCGGCTGGGTGAGGGCGGATAGGGCAGTGATCTGTTGCGGGTAGAGCACAGGGGACTTCAGTTCAACCAACCGGGTGGCCTCCGGTTCTTCGGCGAGCAGATTGGCCCGCTGGCCTAAAAGCACCCGCAGGCTCATCACCATGGTCTCCCGCAGGGGGTCGATGGGCGGGTTGGTGACCTCGGCGAAGCGCTGTTTGAGGTAGTGGAAAAGGGGCCGGGGCAGGGCGCTGAGGGCGGCCGGCGGCGTGTCGTCGCCCATTGCGCCGACTGGCTCTTTGCCCTCCACCACCATTGGGCGCAGGACCACGACCATCTCTTCGCTGGTATAGCCAAAGGCGGCCTGACGTTTGACCAGACCGGAGGCAGGGGCTTTGGGGGCCTTGCCGTTGCTGGCTGTGCCGTTGGTTGATTGGTTGATTGGTTGATTTGGGGCGGGCTTGGGCATGACCGAGGCCAGGGGGAGCAAATTCTCCCGCACCCATTGGGCATAGGGCTTGCGGGCGGCGAAGAAGCGGGTGATCTCTTCGTCGCCCATGATGACGCCCCGGCTGGTGTCCACGGCGAAGATTTCACCTGGCCCCAACCGGCCCTTTTTGATCACCCGGCTCTCGTCATAGCTCACCGCGCCGGACTCGCTGGCGCTGATCACATAGCCGTTGTCCAGCACCACATAGCGGGCCGGGCGCAGGCCGTTGCGGTCCAAAATCGTGCCCACCATGCGCCCGTCCGTGTAGGTCAGGGCGGCGGGGCCGTCCCACGGCTCGATCAGGGCGCTGTGATATTCGTAAAAGGCCCGGCGCTCCGGGGTCACATCCCCTTCGGGCAGACGCTCCCAGGCCTCGGGGACCATCATCATCAAGCTGTGGCGGATGTCCCGACCATTGCGCACCAGGAGTTCCAGCACATTGTCCAGCTTGGCGCTGTCGCTGCCGTGCATGCCGATGATGGGGGAGAGATCCGTGGCCGCGTCGGCAAAATAGGGGCTGGACAGATCCGGCTGGCGGGCGTGCATCCAGTTGACGTTGCCCTCCAAGGTGTTGATCTCGCCGTTGTGGCAGACCATGCGGAAGGGTTGCGCCCGTTCCCAGGTGGGGAAGGTGTTGGTGCTGTAGCGTTGATGGAAGACAGCAATGGCGGTCTTGAAATCCGGGTCGCTGAGGTCGGGATAGAAATGCTCCAACTCCTCGGCCAGCACCAAGCCCTTATAAACGATGGTACGACTGCTCAGGCTGGGGATGTACAGACGCTGCACCCCTGCGGCCCGGGCCTCGTGAGCAATGCGCTTGCGGGCCATAAAGAGCAGCCGCTCGAAGGGTTCACCCGCCTCACACGCTTCCGGCGTGCGACGCAAGATCACCTGGCCCAGCCACGGTCGGCTGGCCTCGGCCCGGTCGCCCAGGGCCGCGTCGATCACGGGCACCGAGCGGAAGGTCAGCACTTCCAGATGCAACCCTTCCAGCACCTGGCGGACGATCTGCCGGGCTTTCTCCCGATCTTCGGCATCTTGGCGATAGAGGAAGAGCTGGCCCACGGCTAGATCCGCCGGGTGGGGGGCGGGAAGGCCCGCCAGATCCAGCTCTCGGTTAAAGAATTCGTAGGGCAGTTGGGTGAGGATACCGGCCCCGTCGCCGGTTTTGCGATCATCGGCCACGGCCCCGCGGTGGGCATGGTTGCAGAGGGCTTCCAGGGCCATCTCCAAGACCTTGTGGCTGCGCCGCCCCTCCACATGGGCCACAAAGCCGATGCCGCAGGCGTCATGCTCGAAGCGGGGATCGTACAACCCCTGCTTGGGCGGCAGCCCGGTCATGGGGTCCACGGCGATCTGGGAAAAGTCCGCGCTGGATGAGGGCAGATGAGAAAAGACTTGATCTGGATCTTGCTGAGAAGTGTGCTGCTTGTTCAAAATAACGCCTCCTGGATTCGATAAATAGATGCTGAAGATGCGTCCCGTCAAAGTGGAAACGCATTTTCAATTCAGGACGACGTCGTTGTCGGATTTCCGTCTGTGGGAACTGCCCCTTGGCCCCCAACTTTGGGGGAACTGTCCACGACCTTCCCCAGACACTTGGGGGGTCCGGGGGCCGAACGGGTCAGTGGGTACGGTCGGTGGATTCAAACCCGCAGCGGGGATCCTGCCTGTCGCTGTGGATAAGTCTTGACTATACCTTGATTTCCCAACTTGCGCAAAGGGGGAAGCTGAGGGGGTGAGCGGGTGAAGGGGTGAAGGGGTGAAGGGGTGATCTTCACTGCAACGATTCACCCGCTCACCCTTTGATACCGCTGTCCTATCTTACGAATCACTTACAATAACTGATTTTTCGATGCCGATTTGCTGTCTTTACTCAAAAAAGACTGTTATGTTTACTGAAATCCACTCAAATCACCTAAAAATCGAGTGTTTTTGAGTAGATTTCGGAGGATTCGAGTGTTGCAAGCAGTTTTTTCGAGAGTTTAATCACAGTTTCGTAAGATAGGACAGCGGTATCACCCTTTCACCCGCTCACCCTTTCACCCGCTCACCCCTTCAACTTATACCCGTTCCCGTACACAATCACCTCAACGCCCCCGTCCACCAGGGAGGGGTGGCTGATCTTGACGCCCAGGACGCCGTCGTAGCCTTTGTCCTTGGCTTTGGCGTCCAGATCCGCCAGGGCCTGATCTAGCGCGGTCTGGATCAACCCTTCGTAGTGAACCATGCGCCCGCCCACCAGGTTGCGCAGGTTCTCGCGCACATCCTTTACGATGTTAGCGGCATAGACCGTCACCACGACAAGCAATTCGCCGATCTCCACGTCTTCATGAGGCACATCTAAAGCGACTAACATTTTTCGTCAAGGATGATTGACCAATTGGAAACGACGGCAAGTTGACTACATTCTTGAAAGAATTTCTGTCTTTTTCGTTTGGAATTCTTGTTCACTGATCGCTCCTGCATCCTTGAGGTTACATAAGTCTCTCAAGATTTGGGCCAATTCTGAATGATACTGATGCGAGACTGTGGCTGCAACTTGAGTTACCTCCTCAGGGATCGCCGTTAATCCTTGCTCAACGCGAAAAAGACGGTTGTGCCACTTGTTAAACTCGCCTATTACCGTCGATGCGGGGCTAGAACCGGGACCATCACCAAACATCATAATATCACCTGCACAAACTTCAACTACAAGGTGCATTCGTGCAGCTGCGTACTCATAAAGCCTCTCTAAAGTGAGGCTGTTGATATCTTTTTCGCTGAAATCCCAGAATTCCTTTTCGTATTTATCTACACTGGAGTACTGCATTGCTGATCTAAGCTTATTCTCCACATCAGCCAATGTTTTTGCTTGCATCGAAACATATTTTGGCTGCCCATACGCTGGCTGCTTAATTTGGAGTACAAGAGTTCCATCTTCAAGTGTTTTTATTCCTGTTTCGGTTTGCTTTCCTGATGATGCATCCCAATCTCTTATCATCAACCAAGAAATCGTGCTTCCAACAAGAATAATTACAAGCGGAACCGGATTGGCACTGTCGAGAAACAAAACTATAGGAGCAATCAGCATTGATACTGGAACTAGGATTGCACCAATGACACCTGTCAAGCCCCAAAAATGATATGCAACCAAGATTGTTATCACAAGGTCATACCCGCCTACGACAAAAGCGATTATTTTTCCAAGAGTCTTCATTATGGATCCTTGAGTTATAGGAAGACATTTGCAAGAATCAACATGGAAATCAACTGCGGGATTTAGGGGTTCATATCCAATATGACATCTAGCTCTTTGATTGCCTTCCTACAGAGCTGTTGGATAGAAATACAAACATGTTCGAGATAATCATTGTGCTCACGATTCAATCCTTCTGAGTCAGTCAGTTTGATCGCCGCCGTTGACAGAAAACCATGAATTGCATTGTTTGCTACTCTGGTTTTGATACGGAGGGCGCTTAACGACTCAAGAAGGTCTGCATGATTAGCCAAAATAGTGAATGAATCGGACAGAACAGATTCGATGATGCTCATATCAAACGAAACCATTGAATGCATCTTATGACGCAAGGACGGATCTGCGATGTACCCATCCCCAGCAAGTTCGTACAGTGTTTTGAGTTCAGATCGTAGCAATTGAAGTTTGAGACGTTTCTCGTAATATCCTAGGAAACCAACTCGCACTTCCTCAATACTCATCGGTTCATTTCCTTTATTGGTTCGCTTTTCGAAATACCATCCCTTTTCGCCATCACCTACGGCATGTGGTGCGTTCCAACTTTTAGGAATTTGGACAATATGAATCAACCTACCATTGGTCAGTCGGATTGGCGGATTACGGAACCTCCAGTATACAGACGGATGACATTTCTGAGCATAACTACCAAAGTGTTCAGGAAAATCCAAATCCGGCTCTATTCCTACAAGCCGATCTGAGGAGGATACAGATACTTTGTCCGAAATTCCAAAAATGATGAATCCTCCGTCACTGTTTGCAAATGCGGCACACAGCTTGCTCAACCTATCTTTACCGGAAGGCTCTTTCTTGTGGGGCAACATCTCCTTAAAATCAAATGTCTCGCTCTCGAAGACGCGCTTGTCAACAAGTTCAACTATGGTATCAAGGGTCCATTCTTGGAGTGTTCGGGGAATCATATGCCCTCATTTTCGGTGGTCAGCTATTGAAAGCTATTATTTAACTGTAAAGACAGGTCCCTTCATTTTTTCTTTTCGCGGTCCGGCATATTGATCGTCACATTCACCCCTTGATTGCGCCGGAACATGAGACGAATCAAAATCCACAGCCCAATCAACACCCCCAACAGGATCAACCCATTGCGCAGGGTGGCATATTTGCGCAAAAACAACCGCCACGGCACGTCGCCATTCAACACCTGGCTGGTGTCCTCGATCACCCCGGTGACCTGATCCATGGGATTTTGAACGGGCTTTTCTGGGGCCAGGAAAGTCAGGGTCTCCGGCATATTGTCAGTTTCCAACAGGGCCTTGCGGATGTCCTCGAACTTAAGCCGGGGCATCAGGGCCGGTTCCCGCAGCAGCCGATCCACCAGTTGCGCCCGCTGTTGCGGAGCCAGGGCCGTCGCATACGAAGCTAGCCAGGTCAGGTCATCCACCGTATAGGCCACGGCGAGACTTTGCACCTGGGCCACGGGCAATTGCAACAGCGTCACCCGGTCCGCCGAAGCCAGCAGCATGATCTGGGCGATGGCCGCCGGATCTGCCAAGGCCAGCACCCGATCCAGGGCGTCTCGGTCGGCAAAGTCCGTGGGCTGGGCCACTCGGAAAAGCTCCGTGGCCACCACTTGATCAATCCCATCTCCAGCCAGATCCGCCCAGGCCACCACGACCGCGGGATCCACGACCTCCTGCAACAGGGTCAACGTGGCGTCGGGCAGATAGAGCAGCCGTTCCAACTGGCCGTTGCGGATGTCCGCATCCAAAGCGGGCTGGTCCAAAGTCTGGTCATAAAAGGCCACCAGATCCCCCAACCGGCCCACATCCCCCACATCTGCACTGTCCAAAAGGGTGCGGAAGCGGTCATTCGCCTCCGCCAATTCCAGTACCCGGTTGTGCTTGCGCCGGAAATCCAACCACTGGCTGTAGATCTCATTGGAGACCGTGCGGGCCATCTCCGGCAGGGCCGCGGCCATCTCCACGTTCACGGCCTCGCCGATCTCCGTGCGGATGCCCGCCTTCACATCCGTGCCCTTCAGCGCCGTTTGAATCTGGGGCAAGGAGCCATTCCCCGCCTCCACCAGATCCCAGACCAGCAGCCCGCCGCCGATGATCCACCCAGCCAGGGGGATCACCGTGGTGGCGGCTCGGCCCAGCAGCCGCCCGGCCACCTTGCCCGCCACCCGCTGGGCAATCGCCTTGGCCAGCCGCTTGGCAATCTGCGCGCCGATGATGATGCCGATCCCAGCCAAGGTCTTGGTGCGGCTGTCCAAAATCGGGTTGACCCCAGCGTCCACATCGGCCAGATCCGCCGCGGCCACGCCGGCCTGCACATCCTCCACAAAGAGACCCACCATGGTCTCCGAATAGGTCTTGCCAATAAATTCCTGCACACACAACAAGGCCGACGACGCTGATCGAGCCGACATACTCTCCATGCCCGCGGTCAGCCCATCCGCCACCCCCGCCGAAAGCTGGTCAATCGCCACCCGGAACGGCTCCGAATCAAAGGCGTAGGTCGCCACCTTGGTGGTGAACTCCTCGGCCTTGTCCGCGGACCAGCCGGAGACCACCCGGCTCCAATAGTCCTCCTCGCTGGCCACCCTTGCCACGGCCAAGTCGATCTGAGCATCGATCACCCCGTCGATGCCCAGGGCAACCCACTGATCCGCCACCAACGCCTCAATCTCCAGCCCGCCCTGGCCGCCGACAAAGACCTCCTGGGTGATACGATTCAACTCATCCCGTAACGTCGCCTCGTCCACCTCTTCGCATTCTTGAAAAACGAAGAGGGGCTCCGGGGTGGGCGTCCCTTGAGGCGTCGAGACCGGGGCCGGTTCCTCTGTCCCACTCGGCGTCGGGGTCCCCACGGGCGTGGGCGACCCCACGGGCGTGGGCGACCCCACGGGCGTGGGGGATTGCGCGCCGACAGCCTCCCCCATCACCCCGCCGCCCAGCAGGCACACCACCACCAGGCCTATGATCATGCGGGGGAAGAGGGAAAGTTGTCGTTGGGCCATCTGTTTTCTCCTGGGATTGGGGATTGAGGGTTGGGGGTTGGGGGTTGGGGATTTGGACTCGCTGAAGCCCCGAATCCCCAATCCCTAATCCCCAATCCCAGACACCTACACACCCGCGCCATTCGCTGGAATCCCCACGGCGGAGGAACTGTCCGTGTCATGTTCGGCGGCGATCAGTTTGTTCAGCGCCTGCATATAGGCCTTGGCTGTGGCCACGATGATGTCCGTGTCCACCCCCCGGCCGCTGAAGAGGCGGCGACGGGCCCGGCCCTGGGCGGTCTGGCTGAAGCCCCGGCTGTCCGGCACTTCGATGCGGATGGTGACATCCCCGTTGGCGTCCGTGCCCTCGGTGACGGCCTGGACCAGGAACTCGACCAACTCGTTCTCCACGCCAACCAGCCGGTTGATGCCCTGGTAAATGGCGTCCACCGGCCCCGTGCCCAGCCCAGCGTCCGTGTGGATCTGGCCGGTGATGTTGTTGCGCAGCTTCACCACCGCCGTGGGGATCAACCCGCTGCCGCACTGCACCTGGACGCTCAACAGTTCCCACGTCTCCACGGGCTGGTAGAGTTCATCCCCCACCAAGGCCTCCAGATCCGCGTCAGTGACCGTCTTCTTTTTGTCCGCCAGCTCTTTGAAGCGGACAAAGACCTCTTTCAACTCATCCTTGTCCAGATGATACCCCATCTCGCCCAATTTGGCTTGCAGGGCATGGCGGCCACTGTGCTTGCCCAAAACCAGGCTGCTCTGGTTCAGGCCGATGGTGGCCGCGTCCATGATCTCGTAGGTGCGCTTGTGCTTCAACATGCCGTGCTGGTGGATGCCCGCCTCGTGGGCAAAGGCGTTGCCGCCGACGATGGCCTTGTTGGGCTGGATCACCATGCCCGTGTAGCGGCTGACCATGTCGCTGGTGCGATGGATCTCCTGGGTGACAATGTTGGTCTCCAGGCCATAGATGGTCTGGCGGGTGAAGAGGGCCATGACCGACTCTTCCAAACTAGTATTGCCCGCCCGCTCGCCGATGCCGTTGAGGGTCACCTCGATCTGGCGCGCCCCGTTGACCACGCCGGAGAGGGTATTGGCCGTGGCTAGGCCCAGATCGTTGTGGCAATGGACGCTGAAGATCACATCTTTGCCGCCGGGGGTGTTCTCCCGCAGGCGCTTGATCAGGCCGCCAAACTCGTCCGGCGTGGTATAGCCCACGGTGTCCGGGATGTTCAACGTGGTGGCCCCGGCCTGAATGGCCACGGAGAGCACCTGCTCCAAAAAGGCCGGGTCGCTGCGCCCCGCGTCCTCTGGGCTGAACTCCACATCCTGGCACAGGCTGCGGGCATATTGGACCATGTCGCCCACGGTCTCCAGCACTTCGTCCCGGCTCATGCCCAGCTTGAACTCCATGTGGATATCGCTGGTTGCGATAAAGGTATGAATGCGCGGGCGCACGGCAGATTTCACCGCCTCCCAGGATTTGTCGATGTCCGCTTTGTTAGAGCGGGCCAGCCCGGCGATGATGGGCGGGGCGGCCGGCTTGCCATCCTTGCCCAAGCGCACTTCCCGGCCCACGGTCTCGGCGATGCGCTTGACCGCGGCCAGATCCCCCACGCTGGCGGCGGGGAAACCGGCCTCCATGATGTCCACGCCCAGGCGGGCCAACTGGCGGGCGATCTCAAATTTCTCCTGCTCGTTGAGGGTGGCGCCGGGGCTCTGCTCCCCGTCGCGCAGGGTGGTGTCAAAAACGACCACGGTCTTGCCGTGGGCGATGGTTCGGGCATGTTCGGCAATATCGGGGATGGCAAATTGGGTCACATCCACCGTGCGGATGTCTACGGCAGGCTCTTCGGTTTGCACACTCATGATTTTTCTCCTCGGAAGGTGATGGGGTGGACGGGTTTGTTGATTGGTTGATTGGTTGATTGGCGTGTTGGTTGACTGATAAGGTCACTAAGGCTATCGTCCATGCGTCATCACCTCCCCTCGTGGTTATGTTTGTGGTTCATCGGGAACGTCTGTGGTCAACCCGCTGCGGTTTCGATACGACCGGAAACTGCCCCGGTCTACTCAACCTGCGCTAGTCTCCGCACAATCCAGCGCCGGTTGAGTAGCCGCCACCTAGATCTCCGCTGACCATTCAAGTACTCGGCGGCCTATCGAAACCAGAGCGGGTCAACCCGCTGCGGTTTCGATACGACCGGAAACTGCCCCGGTCTACTCAACCTGCGCTAGTCTCCGCTTGGTCCAGCGCCGGTTGAGTAGCCGCCGCCAACATCTCCGCTGACCGTTCAAGGTGTCGGCGGCGTATCGAAACCAGAGCGGGTCAACCCGCTGCGGTTTCGATACGACCGGAAACTGCCCCGGTCTACTCAACCTGCGCTAGTCTCCGCACAATCCAGCGCCGGTTGAGTAGCCGCCG
>JAGNDO010000020.1:75990-84692 GCA_018003515.1 Caldilineaceae bacterium
GGTGTCGGCGGCGTATCGAAACCAGAGCGGGTCAACCCGCTGCGGTTTCGATACGACCGGAAACTGCCCCGGTCTACTCAACCTGCGCTAGTCTCCGCACAATCCAGCGCCGGTTGAGTAGCCGCCGTCGAAATCTCCGCTGACCATTCAAGGTGTCGGCGGCGTATCGAAACCAGAGCGGGTCAACCCGCTGCGGTTTCGATACGACCGGAAACTGCCCCGGTCTACTCAACCTGCGCTAGTCTCCGCACAATCCAGCGCCGGTTGAGTAGCCGCCGCCGACATCTCCGCTGACCATTCATTTTCTGGCGGCGTATCGAAACCAGAGCGGGTCAACCCGCTGCGGTTTCGATACGACCGGAAACGGCCCCGGTCTACTCAACCTGCGCTTGTCTCCGCTTGGTCCAGCGCCGGTTGAGTAGCCGCCGCCAACATCTCCGCTGACCATTCATTTTCTGGCGGCGTATCGAAACCAGAGCGGGTCAACCTGCTACGGTTTCGATACGACCGGAAACGGCCCCGGTCAACTCAATCTGCGCTATAGCAAAGTTACTTTGAAAAACCGAGTTTCTGGGACCTGTACCAGTCGAGATCGCAACGACAGAAACTCGGTTTTTCTAACTCACATGGCTATAGTCTCCACACAATCCAGCGCCGGTTGAGTAGCCGCCGTCGAGATCTCCGCTGACCATTCACGCCCTGGCGGCGTATCGAAACCAGAGCGGGTCAATCTGCGCTAGCTTTCGGTTACAACACATAGCGCTGGCGGGTCATCTGCCTCAAAACAGGCTCGGCGGGAACAAGTTCCGGTTCGGCCACGGGCGGGACCGTGCGCCCGTCAAAGCCGTGGCCACCGGGGCGGTAGCCCATTGAGCCTTCGATGCGCCCGATGATATGGCTCATGGTACGCACGGCATAGACCGGATAGGCGCCCATTGCCGTCTCGCCGGAGAGCATGACGGCGTCCGCGCCGTCGAGGAGGGCATTGGCCACGTCGCTGACCTCGGCCCGGGTGGGGCGATGGTTTTGGATCATGCTTTCCAGCATCTGGGTGGCGACCACAACGGGCTTGCCCGCGGCCATGCAGGCCTTGACTATCTGCTTTTGCAGCAAGGGCAATTCCCAGGGGCTGGTCTCAAGAGCCAAATCGCCCCGGGCCACCATGACGGCGTCACTGGCGTCGATCAGTTCGTCCAAATTGCGCACCCCATCGGGCCGTTCGATCTTGGCCATGATGCGGGGGGGCAGGCTGCCGGCCGGGGCCTGGATCTGCCGGGCTTTGTCCACCAACTCGTGGAGTTCGGCCACATCCGCCGCGCTGCCGGCAAAGCTGAGGGCGATCCAATCTACGCCCAGGCCCACGGCAAAGGTGACATCCGCCCGATCCTTGTCCGTGAGGGCGGGGATGGGCAGGCTGACATAGGGCACGTTGACCCCCTTGCGGGATTTGATGGTGCCGCCGTGGATCACCGTGCAGCAGACCGCGCCGTGCATATTGCCGTGCAACACCCCATCCACCCGCAGTTCGATCAGCCCATCGTCGATCAGCACCGTGGTGCCCGGCTTGACGTAGGGGGCCAAATCAAAGTCCACGGGCAGGATGGGCAGATTTCGGGCCATGCTGGCCCCGGCTTCGCTGCCCCCCATCTCGCTGCGATGCAGATCCGACAAGGAAATGGCGGCGTGTTCGTAGATCAGGCGCAATTCCTGGCCGTCCGCCACCTCCACCTCGCCATCCAACCGCCCGATGCGTACCTTGGCCCCTTGCAGATCCGCCAGGATCACCACGGGCTTGCCCGTGATCAACGCGGCCTGACGCACGGCGGCCACGGATTCCGTATGAAACACATAGTCCCCGTGGCTCAGGTTGATGCGGGCAATGGTCATGCCGCTGCGGATCATCTCGGTCAATGTCTCAACCTGGCGGCTGGCCGGGCCGATGGTGGCGATCACTTGGATCATAACGATTCCCGTCTGTGGGGGGTGGGTTATCGAGTATCGTGTATCGAGTATTTTTGGTTGTCGGACAATCAAAAATACTCGATACACGATACTCGATACGCTCTCTATCGAACCTTCTTCGCCTTCAAAAAGCTCATCATGTCCCGCAGTTGCTCGCCCACGTCTTCGATCTTCTGGGACTGTTCGGCGGCCCGGCGGGCCTTGAAGGTCTTCATGCCGCTGTGATATTCGTCCATCCACGCTTCGGCGAAGGCGCCGGACTGGATGTCCGTGAGGATGCCCTTCATGGCCTTGCGGGTGTCGTCGGTGATGACCCGGGGGCCGCTCTGGTAGTCGCCCCACTCGGCGGTGTCGCTGATGCTGTAGCGCATGTAGCTGAGGCCGCCCTGGTACATGAGGTCAACGATCAGCTTGAGCTCGTGCATACATTCGAAGTAGGCGATTTCCGGCTGGTATCCGGCGTCAACCAGGGTTTCAAAGCCGGCTTTGACCAGTTCGCTGACCCCGCCGCACAGCACAGACTGCTCGCCAAAGAGATCGGTCTCAGCTTCTTCCGAAAAAGTGGTGGCGAGGATGCCGGCCCGGGCGGAGCCGATGCCCTTGCCCCAGGCCAGGGCGTTGGCCAGGGCCTTGCCGCTGGCGTCCTGATGCACGGCGACCAGGGCGGGCACGCCGCTGCCCTCGGTAAAGACCTCCCGCACCCGATGGCCGGGGGCCTTGGGGGCCAGCATAGAGACATCCACATCCGCCGGGGGGACGATCTGACCAAAGCGGATGCTGAAGCCGTGGGCGAACATGAGGGTGTTGCCCGCCACCAGCCCCGGCTCGATCTCGGCCTTGTAGACCTCGCCCTGGACCTGGTCGGGGAGGAGGATCATAATGGTGTCCGCGGCCTTGGCGGCCTCGGCGGTGGTCATCACCTTGAGGCCGTCGGCCTCGGCCTTGGGCCAGCTTTTGCTGCCCTCGTAGAGGCCGATGACCACGTCCATGCCGCTGTCCTGCAAGTTGAGGGCGTGGGCATGGCCCTGGCTGCCATAGCCGATGACGGCGATCTTCTTGCCCTTGAGGTTGTCCAGATTTGCGTCGTTTTCGTAGTAGATAGTTGCCATGATAGTCCTTGGTTGATTGGTTGATTGGTTGATTGCTTTGGGGATTAGGGATTGGGGATTGGGGATTGGGAAGATCTTCCGGAAGAAACCTAATCCCCAATCCCTAATCCCCAATCCCTAATCCCCGCTCACCTAAACGCCGCCCGTGGTCTGCCGACCGGCGGTCATGTCTTCGGCCTTGCCGTTGGAGCGGGCTTTCCAGACCGCGCTGGAGCGTCGGCGTCCGCTGCGGCCCACGGTGCTGCGTTCCAGGGCCACCCGGCCCGTGCGCACCATCTCTTGAATGCCGAAGCCTTGGAGCAGATCGAGCATACTGTCAACCTTCTCCTCGGCACCCACAATCTGGACAACCATGCTCTCCCGGGCCACATCCACGATGGAACCGCGATAGATGTCCACGATCTGCATGATTTCGGAGCGGGTCTCGGAGTTGGTGGCGACCCGCACCAGGGCCATCTCCCGGATCACGCTGGGTTTTTCGCTGATGTTCTCGACACGGGTGACGTCCACCAGCTTGATCAACTGCTTGACCACCTGGTCCAACATGCGGTCATCGCCGTCCACCACAAAGGTCATGCGGCTGATGCCGGCGGTTTCGCTGGGGCCGACCTGCAAACTGTCGATGTTGAAATTGCGCCTGCGCAGCAAGCCGGACACCCGGTTCAGCACCCCAGGTTTGTCCCGCATCCAGGCGACGAGGGTATGTTTCATAGTTCAAGTTCCTTAGTATTTGAGAATTGAAAATGGAGAATTGAAAATTGAAAGCGCAGAATGGACACGCAATGAGCAAATTCTCCATTCTCAATTCTCAATTCTTACTTCGTTACCACGCCGGTTTGACGCCGCTGAACCCTTGAACAACCGAGGGGGTGGGGCGGCGGATCGGGTCATCCACGGCCTTGCCGGGGGCGACCATGGGGTAGACATTGACCTCTTCCATGACCTGGAAGTCGATCAGGAAGGGGCCGTCGTGGGCGTTGGCCTTTTCCAGGGCTGGGCCGACCTCTTCGGGCTTGGTCACCCGCAGGGCGGGGATGCCGTAGGCCTCGGCCAATTTCACAAAATCTGGCGAGAGAATGGGGGTGCCTGTGTAGCGTTTTTCATAGAAAATCTGCTGCCACTGGCGCACCATGCCCAAGAAGCCGTTGTTGATGATGGCGATCTTGACGTTCAGATTCTCTTGCCTGAGTACGATCAACTCCTGCAAGGTCATCTGAAAGCCGCCATCTCCGGCCACAACCCACACCAACTTGTCCCGGTGCGCCATCTGTGCGCCGATGGCCGCGGGCAGGGCATAGCCCATTGTGCCCAGGCCGCCGCTGGTCAACAACATCCCAGAGAAGTCGTGGGTGAAATATTGAGATTCCCACATCTGATGCTGGCCCACATCCGTGACCACGATGGGGAAGCCGCCGGGGGCAGTGCGGGTACTCTCCCACAGTTGGTTGATCACAAAGGGCGGGATCAGCTCGTCCACCTCGTAGTGGAGGATGTCCACATCGGCGGTCTCCTTGCGCCATTCGTAGATGCGTTGGATCCAAAGCTGGTGGCGGCGGGCGTCGATCTTGGGCAGCAGGCTGGGCAGAGATTCGGCCAGATCCCCGATGACGGCCACATGGGGCACCACATTCTTGCCCACCTCGGCCTGGTCCAGTTCAAAGTGGATGATCTTGGCCTTGGCCGCAAAGTTGTCCAGCCGCCCCGTGATGCGGTCATCAAAGCGCATGCCCATGGCGATCAGCACATCACAGCCCTGGATGGCCCGGTTGGCGAAGGCTTCGCCGTGCATCCCGCCCATGCCCAGGCTGAGGGGATGGGTTTCGGGCAGGGTGCCTGTGCCCAGCAGGGTGGTGACCACAGGGATCTCCGCCTTTTCCACCAACGTGCGCAGTTCCTTGCTCATGTGGGCCAGTTGAATGCCGTGGCCGGCCAGAATCAAAGGCCGCTCGGCGTTGTTGATCAACTCGGCGGCGAGGTTGAGGGCCTCTTCATCAATGGTGGGGTAGGGTTCATAGCCGGGGAAGTTCATCTCGAAGTCATAACGGAAAAGACCAGTGGCGTTCTGCACATCTTTGCAGATATCCACCAGCACCACACCGGGGCGGCCTTCCCGGGCGATGTAGAACGCTTCTTTCAAAATCAGGGGCAGGTCATTGACATCGGTGACCAGATAGTTGTGCTTGCAGACTGGCTGGGTCACCCCCACCACGTCCGACTCCTGGAAGGCATCCGTGCCCAGGAGATTGGTGGGCACCTGGCCGGTGATGGCCACCATGGGCACGCTGTCCATCTGGGCCGTGGCCAGTCCGGTCACCAGGTTGGTGGCCGCCGGTCCGCTGGTGGCGATACAAACGCCAACGTCTCCGGTGGAACGGGCCCAGCCATCGGCCATGTGGGCGGCGCACTGTTCGTGACGCACCAAAACGTGGTGGATCTTGCCTTCCAGTTCGTAGTTGGTCATGGCATCATAGGTGGGCAGAATGGCCCCACCCGGATGACCAAAGACAACGGTGACCCCTTCCTGATAGCAGGCTTCCCACACCATCTGGGCACCGGTCATGGGCCTGGGTTCGGCGGCAGGGGAAGGCTGAGGCCTGCCTTGACGTTCCTTTTGCTTGGGCATACGATCATCTCCTGTGAATTGGGGGAGGATGGGTAAGGATGAAAAAATGATATAAAAAAGACCCTTCCCGGTTGGGAAGGGTCTTCAGCGACCTGTGAGTTAAGCGCCTAGTGCTTGACTCGCTCTCCAACCAAACATCTCCTCTGTTGCAGGGAAATCCCTACAAGCAGAAGTTCGCTAAGTACAATAACGATAAGGACGATGCTGGAAAGAATCATTGCGATTAGCTGGAAGCAGTTAGCTGATGGCGGTTAGCTGATGGCGGTTAGCAAGTTGACATTTTGGGTGGCGTCGTTGCCGGGGCAAATCTTTGGGGCAAACTGTACAGCCATCATTGGCTGAATTGAACAACAGTATAACGGAGGTATCGGCCATTGTCAATTGCCATGCGGCTGAAAAACAATGAATCGTCCGGGGCTGAAACTGTCCGATTCGCCTTGGGGTTGGTATACTCTGGGTACTTATCGGGGATTGGGGATTAGGGATTGGGGATTGGGGATTGTCAGCGTCATCAGGATCACTTAATCTCCCAATCCCCAATCCCCAATCTCCCAATCCCCAATCCCTATCACTTTTGGAAAGGCATCACCATGCGCGTCATCGCAGGAAGCGCCCGGGCCATGCGTCTGCAATCTGTGCCCGGCGACACCACCCGGCCCATCACCGACCGGGCCAAAGAGGCCCTCTTCAGCATCCTCAACACCTGGGTGATGGACGCCCGCTTCCTCGACCTCTTCGGCGGCACCGGGGCCGTGGGCATCGAAGCCCTGAGCCGGGGCGCGGCCCATGCCCACTTTATCGACCGCAGCCGCAAGGCCACCGAGGTGATCAAAGCCAACCTGGCCCACACCCGCCTGGCGGATCGGGCCACGGTCCAGGTGGGGGACAGCCTCGCCTTTCTCCAGCGCCACCCCCAAGACCCGGACCCGTATGACCTGGTCTTCATCGCCCCACCCCAATACAAAGAGATGTGGAGCCAAGCCCTGCTCCTGGTGGACGCCCGCCCGGATCTCCTGGCCGTGGACGCCACGGTGATCGTGCAGATCCATCCCCGGGAGAGCCATCCGGTGGAGTTGGTCAATCTGGTGGAATATGATCGACGGGAGTATGGATCGGTTCTGCTGGTTTTTTACGGCGTGGCGGAGGATTTGGCGGGGGAGGGGGACGAGTAGCCTCCTTTCCACGCAAAATCCCACATCACATCATCCTGATTTGGCCGCACCCCGCCCATCTACTCATACAGCGCCACGCCTCATCCCTCTTTCGGCAACAGATGCTTCTGAATCTTCCCCATCGCATTGCGGGGCAACTCATCGATCACATGAAAGGCCTGGGGCACCTTGAAACTGGCCAACTCCCGGCGACAGTGGGCGATCAGCCCGGCCTCGTCCAGCGGCCCGGCGCAGACCACGTAGGCCACGGGCACTTCGCCCCAATCCACATGGGGACGCCCCACCACCGCCGCCTCCGCAATACCCGGATACGCGGCCAACATCTCCTCGATCTCCCGCGGATAAATGTTGAACCCGCCGGAAATAATCAATTCATGGCTGCGGCCCAACAACGTCAAATAGCCGGTCTCCGGGTCCAGCCGGGCCAGATCTCCCGTGTGGAACCAGCGCCGCCCGGACGGGTCCAGACTAAAGCTGCTCGCCGTCTTCTCCGGGGCCTGCCAATAGCCGTCAAAGACATTCCCCCCCCGCAAAAGCAGTTCCCCCTCTTCCCCCGCTGCCAGATCCCGGTTGGATTTATCCACAATGCGCATGGAGACCCCCGGCAAAGGCGTCCCCACAGTCCCCGGCAGGCGCGGCCCGGCGTAGGGATTGGAGAAGTTCATCCCCGTCTCGGTCATCCCATACCGCTCCAAAATGGTGTGCCCCGTGAGGGCATGAAAAGCCTGATGGGTCTCCGGGGCCAAGGGTGCGCTGCCGGAGCAGAACAAGCGCATGTGGGACAGATCCGGGCTGCCCCCACCTTCCCCAAGCATCTGCACCAGCCGCACATAGATGGTCGGCACGGCAAAGAAAAGGGTCGGCTTGGCCGCCCCACTCCCCAACAACTCGGCCAAGGTGGCCTCCCCCTCAAATTTGGGCCGCAGCAGAGTCGTCGCCCCCGCGGCCAACGCACAGTGCAGCCCCACCACCAGCCCATGCACATGAAAAAGCGGCAAGGTCAGCAGCAGCACATCGTCCGCCTGCCACGCCCACGCCGCCAGCAGCCCGGTCACCGTGGCCAGCACATTGTTGTGGCTGATCACCGCCCCCTTGCTCCGCCCCGTGGTCCCAGACGTGTAGATGATCATGGCCGGGTCGTCCCCATCCACCGTAGGCCACACCACCCCCGCCGGGTCCGCCTCCCACTCGGCCAACCGCTCCACCACCAACGTGGTCTCAAAGGGCAGATTCTCCAGATTCAACCCCTGCAAAATCGGCAACTGGGCCGCCTCCGTCACCATCAACTTGGGCGTGGAGTCGGCCAACAACGGCGCAATCTCCCCCCGCCGATAGCGCAGATTGATGGGCACCATCACCGCGCCCAGACGCAGCAAGGCCAAATAGACAATCAAAAACTCAGGCCGGTTGCCCACATAAAAGGCCACCCGATCCCCCTTGCCGATGCCCTTTTTCTGCAAAAAAGCCGCCACCTTCTCGGCCCGCAGCCACAGGTCCGCATACGTATAGTCTGTCTCCGCACCCCCAATGGGCGTAGACGACAGGGCCACCTTCGTGTGCGTCCGCTGGGTTGGGATGGCGAAGAGATCGGATAGATTCATGTGATTTTGGATTTCCGATTGTGGATTTTGGATTGAAGTGGAACCGATAACAACTGCTCTAAGCCGGTCCGTGACCGGCGACTCGACCCCAGAAGTTCTTTGTTGTGCAAACCCGCCCGGTCACGGACCGGGCTAGAGCGAGATATACAACAAAGTCGCTCGTAGCCGGTCCGTGACCGGCGACTCGACCCCAGAAGTTCATCGTTGCGCAAACCCGCCCGGTCACGGACCGGGC
>JAGNDO010000076.1 GCA_018003515.1 Caldilineaceae bacterium
GGCACCAGGGCGGACGGCACAGGATCGTGCTGGCTGACCACGTAGACGTCGCGCCCGGCCTCTTCCCAGGCGGTGACAGCTTGGGAGAGGTGGGCTGGGTTCGGCGTGTCCGTGTCCAGCAGGAGCGTCCAGTCGCCGTAGAACGAGAAGAGGGGGGCGGCCAACCAACCCACCCAGGAATCTTCATCCTGTTGTTCGAAGACAAAGACTCCATCTGCGGGCAGGTGGGCGTGGAAGTCAGCCACAAACGCCGTGGTGTCCGCCAACTCGTGCTGTTGGATCACCGGCCAACTGAGCAGAACCATCCACGCCAGGGCACCCGCGCCCACGGCAGCCTGCGCCCAGCGGCCCGACTTTCGCCACCGTTCGGGCAGCGGCCAAGCTATCCCCAACACGCTGCCCCCCAGCAGGGCCATGAGCGGAATCACATCCCCGATCAGTCTGCGCAAGGAGACCGGGTAGACTGGGCCGGTGGTGTAGCTGTAGAAAAAGATGGCGGCCAGACTGACAAAGGTGGCCCCCACCAAAAACTCTTCCCGGCGGTATCCGCGCCGAACCAAGAATAAAAGACCGCCCCAGGCCAGCCACAACAACAAGGGGGTGATAAACTGGCTGCTAAACCAGGGCACTTCCTGAAAGTCCCGATAGATGCCCATCACCCGCCAGGGGTTTGGCAGGGTGGACCAAGCCAGCACCCAACCTAGTCCAAGCAGGACAATCCCATGCCCGACGAACGCAACTTGACGGGCCAGAGATTCTAGCCGATTTCCCAGCCACCAAAAAAGGGGGATTACCGCCGCTAACCCGCCCAGAAGGATGAGTTCGGCAGGCCGAAACCATGCCCAACGGGCTGCAGTGAATTCTTCCGTCGAGAAAATATAGGCCTTGTTGGTTCCCAGGATCAGCCCGATTCCTATCAACGGCAGCAGCAGAAGCACGCCCACGAGGGATTTTCGATCCCGATGCAGCCCCACAAACGCCAGAAGCAACCCCACCGCCCCCAAGAGCATAAAGGCGTCCAAGCGCGCCGCCCAGGTGGTTGCCCAGCAGATCAGCGCCACCATCAAAAAAATGGGGCGTCGATCCCGCAGCCAGATCACCCCGGCCCAGAGCCCGGCCAAGGTCCAAAACTGGCCAAATATCTCCGCATAGGGAGCGCGGCCAAAGTGGATTTGGGCATAGTTGAAGGCCAGCAATAGGGCTGCCCACAATCCGGCCTGCCACCCCCACAAGGTCGTGCCCAGACCAAAGAGAACCATCACACCCAGGGTAGCGAAGATCGCCGTGGTGTAGAGGGCACCCTGGATACCCAGGATCTGTTGGACCAGGGCGAACCAGCTTTCCACCAGGGGCGGGCGACTGGTGCGCAGGGTGGGCGCGTCCAGATCCGTCACGTAGTAGGCGCCGTAGACCAAGCCCTCATAGTTGGTGACAACGATGTGTAGATCTTGTTCCGCGCTGGATTGAAAAAAAGGATCCCGGGCCGCCAGGGGCACCACGGCCAGAGGATCGTAGACACCGCTCAACCCGCCGGTGCGGGCGATGTAGCCCCCGGCGTTGGGGTAGATGGCCGCATCCCCGGTCATTGCCAGGTGTTCGCCAGGCGGGGTGTAGAGGACTGCCCCCAGGAGGACCATCCCCAGCAACAGCCAGCGTCTTCCTGCGGCAGATCGCCACCAAGCCGCCACTCCTAGTCCAACCGCAACGGTCAGGAAGGGCAGAGCCAAGGGCCACAGATCGAAGCGGCCCAGGGTGGTCAGAATGATGGAGACCCAGTGGGTGAGGGCCAGGGCCAACAGCGCCGTCCACCCAGGCTCCGTGCGTATCCACCTGGTCAGACTTGTAGCAGGGGATCGGTTCATTGCAGGTCCACGGGCTGACCGGGCCGGTGACCGTCCACGATGGCTCGATATATGCCTTCGATGCGGTCCATGTAGGCATCAAAGCTCCAGCGGATGCGCACATCTTCGGCGGCTTGGCGGCCCAGACGGGGGGCGAGATCCGGCTCCTGCATCAGCCGGGCCATGGCCTCGGCCAGGGCGGGGGCATCATCCGGCGGCACCAGCAGGCCGTTTTCGCCATCCACGATGGCTTCTGGCGTGCCCCCAGCTGTGGTGGCGATGGTGGGCAGCCCGGTTGACATGGCCCCCAGCAGACTGACCGAGAAAGGCTCATCCCAAATGGAAGTGAAGAGATAGGCGTCGTGGTTGCCAAACTCGGTGGCCAGATCTGGGCGGGGGATGAATCCGCGCAGGGCCACTCGGTCTTCCAACCCCCACTGGCGGATCAGATCGTTGAGATGATCTTGGAAGGGCTGTCCGCCATTGCCATAGATGTCCAGGGTGGCCGGGGGCAGATCCGGGCGTTGGGCCAGCATGTGTATGGCCTCCACGGCCACCTGGGGACCTTTGCCCGACCACAACTGCCCGGCAAAGATGAAGCGCCAGGGCCGATTCTGGGGCGGGGTACGTTGGGCTTGAGTAAAGACATCCGTGGGGACGCCCAAATAGGTGGCTTGGGATTGGCTCGGCGCATAGCCGGTCTGGGTGTGCAGGTCGCGGATAAACTCAGAGACGGCCAGGATATAGTCTGGCCCGGCGAAATGGTTGAGCGGGGGCTGCACCGTGTGTTGCATCAGCGTCAGCCCAGCCAAGAAGGGCTGGCGGGTGGTTTGGATCAGGGCGTTGATGTCTTTGAGCATGTAGAGCAGCCACTTGTCCGCCGGCTGGGCGATCACGGGTATGGACAGTCGCTTGGCCGCGGCCAGGGGAGCCGCAGAGGCCATGTACAGACTCCAGCCGATAACCAGATCCGGCTGGATGCGGGCCAGGGCTTCCCGCACGCCCCGATAGGTGCGCCAATTGAAAAGATGCCAGGTGATCAACCGAGGCACGGTCAGAGGCAGTCCGCCCAAAAAGATGTCCGTCTTGCGCTCCAGATCAATGTCCATGACCTGGTGGGTAAAGCCGTCATCGGGCAGATCCTTGCCCTGCCCGCAGATCACATGCACCGTGTGTCCTCGCTCCCGCAGGGCCATGATCACTTCCTGGGCCAATATCTCGGCACCGCCCACAATATAGGGGGGGTACAGGTTGACCATATAGGCCAGGACCAGGGGGCGAACCGTCTTTTGATCAGCCATCGGTGTGTGTTCCTTCTGAAATTTTGGCAATCTGGGCGCAGAAGTCGGCGAACTTTTGGCCCAACTGCTGCCAACTGTACCCGGCGCGGATATGTGCATAGGCCCGCTCGGCCACGGCCTCTCCTTGGGTCGGGTTCTGCAACAGATCGATGCAGTGACGGGTAAAGGCCAGGGGATCATCGGCCAGGAAGATGTGCTGGCCGTGGACCGTGTCCAGCCCTTGTGCCCCCACGCTGGTGCTGACCACTGGCAACTTGGCTGCCATGGCCTCGATGATCTTGAGCCGGGTGCCGCCGCCCAAGCGCAGGGGGACGGCCATGATCCAACTGCGGCTCAAATAGGGGCGCACATCCGGCACGCTGCCGGTGACGGTGATGCCGGGCAGCCCGCCCAAACTTTCGATCTCCGGCGGTGGGCGATGGCCCACGATCAATACTTGCAGATCCGGGATGGCCGCCAGGATGGTGGCGTGCATTTCGGCAAAGTAGTACTGCACGGCGTCGATGTTGGGCTGATAGTTCATGGTCCCCAGCAGGATCAACGTGGGGCGGCTGTCCGGGTTTCGTTCCGGGCGGAAGTAGTCCGTGTCCGCGCCATTGACGATCACGGCGGTGGGGATGCCGCCGGACTCGTCCCGCGCCACCTCCCCATCCGCCATCGAGCAGACCACCGCGCCGTCAAAACGGGGCATGGTGGCATATTCGTAGGCCCGTAGCCGTCGAGCCTCGAAGCGGTCGAAGAGTTTCTGCTGGCTCCAGGGTCGGCTGTCTGCCATCTCGGTGTAGTGTAGATAGTCGATCTTTTGGCGCATGATGACCTTGGGTATGTTGGCTACGCCCGGCAGATCCAACACATAGGGAGCCATGTTGATCTCGTCGCATACCAGCAGGTCATAGGCGTGCGACTGCGACTGCGACTGTTGTTGTAGCTTGCTTCGGATGGCGCTCAGGCTACCAGGGGTCTGAAAATGCTCCACAGCGCGGGGGGTCTGTTCGGTGAAGAGACGTAGCCACGCCGGCTGGGACGGGGCGGCCCACACCATGCGCTCGACATGCACCACCCGGCACAGATCCGCCAGGGGACCGAGATCCGTGTGGGCTACATAGGAGGGCACATAGAGATCGACCTGGGCTTCTTTGGCCAGCCCTTGGATCAAATAGAAGGATCGCAGTTTGCCGCCGGTATCTGCGGGCCAGGGCAGATAAGGGGTCAGATAGGCAACGTTCAAAGCGTCTTCTCCATCGGTTTTTGGCCAAGAACGAAAGTCTCCCGGCTGGGGTGCAGGAAGAGCAGACCCTGTCCGGCTTGTTGAATTTGTTCCGCTAAGAGTTTTTGGTTCTCTTGCAAGAGTTTCTGGTTCTCTTGGCTGCGGGCGCTGCTTTGGGCGAGACGCTCCTGGTTAGTCTCTATGGCGTGGCTCAAACGTTCCAGATCCCGACTTAGGGGGGCCACGAAGGGGGCGATCAGCCGCTGGAAAACGAAGTGGCCCAGACGAAAGGCTATTTTTTGAGACAGGGACGCACCCGCCGCCACCCCGGCGGGCAGGGCTTCGGCCTCGGGGAGAGATTCTATGGCAATGGGATCTACCTGGAGATTCCCAGGGGGGATACTCAGGGGATGGCGGTTCAAGATGGCGGCCAAGGGATCTGTGCCCTCCCAGCGGGCGGCCTCGTTCTGTCCGGTTTGGATGGCCTCGAAGCCAGCGTCGGCAAAGAAGAAGGCCAGGAGTTGGTTGCTGTAAAGCCGCACATGGGTGGCATCCCGCCAGAACTCGTGAAGCTGGACCACGATGGATTCCGGGTTGGGCACGCCGATCAGCAACAGGCCGCCGGGACGCAGGGCCCCGTGGGCCGCCCGGATCACTTGGGCCACCACGGGCGCGGGCAGATGTTCCATCACGTTGCTGGAAAAGATGGCGTCAAAGCGTCCAGCCTGGGTGGGCAGCCATTCGAGTACATCCGCCTCGGTCACGTCCAGTCCCTTGGCCCGACAAGCCGCCACCATGCCCGGGTCGATGTCCATCCCCACGGCTTCGTGACCGGCGGCGGTCAGCATCTCCAGAAATTCCCCGTGGCCGCAGCCGATGTCCAGCACTCGGTGGCTCTGTTCGAGATAGGGCAAATAGAAACGCAGCACGCCCAACAGGCTCTCCGTGCTGCTCAGGGATTGCTGGCGCAGATAGGCGTAGTAGCGGTTTTCCAGATCCCCGTGAGAAGTGGGGGATGGGTTAGCGGATGGCATGGGTCAACTCCCCTTCCGGCACGGGGCCGGGTTGGTGATGGGTCCAGGTGGAAGGCATGACAAAGTCTCCGTGGATCTCGCGTTCCGACACCACTTGAAAGCTGTACAGCCACTCGTGAAAATCGCTGGGGGTATGCCAGTGGGGCGGATCCGGTTCCACATAAGCTGCCGCGGAGAGATAATAGCGCCCCGCAGTCAGAGCCAGGGCTGGCAAATCCACGTCCAGCGTCCCCGCCCCGGCCTGGGTGATAGGGGGGATCGGGTGGTCCGCGGTGTTGCTGGCCCACAGATAGTGGCCGTCGATCTTGTGGATCAGCACGCTGAAGACCGGGTCCGGCACAGGGGCGGCGGCGTGATAGGCAATGCGTACCCGCACGGATTCTTGGGGCACGAAAGACCAGTCCGCACGGCTGACGGCGTGGATCATGGTCACGGATTCGATACGCAGGGGGCCACTGCCCCAGCGGCGGGGCGGGCTAGTAGGCAGGTCGGCATCATGGGCGTGGTCTGGGGGCAGAAGGATGGCCAGGGCGTTTTCCGCTGAGAGCCGCTGGGCGGTATCATTGTCCACGGAACGCAAATAGGTGCGCACCACGGACTGCATCTCTCCATAGGCGGCCACCCGTCCCTCGTCCAGCCACAGACCCATGTCGCACATCTCCACCACCTGGCTCAGGCTGTGGGAGACGATGACGATGGTCTTGCCCTGGCTTTGCAGCCGCTGGATCACGTCCAGACAGCGGCGTTGGAAATTCTCATCCCCCACGGCCAGCACTTCATCCACCAAGAGAATGTCCGGATCCACATGCACGGCGATGGCAAAGCCCAACCGGGCGTACATCCCCGAAGAGTAGTGTTTGACCGGGGTGTCGATAAAGGGGCCGATATCCGCGAACTCGATAATCGCATCCATCACTTGGGCCAATTCGACCCGGCTCAATCCCAATAACGAGCCATTGAGAAAGATATTGTCCCGCCCGGTCAGATCCGGATGAAAGCCCGCGCCCAGTTCCAGTAAAGCCGAGACCCGGCCATTGATCTGGACACCCCCGGCTGTCGGCTCCAGGATGCGGCTGATCAATTTGAGGATGGTGCTTTTGCCCGATCCGTTTTCGCCGATGATGCCGAAGGTGCAGCCTCGGGGTACGTCAAAGCTTACTTCGCGCAAGGGCCAGAAATATTCCGGCGGCTGGGCGCGTCGCACCATCCGCTGCAACAGATCCACAAAGCTGCGATCCCGGCTGCGGTTGAGGGCAAAGCGTTTGGACACCCCGTGAAAGCGGATGGGCTGGGCCGGACTTTGTGTAATGGTTTCCACCCCTACACTTCCTCCCCAAACCGACCACTATACCGCTTGAAGAACCAGTAGCCGAAGATCAGCACGGCAAAGGCCGTCACCGTGGTGCGCAGGAAGAAGTCCAGGTCTGTGCGATAGCCCCAATAGAGCAGATCCCGATAGACTTGGAGCAGGGAGGCCATGGGGTTGAGGATGAAGAGCCAGCGCTGAAAGTTGATGCTCTGGCCGAGGATGGTCACGGTCTTTGGCATCAGATCCATGCTGTAGAAGACCGGCGTCAAGAAAAACCAGGCCAGCATGACCACATCCATCACCATCATGGTGTCCCGATAGAAGACATGCAGGGTGCTGAGGATGAAGGCCACCCCCAAGATGAAGACGGTCTGAATGATGATCACGATGGGCAGCATCCAGATCCACGGGCTTAGATTGGCATCAAAGACGATCAAGGCCACGAAGAGCAAGAGGAACCCCAGCAGGAAGTTGACCAAATTGGCCATCACCGTGGCGATGGGCAAGACCTCCCGGGGGAAGTAGACCTTCTTGACCAGGTTGCCATTTCCCACAATGCTGTGGATGCTGGTCATCACCCCGGCGCTGAAATAGTTCCAGGGCAGCAGCCCGCACAGCACAAAGAGGGGAAACTTCTCGATGGCCTGGTTTTTCATCATCACCCCAAAGACAAAGGTGAAGACCAACATCATGCCCAAGGGGTTGAGCAGACTCCACACAAAGCCCAGCGCGCTATTCTTATAGCGGCCCTTGAGCTCTTTCACCGTCAGGTTGTAGATCAGATCTCGATAGTTGGCCAGTTCGCGAACCTGGGCAATCAGCCCACGAAAACCCGTGGGGCGGCGGGTGTTGAAGGCGGTATCTAATTTCGTATTGGGACCTGGAAGGGTCTGTTGACTCATAAAGGCACTCTGTCTCCGCATAAATCTCGCATGAATGACACCACGTGCGTAACTAGTAGATTTTACTGTAGATCAGGGGCAACAGCAAATAGACGCCTCAAATTCCCAAATTGGCTTAGTCAACGCCCAGGGGTTTTTCAAACACCCCCTTTCGAGTATAATACAGCCGCCGCCCCATTTTTTTCCCAGCGAAAGAATCGCCCAGTGTCACCTTTTCACCTGCCAACCGATACATCCCCCCAAAAACGCGTGGCCTTGGAACGCCGATTGCAGCAGATCCGGGAAGCTCTGGGGGATGCGGAACGGGTTCTGCTGCTCATGCACAACGATCCTGACCCGGACGCCCTGGCCAGCGGCCTGGCCCTGGAGCGGTTGCTGCGGGAGATTGTGCCGGGCAAAGCCCTCACCCTGGCCCACGGCGGCATCATTGGCCGGGCCGAGAACCTGAGCATGGCCCAAGCCCTCTTGCCCCAGGTGCTGCGCATCCCCATCTTCGAAGTAGAGGAGATCCTGTCTCGCTACGACGCCATTTGCTTGATCGATACACAACCCGGAGCCGGAAACCACCTGTTGTACACCAGCGGATTCCCTTTGGATCAGGTAGCCGTGGCCATCGACCACCACCCGCCCCGGCGCGGCCAGATCCAAGCAGCGTTTCACGACGTGCGCCCGGATGTCGGTGCCTGCTCCACTATCTTGTGCGAATACCTGGCCGCCGCCCAGATCGTGCCCGACACCAAACTGGCCACGGCCCTCTTTTATGGCATCAAAACCGACACCCGGGGGTTGAGCCGTCATGCCGGCCCCCTGGATGCCTGGGCCTATATGAGCTTGCACGGGCTAATCGATACGGATCTTCTGGGGCATATTGAGCAGGCCCAACTGCCCGCCGCCTATTTCAAGAACCTCAGCTATGCCCTGGCCCATGCCAACCGCTACCGCTGTCCGTCCGACCCTCCCCCGGCCCGTTCCCCTCGACCGCGGAAGACGTCGCCAGATCCCCACGGCGACGAGCGAGGGAATGATTTTGTCAACGGAGACGGCTGTCAGGGGGACGTGGTGATCAGCATCCTGGGCGAGATGGAGCGCCCGGACATGGCCGCGGAGGTGGCGGATCTGCTCCTGCGCTTGGACGGGGTGCGCTGGGTGATCTGTCTGGGTCTCTATGACAGCCGGGTGGTGATCTCCGTGCGCAATGATGGGCCAGGCGGCCACGCCGGACGCTTGGTGCGCCTGATCGTGGGCAAGACCGGCACGGCCGGGGGCCACGAATCCATGGCCGGGGGCCGCATCCTCATGCTCGACGCCACCCCCGCCGAACGCACCGCCGCCGTCCACAGCCTCGTCCCCCTCTTTCTGGAAAAACTGGGCTTGGCCGACGCCGCCCCCGAACCCCTGCTTGAAGCGTCAACGTGAAACGTGTTACGTGACTTGCTATCCATAACACGTTATACTCGATACTCGACACTCGATACGCAACACGTTTCCCGAAAGGACCACACATGCCAACCAGCACCGCCAACATGGGCGACACCGGGGCCAGCAATCCATCCGAGGAGTTTTCCCGAGCAGAGATGTTCGACACGGAGACCCTGGACTTCCCCGGTCTGAACCAAGCCACCGCCGAAACCTTGCTCAAACGACTGGGCGGCGGTGCCTCCGACGACACCCCGAACATGATGGAGGGCATCGGCTGGCACGCCCACATCACCCCCAAAGACTTTGGCGTCACCATCGAGTTCGACGCCCACGACGAACTCCTCGACGACCTGATCCGCCGCTTTGAAGATTGGGTGGACCGCACGATATGAAAACAACCGTACGCACAGGCAGCAATATCGCCTTTATCAAATATTGGGGTGTGGCCGATGCCGCCATCAACCTGCCCCTGAATAGCTCGGTCAGCATGACTTTGGCCGATGCCCACACCACCACCACCCTGGAATGGGACGAGGCAGGCACCCTTTCTGCGGATGAAATCACCTTGGACTGCGTGACCTTGGGCGAAAAGCCCGCCGCCCGCCTGGTCCGCCACCTGGACCGGCTGCGGGATCTGGCCGGGGTCTCCTGGCGGGCACGGGTGATGAGCGTGAACAACTTCCCCATGGCGTCGGGGATTGCCAGCTCGGCCAGCGGCTTTTCGGCCTTGACTGTGGCCGGATGCGCCGCCCTGGGGCTGGATCTCTCCCCCACCCGGCTCTCCGCTATCTCCCGCCGGGGCAGCGGATCCGCCAGCCGTAGCCACTTTGGCGGCTTCGTGGCCTGGGAGCAGGGTCAGGATGACGCCACCAGCGTGGCCGTCCCCCTCTTCCCGCCGCACCATTGGGACCTCTACGACATCGTGGTGGTGGTCAGCAGCGCCGAGAAGTCCGTGAGCAGCGAGAACGGCCACACCATCGCCCTCACCAGCCCCCTGTTGGATGGCCGGGTGGCCGGGCTGCCCGCTGCCTTGGCAACCGTCCACCGTGCCATTGCCGACCGGGATCTGGCCGCCCTGGGTCCGGTGATCGAACAGGACGCCCTGGCCATGCACAGCGTGATGATGACCAGTTCGCCCAGCCTGCTTTACTGGCAGCCAGGGACCATGCAGCTCCTCCACGCCGTGCGCCGCTGGCGGACGGACGAAGGGCTGGCCGTCTACTTCACCATCGACGCCGGCCCCAACGTGCATCTGATCTGCGAGTCCAAAGATGTGGCCGCCATCCAGACCCGGCTCGCCACCCTCTCCAGCGTGGAGCGGGTGATCGTCAGCCGCCCCGGACCGGGGCCGCAGTTGTTGGATCAGCATTTGTTTTGATAGTTGTAAACGAGAAAAGAGGAAGTCATGGACGATATTATCCAACGTATCACTTTCCGTCAAGGCGTTTTAGGTGGCAAACCGATCATCCGAGGTCTGCGTATTTCCGTGGAGATGATTTTGGATCTGTTGACCAAAGGAGCATCCGAACAGGAGATCCTGGAAGACTATCCCGAACTGGAGCCTGAGGATCTGCGAGCCGCCCTGCTCTATGCCCATCATCTGGTCGCCGGGGAGACGATTCTTGACCGGGTGGCGGCCTAGTGTTTGGTCAATAAGTCGATGCTAGGTTAACCCGTTCGCACCAGGGGGTGCGAACTCCTCACGGCACATTTGGTCACGCCCTCGCGGAGTTCGCACCCCCTGGTGCGAACGGGTCGACCCAGCTTTGATATGAAACCAGCAAATGTTTAGCCATACACTGGATGAAGCTCTTCTTTTGATGTTCCTTCCGAGAAGTTGTACAATGAGTGGGCCAATATCGATTTTTTGAAGGTTTTCACCGGAGGTGCAAGATGCGGAGACGACAGTAACCAACTTTGACGGACGCTGAAAGCAGATCGTGCCGCCTGTCAAGGTTTTCGCGCACAGAGTTCTGCCCGGGATCGAGATGATCGCCGGTCGGCGTCCGAGTTGCCTCTCCGCATGTCCAGGCTGTTTGCTTGGTTTGCCCGTGGTCCCTCACCCCGCCGTTCGGCGCACCCCAGATCCCACCGCCTAAAATTGAATATCTCATCCCCGGTCCTGTCTTGAAGACCGTTCCACATGCCCTGCATGGTGGGAACAACGTCTGCATGGTCCCGGATGAATGCACAATCGGAGAATAGACCTATATGTCACGTACAAAAACCCACAGCCGACCCACCCTCAACCAGGTGGATGATTTCGGCTCTCAAAATCGCACGACCCTGGACGACCTACGGGACGATCAGGGGCTGATCGACACCTTCAAGCCCGAAGAACTGGCTGTGCTGGTGGGCGTGGAGATCAGCGGCCATCCCGGCATCCTCACCTTGGAGGATTCCATGACCGAGCTGGCCCTCTTGGCCGACACGGCCGGGCTGACCGTGGTCGGCCAACTCACCCAAAACCTCAACAGCCCCAACCCGGCCACCCTCATGGGCTCCGGCAAGCTGGTGGAACTGGAGACCCTGGTCACCGAGACCGGGGCCAACGTGGTGATCTTCGACGACGAACTCTCCCCCCGGCAGCAGCGGGAGGTGGAGAAGGCCCTGGGCGAGGTCAAGGTCTTAGACCGCACGGCTCTGATCCTGGACATCTTCGCCGGCCACGCCAGCACCAAAGAAGGCGCGGTGCAGGTGGAACTGGCCCAATACGAATATCGTCTGCCCCGGCTGACCCGGGCCTGGACCCATCTGGCCCGCCAGGCCGGTGGCCGAGCCGGTGGGGCCACGGGCGGCGTGGGCGTGCGCGGACCCGGCGAAACCCAGCTGGAGGTGGACCGCCGAGAGATCGGTCGGCGCATCGCCCACCTGAAACGCCAGCTTGATGAGATCAGCAAGCACCGAGAGCAGTATCGCCAGCGCCGCCGCCAGGGGTCCGCCCCCATCATCTCCGTGGTGGGCTATACCAATGCGGGCAAAAGCACCCTGCTCAACGCCCTCAGCGACGCGGATGTGTTGGTCGAGGACCAGCTCTTCGCCACCCTGGACCCCACCACCCGCCGGGTGGATCTGCCCAACGGCCGCCTGGCCCTCTTCACCGACACGGTGGGCTTTATCCAAAAGCTGCCCACCCAACTGGTGGCCGCCTTCCGAGCCACCCTGGAAGAGGTCAACGAGGCGGATCTGCTCTTGCATGTGGTGGATCTCTCCCACCCCAACGCCGAGGAGCAGGTCACCGCGGTGGAAGAGGTGCTGGAAGAGTTGGGGGCCGGCCACAAGATCATGGTCACGGCCCTCAATAAGATCGACCGGCTGGATCTGGCCGACCCGGAGCAGGCCGAACGGGTGCAACGGGCTGTGGCCGCCTATCCCAACGCCGTGGTGATCAGCGCCAAGACTGGCCAAGGGCTGGACAGCCTGCTCACCACCATCGACATGGTGATGATGGCCCAACTCCAGTTCGTGCGTGTGCTGATCCCCTACAGCCGGGGCGACATGGTGGCCGAGTTCCACACCCACGGCCAGGTGCAAAGCGAAGAACACACCGCCGAAGGCACCCTCATGGCCGGCCGCCTGCCAGGGGATCTGGCCGGTCGGTATAAGAAATATAAAGCGTAAAGAATATCGAGTGTCGAGTATCGTGTATCCAACGTCAAATACACGATACTCGACACTCTATACACGATAGGATCCCACCATGCCCACCGTCGTCATCACCCGTCATCTCCCCGCCGCCGCCCTGGACCCTATCCGCGCTGTGGCGGATGTGCGTTATTGGGACCATGATCAGCCCATCCCCCGCTCTACTTTGTTGGAATGGGTGGCCGGGGCCGATGGACTCTATTGTCTGCTCACCGAGCGGGTTGACGCCGAGTTGCTGGCGGCGGCGGGACTCTCCTTGCGGGTGGTCAGCACCATGTCCGTGGGGTACGATCACATTGATGTGGCCGCGTGTTCGGCCCGCAATGTGTTGATCGGCAACACCCCCGGCGTCCTCACCGACACCACCGCGGACCTGGCCCTGGGGCTGATCCTGGCCACGGCCCGGCGCATCACCGAAGCGGCGGAGGCGGTCAAAGCTGGGGAATGGGCGGCTTGGCGACCCGAATGGATGACCGGCGCGGATCTCCACGGCAGCACCGTGGGTATGGTGGGCCTGGGGCGCATCGGCCTGGCCACGGCCCGGCGGCTGATGGGCTTTGGCTGCCGCCTCCTCTACACCGGCCCCCGTCCCCACCCGGAGGCCGCGGCCCAGGTCAACGCCGAGTTTGTCGATCTCCCCACCCTCCTGGCCGAGAGCGACTTTGTCTCCATCCACTGCCCACTGAACCAAACCACCCGCCATCTCTTCGGCCCGGACGTCTTCGCCGCCATGAAGTCGACGGCCATTTTGGTCAATACCAGTCGCGGGCCAGTCATCGATCAGGCCGCCCTTTTCACCGCCCTGACCACTGGGCAGATCGCCGCCGCCGGTCTGGACGTCACCGACCCGGAACCCCTGCCCGCGGACCATCCCCTGCTCACCCTGCCCAACTGCGTGATCCTACCCCACATCGGCAGCGCGTCCACCGCCACCCGGCTCAAGATGGCCCTCATGGCCGCCGAAAATTTGGTGGCCGGCATCACCGGCCAGGATCTACCCTTTGGCGTCAACGGCTAGACCCGGCTCCCCCGCTCCCCCGCTCCCCTGCTCCCCCACTCTAGCCGGGTCCGTGACCCATAGGCATCAAGCTAAGGGATTTGTGTTCAAAAATAGGGCATTCCGGGAAAGGGCCGGACGATCTGGGGCAGAGTAAGTAGTTTTGGCCCATTCCCGGAATGGACGAGATCTCCCCGCCAATCCCGGGATTGCCCAGCTTATTTCCAACGCTTTGGTCCACCCTGATCCCTTAGCTTGATGCCTATGGGTCCGTGACCCGGCGGGTTGACGAATGGATCATCCGGGGCATCCCGTGTAGACCCACCAGGTCACGGACCTGGTTAGCGCAGATCTTCGCGGAGATAGGCAGCGGGGTTCTGTAACGCCCTTGGTTTTGGCTGCATCTAATCCTGTATCTGGCATAACTACCAAGCCACCCCCTCCCAGCCTCCCCAACCTGGGGAGGAGCCGGATCGTCGTAGACCGAATGGCCGTTAACGCTTGAACTGTCCCCTCCCCAATCTGGGGAGGGTTAGGGTGGGGTTGGTAGTTACTGTCTGGCCCGAAATTCCGTAGAAAAGGGAACCACTATACTTGCGATTCCCCCTCTCGCATGGTACATTACGGGTCATTCTGTGTCGCCCCCCACGCTCCCTCAACCCGACACACCCACTCGCTTCAACGTAACTCTTCACAAGTCACAACAATTTTCGATTCTCAATTTTCAATACCAAACGGAGCCAACCACATGACCAATGAGACTCTGACCATCACCGACAACCGTACAGGCAAAAGCTACGACGTGCCGATTCAACACGACACGATCAACGCCATCGACCTGCGCAAAATTAAGGTCAACTCGGATGATTTCGGCATGATGACCTATGACCCCGGCTATGGCAACACCGCCTCGACCAAGAGCACCATCACCTATATCGACGGGGACAAGGGCATCCTGGAATACCGGGGCTATCCCATCGAACAGTTGGCCGAGCAGAGCAGCTTTTTGGAAGTCTCTTATCTGCTGATCAATGGGGAATTGCCCACGGCTGATCAGTTGGCCCACTGGGAAGAGCGGGTCATGCACCACACCTACATCCACGAGAGCCTGCGGGCCTTGATGCAGACCTTCCGCTACGATGCTCATCCCATGGGCATGTTGATCAGCACCCTGGCCGCCATGTCCACCTTTGACTCGACCGCCAAGAAGATCAAGGATGCGGAGGCGCGGCAGAAGCTGATCTACCGTATTCTGGGCAAACTGCCTACGGTGGCCGCCTTCGCCTATCGCCATCGCATTGGCCGGCCCTTCAACTACCCCAACAGCGATTTGGGCTATGCGGGCAACATGCTCTATATGATGGACTACATGAACCAGAGCAACTACGAGGTTGACCCCGTGTTGGCCAAGGCCCTGGACGTGCTCTTCATCCTCCACGCCGACCACGAGCAGAACTGCTCCACCTCCACCATGCGGGGCATTGGCTCCAGCGAGGCGGATCCGTACAGCGCCATGGCCGGGGCCGCCGCCGCCCTCTACGGCCCCTTGCACGGCGGTGCCAACGAGGCCGTGATCCGCATGCTCAACGAGATCAAGACGGTTGATGCCATCCCTGGCTACATGGAACGGGTCAAGAAGGGCGACTTCCGGCTCATGGGCTTTGGCCACCGGGTCTACAAAAACTATGACCCCCGTGCCCGCATCATCAAGAAGATCGCCGACGATGTCCTGGCCGTCACCGGCAGCAACCCCATGCTGGACGTGGCCTTGGAACTGGAGCACATCGCCCTCTCCGACGACTACTTTGTGGGCCGCAAACTCTATCCCAACGTGGACTTCTACAGCGGTATCATCTACCAGGCCATGGGCTTCCCCGTGGACATGTTCCCCGTGCTCTTCGCCATTGGTCGGGCCCCGGGCTGGCTGGCCCAATGGGTGGAACTGGTCACCGACTCCGAGCAGCGCATCGCCCGCCCCCGCCAGATCTATCTGGGCGAACGGGAACGCACCTACGTCCCCATGGCCGACCGCTAGACGCCGCCACGTGGCAAAATCAACAAAAAAATCCCGACACCGTGATGGTGTCGGGATTTTTTTGAACGCTGTTTTGTACCTCTGCGTCACGCGATCTCACTACGAGATGTGGGATATTTTACGATTGGCAGAGTCAATATCCATTTCAATCGACCTGTATTACTTGCAGATATTGTTGCCAAGCTGTATGATCAAAAACGTTTAGAAAAACTCTACATGTTTAGGAATTTCTGTGACTGAATTTTCTACACCACGTCAGAATCCTGCGATGTCAATGTTTGTAAGTCTTCAAGTAGTGGGTGTTCGTAAAGATGCGTAAATATCCGTTAACGTTTTTGTGATTGAACATAAGGAAGGGCTTGCAAGATGCCACAGCATCACTTTGATAAACATGGTGATTATGTTGGTTCAACTCTGAATGACGACGAAGTTGCAGACGCAGCGATAGGATGTATGCATCTGTTCGGATTGCTGTTTACTGGTTTTGCCTATTTGATAGTTTTGGGGATTGTAGCTGTTGCAGTTATTTTCCCACCGGCACTGCTGGCCATAGCTGTTACTGAACTACTGGGTGACTGGCGGCCAGTTGCAGCCATTCTCCATAGAGAAAATGGTGAAATTCTAATACTCATTTTTTCGTACATAGTACTTGTACCATTCATTGCAGCAGGTATCAGCAAGCTAAGTAAGTCCAAGTCATGAATCTGTGTTAGCGAACTAGTGTTCTGTTTGTGGTCATGTAGTGACAAATCTAGTGTTCTGTCAACACTGTTTTGATGGAGTTGCGGAGTCGGGCATCCTCAGATGCGAACGGCTTTTGAAAAAAGTCGAACTTCTCTTGACCCCAAATCTACAGTTAAAAAATTCCGACGTCGCGAGGACGTCGGAATTTTTGTTGACATAGAAAAAGGGTCGGTTTTAGCCCTCGGTGGCCCAAAGCCAACCGGCCCATTTCCAAGAAGAAGCCGGGCTTTTGAAAAAAAAGCCCGGCTTCTGGGTCAGCCTCCGCGGCGTTCGCACCAGGGGGTGCGAACGGGTCGGCGATTCAATTCGTTTTGAACCTACCTATCTCAAATCACCCCGATCTCCCGCAACAAATCCAACACCGGCGGCAATGGTTCCTGCCAAAACCACTCCGGCTTCACCCACAGCCCGGCCAGCACCTGGGAGTGGTAGCGCCCGTCTGCGTCCACCCCGGCGTCGTGGTAATGACCCCTGGCGTCCAACTGATAGAACTCCGCCCGTTTCCGCTCCGGGTCGATCAGCCAATATTCGGGAATCCCCGCCGCCTCGTACTCCACAAACTTCTCCCCCCGGTCTCGCCCCACGCTCTCCGGCGAGATGATTTCTACGACCAGATCCGCAGCGCCGTTGAGGTGGGTGCGTGTGACACGGTCCGCGTGGGCGGTGGAGAGAAAAAGCAGATCCGGTTCACGTCCCCGATTCATGCCAGGAATGCGCATCAAGAAGGGAGCGGCCAGAAGCTCTCCCACTTTTCGTATCTCCACAAAGTCACCAAGTAATCTTGCCAAGAACATAGAGATGCGTTGGTGTTTACTTCCTGGTGGGGGCATTTCGATCACCTTTCCATCAACCCACTCGGCCCATGAGCCTTCGTAGGAGGTCATAAATTCCTCAAAGCTCATCTCTTGGGATGCCCCAGCGGGCAACCCATTGGATGTGTCCATTGTTTTGACGGGAACTTTGTCAGAAGTTTTGATGATGGGTGGTGCAATCATAGGATCCTCTCTTTCTAAAACCGGTCATCAAGACCGACACACAATCTCTGTTCCCATTGTAGCGGATCTTTCCACCCCAGACAACCATCACTTTAGCACGGGTCTTCGGCCCTGTCTCTACGCCATCATGCGTATTTTTGACAGATGGGCTAAACCCGGCGCAAGAAACGTCCCCGGCACGTGGGGACCAAGCGAGGCAAAATCGGGTCAACCCACCCCACCCTCCGTGCGTGCCGGGGACGTTTCGGGTTGACCCAACCCGGTCCTTCCCCCCGCCCAACGTCCCCGGCACGCCCGCACAAAATATTTCGCAGACCCCATCTCGCCCCGCTTTGCCCCCACGTGCCGGGGACGCTTGGCTACCCTCACCCCCTCACCCGCTCACCCCCTCACCCGCTCACCCTTTCACCCCTTCACCCCCTCACAAAACCCCCCGCACCAGATCCGCCACCCCCGGCGGCAGACCTTCCAGATCCGGCGTTTCGCCCCGCAGGACGGCGGAGAGGGCCTGGCCCAACGCCCGCACCTCGCCGGGCATGGCCGGATCTTGGGACAGGGCGGCCAGGAGGGGGGCCACCTGCCCGGCCAATTGGGGCGGCACACCCGGCTGCCGGGCCACGGCCACGAGTTGGACGAGCTGGTCCAGGGTCATGCCGTCTTGGGGAGGCGTGGAGACGGGAGGCGAGGAGGCGGGAGTGGTGCCCGCCAAACGATCCAAAATGGAAATGACCACAACGTATCCTTTGACCGCTAGGTCTTTTCGCAGAACTTCAATATCTCGTTCGCCATCCAAAATGCGTTCAACGGCTGCAACGGTAGTTGACCATCCCTCGGCAAAGGGTTGTAGGGATTGGCGAGCTTTCTCCATTCCTTCACCGCCCGACTGGCAGGCGGCCACCACTGCCCCGATCACCGATCCCCACTCCCTGATCTCATACGCCGCCCCCGCGTACCCGGCGTAGCTCTCCTGCTCTTTGCGCCGCCAGGACGCGGCCTGAGCGCTGTCGCCCTTGGTCGCGGCGATCTGGGCCAGGATGCCGTAGGTTGCCCATATGCCAACGGATGCGTCCAATGTCTCCATAATGGCGGCGGCCCGGCGGGCGTAGGGCTCGGCCTCGTCCAGCCGGCCCTGGGTCAGGTAGAGGCCGGCCAGGTTGTTGGCGACTTGCGCCCAGGAGGGACCACCACCGAGTTGCTCGACAACTTCAACTGTTCGCAGATACCAGCGCTCGGCGTCGTCCAGACGGCCGGCCCCCTCGGCGACGATGGCCAACTGGTTGCAGGTGCGGGCCACGCCGGGCAGATCCTTGTGGCGCTCCTTGATGCCCAGGCTCTTCCGGTAGTAGCGCTCGGCCTCGTCCCACGCCCGGGCCTCCTCGGCCACCCTGCCCAGTTTGTGCCAAATGGCCGCCTCGGTCTGGGGTTCGCCCAGGGCCTGGAAGGTGGCCAGGGCGTCCACGTAGCGGCGGCGGGCCTCGACCAGGTCGTTCTGTGCCAGGGCCAGGCTGCCCAGTTGGCCCTGGGTAGCGCCAATACTGCGGAGATCGTCAATTTCCTTGAAAACAGGAAGGGCCAACTCATATTGATTCTTGGCTTCGGCAAACTGCCCCCCAGCGGTTAGATTGTCGGCAATTTCAACATAACACGCCCCCACCATCCGCTTGGCATCCTCATTCTCCCCGGCGATGGACTGGAAGTGGGCCAGGGCCTGGCGGTGGACTGGCACGGCCGCTTTGGGTTTGCCCTGATCGGCCAGACAGCGGCCCAGCCAGACCAGGGTCGCCCCCTGGTCGTAGGTGGTGTCCAGTTCCCCGTAGGCGGTCCCGGCCTCCAGGCGGGCCAGGAGGGTGCGGAAGATGCGTTCCGCGTCCCCGGCCCGGCCCTGGGCCAGGAGGGCCTCGCCCTCTTTCCATAACATGAGAAAGCCCGCCTTGGTCAGGGGACCGTCCCCGGTCAGGCGGGATTGCAGGGCCTGGACCCGGCCTTGCAGGGCGTCCCGCTCCCGCCAGCGCCCGAAGACGTCCAGGAAGCGGCTCAGGCGGTCGGCGAACTGGACCACGGTGAGCAGGAGGTCGGCCTGGGTTTGGGGGTCCGTGGTCCGGTCCAGGACGGCATGGGCCAAGTCAAAGGCGTGGGCCAGGTTGGGCAGTTCCCGCAGGGCGATGGCCCGGGCCTGGTGGGGGGTGGTGTTGTCGGCCTGGTAGAGGTAGGTCACCAGGGCGTAGTAGCGCTGCCAGTAGCCCTCGGTCAGGACGGCCCGGCGGGCCGGGTCCAGGCTGGCGGCCAGGGCGGGCAGCAGGGTGGGGTGGAAACGCAGAAAGGGCGGCTCGACGCCGGGCACCTGCTCCACGGTGACCAGGGCGGCCTGCTCCATCTCCGTGCGGGCGGTGCGCCACAGTTCCGGGTCGATCTCGGTGATGGCCAGGATGGCGTCTTCAAGCGCCACGCCCTGGAAGACGGCCAGATCTGGCAGGGCGGCCCGGCTCTCCTCCCCCAAGCGGCGCAGGGAGAAGTCCAGGGAGAGGGCCAGGCTTTCGTTGCGCTGCGCGGCCTTGCCCTGGGTGAAGCCGGGCAGCAGCTCTTCGAAGCGGGCGCTCAGTTGGGCCGGGGTATAGGCGGCCAACTGGGGCAGCACCAGGTTGAGGGAGAGGGGATGGCCGCCCAGCCGGGCCATCAGGTCCACCAGATCCTGCCGGGGCACGTTGGCCCGGTCAATGCCCCGGTCGTCCAAAATGGCCCCGGCCAGGGCCAGGGCGTCCCGGTCCGCCAGCCCTTGCAGGGGCAGGTGGGCGCAGGCCCCGCCCGGCCCAAAGCGGCCATCCGGGAAGCTGGTGTCCCGGGTGGTGATCAGGATGCACGGGTGGCTGGGCGCGCCGGGTCGGGCCGGGCTTTGCGTCCATCCCTCCCCCCCGGCCCACAGCCACACCGCATCCAGGATGGCCGCCAACTCCGCCCCCGGCATCAACGGCGTCCGGCCCAGCACGGACTCGAAGTTGTCCAAAATCACCAGGGCCGGGCGCTCCCGCAGCAGGGCGGCCACCCGCTGCACCGGCCCGCCGTCATCGGCCTCCCCGCGGATCATGAAGTCCGGGTCCCCGCTCACCGCCTGGCCCACCCAGGAGCAAAGCTGTTCCAAGGATCCCCCATGCTCGAAGGAGACAAAGGCCGCGCCGCCGGGGAAGCGGCCCGTGCGGGTGAACCAGCGGCCCGCCTCTGCGGCCAGGGCGGTCTTGCCCTGGCCGCCAAAGCCATGCACCACCACCACGGCCCGCCGGGCAAAGGCCCGATCCAGCTTCAACATCTCCCGTGCCCGGCCGTGGAAGCCGTGGGCCGGGGGCAGGGGCAGCCCGCCGGGGCTGCCGGGGGTGGTCAAGGCCGTGGGCCGGGGGCGAGGCCGGGCCGCGGGGGCAGTCGGGCCATGCCCGGCAAAGAGCACCGGGTCCGCGGCCTGTTGATAGAGGGCGGGCAGGAACCAGTCCCGCAATTGGACGGTCTCGTCCACCAATTCGCCCTGGTCGTTGCGCCGGGTCAGGGTGTGGCGGCCCTCGTCGGCCAGCAAGGCCCGACGGCCCCGGTCCACGGCCCGACCCACGCTCTCCCCCTGGGCCAGCCCGGTGTAGAACTCCCCGACAAAGCGCCGGGCCGCTTCTACCAGCACGGAATAGTTCATGGCCAGCACACTGCCCACCCCGGCCCGGATCAGCCGAGCGGCCACGCTGGCATAGGGGTCCGCCTCCTGCTGGGCCGCGCTCTGGCAGGCGTTGAGGGCCATGAGGGGCACGTGGGTGTTCACCAACAGGGTGCCCAGGCGGTCCGCGTCCACCAGATCCTGGCCATGTTTTTCGTTCTCGAAGAGCAGATAGCCCAGCCCCTTGCGGGTATCGTAGACCCCGTGGCCGTCAAAGTGGACCACATGTACCTGGGGCGCGGCCCGGTCGTGCAGGCGGCGGTCCAGCGCGGCCAGGGTGGGCGGATAGAGGAACTCCACATCCACCTGATCGCCCAGGCTCTCCAGGGCATCCAGCAGGGGCTTGGAAATGGCCCGGGGGTCGATAAAGCCCGCACCCTCGGGTCGGGCCATCACCACCAGCACCCGCACGGGCAGGGCGGCCACCGATGGGCCGGGCAGCCGGGTGGCCTCCTGCAAGCGACGGCGCACCCCAATCCCCTGGGCGAAGAGGTGGCCGCTCTCGTCGGCCAGCAGCTCCCAGGGCAGGCGCAGCACGCTCGGCTCCGTGGCGTCCAGGGTGAGCAGCTTGCCGCCGTCCCCGTTGGCGGGCGGCGTGGGCGCGTCCAAAAACTGCTGCCACATCCGCCCGCTGTTGGGTGCGACCAGAAAACTGTCCCGCAGCGCCCGGCCCCAGCCTTCCAGCCTGCTCTTGATCCCCTCCGCCCGCACATAGTCCGGCCCCGTGGGCCACAGGCTGAAGACCTCCAAATACCAGCGCAGATCGGCCAGATCCGCGTCGGTCAGGGGCGGCGTCCACGGTTGGGGCTGGGTAGATGTGCCATTGTTCGGTCGAAAGAGGTTGACACGGATGACAGGGTCGCCTTCCTCGGCGGTGAAACGGACAGACAGTTCGATGGGTTGGGTCATGGCAATAGTCTCCGGGGTGAAGGGATGGTGGACAAATCTCGTTCCCACGCGGAGCGTGGGAACGTAAATGGGCGCTCTGCGCCCCTCGACGCAGAGCGTCGTTAACCGCTCCCACGCGGAGCGTGGGAGCGAGATCCTGGGTCAACCCGCGCTGGCTTACGTGATCTCAAACGTCAAACTCTCCGCCGCCTTTCGGGGCAACCCCACCCGCACCGGCCCAAAGCGGTCTTGGATGGTGGCGTCTGCGTCCAGGATCAGGCGCACGGGCTGGGCGGCCACTGGCGCGGCGATGACGAGATAGACCGCATGGGTGCCGGTCAACGGCGCGGCGTCCTGGTGGTGGAAGGTCCAATAGGGGCGGCTCTCCCCCAGGCCGAAGGCTTGGACAGCCACCCCGGCCGTGGGCGTCTCGATCTCCACGCCCATGCTGCCTTCGCCCATCTCCACCGGGCCAAATTTCAGGCTGGGATTCAGGCCAAATTTGTAGGTGCGGCTGCCCATCACCGCCTCCCGCTGGGGATGCAGATCGTGGGCGATCACCGCGGGTCCGCTGGGGGAGTGGGGCAAAAGCTGGGCCAGCAGCCGGGCCTCCGCATAGCGGGCGGACGCGTCCAACCCCGGCGGATGCAGGGTGAAGGGGAGTTGGACCAGGGTGTAGGCATGGTCCGCCTGGGGCGGGGTCCACGGGGGACCGGGGCGGGCGGTCATCAACTGGGTGGCGGGCCAGAATTGGGGCGTGCCCAGGGTGAGCCGGGGCAGACCGCCGCCTTTGCGGAAGCTCTCCACCTGGGATTGGGATTCTAATGCGCCGGTCCAGGCGATCTTGGCGATTTGGGTGGGCAATGGGATCAACATGGGAACCTCCGGGGCGTGGGGATGGAGCAGGATGGGCGACGATGGAGGGTATTGTACCACGATTTTGGGGCAAAAAGGTAGGGGTGGATGGGAAGGTCTTTTTCACCACAAAGAACGCAAAGATCACAAAGAAAAGCGAGTTTTTCCTCGGCGAATCCTCTGCGATCTCTGCGTTCTCGGTGGTTTGATGGGCTTTTGCAGGCGACTCATTCCTGGCTCACGCGGCGTTCGCCAGCCCAGTCTCTACCCGATCCTGTGCATCTTTTCCTCAACCTCCGCCCCCTTGGGATCCCCCATGTTCCCGGTGATCAGGCGCACGCCCCGGTTGAAGGTGACATAATTCCACAGCCACTGCACAAAGACCAGCACCCGGTTGTCGAAGCTGACCAGGTACATGAGATGCACGAAGATCCAGGCCAGCCAGGCCAACAGCCCGCCAAAATGGAGAGGACCGATGTCCGCCACCGCGGCGGCTCGGCCAATGGTGGCCATGCTGCCCTTGTCGCCATAGCGAAACGGGGCCACGGCTTGCCCGGTCAGCCGCCCCGTGATGACCTTGGCCACGTAGCGCCCCGCCTGCATGGCCACCGGGGCCACACCGGGCAGCAGGTTGCCCGCCTTATCGACCACGTGGGCCATGTCCCCGGCCACGAAGATCTCCGGGTGGCCGGGCACGGAGAGATCCGGCCCCACCATCACCCGGCCCGCCCGGTCCAGCTCCACGCCTGTGGCATCCTGCAACACTTTGCTCAGTCCCGATGCCTTCACCCCAGCCGACCACAAAACCGTGCGGCACGCAATGACCTCCTGAACGCCCCCCTGCACCACGGTGATGCCTTGCCCGTCCACCCCGGTCACCAGCGTGCCCGTGCGGACCTCGACCCCGATCTTTTCCAGAGATGCCTGGGCCTTGCGGGACAGATCCGCCGGGTAGGGGGGCAGCACCCGGTCCGTGCCCTCCAACAGCAGCACCTTGGCCTGGGATGGGTCTATGGCCCGGAAATTGTCCCGCAGGGTATGCTTGGCCAACTCCTCGATGGCCCCGGCCAGTTCCACGCCCGTGGCCCCGGCCCCCACCACGGCAAAGGTGAGCCACGCCCGGCGGGCCGCCGGGTCGGTCTCCCGCTCCGCCGCCTCAAAGGCCAGCAGCACCCGCTTGCGGATCTCCAGGGCATCCTCCACGCTTTTGAGGCCGGGCGCATACTCAGCCCAGGCGTCCTTGCCAAAATAGGAGTGGGTGACGCCGGCGGCCACCAGCAGGCTCTCATAGGCCACCCGCTCCCCATCGGCCAGCACCACGGCCCGGCCACGCGTGTCGATGTCCACCACTTCGCCGAGAAGCGTCCGCACATTTTTCTGGCGACGGAAGATCGACCGCAGGGGCGCGGCGATGTTGCCCGGGGACAGACCGCCCGTGGCCACCTGATAGAGCAGGGGCTGGAAGAGATGGAAGTTGCGCCGGTCGATCAGGGTGATGCGCACCGGGGCGCGCTTCAACGCCTTGGCCGCATACAGCCCGCCAAAGCCGCCTCCGATGATGACGAGGTGGTGGGTAGATGGGTTGATCGGTTGTTCGGACATGGGTATGCTCTCCCCTTTGTGATTCATAAATCGATTGTGAAATAATTCACATTGTAGTCGAATGCCGGACTTTGTTCAGGAAGAAGTGATACAGTGTCCAGAAATGCAAGAAGACCGGCTTTGAAAAAACCGGTCTTCTGCAAGAGGTGAGGTGTGGGCTAGGCAACCAAATACGACTTGCCTGCGTACCCATCCAGCTTCACTGCGAGCTGACCATTGGTCAGCGCCCCCACTTCCCGATCCGCGATCATATCGAAGACGGGACCGCTGGTTGCTCCAGGGAGGGTCACGCTTTCTTCAACCGCATCCGCCCCAAAATTCAGCGCGGTGACTTGGATGCCTCGCCCCTCGGGCAGCTCGTGGACCATGATCAGCAATCCCGGCGCGGCCACGTCGGGGATGGCGATCTGGCGGGCGGCGTAGAGTTGGTATTGCTCGCGCACGGCCAGGAGGTGTTGGAGTTGGCGGGCGAAGGAGGCCGGGTCGGCCAGTTGGGCGGGCAGGGAGCCGTAGAGGGCTTGGACCACGGGCAGGCCGCCGGTGGAGCGGTCCGCGCTGGGGTTGGCCCCCAGGAGGTCGTAGGCCCCCCGGTTGATCCAGCGGGTGTCCCCGTCGGCGATCAGGTCGGCCACGGCTTCTTTGGGCAAGGTGAGGGCGCCCACCAGATCCCAGCCGGAGAGGGCGAAGACGCCGGGCTGGAAGGCGTTGACCATGACCAAAAGCAGATGGGCCTGTTTGATGCGCTCGATCTGCTCGGCGGTCAGGCTGCGGATCTCCCGGATGCCCAGGGCCGCGGCCACAATGGTGGCCGTGGTGCAGGCCACGCCGTTGGTGACAAACTTGAGGTTGTACGGGGCGTTTTCCCCGGACAGCCCGGCGTATAGCTCGCCCCGAATCTTCTCCCGCAGGTCGCTGCCGGACATCTCTTGGCCGTCCAATGTGAAGCGGTCGTCTTTGTGCAGGGTCCAGAAATGGACCAGCTCGAAGGTCATCTCGTCATGATTTTGCAGGGCGTGGATCAGGGACGCGGGGTCGATGCCGAATTCATGCACCGTGCGCAGCATCAAGCGCAGGAACCCCGTGTCGCCCGTGACCAGGGCGTGGTCGTAGGCGGGGCGGGTAATGAAGTCGTATGACAGATCCGCCGCACCGTGGGACATGGCGGCGATGTCGTCCACGGTCAGGTTGAGTTCTTGGAAGGTGAAGCCGCCCGCCTTGCGCACCATGCCGCCGATGATCTGGTTTGCGATCACCGAGAGGGGGTGGCCCTCGGACCAGGCCGGGCCGTCCGGACGCTGTTCGATGCCCAGGAAGCCGTTGGCATCCAGGCGCAGCATGGACGCGCCCAGGACCGACAACGAATGCAGGGCGTCACCGATCACAAAGCGGGGGGCGGCGAAGGAGGGGTCCAGCCAGTTGAGGGTGGGCTGGCCCTCTTTGAAATAGTGGAGATAGACCCAACGCCGGGTGATGCCGTCCGCGCC
>JAGNDO010000077.1:0-10200 GCA_018003515.1 Caldilineaceae bacterium
TGCGGGATGCGCCCAAGCGGGTGGCCCTCTGGTTGAGCATGGAGATCGACCCGGTGGATGACCCGGATGAATTTTTGGTGCCGGGTCAGACCATCACCTTTGGGGAAGAGAGCGTGGAAGTGCGTTTTGTCCCCGGCCACGCCCCGGGCCACGTGGTCTTTGTGGACCACAAAAACCGCCAAGTCATCGCCGGGGACACCCTTTTCCGGGACAGTGTCGGGCGGTTCGACCTGCCCGGTGCCGACGGCCCCACGCTTTTTCAGGCCATCCGGTCCCAACTGCTCACCCTGGGCGATGACTATGTGGTCTATCCGGGCCACGGCATGGCCACCACCATCGGGCGGGAACGGCTGCACAATCCATTTGTGGGCGAACACGCCCAGTTCGAGGTATAGCCGTGGGGATCTTTTATCACATGCTGCCGGCGGCCATTTGGCAGAGCCACCCCGTAGACCGCCCCTACGTCAGCGACACCTTGGCCACGGAAGGCTTCACCCACTGCACCGCGGAGGCGGAGATGTTGCCCGTGGTGGCCAATCGATATTACCGCGCCATCCCCGGTGACTTCATTTTGCTGTGCATCGACGAAGCCAAAGTTCAGCCGGAAGTGAAGTGGGAGGCGGCCAGCGGCCACCTTTTCCCCCACATCTACGGCCCCCTCAACCGAGATGCCATTCTCGAAGTTATCCCCTTCCCCCGGCGGGCCGACGGCAGCTTTAGCGTTCCGCAAAGATAGCAACCCAATTTACAGAGTTACGCGGGTCAAAGCGGTAAGATAACAGGGATAATTGTCTCTTGGCTGTGGGGAAATGTTTGGTATAATGAGGCCACTACGCTTTGAAGGGTCTCTTTCGGGTCAAGTTCACACAGAAATCAGCACAAGGAAGCCCAGCATGAGCAGTGCCGCAGACAATCCCGCCCCAGATGATTTGGAACAGATCCCCGTGGTGGTGTGGGAGGCGGCCAACCCCCTGGAAGCCCAAGTGGTCAAGGGCCGGTTGGCAAGCGAAGGCATCCCGGCCATGATTCGGGGGGAAGCCCTGGGCAATGTTTACGGTCTCACCGTGGGTAGCCTGGCCCAAACCGATGTGCTGGTACCTGGAGCTTTGGCAGAAACGGCTATCGAGATTCTAAACAGCGAAATTGAATGGCTGGAAGAGGACGCATCGGACGAGGACGTACTGGCAGAGGACCAAGAGGAGAACTAACATGACGCAATCTATTTCCCAGGGCCAGACCATCCCGGCAGAGTTGGACCGGGAACAGACCAAGGGCAAGAATAATAAATTCATCATCGGTGGCCTGTTGATCATCGGCCTGATCATCTACCTGATCTTCACCGCCACCATGCAGACCGGGGCCTACTATCTCACCGTGACCGAGCTGAACCAGCAAGGTGCCAGCATGGTGGGCGAGCGGGTGCGGGTCAGCGGGGATGTGGTGGTCGGCAGCGAGGACTGGAATCCCCAGGAGATCACCCTGCGCTTCCGGGTCCACGACGAAGCCGGGGCCGAACTGCCCATCGTCTTCTACGGTCCCCGCCCAGACAACTTCGTGCGCGCCGCGTCGGCCATCATCGAAGGCCAGTTGCTCGAAGATGGCAGCTTCCAGGCAGAGACTCTGTTGCTTAAGTGCCCCAGCCGCTACGAAGAAGATCCGGAAGAGGTCTTTGTCGAGGCGACTCGCTAGGCCTGTCCCGGTTCTCTGAACTCAAAAAAACAGCCCTCACGCCCCAGAGATGGGGCGTGGGATCTTTATGACCATGATACACAATTAGATTGAGGCCTTGGCGTGACTGTAGCAGCTCCCCAAGAAGTGACTTCTCCCCCAGAAAAAACCGAAGACCAACCGCTGATCCAGATCTCCGGGGTGCGCAAGCGCTTTGGCAGCAAATGGGTGTTGAAGGGGGTTGATCTCTCCATTGCCAAAGGTGAAACCGTGGCCCTTTTGGGGGCAAACGGGGCGGGCAAAAGCACGTTGATGCGCATTGTGGCCGGTCTTTCCCAGCCGGATCGGGGCGAAGTGCGATTGGGCGGCGTCTCCACCAAGCGGGCCGGCCACGAATTGCGCCGCTACATTGGGCTGGTGGGCCATGCGCCCCTGCTCTATGACGGATTGAGCGGGCTGGAGAACATGAATTTCTTTGCGGGCATGTATGACATCATCGACCCGGATGCCCGGATCGAGTCTGTGCTACGAGAGGTAGATCTGTGGCTGCGCCGGGTGGATGCCGTGCGCACGTACAGCCGGGGCATGACCCAGCGGCTGGCCATTGCCCGGGCCATTTTGCATGATCCGCCAGTGCTGCTGCTTGACGAGCCGGACACAGGGCTGGACCAAGCCAGCGTGGACATGCTGCAACGGTTGATCCAACAACTGGGCAGCGCCAATCGGGCAGTTCTCCTCACCACCCACAATTTGGAGCGGGCCTTGGCCTGGTCGGATCGCATCTGCATGTTGGCCGGGGGCGAGATCGTGGTGGATCAACGGTCCGCGGATCTGGACGCCGCCGGGCTGCGCACCCTCTATCGGGAAGTGGTGGGCTGATGATGACAAACGATAGTGGGCAAACAGTGGTTCAGTCCCCCACGGGCGGCGCAGAAAACGGCGAAAAGCGCTCTTTGAATTTGGCCCCGGTACAGATGCGCACGGGCGGTGGGCCGGGCCCCTACCTGCGCAAGGTGTGGGCCGTGGCCATGAAGGACATCCGGGCCGAGGTGCGGGCCAAGGAAGTGCTGAGTACAATGGTGGCCTTTGGCGTGTTGGCCGTGGTGATCTTCAGCCTGGCCTTTGATGTGCGGGTGCCCAACATGGCCATGGTCGCCCCGGGCGTGCTGTGGGCCGTGGTCCTCTTTGCCGGGGTGCTGGGTCTGCACCGCAGCTTTGGGGCCGAGATGGATCGGGGCAGTCTGGCCGCCCTGCTCATGGCCCCGGTGGATCGCAGCGCCGTCTACTTTGGCAAGCTCCTGGCCAATCTCTTCTTCATGCTGACCATGGAACTGATGGTCTTGCCCGTGGCCCTGGTCGTCTTCAACGTCAATCTCTTCCATTTTTGGATTTTCGTCGGCCTGCTCTTGGGCACCATCGGCTATGTGGGCATCGGCACGCTCTTCGCCGCCCTCACCGCCAGCGTGCGGGCCCGGGAGACCCTGTTGCCGGTCCTCCTGCTGCCGGTGATGGTGCCCATCTTCCTGGCCGGGACAGGTCTCACCGCCGGGGTGGTGGATGGGCGGCCCATGGAAGGGCTGTGGCGCTGGCTGCAAATGATGTTGCTCTACGATACGGTGTTTGTGGTCGTGGCCTATTTGGTCTTCGATCTGATTTGGGAAGAGGTGTAAAAATCTCTCAATCTCCTGATCTCCCAATGGCAAAAACGATTGCGATTGGGAGATCAGGAGATTGAGAGGTTGAGGGATTGGTCTTGTTGGCAATTCGAGTTTAGAGGAGGGGTTATGGCGGTATCAGGAGCGGTGAAAAGCCGCAAGGGCTATGGCGGGATGCGGGCCTGGGCGGCGCTCAATGTGACCTTTGATGTATTGGCCGTGCTTGGCATGTTGGCGGCCATGTGGGCGGCCTTGCTCTACGCCAAGCCAGCCCTGAATCTGGGCGGCACGGAGCAGGTGGCCCAGCGCATTTTTTATATCCACATCGGCACTGTCATGGCCGCGGTGGTGGGCTTCACGGTCTCCGTGGCGGGTAGCATCCTCTATCTGATCACCCGCAACCTGGATTGGGACCGGGTGACCCGGGCCAGCGTAGAGTTGGGCACCATCTTTGGCATCGGCATCCTGGTCACAGGGAGTATCTGGGCCAAACCGACCTGGAACACCTATTGGACCTGGGATCCCCGGCTGACCGCGGCCACCATCACCGTGTTGATCTACATTGCCTATATGCTCTTCCGCAATGGCATCGACAACCGACATACCCGGGCCATGTTCAGTAGCATCTATGCTCTCTTTGCTTTTCTAAGCGTGCCCCTGACCTACTATAGCGCCCGCTGGTTCCGCACCATCCACCCGGTGGTCTTTGACGGGGCCAACCCGGAGGCCCAGGGGGACATCGGCACTGTGGGGGCCAGCATGGGCCAGACCCTGGGCATCACCTCCACCGCATTTATTCTACTCTTCGCCGCGTTGATGATTCATCGCTGGCGGCAACTTCGACTTGAAGATCAACTGGAAGAACTCAGAGAGGAACTGGATTAATTATGGAATTCTTGGCTGCTGCCTTTGGCCTCATGTGGCTGTTGGTGACCCTGTACGTACTCTTCATGTTCTCCCGTCAACGGGGTCTGGAACGAGAGATCCGCATGTTGGAAGAGATCATGGAAGATCGGCGCAAAAAGGGCCAGATCTAACCATCCCCATGCAACGTTTTGCGTCGTCCCTGCATCCAACCACCAGCCGGATGCAGGGACGATTTTCTTTAATCGATCATGTCGCCTACTGTGTAGGCGTCTTTACAGCCTGACCGCACGCACAAGCGTAAAGTAGAAACTGGCAACCCCGGTCCCCGGTCACACTTACGCATTCATTCGTTCCGCTCAGGTACAAAGGAAGAAGACTATGGCACAGGCAGTTCAACAACCCCACGGCACTTCACAACTCAATGCCGCCCCGACCGTGGGCTGGCGCACCACCTTTTCCCATGCCGTGGCCTTTGTACTGGGCTTTGGATTGGTCTTCACCCTGCTGGGTTCTGCCGCGGGGCTGTTGGGCTATCGGCTAACGGCTTACTTGCCCTATTTGCAAAAGGGCGGGGCCATCCTGTTGGTGATCTTTGGCCTCACCACCCTGGGCGTCTTCCGCTGGGCGGTGAAAGAGATCTCCCAGCGCGCAGATCTGGAGACCAATCCGGCCGCGGCAGGGCTGGTGGATGTGCTGGACTTTTTCAACGTCCTGCTCTACACCGAGCGCCGGGTGACAGAGATGCACCAGGTCAAGCGGGGCTGGGGCTATGTGAGCAGTATGCTCATGGGGGTCAGCTTTAGCGCCGGGTGGGTGCCCTGTGTGGGACCGATCCTGGCCAGCATCCTCTTCATTGCCAGCGAAAGCGCCACAGCAGGCACCGGGGCCGCCCTGTTGGCCATCTACAGCCTGGGCCTGGGCATCCCCTTCCTGATCGTGGGTGCCGCCTTTAGCTCTTCCACCGGGCTGCTGCGCCGCCTCAACCGCCACGCCAACGTGGTCAGCATCATCAGCGGCCTCTTTCTGCTGGTCATGGCCTGGATGCTCTGGTCGGATCAGCTGGCCTTTCTCACCACCCAATTCTCCGGGCTGAACGAGCTTGTGCTGGATCTGGAAGACGCCCTGACCGGCTCCTTTGGCCACGGGGTCAGCCTCAACGCCGACGTGATCAGCGCCGCCCCCCTGGCCTTCCTGGCCGGGGTGATCAGCTTTATCAGCCCCTGCGTGCTGCCCCTGGTGCCCGCCTATATCGGCTACCTCAGCGGCGCCTCCCTGAGCAACCGGGGGTAGACCCAAAACCGAGGGCTTTCCATGCGCAAACAACGACTTTTTTCATTTTTGATGATTTTGATCTTGGTAGTGGCCGGATGTGGCAGCAAAGAAGCCAATTCCGGTGACTACTTAAGTGGGGGCGTCTTGACCGTGGAAGATCTGCCCACCACCCTGGGTCGGGGCTTCCCCATGGGGGTACGCATCGCCAACGTCCCCGCCAGTTCTGTGGTCACCGGTGAGCAGGCCCCGGACTTCCGCTTGGTGTTGGCCGACGGCTCGTCCCTAGCCCTAAGCGATCTAAAGGGCCGTCCGGTGCTGATCAATTTCTGGGCCACCTGGTGCCCCCCCTGCCGCTCGGAGATGCCCGACATCATCGACCGCTACAACCAAAACGCCGATGATCTGGTGGTGCTGGCCATCAACACACGGGAGGGGATGGACTTGGTAGAACCCTTCGCCCAAAGCTTTGGCATCACCATGCCCGTGGTGCTGGATCAGACCGGGTCCATCATGGATCTATACGAAGTACGCAGTATGCCCACCAGCTACTTTATCGACCGAGACGGTCGCATCGTCATGCGCTGGGTGGGGCTGATGTCGCCCGATGTGCTGGATTCGTTCTTGAAAATCATTCTGTGATGCAAGTTTTGCTCTATTCCAAACCCGACTGCCACCTGTGCCATGTGGTCAAAGCCGATCTACTGGACCTGGCGTCCGAGATCGGCTTTGTTTTGCAGGTCCAGGACATCCAGACCGACCCGACCCTTTTTGAGCGCTTCCGCTATCTGATCCCTGTGGTGGACATCGAAAACGGCCCCCTTCTCTATCCGCCCATAGATTTCCTGACCCTGCACCAAGCTCTGATCGCCGCCAAACGGACCCCATCCACACCTTCCGACAAGGCGGCAATCCTATGACCGATCCCACCTCTCCCCAAAACCAGTCCCCGCCCCCCGCCCGCCAAGCTGACGCCATCGACGCCATCGGCCGGGGCGCGGACCGCCTGGTAAACGGGATTGCCCGCCACTGGCTGCTACTCTTCAACCTGGCGGTGACGGTCTATGTGGGGCTGCCCTTCCTGGCCCCGGTCCTGATGGAAGCCGGGGCCACCGCGCCGGCCAGCGTGATCTATGGCATGTACTCCTTCGCCTGCCACCAACTGCCGGACCACAGCTATTTTCTCTTTGCCGACACCCCCACACCCACCCTGTCCACCCTGGAAAATTGGGGGATGGGGCCAGGGCTGGACCTGTTTCAACAACGCAAGTTTATCGGCAGTGAGAGCGCTGGCTACAAAGTGGGGCTGTGCCAGCGGGACGTGGCCATCTACGCCTCCGTGGTGCTGGCCGGCCTGCTCTTTGGCCTCTTCCGCCGCCGCCTCAAATCCCCCAGCCTCAAAGTCTACGCCCTCTTCCTGATCCCGATTGCCGTGGACGGTCTCTCCCAAATGGTGGGGCTGCGGGAGAGCAACTGGTGGCTGCGCACGGTGACCGGTGCCCTCTTTGGCATGGCCTCGGTCTGGCTGGCCTATCCGTATATCGAAGAAGCCATGCAGGATGTGTTGCGTGGCCAGTCGCGTAACCAACCATAGATGGTAATCGTTCACGCCCCTCGGCCCCCCGGCCCCCAATTCTGGGGGAGGTCGTGGACAGGTCCCCCCAAGGTTGGGGGGTCAGGGGGGCGGGGGGTGAACGATTACCATAGATCAGCCGGGGCAAAATTCGACAAACGGCCAGGGTTCGGCTACAATCAATGATTGTGACCTTGAACCAAAGGAACTGAAATCATTGAAGGGTTCAGGGTCGAAAGATTAACCACGAACCGTATTAAGCCGCCAGAGCGGCTGTAATCGCCGAAAAGGTTGGGAGCAAAAACATGGCCAACAGCAAATCTGCTGAAAAACGTAATCGCCAGAATCTGGTGGACCGCGAGAGCAACCGCATCTACAAAGGCAGCGCCCGCACCGCCGTCAAGAAGGCTCGGGCTTTGATCGAAGCTGGGGACGCGGCTGCGTCCGACGCCGTACAGGTCGCCGAAAAGGCCCTGGATAAGGCCGCCCAACATGGCGCCATCCACAGCATGAACGCCTCCCGGCGCAAGGGCCGCCTGAAAATTGCCTTGAACAAGGCCACCGCCCAGGCGTAATTTCCTGATCGGGAACTTGTTTTCGTCAAGATAAAAAAGAGCCACTCCCATGGGAGCGGCTCTTTTTGTCGTTCAAACTTCAGACGCAATAAACTTCGCTCGTAGCCGGTCCGTGACCGGCGGGTTGACGAATGGATCTCCCAAACGTCCCGTGTCGACCCGCCCGGTCACGGACCGGGCTAGAGCGAAGGTGTTCCGGCCCTAGGCACTCCGGGCTGTCGTAGTCTGCCCATACTCGCAAATCCGCCGCAGTCTGCATTCATCACATTTGGGCTTGCGCGCCTGGCAGACCGCCCGGCCATGCTGGATGAAGTTGACGTGCAGGGCGTAGAACTCTTTGGCATCCTGGCCCAAAATACCTGATTCCCAAATAGCCTTAATTTTGGCCGGGCTGGCTTGGGGATCGCTCATGCCCAGGCGTTGGCTCAGGCGCTGCACATGGGTATCCACGGGGAAGGCGGGCTTGCCGAAGGAGAAGAGCAGCACGATACTGGCGGTCTTGTGGCCCACGCCGGGGAAGCGGCTCAGGTATGCCTCGCCCTCGGTCACGGTCATCTTCGCCACGTGGTCGATGTTGTACGCCCCCCGCTCGGCCCACACCATCTCCAGGGTCTGGATCAACCGGGGAGCCTTCTGGTTGTACATCCCCGCCACGCGGATGGCTTGCTTGATCTCGTCCACGGGCGCGGTGCGGATGGCGTTGAAATTGCCGTCGTACTGGTCCATCAACGTGCGAAAGGCCCGACCGCTGTTGACATCGTTGGTGTTGGCGCTGAGAATGGTCAAGATCAGCTCGTGCATGGCATCCCATGCTTCCCGCTGGGGGATGCCGTATTCTTCAACCAACAGATCATAAATTGTGCGGGCCTTGATGGTCAGCTTTTGGTTCAACATTCACCTCGCAGGAAGGAAAAAGGTCAATGAAATTCAAGTTCTTTGTCGATAGCCACAAGGGGGCCACGGCCTTTTTCGTCCTGGGGGTGATGGCCCTGTTTAACCAATGGGACAACCCTACGGCCTGGGTTTATCTGGCCCTGCACGGCATATACGGCGTGCTGTGGGTGATGAAGAGCCGAGTTTTTCCTGACAAGCGCTGGGAGGAGCAGACCAGTTGGCTGTTTGGCATCTTCGGGGCGTGGGGCGGATTGACCCTCTATTGGGTGGCCCCGGTGCTGCTGGCGTGGCGAGATGTGCATGCGCCGGGCTGGTATTTGGGGCTGTGCGTGGCCATCTATGCCGTGGGGGTCTTTCTCCACTTCAGCGCGGACATGCAGAAGCACATGTGGCTGCACCTGCGCCCCGGCGAACTGTTGACCGAAGGATTGTGGGCCAAGAACCGCAACCCCAACTATTTTGGCGAACTGTTGATCTACGCCGGATTCGGCCTCTTGGCCATGCACTGGCTGCCCCCGCTGATCCTGGCCGCCTGGGTGGGGTTTTATTGGTGGCCCAACATGCGGGAAAAGGACCGTTCACTCTCTCGGTATGCGGGGTTTGAGGCGTATAAAAAGCGCAGTGCGCTGTTCATTCCGGGGATCTGGTGAAGGGTTGTTGATTGGTTGATTTGTTGATTGGTCGTGGAAACGCAAACCAATCAACAGATCAACCAACCAATCAACTAACCACCCTGGGCACTCTGGCCAAGATGCGGCTGACCACGTCATAGTTGATGGAGCCGATGCGTCGGCCGGCGGCTTCGGCGCTGATCTCCAGATCCCCTTGGCGACCGATGATCACCACTTCGTCCCCTTGGCGCACAGGGCGGGCCGCGGCAATATCCGTCACATCGATCAGAGTCTGATCCATGCACACCCGGCCACGGATGGGGGCGATTTGGCCGTGGACGAGGACGCTGCCCCAGGTCAGCGGGCGGCGGGGGAAGCCGTCGGCGTAGCCCACGGGGATGATGGCGATGGTACTGGGCCGGGGCGCAACCCATTCGTGGCCATAGCTGACCCCCTCGCCGGTCGGGATCTGGCGCACTTGGGCCACCACGGCCTTCCAACTCAGGGCCGGGCGGAAGCCGGCGGGGAGCAGGGTTTCCGGGTCGTCCGGGTGCAGGCCATAGAGGGCGATGCCGCTGCGGGCCATGTCCAGGTGGGTTTGGGGCAGGGTGAGCAGGGCGGCAGAGTTGGCGGCGTGGGCGATGGGGGGGCGCAGACCGGAACGGGTCAGCTCGTCCAGCAAGGCCGTGAAGCGGTCAAATTGCAGGATGGTCATGGATTTGTCCGTCAGATCCGAGGCGCTGAAGTGGGTGAAGATGCCCTCAACGTCCAGGTTGGGCAGGTCGGCCAGGGCAGCCAGCAAGCCCAGTGCATCGGCCAGATTGACCCCCAGCCGGTTCATGCCCGTGTTGACCTTGACATGCACTTTGGCCCGTTTGCCAAGACGGATGGCCGACTGGTGCAAGGCCAGACCCGTCTCTATGTCGTAAACTGTTGTGGTCAGATCCCGGGCCACACTTTCCTCGGCCAACCAATCCGGCGTAAAACCCAGCACCAAAATCGGTGCAGAGATGCCCGCCGCCCGCAGTTCCACCCCTTCGGAGCCGGACGCCACGGCAAAGCAATCTACCCCCGCCTCACCGGTGATC
>JAGNDO010000077.1:10300-25910 GCA_018003515.1 Caldilineaceae bacterium
AGGTGCTGTTCTCGGCGTCCGCGGCCAGATATTCCCGGAAGACTTGACTAATATCGGCGAAGCGGCCAGGGTTGCGTTCCATGAGGATGCGGGCCATGTGGGGGCGGCCCGGCACGCCCCCGGCCAGATCCAGCACATCCTGTACGGGGATGTCGAAGCCGTAGCTTTGCAGCTTTTCGATCTGCTCGATTTTCTGGTTGACCCGGCTGTCGATCACCTTTTGCAGCATGGCTTGCAGGTCGGGATCGTTGTGGCGGATGCCATAACCGAGGATGTTGATGTCCAGAAAATCCTGGTCCGGAGCGCTGGTTGTGGAGTATTCCAGGGCCGGGATCACCCGCACGCCGTGGGCGGCCCCGGCGGCCAGGGCTTCATCCACGCCCAGGACGCTGTCGTGATCCGTCAGGGCCATCACCCGGATGCCCAGGCGGGCGGCGTGGGCCACCAGTTCGGCGGGCGTTTCTGTGCCGTCCGAGCGGGTGGAGTGGGTTTGCAGGTCGATGGGATAGGTTGATTGGTTGATCGGTTGATTTGGCATGGGGATAAGTGTATCCAAGGGGCGGGGAATGTGCCAATTGACGGGGGGATGTAGAAATTCGCACATGCCAAATTTTGCATATTCAACAAATTGCATGTACAATTTATGCATGAATGACGAACCGAACTATACCGAACTGAGCGAACGCATCAAACTCCTGGCCCACCCGGAGCGGCTGCGCATTCTGGACGCCGTGCGCCGGGACGCGGAGTGCGTCTGCCATCTGGAAGCCTTGTTGGGCAAACCCCAGCCCTACGTCTCCCAGCAGTTGCGCTTGTTGCGCAAAGCCGGGGTGATTTCGGACGAGAAGCAGGGGCAGAATGTCTTTTACCGGCTGGCGGACGAGACCCTCGGCGGCTGGCTGGACATGGTCCTGGGGCCGGTGGGCGGGGAATTGCCCGCCATGCTGCGTCACAAACAGGTTATTTTGTGCGCGTGTCCGAAATGCGAGCCGATCAACGATGGAACAAAATAGGCCACGGATTTGACGGATCAGACGGATTTTTACGGATCTTTTTTTGGCAACTACCAAGCCACCCCCTCCCAGCCTCCCCCAGATTGGGGGAGGAGCCGGATCGCCGTAGACCGAATGGCCGTTAACGCTTGAACTGTCCCCTCCCCAATCTGGGGAGGGTTAGGGTGGGGTTAGTAGTTACCCGTTTTGATCCGTTGAATCTGTGAAATCTGCGTTCTATTTTGAAATCTTTTCCCAAATTTTTAGCCAGATGGAGGCATATCATGGCCGATGGATTTGTTTTTGCTGAACCGGAGTTAATGGGTGTTCAGCCGGACTCTCTACCCGAAAAGCAGCCGGTGGATCATCAACGAGAACGGCGGGCCTGGGCGCTGGTCTTGACCGCGGCGGTGGTCTGGTGGGTGGCGTGGCGCTGGCTACAGCCCGTCACCGAATGGTTGACCTTCAACTTGATTGGGCTGGATCCCCTCTCCCACTTGGGCGAAAGTGTGGCCTTCTTCCTCTATGATGTGCCCAAGATCCTGCTGCTCTTGACGGGCATGATCTTCCTGGTCACCACGGTGCGCACCTTCTTCAGCGTGGAGCGCACACGGGCCTTGCTAGGCGGCAGACGGGAAGGCGTGGGCAATACGTTGGCCGCCCTGCTGGGGGTGGTCACCCCCTTCTGCTCCTGCTCGGCGGTGCCCCTCTTCATCGGCTTTGTGGAGAGCGGCATCCCTTTGGGCGTGACTTTTTCCTTTCTGATCTCCGCGCCCATGGTCAACGAGATCGCCCTGGCCATGCTCTTTGGCCTCTTCGGCTGGAAAATTGCCGGTCTCTATTTGGTGACCGGGCTGACCGTGGCCATTGTGGCCGGGATGATCATTGGGCGCATTCCCAATGTTGAGCAAGGGGTGGAGGAGTTCGTCTGGCAGCTCTCTGTGGGCAAGGGGGCGGAGGCCGGCGCACCCCAGGCGTGGTCCCAACGTTTCGCCACGGCCTGGGAGTCCACCCGCTCTATCGTGGGCAAGGTGTGGATCTATGTGATTGTGGGCATCGCCGTGGGCGCAGGCATCCACGGCTACGTGCCCGAAGATGCCTTGGCCACCATTCTGGGCAAGGGGGCGTGGTGGAGCGTCCCAGCCGGGGTGATCCTGGGCATTCCCCTTTACGCCAACGCCGCTGGCATCATCCCCGTGGTTCACGCCCTGATGGAAAAGGGCGCGGCCCTGGGCACAGTCCTGGCCTTCATGATGAGCGTGGTCGCCCTCAGCCTGCCCGAAATGGTGATCCTGCGCCGGGTACTCAAACCCCGGCTGATCGGTATATTCGTCGGCGTTGTCGCCATCGGCATTATTCTTACCGGCTATCTGTTTAATCTTGTGATTTAGGGGTGAGATTGGGAGATTAAGAGATTGAGAGATTGGGCGATTACCACAACCCAATCTCCTAATCGCCCAATCGCCCAATCTCACCCCACACCGATCCATCCCAGTTCGAATCAACCAACCAATCAACGGAGTGTTCCTCATGCAAATCAAAGTTCTCGGCACAGGCTGTGCCAACTGTAAACGAGTCAAGGCCCTGGCCGCCGAAGTGGTGGCGGAGCTGAACGTGGATGCCGCCATCATCGAAGTGACCGACATCGCCGACATCATGGGCTACGGCATCATGAGTACGCCGGGCATCGTGATCAACGAGAAGGTGGTGGGCAGCGGCGGCGTCCCCACCAAGGCCCAGATGACCCAGTTGATCCGCCAATACGCGGCGTAAGGAGCGTCCCATGTCCCAAAAAGTCGGCGGCACCAAACGACTCTCCACTTTGGACCGTTTTTTGACCCTATGGATCTTTCTGGCTATGGCTTTGGGCGTGGGGCTGGGCTACTTTGTGCCCGGCGTGGAGTCGGTCATCAACCGCTTTCAGGTGGGCACCACCAACATTCCCATCGCCATCGGGCTGATCTTGATGATGTACCCGCCCCTGGCCAAGGTGCGCTATGAAGAGTTGGGGGATGTCTTCCGCAACTGGCGCATTTTGGGCCTCTCTTTGGTGCAAAATTGGGTGATCGGCCCAATTTTGATGTTCGTGCTGGCCATTGTCTTTCTGCGCGGCTACCCAGAATACATGGTCGGGCTGATCATGATCGGCCTGGCCCGCTGCATCGCCATGGTGATCGTGTGGAACGATCTGGCCAAGGGGGACACGGAGTATGCGGCCGGGCTGGTGGCCTTCAACAGCATCTTCCAGGTCTTGTTTTATAGCGTCTATGCCTGGGTCTTCATCACCGTGCTGCCCCCCCTCTTTGGCCTTCAAGGCAGCATCGTGGACGTGCGCATGGGCCAGATCGCCCAGAGTGTTTTCATCTATCTGGGCATCCCCTTCCTGGCCGGGATGATCACCCGCTTTGTGTTGGTGCGGGCCAAGGGCAAGGAGTGGTATCACAACCAGTTCATCCCTAAGATCAGCCCCATCACCCTGATCGCCCTGCTCTTCACCATCGTGGTCATGTTCAGCCTTAAGGGCGAGCTGATCGTGCAGATCCCCCTGGACGTGGTGCGCATCGCCGTGCCCTTGGTGATCTACTTTGTGGTCATGTTCCTGATCAGCTTCTGGATGGGGATTCGGGCCGGGGCCAACTATCAAAAGACGGCCACCATCTCTTTCACCGCGGCCAGCAACAACTTTGAGCTGGCTATCGCTGTGGCCGTGGCGGTCTTTGGCATCAACTCCGGGGCTGCCTTCGCCGCGGTGATCGGGCCGCTGGTGGAAGTGCCCGTGCTGATCGGCCTGGTCAGCGTGGCCCTGTGGCTGGGCCGCCGCTACTTTAGCCAAGAGATGGCGATTCTGGATTGCGAGGATGAGGTGATTGGGGCGACGGCGGGGGATTAAACGGGGCGTAACCGTTCACCCCTCTGCCCCCCGACCCCCAATTCTGGGGGAGGTCGTGGACCGTTCCCCCCAAAGTTGGGGGGCTAGGGGGGCAGGGGTGAACGGGGGCTAGTGGGCTGCGGGCATCACAGCATCCAGCAGTTCGCTGGTGGGGCAGCCCTTGAGCAAAAAGGCATCCGCCCCGGCCAGGAGGACGGCGGCCCGATCCGTGGCATACATGGTGAGGACCACCACCCGGACATGGGGCCAGCGGCGTTTGATGGTGCGAATGGCGGCCAAGCCATCCAGCCGTGACCCGGCCAGGACCACTCGATCCGCCGAATCATGGGTGGGCAGATCCAGCACGACCACATCTGGATGCAGGGCCTGCACCTGGGCCACGACCTGCTGACCATCATCGGCTTCCCCGACGATCTCGATGGGGAATTGGGTGCGGCTGGGCGTACTCCAGCGCAGGGCGGTGAGCAGGGCCTCCAGGCTCTGGCGCACCCTGGGCTGGTCGTCCGCGATCAAGAGGCGGATGGAGGCCGGGCTATTCCCTAAATTTCCCGTGGCCTTTCCTGCGGATTGGCTCATCTGCGTGATTGTTCCGATGTTCATGTGGCGCTCAGTTGGATAGCTTTAGATAGGACAGGCAGGGCCCGTCGCTCCTTCACGAGGACGACGCTCTGGATAGTTCCTTGTACAAGTCCCGTCGATTGACAAAGACATTCTGCATGTACGCATCCGTGCTGAGCCGTTTGTCCAGATCCGCAACCCGCATCATCCACAAGCGCCGGAAGTGGACGAACAGGCTGCTTTGCCGGGCAAGGGTGACAGCGACAAGGATGATCTCTTGATCCTGGCCATCGGTCAAATATTGCACGATCTTCTCTTTGTCGGCATCGGCCAAGAGTTGCTCATGCTGCTCTTTAGGTTTTAGCTGCCGCATCTTTGCCTCCCTCATCTGGCTTAAGTTCAAAATCGCCCAAATGCCGATTCAGGGCGCTCACACTTTCCCCGGTCAGCGCTTCGGCTTGTTCATCGCTCAACTGCTGCCACTGGGGGTCAGTTGCCGTTTTGCGGCTGCCCCAAGTAAACTGCACTTCCTCAAAAACGTGGGGCAGATCGTCGTGGGGCGGATCGTGTTGGATCCACCGGGTCGTCTTGGCGTTAAGCTTGCGCGCCGATGTCAGATCCGTGGCAATCCGCTCACAGGCGTTGGTGATGGTTTCGCCGGAATTGACGTCAAGCTCGGTCAACAGCACCGTGTGGGCACCGTTTTTGCGTTTGTAGATGCGCACCCGGCAGCGGCCCGGCATGTTGTAAAGATGGTTGCTGGGAAAACGGTAGAAGTAGTCGATTAGCGGTTTCATGCTCTTCCTCACCTTGCAGCGTTACTTGCCAGCAGGGGCAATCCCACCTTTGTTTTCTTTCTTTTCACGCTTCGCCTGCTTTTTTTCCTTCATGGTTTTGGCAGGCTTCTTTTTATCGTTCTTATTCGGCTTCTGTTCTTTTGCCATCGTTCGTTTCTCCTTGATAGTGATGGATAGGGAGGCTACCCGGAGCCTCCGATTTGGTGGATCGTACAGAAGCCATCAACGCCCATCATGGCGCGCAGATGGCCAGTGGCGCGCCGATCAATGACCGGGGTTGGACTTGCGGGCGGCTTCCTTCTGGCGGCGCAGATGCTTTCGATACCCTTTGGACGCGCGCTTTGTCTCGGATTTGGGGGCTTGGGGCTTGGGTGTCTTCGGTTTCTCGTCTGTCATGGTTTTCTCCTGTTTGTAGATTCAACGAAAAGGCGATACTCGACCCACAGTCATGTCTGGTCTAGTATCGCTTCAAGCATAGTTGAAACCCGCCATCCTGTCATCAGCGAAAACGCTAGACTTCTCATCACAAACAGAGTACCCCTGCAAGCGACCTATTCTCTTTTATCGTACACCATTTGATGTAGAATTCACACCCTGCACAATTCATGGATCGGTTTTGCTAACGCTGGACAATCGGTAAATAGCCCGTGTGCGCCCAGGGAACCAGGATCAGGTTGAGCCGGGTGGCCGGGTCGCCCAGAAGGGTGAAGGTGTCCAGCAGATCCAGTGCGCTGGAGCCGCTGGACAGCAAAGCCAGCCTGCCCGACAGGGTTCCCGCGCCCACGGTTCCACCCTGGCCCTGCAAAACCGAGGCCAGGAACCCCGCGGCCAACTGCTGGTGTCCGGTGGAGACCCCCAACCCCGTCGCCCCCCACACGGCCACCGCTCCGCCCCCCGCCGCCCGCAACAGGCTTTCGTCCAGGGTTGTGCCGCCAGCCTCATGGAACATCCCGGTGAAACAGGTCATCTCCAGAACCACGGGCAAGCGTCCAGCGTTGCTCAGGGCGGCCACATCATCCCGGTGAAAGAGCCGCGCCGCGTCCCACTGGCGCACGGACGCGTGGCCGTCGTACAGGAGCAGCCCCGCGCCTGCGTTCCAACCGGCGCGGATCGCCTGCTGTGTGTCCGCGACAGGGGTGACCGGCGGCGCAAAATAGATTGGTCGGGCGGTGAAGGGCGGCTGAATGAAGGCCGAAGCCAATTTCTGGGCGTGGGCGGCGAAATCCCCGGCCTCATCCCCCGCCCCGGCCACGAAGACCATGTTGCCGTTCCAGCCGCCGGGGGACGGATCGGTTTCGTAGCCCACAATCTTGGCCACAACGATCTGGGTCTCGCTGATCGTGTTGACCGGCAGACGGCCCACGAGCAGATCGGGCAACCTGTCGCCGCCGCCATCCAACAGGGCATAGCGGTTGTCGGCGGCGGTTTCGCCCATCCACGGGTCCACGTCGGCCAGGTAGGGCGGCAGCCAGGTGGCGTTGGAATCCGGGCGATAGCCTTTGGGGTCGAAAGTGCCGTCGCCCACCAGCAAAAGATAGGCCGGACGCGGGGTCCACGTGGTGTAGGCTTGCTGCAAGTAGGCGTGAATCGCATCCGGCGTGGGGCGACCATCGAAGGCGTCGTAGATCGCCTGCAAGTCGGCGACCGCCACCCCCATGCCCTGGCTACGGCGCAGGGCGATCAGATCCGCCAGGGCCGGCACGACGAGGGAGGGCGAGATGATCAAATAGTCGGCCCCGATCACGGGAGGCAACGCCTTGGTCAAACGCATGGCCACGGGCGGTCGGATCGCTTCCTCGGCGGCCAAGAAGTAGCGGTGGCCACCGCCGCCCCCATCGCTCACCGTGATGGGATCCGGGCCAAGCCCCAGGAGGCTGACAGGGCTTTCCGGGTCCGTCACATCGTACCCGCGCAGACCGACCGTCGAAGTTAGGCCAAGGGTGTAGGTACGGGGCGTTCCCTCTCCGCTGAAGAGCACAGACGAACCGGCGGGGCGGTCGCCTCGGACATAGGTCAGGGCGAACCCATCCAGCCACATGCCTTCCACAATGCTGCCCACACCCGGCAAATTCAGGGTGAGGAGATTGTCGGCGGCGCTCAGCACACCGGACGCCAGGGCAAAAGTCGTCGTGATGGCTTGGCGGCCATCCCACTCCACACGCCCCAGGCCGACCCCGTTGATCGACACATCCACCCGGTGGTCCGGTGCGATCGACGGCAGATCCGTGTAGCCGATCAGCCAGAGGGTGAGGGTGGCGGGTTGGGTCGCATCCAGGCCGGGGAGCGGGCCGAAGGGGTAGGCGGGGGTGGTGCGGTCGGGGCTGCGCACATCGTCCCAGGTCCAACGGTCGCCGTCTCGCCCGGCGGGGATGGTTCCACAATAGCAGGTTGGCGTATACAGGACATTGATCTCGACCGTCTGCGTCAGCCAGGTGCTGCCATGCGGTTGCGGATCGGAATTGGCCGAACGGCTTGTCATGCGTAAGCCAGGTTGATCGCCAACGGAAAGGGAGTACGTATCCGTGTTCGTCCAGCGGCTAAACCGGGGGTCAGCATAGAAAAGCAGCCGCTCGTCCGCGTCAAAAAGCGCGTTGCCGTTGCCGTTCCATTGCATGGCGATCTCCCGCCCGGCCCGGCTGAGGCGTAAAAATTGGGGGTCAACACCTGCCAGGGGGAAGCCGATGGCGGTCAGGTCGGCGTAGGAAATGGCGGTGAGACCAGGTTGCACCACGGAAAGAATTGCGCGTGGCAGCCCGGTTTGCTCCGCAATCACGGGCGAAACAGGGACAAAAGGTAGTGGGGCCGACCGGATCTGCTGCGGATTGATCACCGATCGTCCCAAGATCGTCAAGAGCGGATCCAGAGACACCTCTCTACCGATTTTTGAAAAACCCGACAGATCGGTCGCATTGAATTTGAGCACAACTTGCACAGACGTTGTCACGCGCAGATGATCGGCCACGGGGCGGACCGGCGAAAATGTGAGCTGGGCGAGGGCCACGCCGCGCACGGTTCCCAGCCGGGTCAGGGTGACGGGCTGGTCGAATTGCCCAAGGCATCCGTTCACCGCAAGGCAGGGCGTCTCTGCGCTCTCGGCAAAGGCGCCGCCGATGACGGTTCCTGCTTCGTCCCGCTGCACGCCGGACGGACGGGGCGCACGGTACAGGGGGCCGGGCAGGGGCAGATCGACCTCTTCTATCTGGAGGATCTCCACCGTGGGGCGAGCGCCGGGGGGCAGGACCACCAGTTGCGATGTCAGGGGCAGTTGAGGCGCGCCGGGCGTGTCGGATTGGGCATAACCGGGGAGGCTGACGGCAACCGTGCCGTCGGCGCGCCGGGTGAGGTCGGGGAGGGGCGCTTGCCATGTCAGGATCAGGCCGTCCGCCACGGTGTCCACGGTGGGGGAGGCTGCCGGGGGAGTGGGGGAAGGTTCCCCGGCGCTTGCCACATCCCCTCCGCCGCCAAGGGTCAGGGCGACGATCAAGAAAGCGACGACCCACGGATGGATGCGCGGGGTGCGGGGAATCCGTAGATTTTTCATCTGCATAGAAGATGCTTTCACTGGCTGCGTGCGGCGTAGACAACCAACCGCAGATCGAAGGTGCCATCGACAAAATCCCCGGCACACGTGATGAGCGTCAAGTGCGCCAGGCCATCCGGCGCCGGTTGGGGTTCTTGGCCGGAGGCCGGCCCGTGTCCGTAGATCTGGGCCAGGATTGCCGGGTCGGCGGCCTGGCGGGTCGAGTAGGTTTCGCTTTTTTCGACGATGAAGCGCGCATCCTGGCCGGTGCGGGCGTCGTGGACCACAATCAGATCGCCCACACGCAGATCACCCAGGCGGGCAAACAGGGCAGGCCGTCCGACCAGATCATCCACATGGCCGGCCAGGGTCGCCGTGCCCACCTCGCCGGGGATGCCGCTGCCCCGATACCAGAAAGCCGTCTGCCACACAGGATCCGCGGCCGGGCCTTTGGGCGCATCCATCACATTTTGGGCGGTGATCCCAACACCAAGGATGGGTGCCACAAGCTGCAGAGATGGAATCCGCAGTTCGAGGGGCACAGCCACAGGCCCGACGCTCAGGTCGAGGGCCGGATTGAAAAGGGGTTCCAGGACCAGCGGTGGGGCTGTCGGCTCGGCCAAGGGCTTGACCGTTGGGGTAATCGTCGGGTAAACCGTGGGATTGACCGTTGGCTCGGCCATCGGCTGAAGTGCCACAGACGGGACGACAGACGGGTGGGGAGCAGATTGCTCCCCACCCGTCTGTTTGTGTGTACAGGCACCCAGAACAGCCGCCACCATCAGGGCGACCACAAGGCGAACAAAGGCGCGTCGCCTCGGGGACGTGCTTCCTGTGTGCATGATGGGCTTATTGCCGGGTGGGGCGGAGGGTGCGCCGGTTTATCCCGAAACCCAGCGCACCCAGGCCGCCGATGATTCCAGCGATCCACAGCCAAAGCCAGGCCGAAACGCCGCCTTGGGGGGCAGCGCCGCCCGTGTCGGGCAAGCCGACGACCGTCGGTACCGTGGGCGTCGCGGTCGGGACCAGATCAGCCGTGGCCTGTGCGGTGGGCGTCTCCGTCGCAGCCGGTGCAGCCGGCACAGCCGTATTCGTCGGCATCGCCGTCGGCACAGCCGTGTTCGTCGGCACAGGCGTATGTGTCGGCGTCGGCGGAACGAGGACCAGCGGAGTCGGCGTGAAGGTCTCGGTCAGGCCGACGGGCGCATTGAGCGTTCCGGCGGCGGCGAGGGGCAGGGCGCCGAAGACCAACGACATCATGGTCAGGCTAAGGAAGAGAGTGAAAAATATTTTACGGTTCATGGAATTCTCCTTCAAGCGAAACAGCTCGATGGCTAAACTCGGATTAGTTTGAGATCTACAGTTTGCCGTGCTCTAGCCCGGTCCGTGACCGGGCGGGTCTACACGATTTTCTGCGGCATACCCGCCGGGTCACGGACCTATAAGCATCAAGCTAAGGGATCGTGTGGGGGCAGAGCGCTGGAAACAAGCTGGGCAATCCCGGAATGGGCCGGTTCTTCTTGTGTTCAGGCAGATTTGTTGGCCCATTCCGGGATTGGTGGGGCGATCTCGCTCATTCCGGGAATGGGCCAACACTACTTCCTCTACCCCAGATCGCCCGGCCCTTTCCCGGAATGCCCTGGTTTTGAGCGTAAAACCCTTAGCTTGATGCCTATGGGTCACGGACCCGGCTAGAGCGCAAAAGCGCAGGGTTCAACCTAATCTGAGTTTAGTGTGTCCCTATCCACGGCAGATAGATCTGAAAGTGCGACCGTACAGCCACGGATGGGGCGTGGAGCATCTGAACGCCTTGGGTATCCACATCGGCCAGCCAATACCACCATGTGCCTTGGCCCGGAGGCGTGTCCTGGGTGGCATAGGTGGCACCGCCCCCCGTGCCGCCCTGAATGGCTGACGGCTCGAAGCGGATCAACTCAGCCTGGGCGAAGTTGTCTACGTTGGCCCGATACAGGTTAAAGCCATAGTTATCGATTTCTGCCGCGGTTGCCCAATTCAGCGCAACGGTCTGTCCATGCCTGCTTGCCACGAAGCTAAGTAGTTCCACCGCCGTCGGGGGCGGGGTACTGGTCGCAGTCGGTGTGATTGTGGGCGTCGGGGATGGACCGGGTGTGATTGTCGGTGTACTCGTCGGCGTGTTTGTGGGCGTCGGCGATGGACCGGGTGTGATTGTCGGTGTACTCGTCGGGGCGGCGGCGCAGGTCAGAGAGATGCTATTGCTATCCAACGTTACCGCACCCGTTTGCGCCAGAACCCGACCATTCAAACTTGCGCCACTTTTCAGATCAACGGACGTGAGTGCGAGGATATTCCCCCCAAACACAGTGCCTGTATCCAGGGTCGCAGAACTGTTAACCACCCACCAAGTATTGCATGCATCGCCACCGGTCACAGAGGAATTGGGCAAGGTAATCAGCGTTGACGCAGATTTGAAGATCCAGACACCTGACCCAGTGAGCGTCAGATTTCCGGTCACGAGGAAGGATCCCAAGGCGCAGTAGACACCCGGTCCCAGGGGAGAAACCAGAGACAGGTCTTGCACGCCTGGATAGGTGACTTCGCACGGTTGGTCCAAAAAGCCAAAGGCCGCCGTGTTATCGATCTGAGCCGCGGCAGAGTGGCCATCGGCAGAATGGATCACGCCGGGCGCAACGACGTTGCCCGGCGGAAACCCAGTGATTGCGGAGCCAGGACTGACGCCCAGATCCCCGGACAGGGTGGTAGGGCCGTTGTTGGTCACGGTCGTGCCGGCCAGAACCGAATAGCTCGCCGCCCCAACTAAGGTGGGGGCGGCGGCGAGCGGTCGCTGAGTCGCAAAAACCGTGGTAAAAAGACTGCCCATTCCAGGCAGAAATGCAGCGAAGATTATCAAAACCGCTGCCATGCGTATAGGCATGATCATGCTGCTACCTCCTAGGTAGAGAGAACAATGGAGCGACTGGGTTAGCTCCGACTACCTTGAACTGCGTTTTTCCCAGCCTTGACGATTGCGGCCAAGTTATCTTTTTGTTCATCAAGGATTGCCTGACCGCGTTGCTCCACTTTTCCAACCTCTTTTTGAAGGTCGTCGCTGTATGCGTGGGCCTTGTCGCTGACGTTTGCCAGGGCATCCTCTATGCTTTCAGTTGCCTGATGGCGCAGCTTCAGGCCCTGCCGTTGCAGCTTGGCCCGGGTGCGCTTTCCCGATTGGGGTGCCAGCAATAGCATGGTCCCCGCGCCGGCCAGACCGCCAAAGATGGCCCCGGCCAGCAGGCCGATCAGCAGGCCGATCCCAAAACGGCTTGGCTTGACTGCGTCTTCTTGATGGAGGTCGTTTTCAGCGTACTCGTGACTATGTTTGGTCATTTTTCTTCTCCTGTTTGAAAGTTTGGAAGCCTTGGCCTCGGTTATTTGTGATGGTTCCTTGCGGCGCGCCAAGCGAACGCAAGATGCTTTTAGCTGCGCCCGATCTGGTTTGTTCCGCCCAACGCACAGAGTCTAGATCACGCCCATCAGATTCAGCACAACGAGTATGAGTACAATGACGAGCAGCGTGTGAACAGCATTACCCGTTTTGGGGATACGGGCGTGAACATTTGACCCGAATGCGCCGACTAGCCACAGCACAAATAGAACAACGATGATGGTCCACAACATGGTATTTTTCCTTTTGCATAGTCGATTGACTTCCCAATCGGTTGCCTGGATGGAAGTTCATCTGGCGAGCCGACGATCTTCCTTTCATAGCATAGCCGAAACAAACTCGCCCGTCGTCAGCGCAACCGATAGGCTTTACGAATCGAACGGACTGCCTTTTGAGGCAGATCATGCGCTTTTGTCGTACGTTAAAAGTTGGCTTTCCTCACAAACCATACCCATAGACGATCCCCCCCAGCAGACCCCAGGCGCTGCCCAGGATGGCCCCGGCCAACACATCTCGGGGATAGTGTGCGCCCACGTACATGCGGGTGACGCCCACCAGCAGCGCCGTGGCGTAGAGCAGACCCACGGTCCAAAAGCCTGGGCTAAAGTATCCGACCAGCAACGTCGCCACAAAAAAGACCTGGCTGGTATGCCCACTGGGAAATGAACGCCCGCCTTCCTGACGCCCGACGATGCGCGCCTGGGTCAGGCGGATAAAAGGTCGGCCCCGGTGTACGAGGGCTTTCACCAGTTCGACCACCAACCACAAGGTCAACGTGCCCAAGACCAGCTCATAGGCCAGCAGACGATGGCCGATCACGAACAGGATCCCGGCCAGGGCCACACTGGTCATGCTGTTGCCGATCTGGGTAAATCCCCACATCAGCCGATCCAGCCAGGCCGGGCGGCGCCCTCGCAGGTTGAAGAAGAGGAAGGTCCAGGCGTCGATGCGCTGGCCCCAGGACCAGAGCAGGGAGAGGGCCAGCAAGCCAAAGCCCAAGACCATGCTGGCCAGGATGGCGTTGGCCTGTAGGCCATGCCAAAAAAACAGACGCACAGAGGCAGGCAGCCAGATCAGGAAGAGGGCCAATCCGACCGTGAAGCCCGCAAGCCAGGCAAGCGGACGATTGAGACGCGCCCAGTCGATCAGGCGCGTCCAGACTCCCGGATGGCGTTCCCCGGTCGGGCGGGTTTGATCAGGCGTCTGCATGGGTCAGTGTCCCGGATGTGGCGTCAGGCTCGGACGGTGTTTCCGGGGCCGATTTGCTGACCAGCACGGTCAGGGCGCGTGGGCGCACTTCAACGCTCACCCGCCCCTCTCCCAAGGCGTTCCCGTCCACCATGATGGGCATGGCAGGCTGGGTGTCGATATCCACCCGGCGCACGTGGTAATGCTGAATGCGGGGATCTTCCGACTTTTCCGTGCCCGTCCCCTTGATGACGTGACCCAGCAACGCCAGCTTGGACAGGTCGGCAAAGAACAGCACCTCCAGCAGGCCGTCGTTGAACGAGGCGGCGGAATCAGCCTGATAGTGAGGGCCAAAATAGGGCATGTTGGAGACCATCACTACATGGCCCAGGGCGCTCACCTCCCGCTTGTCGTCCAGCACCAAGTGGATCTCGGCGGGCGGGGACGAGACCAGGGTGGCCAGGAAATCACCCACCCGGCCCAAATTGCCGTGTTGGACATCATCCGCGGACGCGAACAGGGCCGACCCCAGCCCCACGGAGCAGACTTCCAGGAAAGGCGTGGTCGTTTCGCCACCTTTTGCCGAGGAGGCTGTATGGGTGGCCATCCCTACGTCCACTTTGATGCGACGGCCCGTGCGCAGGAGGGCGACCGCGGCCGGCAGTTCCGCCGGGATGCCCAGGCTGAGGGCCACATTGTTGCGCGTGCCGTTGGGGAGGATGCCCAGGGTGGCCTGTGTCCCAGCCAACAGACCTGCCACAGCAGAGATCGTGCCGTCACCGCCGCAGACCACGAACAGGCGAACATCTTGGGCCAGGGCCTCCCGGATGGTGCCGGGCAAGTCGCAGCCTTCCTCAACCAGGAAGACTTCCGGCACTAGCTTCCAGGCCAGCATCTCGTGGATCACGTCCAAAATGGCGAACGATCCAGTGGCGGCCCCCGCGCTGGGATTGAAGATCAGCTTGGCCCGTATGGGCCGTCGATTTGTGGAGCGAGCTGTTGTGTCACGGGTGTCGTTCATCGGTTTTCTCCTGTATGGGGTCTGCCGCCTCTGATTGCTGCTGCCTGCGCTTGAAATAGGCGACACTCAAATAGGCACCAAAGAGTAGAATCAGGCCGCTCAAATAGGCCCAGGTCAGGAGAACGATAATGGCGGCCACTGACCCATACAACAGGTTCGAGATGGAAATGTAGGTGGAAACAAAGACCAAAAAGGCTTTCTTGGCCAATTCCCAGAGCAGCCCGGCCCCTATGGCACCGGGCAAGGTCTCACGCCAGGTAGAATTGGCATGGGGAAGCATGGTGTAGAGCGTCATAAATAGGGCAATATCGAGCAAAATAGCCACGCTAAAACTGATAGTGCCCCCGATGGGCATGATGGGTTCGGGCAACCAGGCACGCAGGGTGGCAATCATGCTGCCGACAATGGAAGCCGTGAAGAGCGCCGGGCCAACAAAGGTCAGGACAAAAAGGATGGCCAGACCGCGCCGCTTCCAGATAGGTTGACTGCGTTTCATCTCCCAGATCTTATTCAGGGTGCCCGTGAGCATGTTGAAGATGTTAGAGGCAGACCAGATCAGGCTCACAAAGGCCACAAAGGTAATGGGTCCGCGCACCCGGATGACTTCGTCGATATTTTCGCCCAACAACTGCCCCAGGGCCGGCGCAATAAACTCCAGCCTTTCTACAACCAAGTGCTGATCCACCAAGGGGCCGAGGCTGAAACTGGCAATGGCGATGCTCAAGAGCGTGAGGGGGAAGAGGGAAAAGATAGCAAAATACGCGATGGCGGCAGCCGTCGTCGACGAGTCGGACTTTAAGGCTTGCCCGGCTGCGCCCACCACCATCCCAAACCAGCCGTGGGTGCGCTCGTCAAGCCGGTGAGCGCCTTGGCTGCCCTGCTGTCTAAACTGGGCAACAAGTCTCGCCCTTCTGGGTAGGCTCATGGTCTGTTTCTCAGAATTGTGTGGATCCAAGCGACCCGCCATTGGCGGTGACGGGCTGGCGCGACGGGGGTAGCCCAACAGGCTCAGCCGGGACAATCGTTTGCAGAATGGGTTCAGCTTGCTCGATCAGATCCGTGAGCCGCTGCATGCTACTGGTCACCAAGGCCGGGGGCGGTTCCGGCATGGCCCTGATGGTGGCCAGCACGTCCGCTTGTCGCTCTTTGATGTCCGAAATCTGGGCCGCAGCCCCCGCCACCGTGCGCCGACTGACCAGGCGGCTCCACAGGATTTGGCACAC
>JAGNDO010000140.1 GCA_018003515.1 Caldilineaceae bacterium
TGACCATCTCGGTGGTGGCGGACAACATGGCCCTTAACGCCGGGCGTTTCTCCGGGCCGACTTTGATTGTGCTTTCCCCCAGCCTCAACCGTCAGCCAGCCCACATCCCCGCCAGCCGCCAGTTGGCCGAGAGCGTGATCTATCCCCTGGCCGGTCACCTTTTGGCCGAGGCCGTAAGCGCACAAGACGCCACAGGCATCAACCCCGGCTGGTATCTGGTTCTGCGCGGGGTGCAAAGTTGGCTGGCGCAAGAAGTCAACCCCATCAGCCCCATCCCGCCCCCGGATCTGCCCATCCCCCAGGCGGCGCTGGATCTCTATGTGGAAACCAACGGCCTCCCCACCCTGGACGCCTTGCGGGTCAGCCGGGATCCCGACTTCACCTGGGCCGCCGGTTGGTCCAGCCAGGCCGCCCATTCCCTGGTCGTCTACGCCATGACCACGTATGGCCCGGACAAGGTAGACGATCTGGTGGCCGGGTTGACCCAGCACGAAAGCTGGGAAACCCTCATCCCCGCGCTCTTCGGCGTCACCGCGGGGGAATTTGAGGCGGGCTGGCACGCCTATCTGCGGGCGCAGTGGTAGGGGTTTGGGTGGGGGGATGAATGAGTAACGAGTAATGTGAAGGAGGCTCCTGGATTGGTTTCAGGAGCCTCCTTTTATTGATACGTATTCGATCCGTAGGGGTTTGGGTGGGCGGGACCACTACTCATTACGCCTCACGGAATGATCAACAGCTGTCCCACCCAAACATGGTTCAGGTCGCTGATGCCGTTGATACGGGCCACGTCATACATGTTGACCCCATACCAGGCCGCAATCCAGCTCAGGCTTTCACCCCTGCTCACTGTGTGGGTGCGGTGGGCAACCGGCGGCGGTACGGGTTTGGGGTGGGGTGGATAAACAACCGTTCCCCCCGTCGTACAGCCGGGGATGGTCAACAACTGGCCCACATAGATGTGGTCGTAGTTCCAGATGCTGTTGGCCGCGGCCAACCCGGCCAAGGAAACGCCGTAATTGGCCGCAATCTTGCCCAGATAATCGCCCGGTTTGACCGCATAGGTGCAGACCACAGGGGAGGTCGGATGGGTCGCCTGGGTGGTTGTGGTAGTACAGCCCCGCAGGGAGATGGCGTCAAAGTTCAGGTCCATCTCGGTCTCGGTATAACCCCACTTCATCCACCCCCGCAGGAAGAGGGTCATGGTGCTGTCCGGGGCGGTGAAGCGCACGGTGGCCGTACTCAGGCTGCCCGGCTCGCTGCGGGGATAGATGCTGCCCAGATCCAGGCCGCTAAAGGTAGCCTTGGTCCAGTCCGCATTGGCCCCCGCATTCCAACCCCACTGGGCCTGGAAGCGATAGGCATCCGGCCCGCCACCCGTGCCGCGCACCATGCCCTTCACGGTGAGCTCGTAGGTGGTGCCCTTGGTCAGGCCAGTGATGGTTTGATAGATGCCGGCGTAGCGATCTCCGTCCGCGGCGGCCATGCCCTTGGTATTGATCTCGATCAACTGGCCATGCGCACCGCTGGCGATCACCGGCGGCCATTGCTCATCATAGAAGCCATAGGCCGCCCGGCCACCGTTGACAAAATGGCCCCAACTGTTGCCCACATCGCCATAGGTTAGCTTGGCGAAGCCCTTCTCAAAATCGCCGTTGACCACCCGCTCGGTCGCCGCACATTGGGTCACCGTCACCGGGGCAGCCACCGCGGTGGGCATTGGGGTGGGCGCTGCCGTGGGCAGAACGATCACCCCAGGGATGGGCGTAGCCGTGGCCGTGGGCGTCGGGACCGGGAATCCCGCCCCCCGTCCGGTCAGGGTGATGGCGTCAAAGGTGACATCAATGGTTTCCTCTGGCACGCCCCACTTTTTCCACACCCGCACATAGACGGTCACATACTCCGCCTCGGCCATAAACTTGGTGATGTAGGTGCCAAATCCACCGGGGGCGGCGCGGTCATAATAGGTGTCCCAGCCCACATCGGCCCAGTTGGTGACTTTGGTCCAATCTGCCGTGGCCCCCTGGGACCACCCCACCTGCACCCGATAGCGCCAGGGATCCCCGGTGTGAACCGTGGTGCGGATCATGCCCTTCAGGGCCAGGGTATATTCGGCCCAATCCACCACCCTCACGGTCTGATAGATACCCGCATAGCGGTCATGGCTGGGGCCAGAGATCCCCCTGGTGTTGATCTCGATGGACTGGCTGTGGCCGCCCTCGGCCACGGTGGCCGGCTGGTTGTTGTCAAAGAAGCCATAGTTGGCCCCGCCGCCGTTGCTGAAACAGCCCCACCCCGTCCCCACCGCGCCACAGCCGGCGAAGGAGGCAAAGCCGGTCTCAAAACCGCCATTGGCCAACACATTAACCGCTGGCGCGCTGGCCGCATCGGCCACATCACCCACCACGGCGTTGATCAAGACCATGCCAGAAACCAGCATGGCCACAGCCACAGTTGTGGCCAGCAGAATCCGCGTGCGGGTAGCCGCGGCCGAAAGCCAGGCAGAAAAATGCGAGGATCGCCAAGACATAAAAAGCCTCCTAAATGCGTGTAACCTGTGGAAAAGGGAAATCGATCTGGCCCAGGTGGAGACAAGGGCCTTATGTTGAATGATTATGTATTCTATCATGGTCGCGCGCGGTGCGCAAGAGGAGGAAATCCGGGATCTTCGGGCAAACAAAAAGGAGAGGCCTGAACGAGTCAGACCTCTCCTTTTTTGGCGATTTTCTCAAACGATCAGAGACCGTCTAGGACAAGCACCGGGGTAGTGTGCGCAGAGTGCGCAGATGCCTAGATCTTGGTGACCTCGGCAGCGGCGGGGCCTTTTTTGCCCTGCTCGATGGCGAACTCAACGCGATCACCCTCGGCCAGGGTTCGGAAACCGGTGGACAGGATGGCGCTATGGTGTACGAAAACATCATTGGAGCCGGAATCGGGGGCAATGAAACCAAAGCCCTTCTGATCGCTGAACCACTTCACGGTACCCTTAACTTTGTCACTCATTGGGAAACTTCCTTTCTTGATTGGATCTTTACTACAGACTGTAGACGGTACAAGTTGTGTCGTTCCCCAACTGCTAAACAATAAGCCGCTCGACGGTAGATCCGAGCGGCTGACTTGCGTTAGTCGTACAGAACTTACACGATCTTGTAGAATGCATTATGGACTAAGTCGATTTGAATGTCAAACTGGAAATACGATGAAAAACCATTTGGTGTAGCTCCCGTTTTCTATTTCATGCGGTTAGTCTTCACAAAATCCACCATCTCGTCCACATAGGCGAAGGCCAGGCAGACCACGGTGTCGGCGCCGCCGTAGTAGATGGCCATGCGGCCGGTCTCCGGGTCAACCAGGCTGGCGCAGGGGAAGGCGACGTTGGGCACGTCCCCCGTGCGCTCGTAGGGGGCCTGGGGGGCCAGGAGGTAGGGCTCGCCCCGGGCGATCACCTTCCACGGCTGGTCCAGATCCAGCAGGGCCGCGCCGAAGCCGTAGACAAAGCCGTTGCACGAGGTCAACACCCCGTGGTAGATCAACAGCCAGCCCTCGCTGGTCTCGATGGGGATGGGACCGGCCCCGATCTTGGTACTCTGCCAGCCGCCGGCCGTGCCCATGACATAGCGATGGCGGCCCCAGAAGGTCATGTCCGGGCTTTCGCTGTAGTAGATGTCGCCGAAGGGGGTGTGGCCGTTGTCGCTGGGCCGGTTAAGCATGGCATAGCGCCCATTGATCTTGCGGGGGAAGAGTACGCCGTTGCGGTTGAAGGGCAGATAGGCGTTCTCCATCTGGGTGAAGGTCTCGAAGTCGGTTGTATAGCCCACCCCGATGGTGGGACCGTGGTAGCCGTTGCACCAGGTGACATAATATCTATCTTCAATCCAGACCACGCGGGGGTCATAACCGTATTCGAAGGCGGTGATCTCAGCGGACTGTTCGTCGTGGGCCTGCCACTGGATGCGCTCGTTTTTCAGCGTCCAGGTCACGCCGTCCTCGCTACGTCCGCTGTGGAGTTGCATGTCACGGGCCTTGTTGTCACAGCGGAAGACCCCGGCAAACGCGCCCTCAAAGGGCACCACCGCGCTGTTGAAGATGCTGTTGGACGACGGGATCAGGTTGTGGGGGATGATGGGGTTGCGCTGGGAGCGCCACACCACGTCCGGGTGGGCGCGGGGGCGCTCCTCCCAGGGGATGTTGGGCAGGGGGGCGGCGTTGAGGATGGTGGGTTTTGGCATAGGGTTTCTCCGTTGGGATGGGTATGATTTCAAAACTATCCACGAATCTTCACAAATCTCCACGAATCTTTTCTTTTTTGATTCGTGAAGATTTGTGAAGATTCGTGGATAAAAGCTGGTGGATTACTCGATGACAAACAAAATGACCGACTGACCGGGCAACGTCACCACCCCATCCGCGGGCCAGGACTGGGTGCCCAGATCTTCGGCGTTATGGGTGGCGTCCAGGAGATAGATTTGGGCATTCGTGGGGGACATGCCCTGAATTTGAAGCGGAGCGGTCACGGTCTCGTCCCCCAGGTTGATCACCATGAGGGTGAGCGCGCCGTCGTCTCGCTGGGCGGCGTAGATGCGCACGTTCTCCACGCCAGAGGCGGCGAAGCGCTGCTGGTTGCCGAAGTGCCTGTACATGTAGAAAGTGTAAAGGGTAGGCCGGGTCTCATTGCCAAAGATCAGCCCCAGGCCCGTGCTGCGCTGGGACATCACCCACTGGTTGACCATGAAGACATCCTGATCCATCATCCGCCCCAACACGTCCGCATACCAGATGGCGTTGAAGAAGGCGTCCGGGCTGGCGGGCTGGCCCAAAACGCCCGTAGGCGACGAGTTGACCTCGGTGAAGGCCACAGGCAAGTCCCGCCCAGTGATCTCCTTGGTGACCTGCTCCAAATAGGTCACCAACTTGTTCCATTCCGGCAGGTTGGCCCGCAGTTCGTCGATGGTCACTTCCTGGCCGGAGGGCTTCCACAGGGGGTAGCGATGGACGCTGACCACGTCCACCAGATCCCCGTTGACCTTGAGGAACTCGTCCATCCAGTCCCGGCCCGCCGAATCTTTGAGGGTGGAACTGGGGTCGATGCCCCACTGGTGCAGCTCCGGCCCGATCAGCTTGATGGTGGGGTCCACGGCCTTCATGGCCAGGGCAATGGCTCGCCACTCTCGGTTGAGCCGCTCTGTGTCGTACTCCTCGTTCATTTGCTCGGCGAAGAGAGTGGGCTCGTTGCCGATGCTCCAATATTCAATGCCGTAGCCTTTGACGATGTTGGCATAGGCCACCAACATGGCCGCGGTTTCGGCTGTGCCGTTTTTCAAGCGCACGCTGACCGTGGGCAGCGCCCCAAATTGATTGTAAAAGTCCACAAACTGGTCCAACTGGAAGGGCTTGATATCCACCTCATCGGTCCACGCCCCAGCCGGATAGCGCAGGGTGGTGAAACCGGCGTCCAGCACCAGGGGCATCATCTCCAAAGGCACGGCCTGCATGGGGCCATAGTTGGTGCCGTAAATATACGGGCTGATGGGGCCAAGGTCCAACGCCGGGTCCACAGTCAGCGCGCCGGAGACCGGGGCCGGCAGGGGGATGGGGGTGGCCGTGGGCACGGCGGTGGGGTCCGGCACGGCGGTTGGTTCCGCCGTGGGCAGGGGAGGCAGGGCCGTGGGGACCGGCATGGGTTCCGGTTCGCCGCAAGCGGCGAGGAGGGTCAGGCAGAGGATGAGGCAGACAAGTAGTCGTTTCATAGTTAGCTCCAAGGTGGGTATATGGTAGGGGATTGGGGATTGGGGATTGGGCAAACACCGAATCCCCAATCCCCAATCCCCTACTTCCATTCCACTTCCGATGATCGATAGAACTCCACGCCCAACGCCGTCAGCCGGGGACCGTGGGCGGCCAGCCGTTCTCGATACTCGCCCCAATTCCGCTGATCTTGGGGCGTCCAGCCGATCTCGGCCAGGCTGAGGAGGCGGGGGAAGACCATGACCGCCAGGTCGTCAAAGGTGCGCAGGGTCTCGGTCCACAGGGCGGCTTCCACGCCCAGCAGGTCGGCCTCGCCCACGCCGGGGACATCCGTGGCCGGGTCCCAGGTGTAGGAGGTTTCCACGCTGACGTTGCCCGCCCAGTTTAGGCCAAGGGGGGTGGTGTTGTCGTACTTCATGTCCAAATAGATGCGGCTGGCCGGGGAAGCGATGATTTTTGCCCCCTGGGCCACGGCCCGTACCGCGCCATCGCTGAACCATTGCTGGGCGATGGTGTCTGGGGCCAGTTGGATCTGGCTGATCTCCTCCCAGCCGACCATCTGTTTGCCGTGGCTGCCCACAATTTCCTGCACGCGGGTGACAAAGGCGATGTAGTCGGCCTTGGGGGTGCTGTGGGCCTCGTCCCCGCCGATGTGGATGTAGGGGCCAGGGGTGAGGGCGGCCAGCTCTCGGATCACGTCGTCCACAAACTGGAACGTGATTTCTTTGTCGTTGCATAGTGAACTGAAACCAACCTTGATGCCCGTGTAGAGGTCCGGGGCCACGCCGTCGCAGTTGAG
>JAGNDO010000078.1 GCA_018003515.1 Caldilineaceae bacterium
CGTTTAACAGAGCGAGAAAGCCGGTGCGGTCGCCCAGGGTGAGCCAGAGCAGGGTCCAGGCGGCGAGGGCGGGGGTGAGCAGGCGGCGGGTGCGAGTGAGCATGGGGGTATTATAGGGGGTGGGCGGGTGGCGGGCCAAACGAGTGGGGCGCAGGGTTTGGGGGTGTGCGGGGGCGGGGCTGGTTTCTAGTGAAGAAAAAAGTTTTTCTTCACTAGAAATTTGTGGGTTGGCGGGTGGACCGGATTGGCGTATCAGCCCCGTGGTGTCCTGCTCCTGGCCGGTGTAGGCGGTGCCCTGAGTTCATCGAAGGGTGTGGTCCGTGGGCAGGGAGTTGCTATCCTGGGTAATCGGTATGCAATCAGGAGGGGATTCCACTCCGACAAGTAACGTGATCTGATTGTCATTGGTCAGGTATAGCTAGTCTATCAGCGTACTTATATAACAAACTATCTACCACGTTGCTACCACTCCCCATGATACGTTCTTTGTCCTTGAGTTTAATAACAAAAAAGGACTGGTTGGGATGAAGCTTCTGCCCATTCCATATTTGATAAAATCCTCCGGTGCATACAACGACCCCCTGTTCCTGCGCATTATCAAAGCAGGTACTCGACGGAATTGGAATCGTCTGCTCGTTACCTGTTTCGTACAAAAAGAACCAACGTCCGATTCCATTAGGCTTTGCATCCCTTAGCAATAACGATCCATCACTCTCTAAACGATAGATTATGATATTTTCTCTTGTCTCAGTAGCCACACCATCAACAACCTCCCATGCAATCAATACTGGACCTTCATACCCATTGGGTACAACAACTTGAATATCTTGCTTAGGTGACACTAACCAGTAAAGGCCATTCGGAATGCAACCACTTGTTAGGAAAACCACTACGAGTAGGAGTATTGACATAGCTATAGAATTTCCTGAACGGTCTCGTCTTGCTTGCGATTTCATGTGAACCTCATCTTAATGCCGGCCGCTCTGGCCGCAAAGGGACACCATCGAGCAAATAGACCGATGTCGCCATTCCAACGCTTGACCCCATTCCCGCATGCCCACTTTTTCGTTCCGCCTCACTGAAATTCTGTATGCGAAACAGATAATCACCCTGAAGTACTCCTTCATTCCAATGGTACGCCTCAAGATTCGGGAACTCGTTGACTTTCCCTGATGCACTGTATGATCCGTCACTAGTTGGCCTGAAAATAATCTCTCCGTTGGGAGCTAGTAACTGGTTACACAATGAGTCAGAGCAGACGACTCCATAGGATAATGTGATACTTCCATTATCACCTTTACTGCTCGACATATGATTGCTTCCATAGTACGCCTCGGCGAACCAATTCTCACTTGGCACATTCCGTGGTGGAGAGGAGTTTCCAACTGGATCACCGTTTGGCCCAGTAACACGTTGGGTTGGATGCACATATGATCTTGCTATATCCCCTGTGTCAGCATTTAACCAAAGCCAGAAACGTGACCCTGTCTTTGGAGAATCATTGGAGAAATCTCGATTGTCACCCTGAAAGTAAACCCTTTTAGGAATGCCAGTAGATGTCTCTGTGGGGATAAACCCTGCCAGACAAATGATGTTAGCTTCAGCAAATTCCCCATCTGGCTTTGGGCAATGTCCCGTTGGGTCGGAGTAACGGAGAGGATTATTCCGGGTGTAGGCAAATCTATTGTAATCGCTGACCCGCCCCGGCTCCGGCACCATCGTATCCGGGGAGATGAAGGTGCCCAGGGCGGGGTCGTAGAATCTGGCGTGGTAGAACATCAGCCCCGTGGTGTCCTGCTCCTGGCCGGTGTAGGTGCGGTCCGTGGGCAGGGGGTTGACGGCGGCGCATCCTTGTTGCATTGTAGCCGGTAAACGTCAGTCGTTCCAAACGGAATGCCCCGGTTTCCCCACGGGGCATTCCGTTTGGAACGACTGACTCAGCGAGCCACCGAGGGCAGATAGCTCTGCTTGCCCACCCGGATGGCCCCCATCTTGACCGACTGCTGTCCGCCGGGGTTGGTGACCCACAGGTCGTAGATGCCAGGCCCCAGGGCGGGCAGGTCCACGGTGAGGGTGTGGGCGTCCAGCCGGGTGAGGGTGACCCGGCTGACGATCTGCTCACCCCGGATCAGGCGCACGGTGACGCCGTCCAGAAAGTTCTGGCCGGTGACGGTGATGGGGGTGGAGACGCCAGGGTCAAAGGCGGCGGGGGTGACGCTTTCGGCCACGGGGGTGAGCCAGGGGGCCAGGGTGATGTGGTCCAGAAAGAGGTCGGTCTCTTCGTCATAGTCGGTTTGGGCAAGGGCAAAGGTGACGGTGATGATTTGGCCAGCCCAGGGGCTGAGATCCGCCCAGCCCAGTTGGTGGCCCGTGGGCTGGGTGGTGGCGCTAAAAACCTGGGTGGTGGTGAGGCCGGCGGTGACTGAGACCTGGAAAGGGACGCTGGGGTGGGTGGTGGTCAGTCGATTAGACGCATAGATGAAGGCCAGGGTAGGCTGGTGCCAGTCGGCGGCAACAGTCACGACCTGGGAGAGGGTGACGGCGGCAGTGGCGGAACTGCGCAGGTTGGCAGCACTCTTTCCGGCGTAGGCATCGGGGGTGGTGGAGACGCCGGCCGAGGCAAGCCAGTTGACTGCCAATCCATTCTCAAATTCCCCGTTTTGGATCGCAGAAGGGGTTGGACTGAGGTAAACGTCACTGGGCGTGCGTGTGCCGGTCAGATCATGCACGGTGTTATCGGCAAAGCCGGATTGGGGGACGGTCAGATCCGTGGGCAGCCTGTAGTGCATGTAGACATCAAAACGGCCATCGGCATCTGTCTGGATCGGATGGATGGAAGAGGAAGAAAAGGTTAGGCCTGAATTGGCAAAGGGGACGCCCCGATTGTCCAAAACCCGCCCGCTCAAGTTGGATGTGTAAAAGGTGGTGTGGGTATCGCCGTTGGGGTCAGCCGGCCAGGGTTCGGTGTTAATGGCCAAATCCGTAGCACGGCTGCGGAAATAGACCGTGTTGCCAGGGTCTGAATACCACTGGGTCAGATCGACCCCAGGCACGTTGTCTGTCCATGCCCCATCCCGACCGATCTTGAACTGAAGCTCTTGCTCCAAGATCCCTGAGCCGCCAGCGTCGGAACTGATTATCTGAATATTTGCTGTCCCCTGGCTGTATTCTGGCAAGGCTTTCACGGTTGATTGGGGCGGCATCACATCGGTCAACTCAACGCTGGGCATCATGTCATAACTGCTATTGCCCACGCCTGTGATGTTATCTAAGATGGATGCGCCCAACCAGAAAAGGGGATCGTTTAGCCCTTTGCTGATGTAGGACCAATCCATGTACCATTTGCCGCCATATTCAACATACTTGATCGTCGAATACCACATCCAGGCCGCGCCAGATGGACCATACCAGCCATTGTTTGGCCCCCATTGGGGCATGGTGACATCTACATTCGTGTCAGGATAAAGGGACTGGAGGACGACCACGCCAGTGCCGTCTGGATTCATCCACAGGATGTTGCCATCAATCTTGTCAAAAGACCCGAAGGATACAGCAATACGGGAGCTGTTTCGTTTCCAAGATGGATATTCAAGATAGGGTTGAGGACCAAAGACGGGGTGTTGGCCCCCGCCGTCGCCGTTCATGACCCAAAGCGTGCTGTTCACAGCGGAGGCAACGACCCACGCGATGCGATTGTCCCGTGACCAGGCCGGCATCACATCGTCCTCGGCCCGCCAGGTCAGCCGGGTGACGTTGGACCCGTCGGCGTTCATGGTGTAGATCTCGGCGTTGCCATCCCGGTCCGAGACAAAGGCGATCTTGCTGCCGTCCGGCGACCAGACGGGCATGGTGTCCAAAGCGGGGTTGTTGGTGAGACGGGCCACGCCGCTGCCATCCCAGTTGGCTCGATAGATCTCCCAATTCGTGGTGCTGAAGGAGCCGTCTCGATTGGACACAAAGGCCACCTGATCCGCACCGGGCCGTAGCGCCGGGCGGATGTCCGCCGCGCCCTGATAGGTCAACCGGCGCTGGTTTTGGCCGTCGTCCTCGCACACATAGATCTCCCAGTTGCCATCCCGATAGGATTGAAAGGCGGCTCTTACCCAGGGATAGGAATCGGTCGATTGGGCTGGTTCGAGATCAGCCATCGCGCCCCGTGTCGATGACGATTGGGGGGTAAAGTTGAGAGGCGCTTCGCCTTCCCAGCCTCGCATCCACCAGGGGCTGCTCGTGTTGGTCCCAACACGAGCAGGAGGAGAGTCTTGCGCATAGGCCAGGTGGTCAGCATGACCGGCTGACAGCGCAGTCAGACACACGATAGATAACAACAGCAGGCTCAGAAAACGAGGGAGTCGTTGCATGATGGGGTTTTCTCCGGTTTTGAATAGGGTGCGTTCAAAATGAGTTGGCGGAGTCGGCATCCTTAGATGCCGGGCCGTTCGCATTTGAGAATGCGAACTCCTCGGCCAAACTCATTTTGAACACACCCTTTTGAATAGGCGGCTGCGGAACTGTTCACCGCTTGATGATAAAAATGATCGGCTCTATGTTTCATCTGGCCACAAGGGGCAGATAGCCCTGCTTGCCCACCCGAATCCCCCCCACCCGCACGGACTGTTGACCATCAGGATTGATCACCCACAGGTCATAGATGCCGGGGCCGAGGGCGGGCAGATCCACGGTAAGAGTTTGGGCGTCTACCCAGGTGACAGTTATTCCGCCAACAGCTTGACTGCCCAGGGTCAGGCGTGCGCTGACAGGGTTTATGAAGTTCTGACCAGTGACGGTGATAACGGCAGGAACACCTGGGGTCAAGCTGGCGGGGTCAACCTGTCCTACATACGGGGTGGACCATGACCCAAGAGCGATGTCGTCCAAGTATGCGCGAAGATAAGGTTCGCCAGCACTCTGTGCGATGGAAAAGGTGACGGTGACGGTCTGCCCAGCCCAGGGTTGCAGATCTGCCCAGCCCAGTTTCCAGTCTATCACGCTGGTGGCGGAGAAGACTTCGGTCTGCGTGACTTGGTCGGCAGCCGCTATCAAAACGGACAGACGGGACTTGGTTGTGGAGGGCGACTGGGCAAACCAGACCTGGTGCATGAAGGAAAGGGTCGGATTGTGCATGTCCGCAGGAATTGTCACAACCTGGGAAAGGGTATCAACTGTTTCTGTACTTGATCCAATGCTGGGTGATGAGTAAAGCCACCACTCTGGTTGGGAGTAAGATGGACGGAAAGTCCACAGGAAATGAGGTTGATTGGATGAATCAAACAGAAGCGCTCCCTGGGAACAGGGGTTGTAATCAAGCCCGGGATCCCGAAAAACCAAGGGGTCAGTTGCAATGCCTTCCGGCAGAAAACGTCGATAGGCTGCTCGTGTAGTGCTCAACTGGCCCGACTCATATTGGCAACCGATTAGATGAACACCACCTTGGCGGTCTTCAACATGAGAAAGCGTGGCAACCTGATTGGCAATAATGTTATACGGAGACCATACACCACTGGCGCTACGGACCGAATAGAAAACTGGAACGGCTGGATCTTCTAGCTTGCTCCATAGCAAATGCACTTGATTATTGGAATCCACCCACAGATCTTGGATGGCCTGGGTATTTCCATCAAGCATTGGAAGCTCTGCCTGATACCAGGCGGCACCGCTGGGGCGAATCCAATAGAAAAAGGCCTTTGTGTAGGCATCAGAGTGAATTAAATGTAGTGTCCCGTTTTTTGAAATAGCCAGAGCGACCACAGCCGGGGTACTCCCCCAATTCCCAAATGTCACCTGTTCCGGCGCAGATGGCGCACCAGTGATTGGGATCGCCTGATGCCATATCCCCATTTGTGGAAACGTCACCTGGGCTGAGAAAGCCAGATGAATCACATCATCGGGTCCCATGAGGGCGACAGGATTTTTCGCCCAAATAGTCGTAACTATCCCATGATTCACCCATTGCCCGTTCACGCTCCGACTGCGATGGTAAATATCCCATGAGATGGTTTGTGTAAATTCCAGTGAAATCAGATGGAGCCCATCATGGCTGTCCAGCAGTAACGCAATGAGACTTCCTTGAAAAGGTATGTCCTGGGTACTGCTCCATACGCCATCTGAGCTTCGTATCCGATAATGAAAAGAGCCAACATCGATACCGTACTGACTATCTTGCCAGACCAAATGGAGATTGTCGGCAGAATCCATCACACTGAGCAATTTCCCTCTTAGCAGTTCGGGCTGGATATTTTGAAGACATAGCACAGGATCACAATCGACGCCTAGTTGTGCTCCATAACTCCCCAGGTGGCTCAACTCAGTCGAGTGTGGGTGAGCGTAGGGAGTTATCCACTCTGTTGACATGTCAATAGCAGCTTCGAAGGTTCCATTTTGAATCACGTTGTCTGATGGGCTGGTATAGAGAGCAACAGACCGATCTGTATTCACCGGCAGATAGAAGGATTGATCTCCAAAACCAGATGCTGGATCGATTTGAAAGGTATGCCATCCTGTAGCGGATAGCCCGGCATCAAACGTGCCACTGGCATTTGTGCTTACCCCAGTGGTCGCTGCTGGTGTAATGGCAATTGACGCCTGGGCCAAAGGGGTTCCTCGGTTATCCAAAATTGTCCCGGTCAGCTTCCGTGAGAAAAAGGAGGTCTGGGTTTCTGCCGCACCATTGGCCGGCCAAGCCTCCACATTCCCGGCATAATCGGATGCACGCGCCCGAAATGCCATCGACGTGCCGGATTGTCCTTGTAAATAGGCGTACGGGGGGCTAAGGGCGGAAAAGTAGGAGCTTTCCCACGCGCCATCGGGTAAAACGCGTGACTGAAGCTCAGTTCTCCAAATCCCCGATGGCCCAATATCGTGAACAGACCATGTGACATTGTACCCATCTGCCCTAGTCAAAGCGGGTAACGGATTAATTTGCGAGACCGGCGGCGTTCGATCCGCCACCTCGAAATCCACAAATCCTTTGCCCGGAGAATAGAACATCTCGCGGGTACTCCCCCCCTGCAAGAGTACGCGCGCATTGACCCGAAGACTTCCCTCGGCATCCTGAAGCTCAGTGATCAAAATCCTGTACCAACTTTCGCCGGGATCCATATCCCAGTCCGTCGGGATCAGATCAACGTTTGGACTGCCGCTGCCTGCGACTAATTTCATACCGCTGCCGTTGTCGGCAATCGTGGCCACATCGTACGCGCCATCAGTTTGGGCCGCATAGGAAAAGGCCAGTTGAACACTGTCCTGGGACCAGATCGGATTTGTCAGATAGGGGAGGGCGGGCGTGATGGCGTGTTGATTGCTGCCGTCCCCATTCATAATCCACAAGATGCCCGTGGTCTGATCAGCTTGCGACCAGGCAATTCGATTGTCCTTTGACCAACTTGGGGCCACTTGATCCTTGGGCAGGGAGGTCAACTGCACAACATCGCTGCCGTCCGGGTTCATGGTGTAGATCTGATATTGACCGCTGCGGTTGGAGGAGAAGGCAATTCGGCTGCCGTCCGGGGACCAACTTGGCATGGTGTCAACGCTTGAATTTTGAGTCAGGCGCTTCAACCCGGTGCCGTCCGCATTGATCACATAGATTTCCCAGTTCCCGTCCCGATTGGAGACAAAAACGACTTGTTTCGCCTCCCAGCCAAAGCGCGGACGAATATCCGCTGCCGGATGGGCAACCAGGGTTGACATAGTGGTCTCATCGTTTGAGGAAATCATGATGTCCCAGTTTCCCTGAAAATAGGACTGAAACACGAGCTTTGTCCACGTATCAGGATCGAATTCGTCTGCGAGACGTGGCGTGGGAATTGCCTCGACGGGTGCGGAATCTTGGGTGGACGGCGCTTCCCCCTCCCATCCCCGCATCCACCACGCTGAGGGTGATTCCTCGGGCCCTGTGCTTTCTTGGGCCTGGGCAGATCCCCAGGCGAAAAAGAGTGTCATCGCCAGGGCCAACGTGAGTACATAGCCGATGGTTGCGATGGGTCGTTGAGCGCGGTGTGCGCTCAATCGGTGTTGCCTTGGGGTGGGGTGCGTTTCGGGAGTCATTGGGATTCCTTTTCCTTTTAAGATTCTTGGGGGTGATTGTCCAGTACAAGCCAACGTATCTGGGATCACTTTGATCCCAGATACGTTGGCCATCCTTCGGGTGGGTCGATCCTACTGGGCTAGATTGGTAAAGCTGACTTTGCGCTGCTCGGCTATATAGCCCCTCGATCCATCCGCCCCGTAGATGTCAATGGACCAGATAAAATTCGACGGCACACCAGGATACGTAGGTAGAGTCACGCTCTGCAGCGTATACGCACCCGCATAGCCCACACTGGGCCCCGTGAACTGATTATTGAGCGTAGTCTCGTTCAAAACAAATCGGTATGTCTCATCCGAATGGCCGGGCCGGGGTGTCCAGCGGAAGGTGTAGGGCAGCGCCACCGACGCATCGGGGGCAGGATCGGTCAGAATCAACGGGGCAACGTCAAAGGCAGGCAGATCGATACGCTGACCCTGGGCCAAGTCGAAAATCGGCGCAGTCTCCCAGCGAGACAGGGTATTGCTACCTTGGTTTGTAAAGCGGACAAAGTAGGAGTAGCCCGGTCGCAAAAGGGGAACATCAGAGAACGTATAGCTCCCCGTTGAATCAGGATTCGTATAGGCAACACTGTACGACCCGGAGCCCGGTGCGCCCTCTCCCCGCAAGTCAACTAGTCCGTTGACTTGGGGCGCTCCCCCGTTCATCACCTTGCCGGCGATGGTGGTGGCTGGACCCTCTCTGAAGATGACATCGTTTCCCGTGGATAGACCGCTTGATCCATCGGCTTTGTTGATCCTCACGTACCATTGAAGCGTGGAAGAAAGAGGAAAACCGGACAAATCCTGCGGCTGCATGGTGTATTCGCCACTGTACCCCACATTCTGGCTCACAAATTCCTTGCCATCGAGGCTGTTGTAGAGTACGAGCCGATATGTCTCGTCAGGATTCCCCGGTCGGGGAGTCCAGCGGAAGGTATAGGGCAATGCCACCGTGGCGTCTTCTGCGGGATCTGTCAGGACTACGTTGGCGATGTCAAACGTCGGCAGCGTAATGTTGTCGCCCTTTTTTAGCGTAAGAATCGGTGCCGCGTCCCAGCTCTGAAGCGTGTTGAGTTGATGGTAATCGAACACAACCGTGTATGAATTCCCCGGATCTAGGGGCGCAAGACCAGAAAACCGATAGCTTCCATCTGCATTGGTAGACAGAGATCCGCCATTGTACCCTTGCCCGACGAGGCGCACCTGTGCAAAGGCAGGAACTCCCCCCTGTACCACTTTGCCCCCAATGGACGTGGGCGGGCTGGAGACGGTCGGCAAGTAGATGAACTGATCCAGAACCGGTGGATCGACAACGGGGTGGGCCTCCAAAAGCGTTCCGCCTGTGAAGATCAAGGCCAAAAACATGACCCATGCACCGATCCCTATCATGTGAAACCGTTTGCTGCAAAACATGATCTCTTCCTTTCTTTTCCTCTCCGAGTTGGAGAAGGGGGTGGAGGGGTGCGCTCAACCTTCAAGATTGGGCAGTTGAGCGGTAGAAAACGGCGAGAATTACCGTCTGTCGCGAGTATGTCATAGGATTGGGGAGATGGGTTAGGGTCAAATGTCATGGGTTTTGCAGGCCATTGTTCCACGCAGCTACTTTCTCCCCGTGATCGTTCTCGCCCCGCCCCCCCTAGTCCCCCAACTTTGGGGGGAACTGTCCAGCATCTCCCCCAGACTTGGGGGCAGGGGGGCAGGGGGCGAACGATTACTTCTCTCTTGCCTATCACCGCAATAAACACACAAGATCATCCTATCACGATCAACCCTCCTGTGATCTATCAACTTACTCTCATGGGTCTGTCAATTTTTCAAAACCCACATTATTCTCACATAAAACCGATCCTATCTCTTAAAAAACGCACACTATTTTGCCTCTTGACAGCCCCCCTTTCCCCATGCTATCATGCAACATGAAAGGTGAATCAGGTGTCAACTTCTGCCCCACTCGACCGGCCCCAGCCGGTCACCGCCCGAGGACAACAGACCCGCCAAAACCTGCTGGATGCCGCGGAAGCGGTCTTCGGCGAGGTTGGTTTTGAACGCGCTTCCATCACCGCGTTGACCCGGCGGGCCGGGGTGGCCCAGGGCACCTTTTACGTTTACTTCCCAGACAAACAGTCAATTTTTGTGGAATTGGTGCGAGTCCTCAGCCACCAGGTGCGCCAGGAGATGGCCGAGGCCGTGGCCGGGTTGACCGAGCGCATGGCCATCGAGCGCACGGGCTTCCGGGTCTTCTTCAGCTTTATCCATCACCACCGCAGCATGTACAAGATCGTGCGCCAGGCCGAGTTCGTGGACGAGGAACTCTATCGCTGGTACTACCGGCGCATGGCTGACGGCTATATCCAGGGTCTTTCCAAGGCTATGGATGCCGGACAGATCCGGCAGATGGACCCGGAGGTGCTGGCCTACTGCCTCATGGGCATGGGCGACTTCCTGGGCATGCGCTGGGTGCTGTGGGACCAAGACGGCCTGCCCGATGAGGTCTTTGAGCAGTTTATGGGGATCATTCAGCGGGCTGTGGGGGTTGGGGATTTGGGATTGGGGATTTGGGATTAGGAGATTGGTCACGCCCAATCCCCAATCCCCAATCCCCAACCCCCTATCCCCCCTATCCCAAAAAGGAAACACGCCATGAACATCGGTACCCTGATCCCCCGCCACGCCCGCTATCGTGCGGACCATTTGGCTGTGGTCTTTGGGGATCATCGGCTGACCTATGCCCAGTTTCAGCGCCGGGTGAACCGGCTGGCCAATGGGCTGTTGGGGCTTGGGGTGACCAAGGGCAGCAAGGTCGCCACGATCCTGCCCAACTCTTTGGAGATTTTGGAAACCTTTTGGGCCGTGGCGCAAATTGGGGCGGTGGTGGTACCCCTGAGCAATCTGTTGCGGGGCAGCGGGCTGGCTCGTTTGCTCGAAGATTCCGACAGCGAAGTGGCGATCACCAATCGGGCCTTTGCCCCCTATTTGGACGCCGTGCGCCCGGAGTTGACCGGCATCTCAGCAGACCGCTTTATTCTCACGGACGGCGATGATGTGCCCGGCTATCGCAGCTATGCCGCCCTGACCGCCGCAGCGGCCGAGAGTGCGCCGCCCTACGTGGAAATCCACGACGACGACCCATACAACATCATCTACAGCAGCGGCACCACGGGGTTGCCCAAGGGGATCGTCCACACCCACTATATCCGCAGCCTGTACGGCCAGGGCTTCGCCGCCGCCTATCGCATTACCCCGGAAAGTGTCATTTTACACACGGGATCTCTGGTCTTCAACGGGGCCTTCCTCACCCTCATGCCGGCCTTTTTTCAAGGGGCCACCTACATCCTGCACCCCCAGTTTGACCCAGTGCGCATGATCGAGACCATCGCCCAAGAGCGGGTGACCCACATCATGACCGTGCCGTCCCAGATCATCGCCCTGCTCAACGCCCCCAATTTTTCGGCAGAGAGCATGGGGTCCCTGGAGATGATCTGCTCCGTGGGCGCTCCCTTGCATCGGGAGCACAAGGACGAGCTGAACCGGCGGCTGCCCAACCGCTTTTACGAACTCTACGGCCTGACCGAGGGCTTTGTGACCATTTTGGACAAAAGCGACGTGCCGGCCAAGCTGGATTCTGTGGGCTGTCCGCCGCCCCTGTATGAAATGTACATCGCCGACGAAACGGGCAAGCCGGTCGGCCCCGGCGTGGTGGGGGAGATTGTGGGCCGGGGACCCATCACCATGCCCGGCTATTACAAACGCCCGGATCTGACCGCCCAGACCCTGATCGACGGCTGGATCCACACGGGCGACCTGGGCCACATGGACGAGGACGGCTACCTCTATCTGGTGGACCGGCAGAAAGACCTGATCATCTCCGGCGGGGTGAACGTCTTCCCCAGGGACATCGAGGAGATCATCGTGCAACATCCGGCTGTGCGGGAGGCAGCGGTCTTCGGCATCCCCGACGAGCGCTGGGGCGAGTCGCCCCTGGCCATGGTGATTTTACACACCGCCGACGCTATCAGCCCCCTGGACCTGCGCAAGTGGATCAACCAGCGGGTCGAAGCCCGCTATCAACAGGTCCACGACGTGATCATCGTGGAAGATTTCCCCCGCAGCGTGGCCGGCAAAACGTTGAAACGTGTGATGCGAGAGCCGTTCTGGGCCGAACGCGACACCAACATCTGATCGCTCAGGACTGATGGCTAAATAATTCGTCCAATTCCGAGATTGGGAGATCAAGAGATTAACGCGGCAGAATCTCTCAATCACCCAATCGCTCAATCTCAAACCAAGGAGCTCAAAATGGCAACCCCAATCGTTTCCCGTTTTGTCGAAACCGACCGCCTGCGCACCCATATTTTGACCGCCGGGCCGGAGGATGGCACGCCCCTCCTGCTGATCCACGGCAATGTCTCGTCGTCGGCCTTTTTTGATGAATTGCTGATCCGTCTGCCCGACACCTTCCGGGCCATCGCACCGGATCTGCGGGGCTATGGCCAGTCCGAAGCCAAACCCCTGGACGCCACCCGGGGTCTACGGGACTTTTCCGATGATCTCTTTGCCCTGATGTCCGCCTTGGGGCTGGCCGAGACCCCTGTGCATCTCATGGGTTGGTCCGTGGGCGGCGGGGTGGCCATGCAATATGCCATGGATCATGCGGCCCAGGTGGCTTCCTTGGTGCTTCAGGCCCCGGTCTCCCCCTATGGCTTTGGCGGCACGCGGGACGCCGCCGGCACGCCCACCTATGCCGACTATGCGGCCTCCGGCGGCGGCACGGCCAACCCGGATTTCACCCAACGTCTGGCCAACAAAGACACCTCGGAGGAGAGTGATTTCTCGCCCCGCAAGGTGATGAACGGCTTCTATTTCAAGCCTCCCTTCACCGTGGCCAAGGAGCGGGAAGACCGCTTTGTGGACGCCATGAACACCACCGTGGTCGCCCCGGAAAGCTATCCCGGCGATCTAACCATGTCCCCCAACTGGCCCACCCTGGCCCCCGGCGTCAAGGGCATGAACAACGCCCTCTCGCCCAAATATCTCAACCTGCGCGGCTTTGCCGACATCAGCCCCAAACCGCCCATCCTCTGGGCACGGGGAGACAGCGACCTGATCGTCTCCGACACCTCCCTCTTTGACTTCGGCTTCCTGGGGCAACTAGGTGCCGTCCCCGGCTGGCCCGGCGCGGAGGAATTCCCCCCCCAACCCATGATCGCCCAGACCAAGGCCGTCATGGACGCCTACGTGGCCGGCGGCGGCTCCGTCACCGAATCCCTCTACGAAAACTGCGGCCACTCCCCCCACATCGAACACCCTGACCGGTTCCTGGCCGAAATGATGGATTTCCTGAACAGCTAATGTTTATCGAGTATCGTGTATCGAGTATTGGGTGTGGTTGACCACACCCAATACTCGATACACGATACTCGATAATCCCAAGAAACGAGTACACCCATGTCCCAACCCCGTCACCCCCAAATTTTGGCTACGGGCCGCTATGTGCCGGAGAAGGTGTTGACCAACGACGATCTGGACGCCCTGTTGGGCGAATCCGTGGGTCCGTGGCTGGTGAAAAATGTGGGCATTGAGGCCCGGCATGTGATGGCCGAGGACGAGCGCACGTCGGACATGGCCGTGGCCGCCGCCCGCCAGGCCCTGGACCGGGCCAACGTGGCCCCGGAAGAGCTGGACCTGATCATCATCGCCACGGACACGCCGGACTATATCAGCCCCTCCACGGCTTCTGTGGTTCAGGCCAAGTTGGGCGCGGTCAACGCCGGCACCTTTGACATCAACAGCGCCTGCGCCGGTTGGGTGATCGCCCTGGACCAGGCGGCCAAGAGCATGATTGCCGATGTGGACTACAACCGGGTGCTGGTGGTAGGCGTCTACGGCATGACCAAATTTATCGACTGGACCGACAAGAAGACCTGCACCCTCTTCGCCGATGGGGCCGGAGCCGTGGTCCTGGGCGCTGGGACGGAACCGGGCTATTTGGGGGCCAAACTATTGGCCCGGGGCGAATATCATGACGCCTTGGGCGTCTTCACCGGGGGCACGGCCTGCCCGGCCACCCCGGAAGCCATCGCGGCCCACGGCAAACCCCACGTGGAGTTTGTGCGCAAATTCCCCGCCACCTTCAACACGGACAACTGGCCGCCCCTGATCCACGCCACGTTGGCCAAGGCTAGCCTGACCTTAGACGATGTGGATCTCTTTGTCTTCACCCAACTCAACCTGCGCACCATCGAGGCCACCATGCAGGTGCTGGACCAGCCCCTATCCAAGACCCACTGGATCATGGACAAATGGGGCTACACCGGCTCGGCCTGCATCCCCATGGCCCTGGACGACGCGGTGGAAAAAGGCAAAGTCAAGTCCGGCGACGTGGTGCTGTTCTGCGCCTCCGGCGGCGGGTTGGCTATGGCGGTGGCGGCGTTCAAATGGAAATGATCTTATCGAGTATCGTGTTTCGAGTAATGAACGTGGTTGACCACGTTCATTACTCGATACACGATACTCGATAAAAGGAGTCCCCAATGTACATCGGTGACTGGATGGGTCGAGGGGCGCAGTATTGGCCCGACAACATAGCCGTGGTGGACGCGGACAAGCTCGATGCCGAGCAGCCGAAACAAGGACGTTTCACTTATGCCGAGATGAACCGGCGGGCCGAAGCGGTGGCCGGATGGCTGCACAGCCGAGGTATCGGCCACGGAGACCGGGTGGGCGTCGTCGCCCTCAACGGCGTGGAGGTGCTGGACATCTTCTTCGCCTGCGGCAAGCTGGGGGCCATTTTCGTCCCGGTCAACTGGCGGCTGCACCCGGCGGAACTGGCCGATCTGGTCAACCAGACCACGCCCGCCGCCCTATTTTTCTCGGACGAATTCGCCCAATCCATCGCCGCCATCCAGCCGGATTGCCCATCCATTGCAAGCTACATCCACCTGGAAGGCCCCGGCCTCCCCACCAGCGCACCTTTCCAAACCATTCTCGACGCCAAATCGCCATTCGCCATTCGCCATTCGCCCATTTCCGAAGAGGATATCATCGCCCTCCTCTTCACCGGCGGCACCACGGGACTGCCCAAGGCCGCCCAGATCAGCTATCGCATGATCGCCTGGAACACGCTCAACACCGTGATCCATGAATTGAACCGGGACGATGTGACCCTCACCCACACGCCGCTTTTTCACACGGGCGGGCTGCTGGTTTACACCGTGCCGTTGCTGACTCTTGGCGGCACCGTGGTCCTCATGCGCAAGTGGACGCCCGACGAGATGCTGGCCTTGATCGAGCGGGAGCGGGTAACAATGTTCTTCTGTGTACCCACCCAATATCAGATGCTCATGGGGTCGCCCAAGTTTGCCGAGACCGACTTTTCCAGCGTGCGCTTCCTGACCAGCGGCGGCGCGCCCTTGCCGATTTCGTTGCTGAAGCAGTGGACGGCGGTCCATCCCACGCCTTTCAAACAGGGCTTCGGCATGACCGAGTTTGGGCCGGGCATCTTCAGCATGGGGCCGGAATTCGCCATCAGCAAGGCCGGCTCCATCGGGCGGCCCAACTACTTTGTGGAGGCCCGGCTGGTGGACGAGGCCAACCTCCCCGTTCCCACGGGCGAAGTGGGGGAGTTGGTCCTGCGGGGACCGTCCATGTGTTCCGGCTATTTCGACAACCCGACGGCCAGCGCCGAAGCCGTGGACGACGAAGGCTGGTTCCACACGGGTGACATGGCCCGCACGGACGCCGACGGCTTCTATTTTATCGTGGACCGCAAGAAGGACATGTTCATCTCCGGCGGCGAGAATGTCTATCCCGCCGAGATCGAGAAGGCCCTGTACGAGCATCCCGCAGTCCACATGTGCGCGGTGATCGGCGTGGCAGATGTCAAATGGGGCGAAGTGGGCCAGGCCTGCGTGATCCTCAAGCCGGGGATGTCAGCCACGGAAGCCGAGTTGCTCGACCACATGCAGGACCGGCTCGCCCGGTTCAAAGTGCCCAAATCCGTGGTGTTTATGGCTGAGTTCCCCATCTCCGCCGCGGGCAAGATTTTGAAGCGGGAATTGAAGGCATAGGAATCGGCGTTGTCGACCGGAGAAACACATGGACACATTCGCCCAAGTCAATGGCATCAATCTGCACTATCTGGATCACCCCGGCGGCGAACCGACCCTGATCCTGCTCCACGGGCTGACGGCCAACGCCCACGCGTTTGATGGGCTGGTCCAGGCCGGACTCTCGCCCAGATTCCGCACTATCTCCGTGGATCTGCGGGGGCGGGGACAGAGCGACAAACCGGCCACGGGCTACAGCCTGGCCGAGCATGGGGCGGATATTTTGGGGTTGTTGGATCAGCTGGGCATTGAAAAAGCCGTGCTGGTCGGCCATTCCTTTGGCGGGCTGCTCTCGGTCTATCTGGCCGCCACCCATCCCGAACGTGTCTCGTGTATGGTGATCATGGACGCCGGGCTGCTCCACCCCAACGTGCGGGAGCTGATCGGCCCGTCCGTGGAGCGTTTGGGCAAGCCCGTCGCTTCCTGGGATACGTACATGGCAGCGGTCAAGGCCCAGCCCGCGTACAACGGCTGGTGGGACGAGCGCATGGATGCCTATTACCGGGCCGATGTGGAGATTCGGCCAGACGGCACAGTCATGCCCCTGTCCAGCCCGGCGGCCATTGCCGAGGCCACGGACAAGGCCTTGGGGCTGCCTTGGGCCGAGCTTTTCGCCCAGGCCAATGTGCCCGCCATCCTGATCAACGCCCCCGGTCCCTTTGGCCCGCCCGGCACCGCAGCCATCCAGCCGGAAGAGCAGGGGCGGCTCACCGCCAGTCTGCTGCCCGACTGTGCCTATGTCAAAGTGGATGGCAACCACATGACCATGCTCTACGGCGACCCCGCCCGGCAGATCGTGGAGGCTATCAGACGTTTTGTGGAAGAGGCTTGAGATTAGGCGATTGGGAGATTGAGAGATTAGGAGATTGGTTGGACGCAATCTCCTAATCTCTCAATCTCCCAATCTCCCCCACCCCAAGCCATCACCTATATGACCATATCTCGCATTTCGCATCTCGCATCTCAACCATTTTTCTCAAAGGAGACCTACAGATGAAAAGATTTCAACCCATTCTGATTGGCATTCTGCTGTTCAGCTTGTTGCTGTCAGCCTGTGCCGCCCCGGCTGCGACGCCCGCAGCCCCCGCAGCAGAAGAACCCGCCGCTGCTGTGGTGGAAGCCCCTGCGGCTGTTGAGGCCCCGGCCGTTGTCGAAGCCCCGGCTGCTGAGGCCGTTGCCACGGAAGCGCCCGTCGCGGAAGCAGCCCCGGCGGACATGGCCCTGACCTGCGCCGAACCCATCAAGATCGGTCTGATCACCGACCTGACCGGTGGCCTGGCCATCTATGGCACTATGATCCAGCGCAGTTTCTTGCTGGGCATGGAATACATGGCCGGTGCGGCTGGCAGCGCGGACAACGTCTTCAAGATCGGCGATTGTGACGTGCAGGTGATCGTCAAGGACGACCAGGGCAGCGCCGAGACCACGGCTACCCTGGCCCGTGAGTTGATCGAAGTGGATCAAGTTGACATGCTGGTCGGCACGGTCAGCTCCGGCAGCACGGCCACCTTGCAAGAGATCGCCAAAGAGAACGACACCGTCCTGATCGTGGCCCCGGCCGCGGCCAATGACATCACCGGTGTCAACTTCAACGAGTACACCTTCCGCACCAGCCGGGAAAACTACCAGGACTTCATCGCCCTGTGCGAATACCTGGCCCCGGAATTTGGCACCTTCGTCCAGATCGCCCCGGACTACAGCTTCGGCTACGGCGGCGCTTTCTCCGCTCGAGATGCCTGCACCTTCTTCGGTGGCGAGTTCGTGGCGGATGATATCTTCGCCCCCGCGGACACCACAGACTTCACCCCCTACATGGAGCAGATCCTGGACTCCGGCGCGGCCGCCTTCGTGGTGACCTGGGCCGGTGGTGGCTTCATCCCCATGATGCAGTCCGCCAAGGAACTGGGCGTGCTGGACGAGATGGCAATGGGCTCGGCCTTTGTCAACAACAGTCTGATCCCGGTCTTCTTCGGCAATGCCGTGGGTAGCACCGCCAGCATCCTCTATCACTACACCTCCCCCAGCAACCCCATCAACGACTGGCTGACCGTGGAGACCGTGGCCCGCTACCAGGTACCCCCGGATCTCTTTGACGCCGATGGCATGAACGCCGCCATCATGGCCGTGGAAGCCATCAAGGCCACGAGCGGGGACACCTCCTCCGCGGCCCTGATCGGCGCTATGGAAGGCATGAGCTTCGAAGGTCCCAAGGGCACCATCTTCGTGCGCCCGGAAGATCACGTGGCCATCCAAGACATGTACGTGCTCAAGCTGGTCAACATCGACGATCCCGACTTCAAGTTCTTCGAGTTGGTCAAGACCGTGCGCCCCGAGCCTCCCTGCCTCCTGCCCGAAGCCCTCAAGGACCGCTGTGGCGACCTGCCCTATGGTAGTTTGAGTGGGGAATAAGGTTTGTTGATTGGTTGATTAGTTGATTGGTGGGGAGATTGGGAGAGTAGGAGATTGGGAGATTGGTTTGGTCACACAAAACCAATCTCCCAATCTCTCAATCTCCCAATCTCCTCCTGAAATCCGAGGCCCTTATGCCCAAAAACCCCAGTTCAAACATCATTCTCGAAACCCGCACGGTGCGCAAGCAGTTTGGCGCGCTGGTGGCCGTGGACAATGTGAGCATGCAGGTGCAGCGCGGCTCCTTCCACGCCATCATCGGCCCCAACGGCGCGGGCAAGACGACTTTCTTTAACTTGCTCAGTGGCAATTTGGAACCCAGCAGCGGCCAGATCATTTTTAAGGGCAAGGACATCACCCGTCTGCCCGTACACCGCACGGCCCATTTGGGCATTGGCCGCTCCTTCCAGATCACCAATATTTTCCCCAACTTGAGCGTGGCCGAGAATATCCGCCTGGCCGCCCAAGCCCTGGGCAAGGACAATTTCAGCTTCCTGCGCCCGGCCTCCCACTTCCGCAAATACGAAGAGCGGGCCGCCGCGGTCATGGAGCAGGTGGGGCTGTTGAGCCGGGCCGCCGCGCCCGCCCGCACCCTGCCCCACGGGGATCAGCGCAAGCTGGAACTGGGCATGCTCCTGGCCCCGGACCCGGAGGTGCTGCTCCTTGACGAACCGACCGCGGGCATGGCCAGCGAGCAGGTGCCCGAATTGATCGCCCTGATCCAGCAGATCCAGACCAGCGGGGACAAAACCATCATGCTGGTGGAGCACAACATGAACGTGGTGATGAGCGTGTCGGACAAAATCACCGTCATGCACCAGGGCGCGGTGTTGGCCGAGGGTACCCCCGCCGAAATTGCGGCCAACGAGACGGTGCAAAAAGCCTATTTGGGCGACCTCTACGGGGAGTTGAATCATGGCTGATATGCTCCAGGTTGAAAACATCCACACCTTTATCGGCCAATTCCACATTTTGGAAGGCGTGTCGGTGAGTGTGCCGACTGGGGGCATCACCGCGCTGCTGGGCCGCAACGGCGCGGGGAAGACCACCACCCTCAAGTCCATCATCGGGCTGACGCCCCCCCGCCAGGGCCAGGTGATCTTCGACGGCCAGGCCATCCAGGGCCGACGCAGCTTCGAGATCGCCTCCATGGGCATCGGCTTTGTGCCCGAACACCGGGCCATCTTCCGGGATCTGAGCGTGCTGGAAAACCTAAAGTTGGCCGAGCGCAAAAAGGGCGATTTTGAGCGCAAAGAGCAGTTCATCTTTACCCTCTTCCCGGACCTGAAACGGCTGATCAAGCTGCCCGGCACCAACCTCTCCGGCGGCCAGCAGCAGATGCTGGCCGTGGCCAGGGCCTTGGTGCCGGACAACAAGCTACTTTTGATCGACGAACCCAGCGAAGGGCTGGCCCCGGTCCTCATCGAGCAGATGATGGAAGCCATCCGCCAGCTCTCCGCCCAATCCACCGTGCTGTTGGTGGAGCAAAACTTCATCGTGGCCAGCCGCCTGGCCCAGCAATATGTGATCGTCGAAGAAGGCCGCTCGGTCAAATCCGGCAAAATGGCCGACTTGGCCGACGATAAAGAGACGATCCACAAATATTTGGGAGCCGCGTAAATGGAAGCCATCCGCAAAAATCGAACCCAAATCATTGTGTTGGCCATCCTGGCCGTGCTGCTCTTCATGGCCATCCAGGGCATGAGCACCCGGGATTGGGTGGTCACAGTCCTGCGCGGCCTCTCCGTGGGGGCCATCACCTTCTTGGTGGCATCGGGCTTCAGCATCATCCTGGGGCTGATGGACGTACTCAACCTGGCCCACGGCACCCTCTTCATGATCGGCGCCTACCTGGGCTGGAGCGTCTATGTGCGCCCGGACAGCTTTGTGGATCTGCTGACGCCCCTGACCCTGGTCCTGGCCGGACTGTTGCTGATCCCCCTCTTTTCCCGATTGCTGGGCCGCCTGAAATTGCCCAAAACCGTGGATCGCATCTGGCCCTTTGTGGGGTTGGCGGCGGCCCTGGGCCTCTTGGTCCCCCTGTGGAGCCGAGCGCCCATCGCCCTTTGGTCACCGGATGTCTACACCGACAGCCCCATCGTCTGGTCCCAAAACATGGACTTGGGCACGGTGGCCTCCCTGGTCCAACCCGCCAGTTGGGAGGGGATCGCCCCCATCCTGGGCCTGGCCGGGCTGATCCTGGTGGGTCTGCTGGCCGGGCTGAGTCTGGCCGGGCTGAGTCGCCGGGAGGGCACGGTGGCGGGCAAGCTACCCCTGCGACCGCTCGCCTATTTTGGCATCGTGGTGGCCTTGGGTCTGCTGATCTATGTTGGCAACGACGCCTTGACCGGAGCGCTCCTGGGCATGGACACCACCCTGCTCTTCCTGATCGCCATTGTGGTGGCCACCCTTGGCGGCGCGGCCCTGGGATCCCTGATCGAGTTCAGCATGATCCGCCCCCTCTACGACCGGGCCATTTATCAGATCATGCTCACCTTTGGCCTGGCCTTCATCGGCACGGAGATCGTGCGGGGGATCTGGGGACGCACGGGCTTCACCATGCCCCGGCCCTCTATGTTCAACGGTAGCGGCGAAGGCTGCCCGGCAGACAGCTTCAGCGGCTGGCTGCAACACCGCTGCGCCACCATCGTGCTGGAGATCGGCGGCGAGACCGCCCGCATCCGCACGTACAACGAGATCTTCGTGATTGTCGTCGGCTTGGTGGTGTTGGTGGCCGTCTGGCTCCTCCTGCAACGCTCCCGCCTGGGCATGATCATCCGCGCCGGAGTGCAGGATGGCGAAATGGTACAGGCCCTGGGTATCAACGTGCGCCGGGTCTTCACCTTAGTTTTTGGTCTGGGTGTGGGGCTGGCGGCTTTGGGTGGCGTCTTGGCCGGTCCCAGCATGGGTCTTTCCGACGGCATGGGCGCACACCTGCTCCTGGGCGCGCTGATCGCCCTGGCCATCGGCGGACTGACCAGCTATCCGGGCGCAGCGGCCGGGTCGTTGCTGGTAGGGCTGGTGCAACAGTTCATCATCAAATATGGCTCCATCGGCATCAACCTGCCCTTCATGGCCGAGCCGTTCAAACCGTCACCGCCCCTGGTGCCGGCCTCGACCGTGCTACTCATGGTCATCATCCTCCTGGTCATGCCCCAGGGTCTCTTTGGACGGAAGGAGTAGGCGATCATGACGACAAACAGACGCAAAGGCTCTCTGTTGGCCCGACTGCCCCAGGGGGATGGTTTTCTCCTCCTGGCTTTGGGCGTTCTGGTTTTGCTCCCCTTCCTCCTGGCCCTGGCCAACGGTCAACCCTTCGCCGAGATCATCGCCAACGAATCGGGTAGCGCCAAGTTTATCCAGGGGTTGATGATCGAGGTCTTCATCCTGGGCATCTATGCCTTGAGCTACGACCTGATCCTGGGCATCACCGGTCTGCTCTCCTTTGGCCATGCCATGTTCTTCGCCGTGGGGGCCTACGCCACGGGCATCGCCCTCAAGACCCTTGGGTGGAGCTTCTTCCCCACCCTGCTGATGGTGATATTCGTGGGGATTGTGCAGGCCCTGCTCTTCGGGATCGTCCTGCCCAGGGTCAAGGGCATCACCTTTGCCTTGGTCACGCTGGGCATGGCCTCGGTCTTCGAGATCGTCATCCGCACCCGTGAGGCCGTGGACTTCACCGGCGCGGACGTGGGCCTACAGGGCATCCCCCGGCCAGATTTCCTCAACCCGGTCAGCGAGCGGCTGCGTTTTTACTATGTGGCCCTCTTCGCCATGGTCTTCGCCTACATGCTCTTCCGCCGCTTCGTCAACTCCCCCACGGGCCGGGTCTGCGTGGCCATCCGGGAGAACGAGGGCCGGGCCAAGATGCTGGGCTACAACACCTTCCGCTTCAAACTGGCCGCGCTCATGCTGGCCTCCATCACCGCGGCGTTGGCCGGGATGCTCCACACCCTCTACAAACCCCTGGTCAGCCCGGAGATCGCCAGCCTGGGCTACACGGTGGACGCCCTGCTCATGATCCTGATCGGCGGCATCGGCACCCTTAGCGGCGCCCTGGCCGGGGCCGGCGTCTTTCGCCTGCTGGATTTCTACTTCAGCAAATGGTTCGGCGAAAGCGCCGGCTTCCTGATCGGCGCGGTCTACGTGGGCATCGTCCTCTTCCTGCCCTACGGCATCGTGGGCACGTGGCGGACCAAGTCGGTGAATTGGACGCGGGGCATGGCACGGATCAGGGGGCTATTTGGCGGGAAAGAATGACCGGCGGTAAACTATCAAGAAAATGGTGCGTGACTCACGTCCAAGTCTGGCATGGCCGTTCGCACCAGGGGGTGCGAACTCCACACAATTTCCCGGTCAGCCATTCGCGGAGTTCGCACCCCCTGGTGCGAACGGGTCAGCCAGACTTGGACATGAGTCACGACCTTTCGTTTATTTGACCACGGAATACGCGAAAAGATCGAGAAAACTTTCCGTGTATTCCGTGGTCAAGAGCGAGGTACACGAATGAACAGCCGATCACTTCCAGACCTCCCACCGATCCATCCCGGCGAAATCTTGCGGGAAGAATTTCTGATGCCCTTGGGGATCAGCCAAACCCGGCTGGCCAGGGACATAAACGTGCCCGCCCGCCGAATTAGCGAGATTGTTCATGGTAAGCGGGCCATTTCGCCGGATACGGCGCTGCGATTGTCCCGTTTCTTCGGCATGTCGGAACGATTCTGGCTCAACTTACAGAGTCAGTACGATCTAGAAATGGCAAAGGATCATCTGGCTGGACGCCTTGAGCAGGAAGTTCGAATATTCAAACATAAACAATCCGCAGAAATTGACCCAGTCACTGCCAAACTAAACGAAATCTACGCAGTCGAGGATTCCAGCCTCGATTCGGTCGCTGTCCAACTCCAAGCCCTCTCCATTCCACCAGAAGAATTCAATGCCCACGCCCCACGAACTTCTCGCCCGTCTTGACGCCATCGGTGCCTCCCTTTCCGCCACAGACCACAGCCTGGCCCTGATCGGCCTGGGCTCCGTCGGCCTGGAAACGGACCGATTGGACGCGTACTCGGATCTGGACTTCTTCGCCATTGTGGAGCCGGGCCACGCACGGCGGTTCATCGACAAGTTGGACTGGTTGGAGCGGGTTCATCCGGTGGCGTATGCTTTCAAAAATACGGATGTCGGGTACAAACTACTCTACGCCGACGGTATTTTCTGCGAGATGGCGGTCTTTGACTTGGATGACCTGGCGGGGATTCCCTTTTCGCCCGGCCGGGTGGTGTGGAAGCGGGCGGATGTGGACGCCGCCATCGCCACACCTCGCAAGTCTCTGCCCTCTGGCGGCGCGCAAAGCCAAGAACATTTGCTGGGCGAGGCGTTGACCAATTTGTACGTGGGACTGGCCCGCTTCCGTCGGGGCGAAAAGCTCTCCGCGGCCCGGTTTATCCAGCAATATGCGGTGGATCGGGTGCTGGATCTGGTCGCCAGCCAGGAGGCGGCCCAACCCGGCGGCGCAGACCCCTTCACCCCGGAGCGGCGGGTGGAGGTGAGGTATCCGATCTTGGCCGAACATTTGCCCGATTTTGTGCAGGGCTATGAACGTAGCCCTGCGTCGGCCTTGGCGATCTTGGGGTTTTTGGAGACGCATTTCGGTGCAGATCCGAGCATGGCCGCGGCTATCCGAGCGCTGGTCGGGGGATAATCCTGGGGCTATGTGTGCGCCGGGCTGTGCCGATCCGAGAGGATAGGGGCGAAGGTGTTGTAGGCCACGGTCAGCCCCAGGGCGAAGAGGGCGGCCCCCATGCCCAGCCCCACGTTGACCGGGGGCGGCGCGATCAACGCCAACCGGATCAGCACCGTGGCGATGGCAAAGCCGGAGTTACGGAAGACCACGGCATAGGTGGCCGTGTAGCGCAACGAGACCAGAACCAGCAGTACATCCGCAAAGACCAGGACGGTGTAGCAGGCCTCGAAAAAGGCGGCGGGTTCCCCCACGGTCCACAGGCGCACCAGCATATAGCTGCCGATGGAAACGATGGTGATCAGCAGGCTGAGGGCCACAATCTTCTTGGCGGCGATGAAGCTGACCAGATCCTGGGCGTCGTCCACAATGGGGCGGTGACGCTGGGCACGGTAGTAAAAACCCAGGATCACAAAAACGCCCAAAGCCCCAGCAGCCTCGGCCACCATGGGCGTAAGCACCGGCTGCACCTGGGCCCACATGATGGGCTCCTCGAAATGGGTGAACTCCTTGAAGGTCTCCCGCAACAGGATCAGGGAGAGGATCTCGATCTGTTTGCCCACGGAATTGGCCACGGAATGGGCCAGGCCAAAGATCAGGGCGGCCAACTCGGCCAGAAGCAGCAGCTTGAAGGTGAAGTCCACGGCGTAGAAGTGGTTGGTGGGGATGTGGAAACCGGCCACCGTAGAGACAAACCCCTGGCGGCTGACTTCAATCACCACCAGCGCGGCCACAAAGCTGAAGAGCAGCAGATTGGCCACCATGCGTTGGCCCGAATCCCCCTCCCAATAGCTTTCCAGCGTGTCGAAGATCTGCTGGGCCTGTTGGATCAGCCAATGCATGGGATGGTCCTTTCTTGGGTCCAGATGGGACCGGATGAGACAGAAAGTGGACAGGGCTGGCTTGGCAGCCGCTTCCTTGGATAGCATACATTGCGAATGCCAAAATCTGGTTTCCATACGGTTTTGGCCTTTTCCCCCCTGAATGGACCCACGGAACTCCATCATCACAACGAGGTGAATTTGTGTCCGGTTTTCTCTACATTTTCTATACCCTGGCCAATCTGGCCCTGCTGATCTGGGGGCTGACCCTGTGGCGGCGCTACCGGCTGACGAGTACCCTGCTCATCGC
>JAGNDO010000141.1:0-3283 GCA_018003515.1 Caldilineaceae bacterium
GGCGGGGATCAGGCCGAAGAGGCCGAGGTGGTGACCGCCCTGCGGGAGGCCGGGGCCTTGGTACTGGCCAAGACCGTGACCACGGAGTTTGCCTATTTTGAGCCGGGTCCGACCCGCAACCCCCACAATTTGGACCACACCCCCGGCGGCTCCAGCAGCGGATCCGCGGCGGCCGTGGCCGCCGGCTTCTGTCCCCTGGCCCTGGGCACCCAGACCGTGGGATCCGTGATCCGCCCGGCGGCTTTTTGCGGCATTGTGGGCTTCAAACCCACCTATGACCGCATTCCCAGCGCCGAATTGATCCCCTTCTCCCCCTCGGTGGACACGGTGGGGATCTTCACCCACAGCGTGGCCGATGCCGCCCTAGCCGCCTCGCTTCTCTGCCACTGGTGGGAGGACGAAGCTGCCGAGCCAGCCGACCGTCTGCCCGTGCTGGGCATCCCGCATGGACCTTATTTGGACCAGACCGACCCGGTTGCCCTGGCCGCATTCGTCGCCCAAGTTGACCTGTTGCTCGCCGCCGGGGTGATCATCCGCCTGGTACCGGTGATGGCGGACATCGAGGCAATCGCCCGGCGTCATCAAAATATGATCGCGGCGGAGCTGGCCCAGGTTCACAAAAAGTGGTTTGCATCCCAAGCCAAGCACTACCGCCCCCGCACCGCGGCCTTGATCCAAGAGGGCAAGCTGGTCAGCGAGCAGAGCCTGGCCGAGGGCCGGATCGGGCGAGAACTGCTGGCCGAGACGTTGCACACGACCATGCAGGGCGCGGAGATCGATCTCTGGCTTTGCCCGTCAGCCACGGGACCGGCCCCGGCCGGCATCCTCTCCACAGGCAGCCCGGCCATGAATCTGCCCTGGACCCACGCCGGCATGCCCGCCCTCACCCGGCCCCACTTTGGCCCCGCCCCGGCCCTGCCCTTGGGTCTGCAATTCGTGGCCCCGGTCTCGGAGGATGAGGCCCTCTTCGCCTTTGTGCGGGCCTTGGAAATTTACATGGCTTGAAATTCTGGCAAATCTAAGGTATCGTTGCAGAGCGTCCCCGCCCCCTGCCCCCCAATTTTGGGGGGACCTATCGAATCTTGACTTCGTTTAGAAAGCCACCCATGCCACAAGACAGCACGACCACCACTCAATTGACCCGACTTCAGCAGCGGTTGAGCCATCTGCCGGCGTCCGCCCGCAGCCTGCTCATGCACAGCCTGACCCAGCTTCAGGGCGACGGTCCCAGCGGTCCCCTTGCCCTCACCGGCGAGGTGCTGGACCAAGCCTTGGCCGCCCTGGGCGGTTTGCTTGACCGCCCCGCCCGCCCTCGCGTGGTGGTGACGGGGATGGGCGCGGTCACCCCCGTGGGCCACAGCGCCAGCGAGACCTGGCACAATCTCCTGGCCGGGCGCTCTGGCGTGGACCGGGTGACCCTGTTCGACGCCTCGCCCTACCCCACCCGCATCGCCGCCGAGGTCAAGGATTGGAACCCCCTGCGCTATCTGGAGCGCAAAGAGGCCCGACGCATGGCCCGCTCCTCCCAGTTTGCCGTGGGCGCGGCCCATCAAGCCTTGGAAGATGCCGGGCTCTCCACCGCGGGCGACCTTGGCGAGCGCACAGGGGTGATCCTGGGTACGGGGTTGGGGGGCTTCGATTTCTATGAGGATATGCTGCTCTATGCCGGGCGCACGGGCAGCTTTCGGGTGTTGCCCATGACCGCGGTGGGCGGGCTGCCCAACATGCCCGCCTACTATCTCAGCCAGATCTTTGGGGCCAAGGGACCGCTCAACACCGTGGTCACCGCCTGCGCGGCCGGCACCCAGGCCATCGGCGAAGGGATGGAGCTGATCCGCCGGGGGGTGGCGGATCGAGTCTTGGCCGGGGGGGTAGAGGGGTTGGTGTGCGAATCCTTTGTGGCGGGCTTCTCGGCCATGCGGGCCATCAGCACCCGCAACGACGATCCCCAGGCCGCCAGCCGCCCCTTCGACCAGGATCGGGACGGCTTCATCATTGGCGAAGGCGCGGCGGTGCTGGTCTTGGAGAGCCTGGCATCGGCCCAAGCCCGAGGCGCTCGCATCTATGCCGAAGTCCTGGGCCACTCGGCCTCGGCGGATGCGTACCATGTGGCGGCTCCGCAACCCGACGGCGAGGGGGCGCAGCGGGCCATGCGTTGGGCCTTGGCCGACGCCGGTCTGGCCCACGAACAGTTGGACCACATCAACGCCCACGGCACCAGCACCCCCCTCAACGACAAGACCGAGACCACGGCCATCAAGCGTCTCTTTGGCGAACATGCCTATCAGATGGCCATCAACTCCACCAAGTCCATGCTGGGCCACTCCTTTGGCGGGGCCGGGGCCATCGAAGCCCTGGCCACCATCATGGCCGTTTTCACCGACCGCATCCACCCCACCATCAACTACCAAACGCCCGACCCGGACTGCGATCTGGACTATGTGCCCAACGGGGCCAGGGAACGTCGGGTAACCTATGCCATGTCCAATTCCTTTGGGCTGGGCGGGCAAAATGCCTGCTTGGTGGTGGGAAAGGTGGCGTAATTTCGATCCACGAATCGGCACGAATCGGCACGAATCTTTTTTATTTTTGATTCGTGGAGATTCGTGGAGATTCGTGGATTATTTTTGGGCGGAAGGTGATTATGCGGAGTTTTTTGTTGACGGTGGCGTATCGGCTGGCCGTACAGTGGTGGCGCATCCGCCGACCGGTGAGCATGGGCGTGCGGGTGATGTTGGTGCAGGAGGGCCGGGTGATGCTGGTGAAGCACACCTATCAGGATGAATGGTACTTCCCCGGCGGCGGGGTGAAGCGGGACGAACCCGTGGAGGCGGCGGCCCGGCGGGAGGCGGCGGAGGAGGTGGGGGCGGTGATCGGCGATCAGCCGGGGGCCATGCGGCTGGTCGGCGTCTTTGCCAACTTTACGGATTACAAGAGCGACCATGTGGTCTGTTTTTTGAGCGAAACCTTCACCCTGGGCGACCGTCCCCCCAGCCCGGAGATCGCCGACGCCCGCTTCTTCCCCCTGGACGCCCTGCCCGCGGGCACCTCCCCCGGCACCCGGCGCAAGGTGGCCGCGTATCGGGCGGGGACGTTGGGGAGCGTGGGGAAGTGGTAATAATCCAGCGCCGGTTGAGTAGCCGCCGCCAAGATTTCCGCTGACCATTCAAGAACTCGGCGGCGTATCGAAACCAACGCGGGTTGACCCACTTCGGTTTCGATACGCCCTTTCTCCATTCGTTCACTACCTTTTTGGGTCAAGCCGGGCTACTCAACCTGCGTT
>JAGNDO010000141.1:3383-6240 GCA_018003515.1 Caldilineaceae bacterium
CGCTGACCATTCAAGAACTCGGCGGCGTATCGAAACCAACGCGGGTTGACCCACTTCGGTTTCGATACGCCCTTTCTCCATTCGTTCACTACCTTTTTGGGTCAAGCCGGGCTACTCAACCTGCGTTAGTCTGCCATGAAATCCAGCGTCGGTTGAGTAGCCGCCGCCAAGATTTCCGCTGACCATTCAAGAACTCGGCGGCGTATCGAAACCAACGCGGGTTGACCCACTTCGGTTTCGATACGCCCTTTCTCCATTCGTTCACTACCTTTTTGGGTCAAGCCGGGCTACTCAACCTGCGTTCGACGATGGATCAACGCCCGATCAACGCCAACATCTCCGCCGGTTTGTCGGTCATGATGCCATCCACGCCCATGTCGAGGAAGCGCTGCATTTCGGCGGTGTCGTTGATGGTCCAGACGTGGACCTGGACGTTGGCCCGGTGGGCGGCCCGCACAAAGGAGGGCGTCACCACGGGGATGCGGCCGCTCTTCTCCGGAACCTGGAACGCTTGGTACGGCGGCGGGATGATCCCAGAAGCCCCCACAAAATTGAGCAGTACGAACGTCGTCACATCGCCCCGATTGGCCCCGCTGGCCACATCGGGGCATTCTTTTCGAAAGGCTTTCAGGGCATCATCCCGTGAGGAGACCACCAGCACCTTGTCGGTCATGGCGTGGTCGGTGATGGTCTGGCAGAGGACCGGGGCAATGGCCGGGTCTGCGGCCTTGATCTCGATATTGATGGGATAGTCGGGGAAGCGCTCAAAGACCGCGGCCAGGGTGGGGATGGTCAGCCCACGGCCCCGATACGGATAGGTCGCCCCCTCGTCCGCGGTCCAGTTGACCCCGACTTCCAGGGCTTGAAGCTGGGCCAGGGTCAACCCACTCACCGCGCCCGTGCCCGTGGTGGTGCGGTCAACCGTGTCGTCGTGGATCAGGACGATCTGGCCGTCGGCGCTCATGTGGACATCCATCTCCAGCACATCCACGCCGATCTCTGCCACGGTTTCCAGGAAAAGCAGGGTGTTGCCAGGGGCCACGCCGCTGCCCGTGTCGTCGGCATGGGCGATGACCAAGGGGTAGCGGTCAAAGTGGCTGTAATAGGCCGGGGTGATGGCGGGCTTGGTCAGGGCCGAGGCAATCAAGAAAATGCCCACAGCCGCTACAAATACACGGATCGTCCATCTGGCAGATTGTTTCATGACTCACTTCTCCAATCGGGCAACCGGCCCTGGGTATGTCGAACTCGGCTATGACGATTCCACACAGTGACGCCGCCCCGGCCCAGCACCTCCTGCTGTGGCCGGCCGCCGGGGCCTTGTTCGTTGATGACCAGGGCCGTGTAGCCGTCCACACCCAAGATGGTCAGATCCGAGCCGGTGATCAGGCGCATGGACGCGCTCATGGCCCGGGGGATTTCGTCGAAATGGGGGATGATGGCGGCACCGGGCACCAGGCCGAAGGCGGGTTTCCAGCCGGGGAAGCCGAACATCTTCTCGCCCAAAATCATGGCCCCGGCGCTGCACCCGGCCAGGACGCCGCCATCCGCCAACACGCCTTGGATGGCGGCCCAGACCAGGGTTCCGGCCAGGGTTTTGAAGAGATAGTCGGGCCGTCCGCCGGAGAGATAGACGAAGTTGGCCCCGGCCACCTGTTCGGCCAGGGCAGGGTTTTGGGCATCGGCCCGGTTGATCACGGGGACATCCTCCACAGGCACGCCCAGGCGGGTGAAGTGGGTGACGCCCAGGCGGGACCAATAGCCCACCCGCTCGCTGCCCTCGGTCCCCGCGGCCGTGGGCAGGCAGACCACCCGTGGCGGCTTGCCCAGGCGGTCGAGCAAGTCCCGGTCTATCCCTTCCATGTCCGGCAGATATTCGCCGCTCCCCACCAATGCCAACGTCATAAGCTGACTCCATCTCTGGATTGGATCTCAGGATCGAATCTGAGGATTGGGCAAGAGGTTAACAAACCCTTGCCCGCTTTTGCATAAAGATTTTACATTTGGCCCATACACTATGTTTCGGCCCTCCCCGTGGCTGCCCAGAATAGGCCACCGATTTCTGAGCAGACCGTTTGGGCCGTCAACCTATCAAATAATGCAGTCTATGCACAGGAGATCAAAATGACCGCAACAAGCATTCCAATGGCCCCGACCCAAGTACGGTCGAAGCGGGGGGTCAGCCACACGCTCAAAAACTATTGGCTAGACATAGCCCTATTTCTGGCCTTTGTCATCGACATGAATACTCAGTTCACCGGCATCCCGATCCACGAATGGTTGGGGATTGGCTTTGGGGTCGCCCTGATCTATCACATATTGCTGCACTGGGCGTGGATCACCAACACCCTGCGCCGCATGGTGGGCAAGCTACCCGCCATCCAGCGCATCCGGGCCTTGGTGGACATTCTGCTCTTCGTGGATATGGTGATTCTGGTGGTGACCGGTCTGTGGATTTCCGAAGTGGCCATGAGTCAGCTCGGTTTGGGCACCCTCGACGGCTTTGCCTGGCGACAGTTGCACACCTTAACCGCCAACCTCTCCATCGCGCTGGTGGCCCTACACCTGGCCTTGAGCTGGTCTTGGATCGCCGACACCACCAAACGTTATCTGGTGCGTCCTCTGCGCCGTCAAGATTCCCCCATCAGCCCGGTGGCGAGTGATGCCACCCAGAGCACAACCAACAAATCAACCCTAATCGGAGGTGTGCAGTGAAAACGATCCTGCGTACTTTAGCCATCATGGCCGCGGTCTTGACCGTGGTTGGTCTCACCTATTGGGCTGGCACCGCCGGTCCCCTGGCTCAGGCCTCTGGCGCAGCCCCGGCTGGGCGAGAACAGCGCCGCGCAGACTTTAC
>JAGNDO010000021.1 GCA_018003515.1 Caldilineaceae bacterium
TCCAAGAGCATCTGCTCGACCAGCGCTCGGCAGAGACGGCCATTCTGCTTATCTCCGAGGAATTGGAAGAGTTGATGACCCTGAGCGACCGCATCGCCGTGATCTTTGACGGCAACATCATGGGCATCGTGGAGGCGGACAAAGTCACCATCGGCGAGATCGGTCTGATGATGACCGGGACGAAGCTAGCGGATTTGGCCGCGAATAAAGCGTAGTTGATTGGTTGATTGGTTAATTTTTTTGTTCGCAAAGCACCGATCTGGCTATCAACAAATCCACAAATCCACCCACACCACCCAGCAGGAAAAACACTATGGCCCTTCCCTACTCACTCTATTTGGAAAAGCGCACGGAAGATGTCCCCAAATGGCTGCCCGCGGCCACATCTTTGGGGTCGGTTGTTGTGGCTTTCATCATCAGTGCAATTGTGCTCAAGCTGATCGGCAGCGACCCCCTGCGCATCTATGGCTTCTTCTTCCGGGCCACCTTTGGCAGTTGGTCCTCCTTTTCCGACACAGTGGTCAAGGCGACGCCCCTGATCATGGTGGGGCTGGCCTGTGCCGTGGCCTTCAAGATGAAGCTGTGGAACATCGGGGCCGAGGGGCAGTTCTACATGGGGGCCTTCTTCGCCAGCCTTGTGGTGCTGCTGCCCATCCTGCCGCCGGAGACGCCCAAGTGGATCTTGCTGCCGGCCATGGCCCTCATGGGCATGATCGGCGGGGCAATCTGGGGCTTCTTCCCCGGCTACCTCAAGGCCAAATTCAACGTCAACGAGATCATCACCACCCTGATGCTCAACTATGTGGCGATTTTGTGGAACAATTTCTGGATTTTTGACCGCTGGAGCGACGGTGGTTTCCAGATGACCCCCACCTTTGCCCGCAGTGCGTGGCTGCCCCGGCTGTCGGACTTGGCCAGGCAATACCCGATCTTCTCCGGCATCACCTTGCATTTGGGCGTGCTTTTTGGGATAGCCGCCGCCTTTGTGGTCTGGTGGGTGATCTCTCGCAGCCGCTGGGGCTACGAAATCCGGCTGATCGGCGACAATCCCGATGCGGCCAAATATGCCGGGCTAAATATCACCCGCAACATCGTGCTGGTGATGATGTTCTCCGGGGCCCTGGCCGGGCTGGCGGGCATGTCCGAGGTGACCGGGGTGGTCCACCGCTTGCAAGAGCAGATTTCGCCGGGCTATGGCTTCACAGGCATCATCGTGGCCTGGCTGGCCAAGCTCAACCCCTTCGCCGTGATCCTGGTCTCTATCCTCTTTGGGGCGCTGATCGTGGCCGGGCGAGAGGTGCAGCCCTCGGGCATCGCCCAAATGCTGCAAGGCGTGGTCCTCTTCATGGTGATCGGCAGCGACGTGCTGCTGCGCTACAAGGTGCGGTTGAGTCGGCGCACGGCGGTTGAGGCGTGATTTTAGCTCGTTCAAAGGTTCAACCTATGCAAACGCAACCGATGGAGCATGAAGAAACACTCCTTCACATTCTTCACACCCTGCCCACCAAAAGTGTCGAACAGGTCGTTGATTTCGCTCGTTTTTTGCAGTGGAGGGAGATCGATCAATGGCATGTTCTTCATGAAGACGAAACCGAGGCCGAGGTGCAGGCTGACATCGAACGCTGGGACGCTTCTTTTGCCGCTTCTCCGGACAAATTAAAAAAACTGGCGAATCGAGCGAGAGAAGAAATCATGGCTGGGCGCACAATGGATATGATTTTCACCGCAATTTGATCATCTGTATGGGAGAGACCTCGTGAATCTAGAAATCATCCTGCACGCCGGACTTGCCACGGGCACCATCCTACTCTTTGCCGGTATCGGCGAAATCCTGGCCGAACGATCGGGCATTCTCAACTTGGGCGTTGAGGGCATGATGTTGATCGGCGCGATGGCTGGCTTTAGCACCGCCCTCTCCACCCAAAATCCGTGGCTGGGATTGTTGGCGGCCATGTTGGCTGGGGGCGTCCTCAGCCTGGCCCACGGTCTGGTCACCATCCACTTCCAGGCCGATCAAGTGGTGAGCGGTCTATCCCTCACCTTTTTGGGCACAGGGCTGGCCTTGGTCTTGGGCAATGGGCTGACGGGGAAAGCCGCCGCCCTGATCCCTAACTTCGACATTGGTGGACTGGCATCCATCCCCTTTATCGGGCCGGTCTTCTTCATGAATCACAGCCCCCTGGTCTATGTGGGCTATCTGCTTACCCCCCTGGTCTGGTATTACATCGAAAAGACCCGGCCCGGTATGCATCTGCGGGCCATAGGCGAAAAGCCCGTGGCCGCGGACACAATGGGCATCAACGTCTATCGGCTGCGCTATATTTATGTCTTTGCCGGTGGTATGTTGGCCGGGCTGGCCGGGGCCACCATCAGCCTCTCCGTCTCGCCGGGCTGGTACAGCGTCCAGACCACCTCCGGCCAGGGCTGGATCGCCATCGGCTTGGTGATCTTTGCCCAATGGAATCCCTGGCGGGCGGCTTTGGGTGCATACCTCTTTGGTGCCCTGCGCCGGGCCATCCTGGACTTGCAGGGGCCAGCCATGCTTTTTGGCATGGTCAACCCCCTCTTTATCAACTCCAACTTCAGCTTCTTCCTGAAGATGACCCCCTATCTGCTCACCATCATCGCCCTGGTGATCGGCTCCCGCGCCGCCGCCCGCAAACGGCTGGGTGCCCCGGCAGCCCTGGGTGTCCCCTATGTGCGGGGTGAGCGGGGGTTGTAGGACAACGAGTAATGAGTAACGAGTCATTGTATGGGTTGACGAGTTTTTGGGGACATACCGCCCACCCAGTTCGTCAACCCACCTTTTACTCATCACTCATCCCTCCCCACAACAACACTTCTCAATTCTCAACTCTCCATTCTCAATTCTTATGCTCCCAAACTCACACATCGCCTACACCTGGGCGGCCCTCAGCCTGGCCCAGGAACACTTGGATTTTGCCCCGGATGCGGACTATCGGCTGGTGGCCCTGGCTGCCACCGGCCCGGATCTGATCGACAAACCCCTGGCCTGGGCCTACTTTTACAAGCGCTACAGATCCGCCGTACTCTTTGCCCATACGATCTGGTCTTTCGGCATCGCCCTAAGTTTGGGCGTGCGGGGAACCATCGGCCTGGTCTACGCCTTGGCCTATGCCGGCCATGCCCTGTTGGACCGGCTGTGGCACTATCACGACACCTTCTACTGGCCCCTGCGGGGGTGGCGTTTCCACGTCTGGGGCAAGCGCGGCTCCGAGCAGGAGGCCATCGGCCTGGCCTATTGGTACGCCTTCACCCGCCGCCCTGAGTTGTGGGGGTGGGAATTGGGCGGCTTTCTGGCCTTGGGGTGGTTTGTGTGGCGACATCGGTTGTATAAAGTCAAGAATTTAGTGGATTTTGTACTCACGGGAAAGGTTAAGAAGATCGGAGGTCTTGCATGATCGCTATGGACAAACATGAATTGTACGATGTCGTGGCATACGAGATTGTGGACGATTACACATTATGGCTACGATTCGATGATGGCCATGAGCAAACGATCAATTTTGAGCCGATTCTGTATGGCGAGGTATTTGCACCACTTCGCAACCTCGAACTCTTCGAGCAAGTGGTATTGAACCCCGATACCGGAACCATCGAGTGGCCCACGGGAGCCGACTTTGACCCGGAAACCCTGCACAATTGGCCACAATATGTTGATAAAATCGTACAACGACGGCAGAGATTGACTTCTGTCGTTTCATCCGCTCAACCCATCCTCCAGGCAATATAGCCCTCGTCTTCAATCAGCAGATCGCTGGTGTTCATTCGCAAAATTCACGATGAATGCCAAGTCCACATCATTGTCCATTGTGCATTGCCCATTGTGCATTTCCCCACTTAATGCGCTACAATGTCAACCATTGTGCGGCGATTTGGGTCGGGCGGGAGATGGACAAGCATGACGAGGCAAGCGCAGGGTTCGGACAAACAGACGGTCGGCAAGCGCCCCTATCGGGTGTTGATGGTGGCCCCCACCAGTTTTTTCTCCGATTATGGCTGTCATGTGCGTATCCTGGAAGAGACCCGCACCCTGCAAAAGATGGGCCACAAGGTCACCATCGTCACCTACCGCAACGGCAAGGGCGTGCCCGGTCTGGATATTCGGCGCACCTTGCCCATCCCCTGGCGGCAAGATTACGAAGTCGGTTCCAGCCGCCACAAGATCGGCTTCGACGCCCTCCTGGGTCTCAAGACCCTGCAACTCCTCACCACCAACCGCTACGACATCATCCACACCCACCTGCACGAAGGTGCCCTGATCGGCCTTGTGCTGGGCCGTCTCTTCCACACCCCCGTGGTCTTTGACTTTCAGGGCAGCCTGACCGAGGAGATGCTCGACCACCACTTCCTCAGCCGGGAGAGCCGCATCTATCCGCCCCTGCGCAAGTTGGAGGCGTGGATCGACCAGAGCGCGCCCGTGGTCTTTACCAGCACGGCCAACTCCGAGCGCATGTTGGTGGAGCAGTGGGGCTGCCAGCCGGACCGGGTGCAGACCCTGTCGGATCGGGTCAACACGGATACCTTCATCCCCGCTGCGGACTATGCGCCCGGCGAGTTGGACGCCCTGCGCCGCTCCCTGGGCATCCCGGACGGGCGCAAGATCATCGCCTATCTGGGGCTGCTGGCCTCTTACCAGGGCACGGATGCGCTGTTGGAGTCCATGCAGAAGATTCTGGCCCAGCGCACGGATGTGCATCTGTTGCTCATGGGTTTCCCCAGCGTGGGGCGATACACGGCCAAGACTCGCGACATGGGGCTGTCGGACTATGTCACCCTGCCGGGGCGCATCCCTTATGCGGATGCCCCCAAATACATGGCCCTGGGAGATGTGGCCGCCGCGCCCAAATTGAGTTTGACCGAGGGCGCGGGCAAATTGCTCAACTACATGGCCGTAGGGCTGCCCACCGTGGCCTTCGAAACCCCTGTGGCCCGGGAATATCTGGGCTTGGATGGCTTCTTTGCGGTCAAGGGCGATGTGGACAGCCTGACGGCCAAGCTGCTTCAGGCCCTGGACGGGGTGGAGAATGGCCAGGCCCAACGGCTGGGCCATCGGCTACGCCAACGGGCCATCCAACAGTTCAGTTGGGACGAAGCCGGTCGCCAAATTCAGGCGGCTTATGACAAGCTGGTGAGCGGCCCCACAGAAGAAGGCATGGCCACCGAGTGGGCCACGACGCAAGAATAAGTCCGATTTGATCCACTCTTTCGCCATCGTCCGCCGTGGTACCCAAAGTTATCCCAATTTGCATTGCCATTGACCCCTATTTTCAGTTACATTTGCCCATTCAATTCTTAATTCAGAATATGGTATAGTGGGGAACAGTGCTGCCTGCCTGAATCCGCATCTCGTGCCTTACCCCCAGTGCGAAGTTATGGGCAGTCATTTGCCCTGTTCCCTGTTTTTCCACAACATATAGCTATAGCCAATCTTTCACTTCCTCACAGAAGGGCAGCCCATGCTTGCAGGACTGCGCAGATCCCTTTCACTTGATCGCCTGCTCGACGCCTTGTTGCCGTCGGTGGCAGTGTTGGCCGCGTTTGGCATCGGGGCCATCTTGCTCTTTATGTTGGGGGCCAACCCCCTGGAATCCTATCGAGCCTTAGTCAACGGCGCGCTGGGCAGCACCAGTGGTCTAACCCAGACCTTGGCCAAGGCCACGCCTTTGCTCTTGGTGGGGCTGGGCATCTGCATTGCCTTCCGGGGCGGGGTGATCAACATCGGTGGGGAGGGCCAGATCATTGTGGGGGCCTTGGCTGCCACCAGTATTGCCTTGGCCCTGCCCACTTGGCCAAGCTGGGCGCTGCTGCCTCTGACCTTGCTGGCCGGGGCAAGCATGGGGGCCGTTTGGGGCGGTATCCCAGGTATCCTCAAGGCCAAACTCAAGGTCAACGAGATCCTGACCACGGTGATGATGAACCAGATCGCCCTGCAAAGCATGAACTTTCTCCTGCGCGGCCCCCTATTGGACCCGGCCCAAGTAGCGGCGGGCACCAACATTCCCCAAAGCGCCGCCCTGCCCGAAGCCGTCTGGCTGACCCGGCTGGTACCCCGTACCCTGTTGCACAGCGGCATCATCCTGGCCCTGGTGCTGGCCATTCTGGTCTATTTCCTGCTCTGGCGCACCACCATCGGCTATCGCATCCGCGCCGTGGGGTTGAACCCGGCCGCGGCCCGCTATGCGGGCATTCCCGTGGCCCGCTATACGGCCCTCTCCCTGATCCTGAGTGGGGCCTTTGCCGGGCTGGCCGGGGCGGTGGAGGTGACGGGGATCCACCACCGCATGATCGAGGGCATGTCCGGCGGCTACGGCTTCAGCGGGATTGTGGCCGCCCTCTTTGGTAAATTGCACCCCTTGGGCAGCATCCCCGCCTCGGCCCTCTTTGGGGCGCTACTGGTGGGCGCGGACAAAATGCAACGCACGGTCCAAGTGCCCAGCGCCTTGATCGTCGTCCTCCAAGGCCTGGTGGTACTCTTTGTGGTCTCCAGCGACCTGATTGTGCGGCGGCGTAATCGCCGTCGATTAGATGTCGCTCAGGTTGTCGCTCAGGTCAAAGAGGGGGCCGGCGCATGATCAACGAACTCACCACCCTGGCCATCTTGGTGGGCATTGCCCACAGCGGCATCCGCCTGGCCACCCCCTATCTCTTCGCCGCCCTGGGTGAGGTCTTTGCCCAACGCTCTGGCGTACTCAACCTGGGGGTGGATGGCATCATGCTCATGGGGGCCTTCTCAGCCTTCTACGTCGTCTTCACCACAGGCAGCCCGTGGCTGGGGGTGCTGGCCGCCATCATCGTGGGCGGGGTGATGGGGCTGTTGATGGCCGTGGTCAGCGTCACCATGCAGGCGGAACAGGGCATCAGCGGGATTGGGCTTTACCTTTTTGGCCTGGGACTGAGCAGTCTGCTCTTCAAGACCATGATCGGCTCTGTGGAAAGTGTGACCGGCTTTCAGCGCATCTTCATTCCGATCATCAGCGACTTGCCCGTGATCGGCGAGATCTTCTTCCGCCACAACATTTTGGTCTATCTGGCCTATTTGGCCGTCCCCATAAGCTGGTATGTACTCAACAAGACCACCCTGGGGCTGAAAATCCGGGCCGTGGGTCATAACCCAGAGGCCGCCGACTCCTTGGGGGTGAGTGTGAACGGGGTGCGCTACTTCACCCTGATCCTGGGGGGTGCGTTGGCCGGTCTGGCCGGGGCTTCCTTGAGCATTGGGCTGCTCAATGTTTTTCAAGAAAATATGACCAATGGTCTGGGCTTTATCGCCGTGGCCCTGGTCTATTTTGGCGGCTGGCGGCCCGTGGGCGTCTTGGGCGGCGCGCTGCTCTTCAGCACGGTCAATGCCCTGCAACTTTGGGTCCAAGTCTTGAACCTGCCCATCCCTTCGGACCTGGCCGTGATGATGCCCTATGTGCTTACCATCGTGGCCCTGGCCTTTGCCGTGCGTCAGGTGCAGCAGCCGGCCGCCCTCACCAAGCCGTATGAGCGGGGGGAGTAAATGAGTAAGGAGTAATGAAGTAAGGCCGCGCTGGAGAGAAAGTCATGCGTAATGGTTCGATCAGAACACACTGCGCTCTCTATCCACAAAATTACTTCATTACTCTTTACTCATTCCTCCCCACGCACCTATATTTTCAATCCGTTCGTCAACCCAATCCGTTCACCAAGGAGATTTCTATGTTGAAAAAAATCGGTCTTTTGCTTGTGATTCTGGCTCTGATGTTGTCGGCCTGCGCGGCCCCGGCGGCTCCCGCCGCTGCCCCCGCAGCCGCCCCCGCCGCGGACAGCAGTGAAGCCGCCCCAGCAGCCCCAGCAGCCCCCTTCAAAGTCGCCCTCATCATGCCCAGCACCATCACGGACCTGTCGTGGAGCCAATCCATGTATGACGGACTGGTGGCTGTTCAAGCCGAAATGGGCGGCGAAAGCGCCATGCAGATTGCCTATTCCGAGAACATGTTCCAGGTCACCGACGCGGCCGCGGCTATGCGAGACTATGCCTCCGAAGGGTTCAACCTGGTCATCGCCCACGGTGCCCAATACGGCAACTCCTTGTTCGATGTGGCCGTTGACTTCCCGGAAACCAGCTTTGCCTGGGGCACGACCACCGACACTGGCGCGGAGAAGGGGTTGAAGAATATCTTCGCTTATGAGCCCGAAGCCCATGAGGGCGGCTATGTCAATGGTGTCGTCGCGGCCATGCTCTCCAAATCCAATATCATCGGCGTCGTCGGCCCGGTGGAAGCTGGAGACGCCAAACTGTACATTGACGGCTTCAAGCAGGGCGTCCTGGCCACCAAACCAGATGCCAAGGTCAATATCAGCTATACCGGCTCCTTTGGCGACACCGCCCTGGCTGCCGAGGCCGCCAACGTGCATATCCAGGCTGGGGCCGATGTGCTGACCGGTTCCGCCCAGCAGGTTGTGGGGGCCATCGGCGTGGCCAAGGACAACAACATTCCGTGGCTGGGCACCCAGGCCGACCAGAGCAGTTTGGCCCCGGATATGGTGGTGATGAACCAGATCTACGACTGGACGGGCACGATCAAAGACATGATCGCCAAGCACAATGCCGGCACTATGGGTGAGACGGTCTACACCCTCACCCTGGCCAACGGTGGACAGAAGGAAGTCTTCAACCCCCAGTTCACCGTCTCCGATGAGATCAAAGCCGCCGCTGACGCCGCGGTCAAGGGTATCATAGACGGCAGTATCGTTCCCATGCCATAGTTTTAGACAAGGAGAAGATGAGACAAGGAGAGATATCCCCATCTCCTTGTCTCCCCATCTCCTTGTCTCCTCTTCTCCACTTCTCCCTGTCTCCGAAAGATCTGCCATGACCGCCACAACCGCCACCCCAAACCGAATCCTGCCCACGGGCAAGCCGGTGATCGGCCGCCTTGAGATGCAGGGCATTGTCAAGCGCTTTCCTGGCGTGCTGGCCTGTGATCAGGTGGATTTTGATGTGGCTTCCGGCGAGGTGCATGCCTTGCTGGGCGAGAACGGCGCGGGCAAGTCCACGTTGATGAAGATCCTCTACGGCCTCTACCATGCGGACGAGGGGACGATCACGTTGGATGGGGTGCCGGTGGCCATGCAGTCGCCCACCACGGCCATCGACCACGGCATCGGCATGATCCATCAGCACTTTATGCTGGTGGACACCCTCACCGTGACCGAGAATGTGGCTTTGGGGCTGCCATCCAGTCGAGGCCCCCTGTTGGATCTAGACCGAGTGGCCGCTCGTATCCGCGAGCTGTCCGCCACGTATGGTCTCAAAATCGACCCCAACGCCCCGGTGTGGACCCTGGCTGTGGGCCAACGGCAGCGGGTGGAGATCATGAAAGCCCTCTATCGGGGGGCGGCCCTGTTGATTTTGGACGAACCGACCGCGGTACTCACCCCGCAGGAGGTGGACGACCTCTTTGTCACCCTGCGCCAGATGGCCAAGGACGGCCACAGCCTGATCTTCATCAGCCACAAACTGCACGAAGTCTTGGACATCAGCGACCGGGTGACGGTATTGCGCAACGGCAAGCTGATCGGTACCGTTCCGGCCAAGGGCATGACCCGTCCCCAACTGGCCCGCATGATGGTGGGCCGGGAGGTGATTTTGGAGCGCAACCGGCCCCCCGTGCCTGTGGGCGAGGTGCTTTTGTCCCTGCAAGGGGTCAGCGCCCTGGGGGTCACGGGCCACACCGCGCTGAACAATGCCAGTTTGGAAGTGCGGGGCGGCGAGATTTTGGGGGTGGCCGGGGTCAGCGGCAACGGACAGCGGGCGTTGTGCGAAGTCGTGGCCGGGCTGCGACCGGTCACCGGCGGGGTGGTGCGGGTGGGCGGGCACGAGGTCACCGGATGGTCGCCGGGCAAACGCACGGAGGCCGGGCTGGCCTACATCCCGGAAGAGCGTATGCACGACGGGGCGATCAAGGAATTTAGCGTGGCCGAGAACATCATCCTGCAAGAGCATACCAAGGTTCCCTTTAGTCGGTCCACTTTTCTCAATTTCAAGGCCATCGCCCAACGCAGCCAGGAATTGGTGGCCAGCTTCCGGGTCAAGACGCCCTCCATCGACACGCCGATCAAGAGCCTGTCTGGGGGCAACATCCAGAAGGTGATCCTGGCCCGGGAATTGGTGCGCAACCCCAAGGTGTTGATTGCGGCCCAACCCACCCGGGGCGTGGACATTGGGGCCACGGAGTATATTCACCAGCGCCTGTTGAACCAACGGGCCAGCGGCACGGCCACCCTGCTCATCTCCGAAGACCTGGACGAAGTCCTGGCCCTCTCCGACCGCATCGCCGTGCTCTACGAGGGCCGGATCATGGGCATTGTGGACCGGGACGCCACCAACGCCGAGGAGTTGGGGCTGATGATGGCCGGCGTTTTACCTGATTGACATCGGTCTGCCCTGTGATACCGTATGTCTATCCGCCCACCGCTTGGTTCATGCCTGGACGGTGGGCGGTTTTTGTTCGATCCTCTACCGCTGGTTCCCAGGCACGTGACCATCCTCTGCGCTGTCGTTGCTGTTTTGTTGTTGAATGCTTGCGTCTCCATCCTGTTTTGAAGACAACTTATCCACTACATTCCCTGAAAGGAGACCACATGACCCGCACCAAGCGCATTCTCTCCCTGATCAGCATGACCGTGATGGCTCTGGCTATTCTGATCGCCGTAGGTCCGGCCAGCCATGCTCGGGCCGCTGACTGTTTCAACCCCTACGCCGTGGGGCCGACAGAATCGTGGCACAGCATCGCCAACGTGTGCGGCATCCCCTTCCAGGCCCTGCGGGACGCCAATCCGTCCCACATCCGCAAGGGGGACATCCTCTTCACCGGCGAACTGTTGACCCTGCCCGAACGGGATCCAAAGCCGGAAGCAGGCCCCGGCACCTACTCGGTGAAACCGGGCGACTCCTGGTATCGCATTGCCCAGGACCACGGCCTCACCTTCCGGGACGTGCGGGCCTTCAACCCGCACCTGTGGCTGAAACGCCACGAGATCATCCGCCCGGGGGACCAGATGATGCTGCCCCTGCTGATGCCGGCGGCAGCGGAGACCGTCATCATCACCGATACAGCCGAGACGCCAGCTGAGACGCCTGTGGCAGAACCTGCCCCAGCCATTACACTCGACGCCAGCGGCTGTCCCACGACTCTGGACTTCGGCCCGGCCTATTCCGCGGGCGGGCTGCTGAAGGTTGTCAGCGCCGCGCCTCTCGATCTGTACGCTGCCCAAGGTGACCGTTCCCAGGTGGCGGGACAGGTTGCGCCGGGCGTCATCCTCAAGGTGCTGACGGACGCCTCCTGCATTGACGGCTGGCTGTGGTGGCAGGTGACCGACGAAGCCCAGGCCCTGACCGGCTGGGCAGGCGTAGAGGTCACCGCCGTGCCCGTGCTGGACGCAGTCACAGAGTAGGGGCCGATCTCCGGCCAAGTTTGAGCACAAAATAGCAGTCAGGGCAGGGTAAACCCTGCCCCGACTGCTATTTCTGATCACCAAGACGCCGGGCTTTTGATGAAAGTCCGGCGTCTGTTATTGCATTCTATTCTTGAAAAAACCTGAATTGACAGGGCATCTTGGTTGCAAGTTATCTTCACCTGAGACACAATAGAGAAATGACCTATTCGACTTGGTAGCACAAACCCGATCTTCGCATTTCGCCCATAACCGCCCAAACCATCTTCAAAGCGAGTAGATACCTCTATGGCTGACTCAATCTCCACGACCAACGATCTGCAATTCACCGCCGCCGATATCGGACAACTGGAAAACGCCGATCAGGTGGTCCATTTCTTCGCCCGCCTGCGCTACGATGTGAACGGCAGCCTGCCCGTGGACCACACCGCCCTGGGCTTGGATACGGTGGACCTGCGCCAGCAGATCCACGCCATCCGCCGGGTGGGCGCGGACCCGGTGGATGGGGATGTGATCGTCTATCTGCTTGAAGCGCGCTCGGTGACCGTGGCACTGACCCAGCAGATCGCCCGCTCCTTCCGGGAGCGGCCGGAAAGCGCGCTGCTGATATTGACCGAGGGGTATGAGAAACTGGACTTTGTGTTGGTGGAGCGGGAATTGGCCCAAAGCAAACGCATGGGCAGCAGCCTGCGCCAGGTGATCCGGCCCCGCAGTCTGACGGTGAACCGGCGTAATCCCGGCCGGGTGGACCTGCGGGTGCTGCAACGCTTCACCTTCACCGAGGCCGACGGCGCGTACCAGTGGGAGAAGCTGCGTTCGGCCTTTACCCTGGCCGAGTGGAGCGAGGAATATTTCAACAACCGAGCCCTTTTCTCCGACTATTATCTGACCGCTCGCTTGACCGATGCCAAGATGACGCCGGAATGGGGCGAGGATGTGTCGCAGATTGGGCGGGAGGCCTTGCGCCATCTGGCTGATGCCCGCAGTCGCTATTCCGGCCAGCCCAAGGCCACTGTGAGCGCCAAGCTTTACGAGCCTCTCTTTACCAGCCTGGGCTTTCTAGCCGTTGCCCAGGCCGCCAACCCCGATGCCTTGGATCAGCCGGACTATCTGCTCTATGCCCCGGATGACCCCGCCACCCCCATCGCCGCGGCGCTGACCACGGTATGGAACCGCAATCTGGACGACATGGACGAGAGCCGGGATGCCGAGACGCCCGACGCCATCCCCGGCGCGCTGGTGGTAAACGTGCTGGCGGCCACGCCGGCCAAATGGGTAATCGTCACCAACGGCAAGCTGTGGCGGCTCTATTCCACCACGGCCAGCAACAAGGCCACCAACTACTACGAGATCGACCTGGAAGAGGCGGTGAACGCGCCGGACCAGATCACCGCCCTCAAATACTGGTGGCTCTTCTTTCGCCGCCCGGCCTTTCAGGGCTTTTTGGACGATCTGCTGCAGAAGTCTGCGGACTACGCCAAGGAACTGGGCGACCGGCTGAAGGAGCGGGTCTTCACCCACATCTTCCCCCACTTCGCCGCCGGGTTTATTGCGGACATGCGCCAGAGACCGGGTTTTTCTGAAAAACCGGGTCTCTCTGACCAGGACTTGGAGAAGGTCTTCGCCGCCACCATGACCTTCCTCTACCGGCTGATCTTTATCCTCTATGCCGAAAGTCTGGAGTTGCTGCCGGTCTACGAGAGCCGAGGCTATGGGGAAGCCAGTCTTTATCGGCTGAAGAAACGGCTGGCACAGATCGCCGGCACGGTGGAAGATATTGCGCCCAAGAAGCTGCCCCAACAGTATGCCACTGACACCACTGAAATTTATGCCGAGCTGACCAAACTCTTCCAGGCCATTGCCGACGGGGAAGGGAAGCTGAACCTGCCCAAATACAACGGCGGCCTCTTCAGCGCGGAGAAGCCCGAAGGGCGCTTTCTGGCTGAACATGCCATCCCCGATCGATTTTTGGCCCTGGGACTGGACCGCCTGTGCCGGGATGTGGACGCCAAGACCCTGGCCCTGGCGTTCATCGACTTCAAGTCCCTGGGCGTGCGCCAACTGGGGTCCATCTACGAAGGGTTGTTGGAGTTCCGGGTACGCATAGCCTCTGAAAAGCTGGCTGTGGTCAAGGAAAAGGGCAAGGAGGTCTATCTGCCCGCGGGCAAGCTGGGGAGCAAGCGGGCGGTGACCACCCTGGAACCGGGGGAGGTCTATTTGGAGAACGACAAGCGGGAGCGCAAGGCCACCGGCTCCTATTACACCCCGGACTACATCGTTAAATACATTGTGGCGCACACGGTGGGGCCGGTGTTGGACCGCAAATTTGAGGCCCTGGCCCCCCGGTTGCGGGAGGCCCAGAAGCTCTTCCGCCAGCACAAGGCCACGGTGGCCGCCCGGGGCAACGACCAGCCCGCCGAGCTTTTCTGGCAGCGGGAGAGCATGAAACTTTTGGCTGACAACTGCCTGGACATCAAGGTGCTGGACCCGGCCATGGGCAGCGGCCACTTTTTGGTGGAGGCCGTGGACTTTATCAGCGACCGGTTGATCAACTTCCTCAACGGCTGGAGCGAGAATCCGGTGTGGGCCTTGCTGGAGCGTACCCGCCAGGACATTCTGGCCGACATGGAGCGCCAGGGGGTGAGCATCGATAAAGAGCGGCTGACCCGTGTGGCCCTGCTCAAACGCAGCGTGCTCAAGCGCTGCATCTATGGGGTGGATCTGAACGGTATGGCCGTGGAACTGGCCAAGGTCAGCCTGTGGCTGGACGCCTTTACCCTGGGCGCGCCCCTCAGCTTTTTGGACCACCACCTGAAGTGGGGCAATTCGTTGATTGGGGCGCGTATTGGCGAAGTGCGCACTGCCCTGGAGTCCAAGGCCGTCAAGCAGTTGGGTCTCTTCAGCCAGAGCAAGTTTGCCGGGGTGATGCTGGCCACGGACCTGATGCGCCGGGTGAGCTATTTGAGCGACAACACCACGGAGCAGTTGGAGGCCAGCCGCACGGCCTATCGCAGCGCGGCCGACCACCTGGCCCCCTACAAACGGGTGTTGGATGTCTATACCAGCCGCTGGTTTGGCAACGAGCCGAGCAAAAAGGGCACGGACGACGCCCTGGAATTCCTGCAGCGGGCGGATGTGGAGGCCTGGCTGACCGACCCGGAGAAGGGAAATTGCCCCCCCGCGGACTACATGGACTCGCCCAAGATCGCCGAGACCGCCCAGCGGGCCGCGGCGGAGAAACGCTTCTTCCACTGGGAATTGGAGTTCCCCGAGGTCTTCTTTGCCCCCAGCCAACCCGGCGGCCAGGATGTGCAGTTGCGGGAGGACGGGGGGTTTGACGCGGTGGTGGGGAATCCGCCGTATGTTAGTTTCGGATTAGGTCGCGTGGCAAAACTCGATTCAACTGATGAAAATTACCTCCGTGAGAGTTACGAGAGTGCCGAATATAAGGTAAGCGTGTATGGACTCTTTATTGAAGGTGCTCTTCGCAGAACGAAATATGAAGGTACATCCGGCCTCATTCTCCCCGATAGTTATCTTACCGGAATGTACTTTGCACAGTTGCGTCAATTGCTTTTGGACCATACCATTATTCAAGAGATAGTATTATTCAAAATTGACTTCTGGGAAGGTGGTGTTGTTGGTCTGCCAACAATTTTGATATTCTCCCCGACTTTGCAAGTGGAACACGCAAACGACAATCTTGTTCATATTGCATCTTTAGAAAGACCCAAGGATTTGCTCTTCCAGCAGAATACGCTTGCTTATTCCCAACAAAAATTTGCAAAAAACAAACGTGCCAGGTTTATTCTTCATGTTCACGAGGAAACAGCAGAAATATATGATAATCTCAGTGAACAAAGCCTGTACCTAAGAGATATCGTCAGTCTACATCACGGTATCAGGTCAAAGGTTGGGCGCGACCGTATTATTTCGCCAGAAAGAAAGAGAGACAGTTGGAAGCCTGGCATTATATCAAGTAATGAGGTGCATCGCTATCTGCTCGATCCCGAGACGAATTACATTCTAGTAGATCCCGAACTTCTATTCTCCGGCGGGTGGGATGCGACAGAAATTGAAAACCCTAAGCTACTGATCAGACGTACTGGAGACAACATCATAGCTACTGTGGATTATCAAGGGTTCTATCATACAAATGCCCTCATATATGGAACTCCCACGAATAATACTATTGAGTTAAGATATCTTCTGACAGTCCTGAACTCACGCCTCATTGATTGGTATTATCGAACTATTTCAATGAAATCTGGGCGTGTTTTTCCTCAAGTTGAAATTGACACGATTAATACGTTGCCTATAGCACCCATCAACTTCACCACCCCCGCCGCCCAGCGCGAACAACTGATGCGGGCCGCCATCGGAACGTATGACCTGGACGACATCGCCGGGGTGGTGCAACGGGTGCTGGCTGCGCTGGCTGTCGGCCAATCGGATGTAGTCCACGACCTGCTGGCCTTTCTGGCCGAGCAGATGATCGACCTCAACAAGCAGAAGCAGGCCGAGGTCAAGCGCTTTCTGGGCTGGCTGGAAACCCGCCTGGTCATCCGGCCCCACAAGGGCACGGGCGGCATCGACTCGTTGCCCGGCAAGACCATCATTCAGGGCTACCTGGGGGACTATCAGAAAGGCGAGGCGGAGACGGCCTGGGCCGATTTCTACTACCGGTTGCACGAAAACCGCCGCCGCTTTGGGGTGCAATTGGACACGGTCAAAGGGGAGATCCAGACCGAGTACGAAACCTCCCTGGCCGTGCTCCTGCCCATCAAACAGCAACTGGCCCACACGGACAATCTGATCGACCAGATCGTCTACAAACTCTACGGCCTCACCGACGCCGAGATCGACCTGATCGAGCGCCCGGCCTACGATCAAGCCCTGGCCGACGCCAAGGCCAAAGTGGTCGCCGATAAAACCCTGCAAGCCGACCCGGACGCGGCCGCGGACGCCATGGCCGACATCATCCTGCCCGCGGCCCGGCGCATCCAAAATCAAGTTTCGTTCGCCGAAGAGCGAGCCCAACTGGACGCAGACCTGCCCGGCTGGCAGCTCTTCCCAGAAGAGGTATCCACCTTCCTCCTCAGCGGCGAATACGATCTGCACACCCGGCCCGACGGTCTGGACTTCTCCTCTGCCGTCGTCTCCTTCTCCAAAGCCGTGGAGCGCATGCTCTATCACCGCCTCTTCATCCCCTGGCGGGACGAGGCCGGGGCTATGGCATCCGACGCCCACAACAAATTCCTGCAAGAATTCCTGCGCAAGGAGCGAGAGTTGACCTTGGGCAGTCTGGCCATCATCTTGCAGAGCGGCAAAGAGACGGTCCTGCGCGCCTATATCCAACAGCGCTATCCCCATGCCCCCGCCGCCTTCTTTGGCCCGGACGGGGTGGCGGCCCGCCTCAACGACAGCGCCAGCGTCGATCTGCGCAACGCCGCCGCCCACGACGAACTCCTGGGCCGGGACGCGGCCCGGTCGGCCCGAAGTTGGGCGATCTCCATTTTGCGCTATTTGTGAGGAAGGGTAGGAATGGGAGGCGTTGACATGGTACGGTGAGTCATGCGGATAGAAACCGCACCTACATCGGCCTGCGCCCCGGCAGAAAGGCCAACAGCCGCTCCCGGCGCACTTGAATACCCTTGGGCGTGCGCTGGATCAGGTCCATGCGTTCCAGTTCGTTGAGGTCTCGCTGGATGGTCTTGTCGGTCTTGCCGGCGTAGGCCTCGGCCACCCGGGGCGAAACGTGCCGAATGGCCCCTATGACAACAGGCTCGGCGGTCGTGGTGAGATCCAGTACCAGATGGCGACGGCGCATGTCCGCAGCGCTATTGCGATCCCGGAATTGGTCGTGGATATAGTTCACCCAATGGACGTGCAGTTGCTGTCCCCGGATCAGTTGCAGTTGTTCCTGTAGACCATCCACAAAGCCCTGCACCCCATAGCGCACAAAGGGCAGCACATCGCCGCCGGATTGGCTGGCCCGCTCCAACTGACGATAATATTCCGAGCGGGTCTGGTTGTAGTGATTGCTCAACAGATGGGCTGCTGCCGACGGCACGCCCGCGGCCAACAGGATGCGAAACTCCACCAGCCGGGCCATGCGCCCGTTGCCATCGCCAAAGGGATGAATCCAGGCCAAATAGAGGTGGGCCAGGATCGCCTTGATCAGCCCAAAGGCGATGGGGTAGCGGCCACCGGGCGGGGCAAAGTCCTGGTTGAGCCAGGCGGCCAACCGTTCCAGCAGGTATTCGCAATCCTCCGCCGGTCCGCCTCGATAGGACCCCACCCCCACAGAATAGGGGCGGATCACCCCCGATTCAACCCCTTCGGCCAGAGCTAGCCCCTTCAACACCTGGCGATTGTCGGCCTTGAAGGTCTCCACAGACAGATCTGTACTCTGCCCCTGAAAAATCTCCTCTGCGATCTGATTGCAGGCCTGGATGATGTTGTCTATCTCCTGGCCCAAATAGGCTTTTGACGGGGGCAAGTCCAGTTGCCCTTTCAGACGCTGCATCACCTGTTCCTCGGTCAGGGTATTGCCTTCAATGGCCGTAGTCGCCAGTACGCCCTTGGCCAGGTAGATCTGGTGTAGCATCTCGGCCACGCCGGGCAGCAGGGGAACGCCGGAGATATGCTGGCATTTTGACTCAACTTCTCCCAGCATCAGCCAGAGTTGATAGTCAATTTTCCGCAGATCAAGTTGAAAAGCGATCCAAGGATGTGTCTCTTCGTATGTCCGCATAGATGTCTCGCTTTTTGTCCAGAAAACCAGGGGAAAGCAGTGGGATTTCGAGGGAATTGTGGTTGAATTACAGTCTACGCTAGATTTCTCCTCTTGCCAAGTTGCCTGGATTCCCAAAAATATTTCTTGATCTGATGTGGCAGGTCGAAAAAAAATGTCCACAATTTTGTCCAATGCTTTTGTCCCTTTGATCTTCAAACAGTTGCGTTTCCTGTGTTGACCGACTAGAATAGATCAACTTGCCAAACACTCAGCCGCATCCGACTGCCAACCCATGAAAATTCCCTACGTTATCGACAACATCCATACCCGGCTGGCCGATGTGCTCAACTATTTGTTGGAGGAACGACCCTACCAGCAATTGGACATCGCCACGGCGTATTTCAGCATCCGCGGCTACCAGCAGTTGCGATTCACCTTGCCCCAAGTGGGAGGCATGCGCTTGCTCCTGGGCGACAGTCCAACGGATGGGGAACAGGTGGGCTTGCGCCCAAATTCAGCCGCTTATCTGCGGGGAGAACTCAATGCCGAGCCGCTGACCGAAGAGACGCAACAGTTGGTGGAAGAATTGGTGCGCTTTCTGCGCCGGCCTGAAGTCCAGGTGCGCCTCTATCTGGGCCATCCTCCCCAGGAGAGTGGACGGCGGCGATTTTTGCACGCGAAATGTTATCTGGTCTATGGCGGTAAAGGTCAGCAATTGGCCCTTGCCGGCATGCTCAACCCCCTGATCGGCATTGTGGGCAGCAGTAACTTCACCGGTCCCGGTCTGATCAGCAACCGGGAACTCAACCTGGTTCACAAAACCCTGCTAGATGAGGATGAGGTGGACGATCCCGTAGCCCGGGCCATTGTCAGCCATCAGGCGGATCAACGGGTCAGCCCCAACTTGTCTCAATTGAACAAGCACTTGCTCAAAAGCGAAGTGGGGGTTCGCGCCATCGACGATCTTGTGAGATGGTATGACGATCAGTGGGTGCTGGCCCGAGATTTTAGCTCGGAATTGATCGACCTACTGGAAAACTCAAAATTTGGCGGGCGGGAATACACCCCCTACCAAATCTACCTAAAGGCACTCTACGAGTATTTCCGAGACGATCTGGACACAGATTTAGGCCAGGGTCCAACCCGCTCGGCGGTAGAATTGTCCGAATTCCAGGAAGATGCGGTCAAGAAAGCTCGGCGCATTCTGGCCAGGTATGATGGGGTGATCGTGGCCGATTCCGTGGGCCTGGGCAAGACGTGGATCGGCAAGAAACTGCTGGAAGACTATGCCTATCACATGCGCCAGAAAGCCTTGGTCATCTGCCCTGCCTCTCTGCGAGCCATGTGGGAGGATGAGTTGCGCAGGGCGACGATTGCAGCCACGGTCATCTCTCAGGAGCAATTGGGCATCGACGATTTTGACATCCGCAGCCTGATCGATGTTGACGTGATCCTGATCGATGAAGCCCATAACTTCCGCAACCGGCTAACCAAGCGCTACCGGGCGTTAGAAACCCTGATCGCTGCCAACGGACGCCGGGGTCGGGACGGTGGCCGCAAGAAGGTGATTCTGCTCACGGCCACACCCATCAACAACAATCTCTTTGATCTCTACAACCAAATCAATCTCTTTACTGGCAACGACCGCACCTACTTCGCCGCTGCGGGCATCGGCGATCTATACCGCTACTTCCTGGCCGCCCGCCGGGAGTCCATTGAAGTGGGCAGCATTCGCATCTTTAACCTGCTGGAAGAGGTGGTCATTCGCCGCACCCGCCAATTCATTCGCCGGTCATATCCTGACGCCACCATCGGCGGCAAGCGGGTCAACTGGCCGGATCGACGTTTGCGCACGGTCCGTTACGATCTGGAAGATACCTACGAAGGTATCTACAAGCAGATTGTGCAGCGAATTGAAAGTCTGCGTCTGCCTCATTACAACTTGGAAGCCTATAAACTTGCCGATAATCCGCTGGACGAATTTGAATTGGGCAGACAGGAAGCCCTGGTTGGCATCTTCAAGAGCCGTTTTCTAAAAAGACTTGAATCAAGTATTGACGCCTTCCGCATTTCGGTTCGCCGTGCGTTGGAGTTTGCCAAAACCTACGATGAATATCTGCAGGATGGCATTGTGCTGGATTCGGCCTCTTTCCAAGCCGCTATGCGCCTGGTTTCAGCCGACGAGGAGGATAGCGAGGTCAACGGGAGCAACGGTGATCTGCCCCATTCTCGCGCTCAAGCCATTGACGAGACCGCCGAAGCCCGGGCCGTGATCGGGGCCTTGCCCCGTCTCAACGCCGCCCAATACGATCGCCGCCGTCTACACCGCAGCCTGAGCAGTGACATCGAACATCTTACGGATATTTGGTACAAAATTCGCGGGATCGATTATATCGACGATGCAAAATTACAGACATTCAAAGCACTTTTGAAGACAGAGCTGAAGGGCAAAAAGGTGCTGGTCTTTTCCTATTACAAAGACACAGCCCGCTACCTCTATCGAGCGCTGACACAAGCGCAGAACGCTGATTGGCGTGCCGAGATCGGCAATCCCAACATTCGACGCATTGACAGTGGGGCTAGCCCTAAAGATCGCACTCGTCTGGTGGATCTGTTCGCACCGAAGGCTCAGGGTCGGGAAGATCTATTCGGAACAGAGCAGGAGATCGACATCCTCATCTCGACCGATGTCCTTTCCGAAGGGCAGAACCTGCAGGACTGCGGATATCTAGTCAACTATGACCTTCACTGGAATCCGACGCGTATGGTACAACGGGCCGGGCGAATTGATCGGCTGGGATCCACCTTCGATACTCTGACTATCTGCAATATGTTTCCCGAAGAGGCACTGGAAGGGCTGCTGGGGCTGGTGCGTAGCCTGACCCAGAAGATCGACGTGATCAACCAAAGCGGCTTTCTAGATGCCAGCGTACTGGGCGAAGTGGTGACCCCTCGGGATTTCAATACTCTGCGCCGCATCGCTGCCGAAGACAACCGCGTCATCGAGGAGCAGGAATCTTTTCTGGAACTGGCTAGCAGTGAAGTGATGCTGTCCGAATTACAGAAAGTACTGGCGACCGAAGCGAGAGAGTGGGTCACCGATTTGGACGACGGCATCCACTCCGGCTTGCAGCGATCACACAGTCGAGGTGTCTTCTTTTATTTTACCGCTCCCCACTCGGAAGGCGGGCGCGCTCATTTTTGGCGTTATTACGACAGCGCACGACGAGAAATCATTGACAATCGGTATCAAATCATGCAGCTTATTGCCTGCGGGCCAGAGACGCCCCGCTTTCCGCCGCCTTATGATGAAGTAGATATTTACGATCTTCAAGAGCGGATCATCGCTGACATTCTGGGGAATATTGAACAGCAACAGGCCGCCGCAGTGGTCTCAAAACCTGTGGCGGAAGAGCAGACTATCGCCTCGACCCTCTTGCAGCAACATTTGAGCCATCCAGATTACAATCGTGGCGAGTTACGGGAATTACGAACGTTTCTTAAACAGCCGCTTGTGGGGGCCTCTGTCTCCGCACTGCGCCAGACGATTAAGGACTTCAGCAACACATCGGATCTTCAACCGCTTGTCACATTGCTTCAGTCTTTGCACCAAGATCAGGGGCAAGTTGAACACGCAAAATCAGACAGATCTCCTCGGCTACGTCTTACTCGTGACGACCTGCATCTGATCTGTTATGAGTACATCGCAACATAGAAATCCGCCGAATCTTCCCCGAATGTGACCCGTTCGCCGATTCACAGTATAATTCCAGCAGACTCGGCAGCCTGCCGACAGCGAATTTAGTCTGTAAAGGACCATCCCATGACCGACCAAACCACTTCCCGCACCCCCGATATCGCAGCCCTGGCCAAGGAGCGCATTCTGATCCTGGACGGCGCCATGGGCACCATGATCCAGCAGCACCGGCTGGACGAGGCCGACTATCGGGGCGAGCGCTTCGCCGATTGGCCCAGCAGCCTGAAGGGCGACAACGATCTGCTCTCCCTGACCCAGCCCCAGATCATCGGCCAGATCCATCGCCAATACCTGGACGCCGGCGCGGACATCATCGAGACCAACACCTTCAACGCCACCCGCATCTCCCAGGCGGACTATGGCATGGAGACCGCGGTCTACGAAATGAACCTGGCCGCCGCCCGCATCGCCCGGGCCGCCGTGGACGAGTTCACCGCCCGCACGCCCCACAAACCTCGCTTCGTGGCCGGCGCCCTGGGGCCGACCAACCGCACGGCTTCACTTTCGCCGGACGTGAACGATCCGGGCAAGCGCAATGTCACCTTCGACGAGCTGGTGGCCGCGTACAAAGAGCAGACCGCCGGCCTGATGGACGGCGGGGTGGATCTGATCCTGATCGAGACCATCTTCGACACCCTCAACGCCAAGGCCGCCTACTTTGCCGTGGACGAAACCTTCCAGGAGCGGGGCGAACGGCTGCCGGTCATGATCTCCGGCACCATCACCGACGCCAGCGGGCGCACCCTCTCCGGCCAGACTACGGAGGCGTTCTGGAACTCGGTGGCCCACGCCAGGCCCTTCAGCGTCGGCCTCAACTGCGCCCTGGGTGCGGCGGAGATGCGCCCCTATCTGCAAAGCCTGGCCGAACACGCGGACACCCTGATCAGCGCCTATCCCAACGCCGGGCTGCCCAACGAGTTCGGCGAATATGACCAGACCCCGGACGAGATCGCCGCCCACCTGCGGGAGTTTGGCGAAAGCGGATTCGTCAACATTGTGGGCGGCTGCTGCGGCACCACGCCGGACCACATTCGGGCCATCGCCCAGGCCGTGGAGCAGATCCAGCCCCGATCCGTCCCGGCCATCGAGCCCAACACCCGGTTCAGCGGCCTGGAACCCCTGGAGATCACCCCCTTCACCAACTTCCTCAACATCGGCGAGCGCAACAACCTGACCGGGTCGGCCCTCTTCCGCAAGCTGATCCTGGCCGGAGACTATGAGGCCGGGGTGCGCATCGCTGCCCAGCAGGTGGAGAACGGCGCCCAGTTGGTGGACGTCAACTTTGACGACGGCATGTTGGACGGTGAGGCCTGTATGACCCGCTTCCTCAACCTGATCGCCGTGGAGCCGGACATCGCCAAGGTGCCCGTGGTCATCGATTCGTCCAAATGGAGCGTGATCGAGGCCGGGCTGAAGTGCGTCCAGGGCAAGGCTGTGGTCAACTCCATCAGCCTGAAAGAGGGCGAAGAGGTCTTCCGGGAGCACGCCCGGCTGGTGCGCCGCTACGGCGCGGCGGTGATCGTGATGGCCTTTGACGAACAGGGCCAGGCCGACACGGTCGAACGCAAGGTAGCCATTGCCACCCGGGCCTATCGTATCCTGACCGAAGAGGTGGGCTTCCCGCCCCAGGACATCATCTTCGACCCCAACATCCTCACCGTGGGCACGGGCATCGAGGAGCACAACAACTACGCCATCAACTTTATCGAGGCGGTGCGCCGCATCAAAGCCACCCTGCCCGGCTGCAAGATCAGCGGCGGGGTGAGCAACCTCTCCTTCGCCTTCCGGGGCAACAACGTGGTGCGGGAGGCCATGCACAGCGCCTTCCTCTACCACGCCATCCAGGCCGGGCTGGACATGGCCATCGTCAACGCCGGTGCCCTGCCGGTCTACGCCGACATCCCGGCGAATCTGCTGGAGTTGGTGGAGGATGTGATCTTCAACCGCCGGGCAGATTCCACGGAGCGGTTGGTGACTTTCGCCGAAGAGCTCAAGGCGGCGGGTGGCGACAAGGTTGCGGCCAAGGCCGAAGAGGCCGCCTGGCGTCAGCTCCCGGTGAAGGAGCGGCTGATCCACGCCCTGGTCAAAGGGCTGACCGACCACATCGAAGAAGACACCGAAGAAATGCGCCAACTTCTGCCCGAACCGATCCACGTGATCGAAGGGCCGCTCATGGACGGCATGAACGTGGTGGGCGACCTGTTCGGGGCGGGCAAGATGTTCCTGCCCCAGGTGGTCAAGAGCGCCCGGGTCATGAAGAAGGCGGTGGCCTATCTTCAGCCCTACATCGAGGCGGCCAAACTGATCAGCGGCGACACCAAGCCCATGGGCAAGGTGGTCATGGCCACGGTCAAGGGAGATGTCCACGACATCGGCAAGAACATTGTGGGCGTGGTGCTGGGCTGCAACAACTACGAGATCATCGACCTGGGGGTGATGGTCTCTTCGGAGAAGATCCTGGAAGCCGCCCGCCGGGAAAACGCGGACATCATCGGCCTCAGTGGGCTGATTACCCCCTCTTTGGACGAAATGGTACACGTGGCCAAGGAGATGCAGCGCCAGGGCTTCATCCGCCCGTTGCTCATCGGCGGGGCCACCACCTCCCGCATCCACACCGCGGTCAAGATCGACCCGGTCTACAGCGGGCCGGTGATCCACGTCAACGACGCCAGCCGCAGCGTGGGCGTGGTGGAAAAGCTGCTCAACCGCAACAGCCAGGAGCAGTTCATCGACGACGTCAAGGCCGAGTACGCCGGTCTGCGGGAGCACCACAAATCCAACCAGAACCGCAAGCCCCTGCTCCCCCTCTCCGTGGCCCGTTCCCGCCGCCTCACCAGCCAGTGGGATCAGGTGGACATCGTGCGTCCGGCCACCCTGGGTGTGCAGGTTTTCGACAACATCGACCTGGGCCGGGTGGCCGAGCGCATCGACTGGACCCCTTTCTTCCACGCCTGGGAGATGCGGGGTGTCTATCCGGCCATCCTCAACGACCCCATGAAGGGCGTCGAGGCCCGCAAGCTCCTGGACGATGCCCAGGCTATGCTGGCCGATATCATCGCCACGGGCAAGCTGACCGGGCGGGCAGTCATCGGCCTCTTCCCGGCCAACAGTGCGATGGATGATATTCAACTTTACACCGACGACAGCCGCAGGGAGGTGCTGAGCGCCCTGCACATGCTGCGCGTCCAAACCGACCGAGGCGAGGGGCGACCCAATCTCAGTTTGGCCGACTTTGTGGCTCCGGTGGAGAGCGGTGTGGGGGATTACGTGGGCATGTTCGCCGTCACCGCGGGGATCGGCGTGGCCGAATTGGTGGCCCATTACGAAGCAGACCACGACGACTATCACGCCATCATGGTCAAGGCCCTGGCCGACCGCCTGGCCGAGGCGTTGGCCGAGGTCATGCACGAGGAGGTGCGCAAGATCCACTGGGGCTACGCCGCGGACGAGGATCTGGACAACGAGGCGCTGATCAAGGAACAGTATCGGGGCATCCGCCCGGCCCCCGGCTACGCGTCCTGCCCGGAGCACACGGAGAAGGGCACCATCTGGGCAATGCTGGGCGCGGACACCGCTATCGACGTGCATCTGACCGAGTCCTTCGCCATGACCCCCACCGCGTCGGTCAGCGGCTACTACTTCGCCCACCCCCAGAGTAGCTACTTCTCCGTGGGCAAGATCGGCCGGGATCAAGTCACCGACTACGCCGCCCGCAAAGGCATGACCGTGGAGGAAGCCGAGCGCTGGCTGGGGCCGAGTTTGGATTACGACGCATAAAAAGTGACGTAGACGAGAGCGGGGCGGGGATGACATGTCATCCCCGCCCCGCTCTCGTCTACGTCACATATATTCGACTCGCCCGACCATCTCTCGTGGAGCGTAAACCGCGTGGATCAGGGTGAGCCAATTGACCCAATCACCGACATAGTGGAGCGATTGCTGGCCGAAGACAATCCCCGCATGGGCCATACCCTCTGACACCAAACGCAAGTAATCGGCATCAAAGGTACACAGCACCCGCCTCAAGGCCGTCGCGTTCTCCAAATGAACACGGTCTGACGCCCCCAGCAGGCCAAGATCCCGAGCGGTGACCACATCTATGTCCCGTGAGCGCAGTTGTCGGGCGACCTCCACGGGCACGTTTTCGTCAAGATAGAAGCGAACCTTGGCGGCCAACACCCTGCTCCTTGAGACTACGCGCTAGTTCGACTTGGACTCGAATGTCGGCGTCCAGACCAACTTTATGCTCATAATAATAGGACAACGCCGCATAGACCTGGGCCAAAGAAAGTTCATAGTCAGCGGCAATTTCGTCCGGTTGACGACGATGAAACAGATTCGCCATGACAACATCGGTCACCCGAATGCCCGTCCCGGCAATACACGGACGCCCCCCACGCACCTGTGAATCACTGGCAACCAGATCAATACTTAACATCGTCTGCATCATCTCACCCCCGGCATTGCCCCGCACAAACCACAATTGTATCTCGATTTTACTATAAAGATACCGTCAAAACAACAAACAGAAAAAGGACCATCATGACTGCCACCATTCTCGCCTGCTTCGCTCACCCGGACGATGAAGTCTTCGGCACGGGCGGAACCTTTCTGCACTACGCCGCCCAAGGCGCAACCATCCACCTGGTCTGCGCCACCCGCGGAGATGTAGGGGAAGTCTCCGACCCCAGCCTGGCCACGGCGCAGACCATTGCCCAAGTGCGCACGGAGGAGTTGCGCTGTTCGGCCCGGACCCTGGGTATCCAGGAGCCGATCCATCTGAACTATCGGGATTCGGGCATGGCGGGTACGCCGGAGAATGACGACCCGCGAGCCTTCATCAACGCGCCGGCGGACGAGGTGGTGGGGCGGTTGGTGGGGATCATGCGCCGTCTCAAGCCGGACGTGGTGATCACTTTCGATCCCAAGGGCGGCTACGGCCACCCGGATCACATCGCCATCCATCAGCACACGCTGGCCGCGGTGCGCGCCGCCGGGGATGCGGAACAGTTCCCCGAAGCTGGGCCGACGTGGCAGCCTAGGCGGCTCTTTTATCGAGTCTGGTCCCAAAGTCAGTTTGACGAAATGGGGCGGCAGTTGGACGCAATGGGGGTGGAGCGGGGATTTCTGGCGTACGCGGAGCAGCACGGCATGGTCTGGCAGGACGAGGCTATCAGCGTGCAAATGGATGTGACGGAATACGTGGAAGCAAAGCGGCGGGCCTATCTCTGCCATGCCACCCAGTTTGGGCCGGATCACCACTGGCGGCGGGCGTCAAACGAGACATTGCGGGCCATCTTCGGATGGGAACATTTTGTGCTGGCGTGGCCGGAAGGTGAGAAGGGTGCGAGGTTGGTTGGCTTATTTGGCGAGAAATGACGCTACTGCTATACATGTTTCAAACCGCTCATTATCGACTCTCCTACGTCCCGTTCCCACGTTGCATACGCCGAAAAGTCGTGATCAGAGTCGAATCATCAAAGGCCAATTCAAACTGACGCAACCAGTTCAGGACATACGCCGCGTCAAGAGAATCGCTCTGCCGGCGAATCACACCGTTGGCGTCTTCGTGGTCGCGCGGGCGAGTGGAAATTAGTTTGTAGATAAGCAGATCCTCGGGGCTGCATACGGCAAGCGTAATACCGGGTAGCACTTCAATGGACCGTCCACGGGCAACCGCGGCAACGTCGTAGGGCGTGTCGGCCAGGAGAAGGTCCAGGCGCACGCCGTCGGCATCCTGAACAAACAGCATCGCCTGTCGCCTGATTGCTTCCTGTGGGTCAGGTAAAAGCGAAATGTACGCCGAGTTCAATACAGCCAAGAGGCGGTCAGCGTCTTTACGTTCCAAAAGAATCTTGAGATCGGCATCGCGAGTAACACGCGGTTCGCCCCAGACACCGACGGCCACGCCACCGATCACAATCGAAGGAATGCCAGCCTCAGTCAGACGCTTTTGGAGATTCTGGATTGACGAATAAAGATTGCCCATTTTCTGCCTGCCCATTTTCTGTCTGCCATTGTGCCAAACGGTACAGCCGGGACTGTAACTCAGCCAGCGCAAGCCAGCGATCAGAAGCGAAGAGATGAGCGGTCTGGCGTAGTTGGGGTTCAAAGGTCTCCTGCAAGCGCAGAAGATCGCGCATACCTTCCTGCACGCCTAATGCACGCAGGAGTTGCGTCTCTTTCCCAACAGCTACATCCCAACCCTCACGCAGTTCTTTCAGTTCACGCATTTTCCACTCTTCCTAAAATCGGGACAGCATCGCACCGCCTCGGGCGGTTTATCACAAGCGGAGATTATCAGCTATGACGACCTTCACCCTCACCCAACCCGATTTGGTTGCCCAGATTGAGCAAGCGGCGACCGAAAAAGAGATGACAGGGGAAGAAGTACTCGCCTCCGCGGTGAGTGACTATTTGGAACGCCGGGCCCATCGTAAAATTGTGGCCGAAAGTGAGGCGTTTGCCCATCAACGCCCGCAGATCCTTGCGGCCTACCCCAATGAATATATCGCCATGCACAATGGCCATGTTGTCGATCATGATCCAGATCTGCGTAGCCTAAATTTACGAGTGCGCCGTCGTTTTGGTCAGGCAGCCATCCTGATGCAGAAAGCCGACGCAGAGAGCAAAGAATTGATCTTTCGCAGTCCTCACCTCTTTACACAATCCTCATGACTTTTCCATTGCTTGAAAAACGGGTAATGATTCATTGATCAAAGGGATGTAAGCCTCTGCTATGGCACGATCTTCGGACTCAATCGCGGCATATATCTCTCGCACTTCGGCGATCAGAGTAGGTTCATTTCTTCCCCGTAAATAGGATTCCACGGCATCGGCAATCAACTCTTCACGCGAAACCGAAAGATAATTGGCCCAGTCGTCCACTGCTTTTAGCAATTCTTCGGAGACATCAACCACAATCTCTGAGTCCATGAGTCCCTCCTTGTATCCAGATCAGTAGCGAGCGCTATACCCAGACAGCATACCCCTTCTCGTTTCCCCAGTCAATCCCCGCTTTTCTGTTCAGCCGCAAACCACAACCGCATGATGTGCAGATCGTCCCAGTCCGCGATAATGGAGTCGGGGGGATCGTTCAGCGCGTCGTAGACCGGACGCAGGAACTCTGGGCCGTGCTCGGCGAAGGCGGCGAGGACTTGTTGTTGGGTGGCCGGGTCCAGCTTGGACTCCTTGGGGAAGTTGGCGGGGTTGAGGGGGTGACCGGCCTGGAGATATTTCCACAAATGGCTGATCACCGTGCGCGGGGAGATGCCGGAAGACTCGGCAATCGCGACGAGGGTGCGGCCTGCGTCAAAGGCGGCGGCCACCTCGTGGGTGCGGGTGCCGGCTGGGGAACTGCCACTGCTGCGGGCCACCCTCACCCCGGCCACCGCAGTCTGCTCCGATTTGGGCCGCTCGGACAGGTCATGCTCGGCGCAATAGGCCCGAATGACAGGCAAGAAAGCATCAGCGTAGCGCTCCACCTTGGCCTGGCCCACGCCGTACATCTGCACAAAGCTCTCCCGGCTATGGGGAAAGTAAGCGGCCATCTCCATCAGGGCGCGGTCGCCAAAGACGGTGTAGGGGGGCAGCCCGGCGGCGTCGGCCAGTTCCCGGCGCAGGGTGCGCAGTTGTTGGAAGAGACCGGTGTCGTGGTCCACGGTCTCGGTGATGGTGGGCGCGGCCTCCTCTTTGGGCTGGAGGGCGCCCATGAGCTTTTCCTCGCCCTTCAACACGGCCCAGCCCTTGTCGGTCAGGCTGAGGCTGCCGTGGGTGATGTCTTGTTCCAGCAGCCCCTTTTGGATAAAGAGCCGGGCCAGAAAGGACCATTCCTGTTTGGAAAACTCGCCGCCGATGTTGTAGGTCGAGAGCTTGTCGTGGCCGAATTGGATAATCTTCTTGGCCCTGGACCCTCGCAAAACGTCAATAATGTGAACCATGCCAAAGCGCTGTTTGGTGCGATAGACGCAGGAAAGAAACTTCTGGGCCGGCACGCTCAGGTCCACCTGCTCCCGCTTCTCCGCGGTGCAGTTGTCGCACATGCTACAACCGTCATCCCCGTCATCCCCATCGTACTCTTCGCCAAAATAGCCTAACAGGGGCCGCCGCCGACACGCATCGGCCTCGCCAAAACCGACCATGGCACTGAGGCGAACCGACGCGCCCCGCTGCTCCTCGCCGGATTGCTGGTCGATAAAGAAGCGGATGGTGCGCAGGTCTGCATAGCTGAAGAGCAGCACACAGTCCGCCCGCAGACCGTCGCGGCCGGCGCGACCGATCTGCTGATAGTAGCTTTCCAGATCCTTGGGCAGGTTGTAGTGGATGATGAAACGCACATCCGGCTTATCGATGCCCATGCCAAAGGCCACGGTCGCCACCATCACCGAGACCTGATCCCGCACAAAGGCCCGCTGATTTTGGGACCGGGTGCGGCTGTCCAGCCCGGCGTGGTAGGGGAGGACGGAGACACCCCGGCCCTTGAGGATGTTGGCCAGGCTGTCCACCTCCTTGCGGGTGGAACAATAAATAATCCCGGACTGCTCTTTGTGGTCTTCGATAAAGGAGAGTACCTGGCTTGGCCCATCCTGCCGAGGCTGCACGCCCAGAAAGAGGTTGGGCCGGTCGAAGCTGGCCAGAAAGGTGTCGGATTCGCCAAAACCCAGGCTCTGTTTGATGTCGGCCTGGACTCGTGGCGTGGCCGTGGCGGTGACGGCGATGCAGACCGCGTCGGGCAGACGGCGGCGCACATCTACGAGTTGGCGATATTCCGGGCGGAAGTCGTGGCCCCATTGGGAGATGCAGTGGGCCTCGTCGATGGTCAGGCAATCCACCCGGCAGGCGTCCAGCAGGGCCAGGGTGGCGGGCAGGAGCAGGGTCTCTGGGGCCACGTAGAGCAGCTTGATCTGGCCCTGGCGCACCTGGTCCACGATCATGCTATATTCGTGCAGGGCCAAGGTGCTGTTGAGGTAGGCGGCGGCCACGTCGGAATCTCGCAGGGCCTCCACCTGATCCTGCATGAGGGAGATCAGGGGCGAGACCACCACGGTCAGGCCGGGGAAGAGCAAGCCGGGGATCTGATAGCAGAGAGACTTGCCGCTGCCCGTGGGCATGATGGCCAGGGTGTCTCGGTGATCCAACACATTGCCCATCACCTCGGCCTGCAGGGGGCGGAAGGCGTCATAGCCGAAAATCTGCTTGAGCAACGTACGCGCCGAATCCAGGGTGGGTGGGAGCGCGGGCACAGGCGGTGGGACCGGTTTGGCGGCCATGGATCGGGATGACTCCGGCGCAGATTCGGCCGGCTGGGAACTCGCCCAATCGTCGAAAAAAAGGTCGTCCGCCGCGCCGGGCAGGATCCAGCCGGAAAGCTGACCGTGACAGCGCAGTTCTCCGTCGGGCAGTTCATCGGGCCGCCACCAATGGGCCAGGGAGACTCGCAGGAGCGTGCCGGCGGGGACCACGTCCAAAGGTTCCTGAAACCCCACAAAGGTGAGGGTGCGCCCGCCGTCCGCCGTGGGATAGCGATAGAAAAGCCGTTTTGGGCCGACTTCCCGGGCCAGGGGCTGGTCCGGGGTCCAAAAGGTGGTGCTGTGGTCCGGCACCCCGGTGCGCTCGGCGATGTAGAGCGCACCCTTTTTGGTGGCTTGGAGAAATCCGGCGAAAAGCGCGTCCGGCCCGCCAACCTGGGGCGGAAAATGGTGGTGGATGAAGGCGAAGAGGTCGTCGATAGGGGCCAGCCGCCGCTTACTGAGGACGGTGAGATCCTCGGCGTGGGGCAGGGGACGGTCATCCGTGGGCTGCCAGGTGATCTCCCACACATCACCCACTTCGTAGTCCATGTTGGGGGCCGGGTCGGTCTCTCGGTTGGGATGCAGCAGACGCACGCTGCGCCCGCCAAAGGTGAGGCCGCCGATACAGGCTCCGCCGCCCTGGCGGGTTTTGGCGACGATCACGACTTTCATGATTTGGGGGCTGCTTTGAGTATTCATGGCAACAGATGCTCCACGTTGGTCCCGGTGATGGCGCTCAAACGCGCCGCCAACAGGGATCGATGACACGCCGCCGGGTCTCGCTCCACACAGCAAAGGGCGATGACTTGAGCTTCCCCCAACTCGGCCAGGAGATCGGTGGGGTCGAAATCGGCCAAAACTTTGGCCGTATACCTTTCGACAAACGGTTCGGAAAGGCCGACACGCTGGCGTTTGGCTACCTTTTCGGCCTTGTCCACGGCATGTTGGGCCGCCCGCACCTCTGGGGAAGGGGCCAGATCCCGGCGGTGGAGGTAGCGGATGCCCATCTCCGCCAACCGATCCTGCAAGCGCTGGCTGTTGGCAAAGGCATACTCGCTGCCCCGCACACCCCGCCGCCAACGCACATCGCAGAAGGTATCTACGCCGGCCGCATGGAGCGCGCGGAAGAAGTCATCCGCGCCCCAGCCATAAACGCCAATGGTGACAAGTTTAGCGATCATCGTCCCACCCTGCTTCTTTTTCTTCTGCTTCTTCAGCCGAAATAGCGTAACGCTTGCGAGATTTGAGATCCAGGAATTCATCCCCAAAGAGGCTGGGCTGGCCGCCGGTGATGCGGTCCATGACCTGATCTTGGGTGATGAGTTCGTCGTGTTCGTCGATGTGGATTACATCCACGCCCTGGGCAAGCAGGGCCGGGGCGATCAGCTTGCTGCGGTGACAACTCTCTGGCTTGCCCTCGCTACACATGAGAACCACGGGCAGGCCCTGTTCCCAGGCCCGGCGCAGACGTTCGATGCCGGTGTTGAAAAAGGCCTTTTCCCGCACCAATTCGTAGACCACCTTGCCATCCACAAAGCAGGTCGGGTCGTCGGGCAAGCCGCCCAGGGTGTCGCCCATGAAGACATAGCGGATGCCCTCGGCCTTGAGCGCGGCGTCCAAGGCGTTTTTGGAAAATTCGGGCTTGAACCGGGAATAGGGCTTGGTGCGCACGTCGATCAGGTAGGCGATGTCGTGGACTTTGAGCGCGGTCACAAAGGCATCCAGGCTGCGGGCGCCGTATCCGATCAGGTAGATGGGTGAGTGGGGCATGGTCGATCAACTCCGGGACAAAGGGTGTCAGTGCCATCAGAATGCCACATCCGCAGGCGCGACACAATCGGCAATATGGCGTAGATTTTGCGGCGTGGCCGCCGACCTACTTTACCACAAAAGGGCGTGGGGTTCATCTTGGGTAGGAAGGGGACGCGAAAAGGGGTTTGGGTGGGCGGGGAGGGGAACGGACGAAGATCGTCCGTTCCCCTCCCCGCCCACCCAAACCCCTACGATTCGCTGTTCCCCAAATTGTCCCCTTGGGTCAACCGATAGGCCAGGAGGATGGGGAGGGTGGTGAGGACGATGACGAAGATGGCCACCACGTTGGTGACCGGGCGATCCCGGGGGCGGACGAGCTGGCTGAAGATCCAGATGGGCAGGGTGGATTGTTGCCCGGCGGTGAAGGTGGTGACGATCACTTCGTCGAAGGAGAGGGCGAAGGCCAACATCCCCCCGGCCATGAGGGCCGTGGCGATCTGGGGCAGGACCACGTAGCGGAAGGTCTGGAAGCCGTTGGCCCCCAGATCCATGCTGGCCTCCACCAAGGACCAGGCCGTGCGCCGGAAGCGGGCCACGACGTTGTTGTAGACGACAACGATGCAAAAGGTGGCATGGCCCAGGACGATGGTCCAATAGGAGAAGGGAATCTCCGCCAGGCCCAGGGCCGAGCGCAGGGCAATGCCCGTGATGATGCCGGGCAGAGCGATGGGCAAAAGCAGCAAGAAGGCGATGGCGTCCCGGCCCATGAACCTGCTGCGCACCACGGCGGCCGCGGCCAGGGTCCCCAGCACCAGGGCCAAGGCCGTGGCAAGCAATGCCACCCGCACGGACAGCCCCAAGGCCGCCCATAGATCCGCCCGGCCCCAGGCCACGGCGAACCAGCGGGCGGTGAAACCGGGCAGGGGGAAGCTGTATGTGGCCTCGTCTGTGGTGAAGGCGTAGAGCAGGATCACAACCACGGGAAAGTGCAAAAAGATCACCACCGCCCAGGCAGACCAGGTCAGGAGCCGGGGGGGGCGGGCTTCCGAATGGATCGCTTTCTTTTTGCCAAAGCGAGAGAGCAAACTAGAGCGCATTGAAGGCCCCCATTCTGCGGGCGACCAGGAGATAGACGGCCATGATCAACATGGGCACGGTGGTCATGGCCGCGGCCAGGGGAATATTGCCCGATGTGCCCTGGTGCACCAGCACGGCCTGGCCGATAAAATAGCTGGAATTGCCCAGGACCGTGGGGATGATAAAGTCACCCAAAGTCAGGGAAAAGGTGAAGATCGACCCGGCGATCACGCCGGGGATGGCCAGGGGCAAAATCACATGGCGGAAGGTCTCGGCGGGCGTGGCCCCCAGATCCCCGCTGGCGTCCAACAGGGATTTGGGCACCCGCTCCAAGGCGGTCTGGATGGGCAGGATCATGTAGGGCAGCCAGATGTAGACGAAGACGATGAACATGCCCAGGGGCGAAATGGAGAGGGACGGCCCCCCGATCCCCGGCATGGACAGGAAAGCGTTGAGTAGCCAGTCCAAGTGCAGAAAATGCACAAACCAGCTAAAGATGCCCTCTTTGGCCAGAATCAACTTCCACGCATAGACCCGCACCAGATAGCTGGACCACAAAGGCAACATGACCGCCAAATAAAGCCCGGCCTTGAGCCTTCCCTTGGCAAACCGGGTGGCGTAATAGGCCAGGGGGAAGGCCAGGAGCGCCGAGGCTATGGTCACGGCAAAGGCCATTGTGGCCGTGCGCCGCACAATATCCAAATTGGACGGGGTGAAGAGTTGGGCGTAGGTGGAGAGGGTGAGTTTGCGCACCACCTGGCCTGTGTAGGTGTCCAGACTGAAGAGACCCTGGACCAACAAGGAGGCCAAGGATCCCAAATAGACCACACCCAGCCAGAGCAAGGGCGGAGTCAGCAAGATCGCCAAGAAGAGGCGGGGGTGATTGTAGAGCAGGTTGGAGATCGGGTGGACTAGATCGAGCCGGGCGGGCTTGGCTGGAGTCATGGGATTACCCTCCTGTGCCAAGTTTGATGGGGTGATTGTGGATGCGCTCCCAGATCAGCCGCACGGGTTGGCCCACGGCCACATGGGATGTAGCGGCGGTGGCGTCCAGGTTTTGCTGGACCACGACCAGATCCTCCCCCTGGGGCAGGGTGACGGCGTAGCGGGTGTACATGCCCAGATAGACGACCTCTTTGACCGTGCCGTCCAAGGTACACATGCCCAGATCCACGGACGCATCCGCCGGGGCGATGCGAATCTTCTCCGGGCGCACGGTGAAGGCGTTGGGGAGGCCCGTGGCGGCCATGGCCACGGTCTCGGCCAGGATGTTGGAGGTGCCCACGAAGCCCGCCACAAAGACCGTTCCAGGGCTTTCATAGACCTCCGCGGGGGTGCCCACCTGTTCGATGCGACCCAGGTTGAAGACCGCCATGCGGTCGCTCATGGTCAAGGCCTCTTCCTGGTCGTGGGTGACATAGACGAAGGTAATGCCCACCTGCTGCTGGATGGCCTTGAGTTCGATCTGCATCTGCTGGCGCAGTTTCAGGTCCAACGCACCCAGGGGTTCATCCAAGAGCAGCACCCGGGGATGGTTGATCAGCGCCCGGGCCAGGGCCACCCGCTGGCGTTGGCCGCCGGAAAGCTGGGCCGGTTTGCGTTCGCCCAGGCCGGGCAAGCGCACCAAATCCAGCATCTCCGCGGCCTGACGTTCCCGTTCGGCCTTGGCCACCTTGCGGATCATCAGGCCGTAGGCCACATTTTCGGCCACGGTCATGTGGGGGAAGAGGGCGTAATCCTGAAAGACCGTGTTCACATCCCGCTCGTAGGGGGGCAGGTTGGAGACATCCTTGCCATGCAGAAAGATGCTGCCCGCGGTGGGCCGGTCAAACCCGGCGATCATGCGCAGGCAGGTGGTCTTCCCGGAGCCGGACGGCCCCAGCATGGTGAAGAATTCCCCGTCCTCGATCTCCAGGTTGACCCTGTCCACGGCCCGCACGTCGCCAAAATAGCGGCTGACATGGGTAAACCGAATGGCTGTCTTGGGCATACGTCTCCCCCAGTAAAACATGAACCATGATGAAGTTATGCGTTCGCCACTTCCCAGGGTACGGGCACGATATATCGTGCCCGTACCCTGGGAAGTGGCGAACGCATGTCTATCCTATCGTCCGCCGATAACGGCGATGTAGGCCGTGGACCACTCGTAATACGGAATGCAGTCCATGTTGCCGTTGCCGCAGTCGGCCACAGGGGTCTTCCAGAAGCTGATCTGCTCGAAGTTATCGAAGCCGTTGGTGGCGCAGCCTGTGTCGCCCAGGAGGGCGTTGCCCGTACAGGCCGCGGGGACCGCGGGCACGGAGCCGAACCAGGCCGCCAAGTCACCCTGGAGCTTGGGGTTGAGGGAGTGTTCCATCCACAGATAGGCGCAGTTGGGGTGGGCGGCGTCCACATGCATCATGGTGGTGTCGGACCAGCCCGTGGCCCCCTCCACGGGGATGACGCTGGCGATGGCCGCGCCTTCGGATTGAAGCAGGTTGACCTGGAAGGGCCAAGAGCCGGAGGCCACCACGCCCTCGTTCTGGAAGTCATCCATCTGAATGAAGGCGTCGTGCCAATAGCGGCCCACAAGATCGCGTTGGGTGCGCAGCACGGCAAGCGCGGCGTCGAACTGCTCTCGATTCAGCTCGTACGGGTCGGTGATGCCCAGCTCGGGGCGCATGGCCTTGACATAGAGGGCGGCATCCGCGATGTAGATGGGGCCGTCATAGGCCTGGATGCGGCCCTTGTTGGATTGGCCGTCGGAGAGAGTCTGCTCTTCAAAAACCACACTCCAACTGGTGGGGGCTTCGGCAAAGACCTCGGTGCTGTACATCAACACGTTGGGCCCCCATTGGTACGGCGTGCCGTAATGCTTGCCGTCCACGGTGTTCCACGGCGCGTTTTGCAGCCGCTCGTCCACCGTACTCCAACTGGGGATCAGGGCCGTGTTGATCTCCTGCACCTTGCCGCCGGCGATCAACCGGTTGCTGGCATCCCCAGACGCGGTGACCAGATCGAAGCCGCCCTCGTTCATCAGGGAGACCATCTCATCCGAGGTGGCCGCGGTCTTCACGTTGACTTTGCAGCCGGAGGCCGCTTCAAAATCGGTCACCCAATCAAAGCCTGGGTCGGTCTCCCCTCGCTCGATATAACCGGCCCAGGCGATGATATCCACCTGGCCCTCCCCGGCGCCGATGGCCTGCATGGGTCCGCCCGCCGGGGCGGCCGCCGGGGCGGATGCCGTAGGCGCGGGCGGGGCCGCACAGCCGGACAGGGTCAGCCCGGCCAAGATCAATACGGTCAAAAACAGGGACAGTTTGCGCTGCTTCATGGGCACTTCTCCTTTTTGGTGGGTGGATCAATATGTAAACCGCTGCGGACAACAGAGGGGTGGGGTTGCACACCTTCCCGGAATGGGCCAGCAGATCGTGGGGTAAACAAGATTTTGTGGCCCATTCCGGGAAGGTTATTGCTTAAAGTTCCTTCAACGTCTCTTCCAGCCGTTCGAGGACGGTGTCGATCTGGGGATACGTAATATAAAACGGCGGTTCAATCCGAATGCTACGGGCGTTGGTGAGGGTGCCGGTGACGATCACGCCCCGCTTGAAGAGACCGGCGGCCACTTTGTAGCCCGTCTCGTCGCTGTGGAAGTGCTGGGCCAAAAGCAACCCCCGCCCGGTGATTCGTTCGTAGTATTGGGGATAGTCGCTGGCCAGCTTTTCCAGTCCAGCCTTGAAATAATCGCCCTTCTCCGCGGCCATCTGGGGCAGGTTTTCTTCCAAGGTGACCTGGATGGCGGCGATGGCCGCGGCGCAGGCCAGGGGATTGCCGCCCGTGGTGGTGGTGTGGATGAAGGGATTGGGGTACATCATGGACTGCCAGATCTCCGGGCGAGCGCCGAAGGCGGAGACGGGCATCACCCCGCCGCCCAGGGCCTTGCCCATGACGATGATGTCCGGCACCACGTTCCAGTGGTCCACGCCCCACAGGGTGCCCGTGCGCCCCATGCCGGTCTGCACCTCGTCGGCGATGAGGAGGACGCCGTATTTGTCGCACAGTTCCCGCAGGCGGGGCCAATAGTCATCCGGCGGCACAATGGCCCCGGCCTCGCCCTGGATGGGTTCCATGATCACCGCGGCGACGTCGTAGCCCACGGCGGCGTCGATCTCAAGCTGACGGGCCACGGCGTCGGCGTCGCCAAAGGGCACCCATTGCACATTGGGGTAAAGTTGGCCCACGGGTTTACGAAAATTGGACTTGCCCATCAAGCTCAACGGCCCCATGCTCTTGCCGTGGAAGCCTTTCACCGATGAGATGAAGCCACTCTTGCCCGTGTACATCTTGGCCAGCTTCATGGCCCCTTCAACCGCCTCGGTGCCCCCGGCGGCGAAGAAGAAGTATTGGATGTCCCCAGGGGTGATCATGGCCAGGAGATGGGCCAGGACGCCCCGCAGGGGGTCGAGCAGCTCCTGGCTGGGCATGGGGGTGCGGCCCAACTGGGTGCGCACCGCGTCCACCACCCGGGGGTGGGACCAGCCCAAACTGAGCAGGCCATAGCCGCCCAGGCAGTCGATAAACTCCCGGCCCATCACATCCCGCAACAGGGCCCCTTCCCCCTGCCATTCCGTGGCCGCAAAGCCGCCGGAGAGGGTCATGGATTTGCGATAGTCCAGAAAGCCCTTGTTGAAGTGGTTGGCAAAATTGTCCACGGTCTCCCGCACAATCTGCTCCGCCTCGGCCTGGGTGACATCAGTTTTGTGGATGATGTCCAGCCATCGCCCAGCATAGGCTTGGGCGTCAAGGAAGTTGTCGTTCATAGTGCCTCGCTTCTGGGGATTAGAGATTGGGAGATTGGGCTAGGGAGCCGATCGCCCGCAACCCAATCTCTCAATCTCCTAATCTCCCAATCTCTGTCTATTGTCCACTCTTGACCTCAGTCCAGATCCGATCCCACAGGGTGGTGGCTTGGCCCAGGTCTAGGACGGGGTGGGCGGCCTTGATCATTTCGGGAGAGGGGTTGGTGGCGGTGGAGTTCATGTAGGTGTCATAGGCGGCGGCGTCCGTGGTCTTGAGCAGGTCAAGGGCGGCCTTGTTGGGGGTGGAGTAGGGGAACTCGGCGGTGATCAGGAGGCTGGCGGCCGGGTCCAGGACATAGTCCATGAACTTCTCCGCGGCGTCTTTGTGGGGCGCATTCTTGGGCACGGCCAGATTGTCATACCAGATGCCACAGCCTTCGGTGGGGCAGGTGTATTGGATGGCGGCATCTTCCTGGGCGGCCAGGGCGGCCTCGCCGTTCCAGGTCAGGCCGATCACCACTTCGCCAGAGAGCAGGGCGGTCTTGGGGCTGTCGCTGTCCATGAGGCGCACGTTGGGCATCAGCGCCGACATCTTGACCTTGGCCTCTTCCAACTGGGCCGGGTCGGTGGAATTCTTGTCATAGCCCAAAGAGAGCAGGACCGCACCCATCACCTCTCGCTCATCGTCAAGCAACACGACCTTGCCAGCATACGCCGCATCCCACAGGACGTTCCAACTGGTGGGCATGGGGCTGACATCCTCCGTATTGTAAACCAGTCCCACGGTGCCCCACTGGTAGGGCACAGAATATTTGTTGCCCGGATCGAAATAGGGGTTCTGGAGTTGCTCGTCCACATTGGCGAAGTTGGGGATGTTGGCCAGATCGATCTCATCCAGCAGCCCCTGCTTGATCATGATGGCCACGGTGTAATCGCTGGGGATGATCACATCATAGCCCGACGCCCCGGCCTGAAGCTTGGCCATCAGCTCCTCGTTGGAGGAATAGGCGTCATAGTTGACCTTGATCCCCGTCTTGGCGGTGAAGCCGTCGAGCAGGGCTTGGGGCACATACTCGGACCAGCCATACAGGTTCAACTCCGTGGACCCGGTGGCCGCAGCCGTGCCGGAGGGGGCCGGCGGCGTGGCGCACGCCCCAGTCATCAGGGCCAGGATGACCAAGACGGCCAGAAGAACAGAAATTCGCTTACTTTTCATGCATAGACTCCTTTGTAGTTAACGATGTGCCTGAAAAATGAGGATTTGTGAACACTTTTGCTCTAGCCGGGTCACGGACCCGGTTAGAGCACGCAATTCGGATAGCTATGTTCGGGCCTGACGTCTCTGGATCAACTGGCCGGCGGCCAGGACCACAAAGACCGTCACCACCCACAACGTGGACAGGGCGTTCACCTCTGGCGTGACGGCGAAGCGCACCATGGAGAAGACCCGCAGGGGCAGGGTGGTGGACCCCGGCCCGGCGGTGAAGTAGGTGATCACATAGTCATCCAACGAGAGGGTGAAGGCCAGCATGGCCCCGGACAACACCCCCGGCATGATGGTGGGCAGGGTGATGCGCCGGAAGGTGGTGAACTCGTTGGCCCCCAAATCCATAGCCGCTTCTTCGATGGACTTGTCAAAGCCGTGGAGCCGCGCCCGTACCACCAGGGTAACAAAGGGAATGCTAAAGGCGATGTGGGCCAGGGTGATGGTGGTCAACCCCAGGCGGATCTTCATCTGGGCGAAGAAGGCCAGCAGGGCAATGCCCAAGACCACTTCGGGGATGATCACCGGGATGTAGAGCAGGCTTTCCGACGCGCCCCGGCCCCGGAAGCTGTAGCGTTGCAAGGCCAGGGCCGCCAGGGTGCCGATGACCGTGGCCGCCAGGGTGGAGATGGTGGCGATGACCAGGGAGTTGCGCAGGGCATCCAGCACACTGGCGTTGCGGAAAAGTTCACTGTACCAGTGCAGGGTGAAGCCTTCCCAGCGCACGTTGAGCTTCTGGGTATTGAAGGAGAAAATCACCAGGATCAGGATGGGCAAATAGATATACGCATAGGCCAGGGCCGCATAGATGCGCAAGCCCAGGGAGGGTTTCTTTTCGCTCATACCAGCAGATCCTCGTCAAAGCCCGCCTTGCGGGTGTAGAACAGGGTGAAGCCCAGGGTGGCCAGCAGCAAGAGCATGGAGGCCGCCGCCCCAAAGGGCCAATCCCTGGCCGTCAGGAACTGGTTGCGGATCACGTTGCCGACCAGCACGGTCTTGGCCCCGCCCATCAGATCCGGCACCACGAACATGCCCATGGCCGGGATAAAGACCAAAATCGACCCGGCGATCACCCCCGGCATACTCAGAGGCAGCGTCACCCGCAGGAAGGCCCGCCACGGTCTGGCCCCCAGGTCCATGGCCGCCTCCAATTGGGCCAGGTCGATCTTTTCCAGCGAAGTATAGAGGGGCAGGATCATGAAGGGCAGAAACTCATAGACCATGCCGATCAGCACCGCCGCCGGGGTGTAGAGGATATTGAGCGGCTCGTGGATCAGCCCGATGTTGAGCAAAAAGGTGTTGAGCAGCCCCTCCGTGCGCAGAATCATGATCCAGGCGTAGATGCGGATGATAAAGTTGGTCCAAAAGGGCACCAAAATCAGAAAAAGCCACATGGAGCGCTGCTTGACCGGCGAGCGGGCGATAAAATAGGCCAGGGGATAGCCGATCAGAATGGTGGCGATGGTGGTCGCCCCGGCCACATAGACCGAATAGCCCACCACCCGCAGATAGAGGGTGTCCATGAGCCGGGCGTAGTTTTCCACGGTGAAGGTATAGACCACGTTGCCGTAGGGGCCCCGGGTCATAAAGCTGAGGATCACCACCAGGATCAGGGGGACTACCAAAAAGATCAGCAAATAGAGCAGAGTGGGCGAGATCAGGGCCAGCCCTTGCAACGAGGGAATCTCCCGCAGGCGTTGTAGCCAGGGGCCGCTCTCTTTTTTGGGTTGGGGTTGGGGTTGGGATAAAACAGTCATGGGCAGCGCGCCTCCATCACGCGGGCAGAACCAGGGCGTTTTCCGCCAGCCAGGTCACGGTGACATCCCGACCGGTGACGTGCAGGACGGACGGGTCCACAATCGAAATCTTGTTCTGCTCCCACACGCTCAGGCGCACGCCGTCGCCACAGTTCAGAATCAGCCGGGTATCCGAGCCGAAATAGGCTGTGTTGACAATGCGCCCAGAGAAGCGGTTGACGTTGAAGCGGCCCGAATCGGCCACATGGATCTTTTCCGGGCGCACAGAGACGACCACCGCCTGGCCCACGCTCAGATCCCCCTGGGCCAGCCCCACCACCTCCCCGCCCAAGCCCGGCACGGTCACGGTGACCTCCTTGCCGTTGATGGCCGCCACGGTCCCTTCCATAAAGTTGGTCTCGCCGATAAAATCCGCCACAAAACGGGAGGTGGGCCGCTCGTAGATCTCCACCGGCGTCCCCACCTGCTCAACCACGCCCTTGCTCATCACCGCAATGCGGTCGGACATGGTCAGGGCCTCTTCCTGGTCGTGGGTGACATAGACAAAGGTGATGCCCACTTGCATTTGCAGGGCCTTGAGTTCGATCTGCATCTCTTTGCGCAGCTTGAGATCCAGCGCGCCCAGGGGTTCGTCCAACAGAAGGACCGTGGGCCGCTTGACCAGGGCCCGGGCCAGGGCGATGCGCTGTTGCTGGCCGCCGGAGAGCTGTTTGGGCTTGCGTGCGCCCATCCCCCCCAACTGCACCATCTCCAGGGCTTCCCCCACCCGGCGCTTGATCTCCGCCGCGGGGACATGCTCCATTTCCAGCCCAAAGGCCACATTGTCAAAGACGGTCATGTGCTGGAAGAGGGCGTAGCTTTGGAAGACAGTATTGACGGGTCGGGCATAGGGGGGCGTATGGCCCATAGCCTGGCCCATAATCACCACTTCGCCTTCCGTGGGCCACTCAAACCCGGCGATCATGCGCAGGGAGGTGGTCTTGCCGCACCCGGACGAGCCAAGCAAGGAGAAGAACTCCCCGTTGCGGATGCGCATGTTCACATGGTTGACCGCGGTCACCTGCCCCCCCTCCGGCGAGGGAAAGCGCTTGACCACATCTTGCAGTTCGACGGCGAATTCTGGCACGGCGACCTCGTGGGTGATTGGGGTAATTGGTTGATTTGTTGGTTGGTTGACTGGGATTGGGGATTGGGGATTGGGGATTAGGGATTGGGAACTTCCCAATCCCCAATCCCCAATCCCTAATCCCTAATCCCCTACTCATCCGGCTCAAAGTCCTCGGCGGAGGGGAGCCAGGAGTGGGTGTCTTTGACGATGCGGGGGACCAGGACGGTGCGGGTGCGGCCAATGCCGGGGATGCGGTGCAGCCGCTCGGTGATAAAATGGTGCATGGCTTCGCTATTTTTGAAGAGGGCCTGAAAGCTGAGATCCTGATCGCCCGTGGCGAAAGCGATATAGGAGACTTCGGGCATGGCCTGGATCAGGGTGACGATCTCGGACTGGCTGGCGGTGTCAATTTCGCAAAAGACATCGATGACCAACTTATACCCAAAGGCCGCCGGGTTGACCACGGCCACCGGGCGGATCACGTCCTCCTCGATCAGACGGGCGATGCGATAGCGCACCGTGCGCTCCGGCACATCCAACTGCCGGGCGATCTCGGCGCTGGACAAACGGGCATCCTGGTTCAGGCTGATGATGATCTGGCGATCAAGGTCGCTCGGTAGATTCATAGGTGAATGGGTTGACGCAGGCGAGGCAGGGGGTAAAAACCAAGTATAGCGCTTTTTGCCGAAAAGTCAATATGTCATGAGGTTTTTTACCGAATCGGCAAGATACACCACTTGGCGCGCAGACCACCGCCGGGGGCTAAAGCGCCCCGGCTGGACGAAAAAACCCGGTGAACCGGGTTGAATATCGACCAATCCACTCGTCGACTCAGCCCGGTTCACCGGGCTTGTTGTGCCCAGCCGGAGCGCTTTAACCCTTGGCGCGCAGACCACCGCCGGGGGCTAAAGCACCCCGGCTGGACGAAAAAGCCCGGTGAACCGGGTTGGATGTCAGCCAGTCCATTCGTCGACTCAGCCCGGTTCACCGGGCTTGCCGTGACCAGCCGGGGCGCTTTAGCCCCCGGCGGACGATGTCGGCCAATCCATTTTGAACACCCAATTGATTTCCCCGCCACAAACCGCTACAATCAACCAATCAACCAGTCAACAAACCACCCCAAAGACCCAAATCCTATGAAACGAGTCATCTTCCTCTTCCTCGACGGCGTGGGCCTGGGCAGCGACGACCCCGCCGTCAACCCCCTGGCCGCCGCCCACTACCCCACCCTTTCCGCGCTCATGGACGGCCACCCCCTCACCGCGGCCAGCGGACGGCTGACCACGCCCCACGCCGAGCTGATCCCCACGGACGCCCATCTTGGCATCCCCGGACGGCCCCAAAGCGCCACGGGCCAGGCGGCCATTGTCACCGGGGCCAATGTACCCGCCCGCTTGGGCCGCCACTACGGTCCCCGGCCCAACCAGCCCGTGCGGGATGTGATCGACGAAGGCTCCATCTTCTCCCGTCTGCGGGATCGGGGCCAGAGCAGCTTTTTTTGCAACGCCTACCCGGAGGGCTTCTTCGCCGCGGTCAACCGGGGCAAGCGGCTGCTCAGTGCCATCCCCTACGCCGTCACCCAGACCGGGCAAGTCCTGCCGGATCACGAGGATCTGCGGGCGGGCCGGGCCTTGAGCGCCGACTTCACCGGCCAGGGCTGGCGTTCCCAGTTGAGCTATGCGGACGCGCCGGTCTACACGCCGGAGGCCGCCGGGCGCAAGCTGTGGGCGCTATCTCAACCTCACCATTTTGTCTTTTTCGAGCATTGGCTGACGGACATTCTGGGCCACAAACAGGCCCACGCCGAGGCGGTGGCGAACTTTCAGGTCATCGACGGCTTTTTGGCCGGGCTGATGGCCGCGGCGGATCTGGCGGAGACATCGATCATCGTGGCGGCGGATCACGGCAATGTGGAGGATTGCAGCCACCGCGCCCACACAGAAAACCCGGCCCTCACCCTCCTCCTGGGTGCGGGCCGGGCCGAAATGGCGGGTCAGATCCACGGGCTAGACGACTTCGCCCCGGCCATTGAGGGCTTCTTGAGATTGGGGTAAACAAAGAAATAGAACACGGATGACACGGATTGGACGGATCGAACGGATAAAAACGGATTTTTTCTAAAAAAGAAAGATCCGTTTTTATCCGTCAAATCCGTGTCGGTAGGACTGCACGATAGCGTGATCTGATCACTGTGATTTCAATTACGCCAGATTTGGACGGAATGCTATCTGAATCATCCGCCATATAGTATCCACAGTCAAAAAAGTACTAAATCTCGCGTTAACGCTTCAAGCGAAATCATGCGTTTTTGGGATCACGCTATCGTGCAGTCCTACCTCCGTGTCATCCGTGTTCTATTTTTCAGCTATACGGGCAATGTGCTGTAGAACTCGCTGATGCGTATGAGCGCGGCGATGTTGAGGAGGGCGAAGGCGGCCACGACGCCATAGATCACCCAGCGCTGCACTCGGCGGTTGGACGAGGCCAGGGCGGCCAGTCCGGCTACGGTCAACAGCACCGTGGGCAGGGCGGCGGGGAAGGTGTAGCGGACGCTGGGCAACCCAAAGCGGGCGATCCACATAAAGGTCAACACCCAAAGCACGGCATTGGTCCACACCAAAAAGCCGCTGATGCCCAGGAAGACCACGCCGGGCGTCGCTCCCTCCACGCCCCGGTGCCGGTGCCGACTGCGCCGACGACGGCCCGATTCGCCCCGTTCAGCAGAATCTCCCGAATCTCCTGACGAGGATGAGTGCCGCCGCCGCTTGGCCGGGCGCAGACCCTGGCGCACCATGCGCACCCCCCACCATCCGGTTCCGGCCAGGGAAAGTCCCAGGATGATCCAATAGAGAGGCAGCAAGAAGTCACCCTGCAAGCGCACATGGCCCCAGGCAAAGGTGCCCAGCAAGCCGGTGATCAGGTGGCGGGGGATGGTGACGGTCAACAAGCGTCCGTTGCGCTCCCAGTCCAGCAACCCGTTGAGGATCAAGGTGGGGGAGCGTTCCGCGGCCCGGAAGATCAGGTTTTCAATCTGGGGACGAATTCTGGGCCAGGATTGAGCCCCGGAGCCATTGCGCAGCAGATTCACAAAGGGCTGCCCGCCCCAAGCCCCGTCTTTGGCCTGGGTGTCGTTGAAGAGCGGCGGATCATCCGCGGGGTATTCGCCCAGGACCACCACGGCCCCATCCACCAAAAGCTGGATCGGCCCGGCCAAAGCCGCATTCCCCGGATCACCGATCAGGGCAAAATAGCTGACCCCGGCGGTGGCGGGCACCTGCACAGTCACGGCGTGAAAGGTGGGGGTACTGGTGACGGTGATGGGGTTGGTGTTGGAGCCGAACGATTGGGTGCCGGATTCACTCCACAGTAGCTTGGGACCGGCCACGGTCAGGGGTTCGTCCAACTGGGTGTCGAGCCAGAACCAGCCGCCGATGGTCACGGTCTGGCCGGCCATTTCCTGCGTGGCGGCAGCAGGCAGGGGGTTAAGCAGTTGATAGTATTTGGCCGCCGGGTCCACGGTGACGGCGGCGGCGAATTCTCCCAAGGGGGCATTGACCGCGGCCTGCATGGAGGTGGCCGCGGTACGCTGGCGGGAGGGTTCGGTCTGGATGGTGCGGGTGCCCCAGGCGTCCCAATGATACCAATAGCGGGCGTCCGTGCGCTGCAAGGAGACCGTCAGCCCCAGCACGCCCACAATCGCCACGGTCAGCCCCAGCCAGCGCCATTGCCAGCGCTGTTGTTGCCACCAGGCCAGCACAAAGGCCACGGGGATCAGGGGCAGGCTGATCAGCGCCGTGTTTTTCATGATAAAGGCCAAAAGCCCGGCACCGACCACCCATAGGCCCAAAAACGGGCTGATCCCGCGGCGAATCATGCGCACGCTGCCCCACAGGAAGAGGGTGAAGAGGGCAAAGGCCCCGGCGTCATTGTTGACCGCTGTCATGATGTCGGCAAAGGGGGGCAGCAGGGCCATGCTCAGGGGCACAGCCCAGCGCAGGGGATGGCCGGGGACCAGCAGGGTCGCCATCACCCCGGCAGCGGAGCCGATGGCGAGCAGGAAGAAGAGCAGGGAGACCATGCGGGCCAGGTAGAGTTGGCTGACCAGGTCCAAATGGGAGAAAAGGCTGAGGGGAATCCCGACCAGTTGATAATAGATCGGGCGATTTTCATATTGAGGAAAGCCCAGGCCATAGGGTTGATCCGTGAGCAGGTCCGGCTTGGGCAGGTTCCAATAGAAGTCATTGGCCGTCATGGAGGCGGCGGCCTCTCGGATCAGGGTGATGTCCCGATCCGTCGCGCTGACCGTGGCGGTGTCTGTGTTGGCCAAGAGCCAGGCTGTCTCGAAATGGGATGGCTCGTCGTAGTGCTGCCACGGGGGCAAGGCGGCCAGATAGATGCTGCCCTGGATCAGGGCGATCAGGAGTACGGCCACTACCTTCCATCGATCTGTCACCGTGTGGGGATCCAGGGTCTCGTCGCCCCCCGTGCCTTGACCAAACCGGGCCAGCAGTTCCTCCCGGTTGCGCCACAGGGCAATCCCCGGCTCCACCAAAAGCAGCCCCAGCAGAAGCGTCCACAGCCCCACCCGCCACCAGGCTTCCCCGGTCAACAAACTCACCGTCACCTGGCCCAGGACAAAGAGACCCATACCCAGGCGTAAAAACGGCTCGGTACGGCTCACATCCACAGGCCGCCCGGTCGCTTTGGCCAGGGGCTTGTAGACGGATTTGAGATAGCTTCGGTAGCTAAACGCGGTCAACAGCACGGACAATCCTGCAATCCACAAACTGTTGGCCGCCAACATGGTCCAGTTGATCATAGCTATTGGCTGGAAGCGGATAGCCATTCGCTGTTAGCGGTTAGCGGTTAGCCGGTATAAAACCTGTCAGGAGTTCCTGAACCACACGGCTATCGGCAAACAGCTAATAGCTATCAGCTATTGCCCCCCTGCCTCATCCCCTTTGCCTGCATAGATTTCGGGATGGCGTCCATAGACAACCGTGACTTCACGCAGCCGCTCGGTCATGTGGCCGTTGATCTGTTCGGGCACGTAGCGCCACTGCCAATTGCCGTCGGCCCGACCGGGCAGGTTCATGCGGGCATCCGTGCCCAGGCCCAGGATATCCTGGAGGGGGGCGACGGCCATCACCGCCACACTGCGCCAGGCCGCGTCGATCAAGGACCAGGGCACATCCCGACCGTCCGTGCGCAGATAGCGGCGGAAGTAGTCCTGCTCTGCCGGGGTGCTGGTGACCTGATACCATCCCCAACTGGTGTCGTTGTCGTGGGTACCGGTGTAGACCACAAAGTTCTGCTTGTAGTTGTGGGGCAGGAACTTGTCGCTGGCATCCGAGCTGAAGGCGAACTGCAAGATCTTCATGCCGGGCAGGTCGAACTGATTGCGCAACACCACCACGGAGGGGCTGAGGATGCCCAGATCCTCGGCGATGATGGGGAGTTCGCCCAAAGCGGCTTTGACGGCATCAAAGAACTGGCTGCCGGGACCGTCCATCCAGCGCCCGTTGATGGCCGTGGTTTCGTCGCTGGGGACTTCCCAATAGTCGGCAAAGCCGCGAAAATGGTCAATGCGCACGATGTCATAGAGCTTGAGTACGGCCTGAATGCGCTCGATCCACCATTGGTAGCCCGTGCGTTTGAGATAGGACCAATTGTAGATGGGGTTGCCCCAAAGCTGGCCCGTGGCGCTGAAATAGTCCGGCGGCACCCCGGCCACCACCGTGGGCTGGAATTGATCATCCAAAAAGAAGTTTTTGGGGTTGGCCCAGGTGTCCGCGCTGTCCATGGCCACATAGATGGGGATGTCGCCGATGATGCGAATGCCCTTTTCGTTGGCATACGCCTTCAGCCGCAGCCACTGGCGGAAGAAGAGCCACTGGTTGATCTTGTGGCCCTGGATGGCGGCGGCATGCTCCTTGGTGGCGGCATTGAGGGCGCGCTTCTTGCGCCCTCGCAGATCCATCTCCCAGGTGATCCAGGAGGCCCCGTCGTGGGCATCCTTCAGGGCCATGAAGAGGGCGTAATCGTCCAGCCACGCGCTCTGGTCGGCGCAGAAGGCTTTGAATTCGGTCTGCTGGGCCGGGGTGGCCCGCTCGCCAAAGCCGCTCGCCACCCGGCGCAGGACGGGCAATTTCCAATTATAGATCATGCCATAGTTGACTCGGTTGCGAGGAAACTCGGGCGCGCTGTCCAGCACCTTTTGGTCAAGCAGACCATCCCGCACCAGCTCTTCCAGGCTGATCAAATAGGGATTGCCCGCAAAAGTGCTAAAGCTCTGGTAAGGGCTGTCCGCATAGCCCGTGGGGCCAAGGGGCAACACTTGCCATAGACCTTGGCGGGTCTGGGCCAAAAAGTCCACCCATTCATAGGCAGACTGATTGAAGCTGCCGATACCATAGCGGCCCGGCAAGGAGGTGGGGTGCAATAAAATACCGCTGCTGCGTTCAAAGGTCATGATAGAGTCCTTATGAATATGGGCCGAGAAATTTCTCGCCGTCAAAATGAATCAAATGATCTGGTGACGCGGCTATCCATACTTCTGTTTCCCATGCTATATTGGTAACGAATTTCCGAAATGTCGCCTGATCCATAAAGGCAGTCACCAGGATGGTATCCGCTTTGCAATCTTTGAGAAAGGGTTGCAAAGCGATTACTCTCTCGGGACTCATTGGCCCAGACGAATGCACAGCTTCGATCAAATAGAGCCAGTTTCGTGCCCGTGAATACGCTACAACATCTGGTAATTCCTCATGCGCAAGGGGCGTCAATCCGATCTCATCGGCGGTATGTCCATCATAATGGAGAAATTTATTTTCAGCGTCGCCGATGTAAATGACCTTGGATCCAAAACCATACCGAGGCAAAAATTCCTCTATGATCGCCTTTTGAAGACGATTATGTTCACCAGGTCCAAATTGTAATGTAACACCCGATGGAAGTTGTATGGGTATTTTGGAGAGACTACGCCGGGCGGCAAGTTCTTCTGCTAAAAGAGGTCTGCCATCAGAAAAGTTGGTCACAAGTGCATCCCAACCATCTTGTAAATAAGCCCTGATCATCTCGATATACACAGGATTGATCGCCCAAGCGCGGCTTGGGTTATTCCGTGCAGATTGTGGATTGGCTGAAACCACGATCCCGGCCAGCATTGGGTGCAAGAGATCTTTACGTCTGATATCATCATACGACCCCCGAGAAACGTTCTCGCCGAAATGTGTGTTGATATATTTGATTATGTCTCTTGTTTTTAAGGCGTGTCCGTTATCCAATGACTTGGCGTTGGGCCAATCAGCGCTGGTTTTAACATCACATAAGGCAAGAAAAGCAAGGGCCATGCGTTCCAGCCTACGTGCAGTTTTATCTTCAATTGGAATGCCAAGACGATCTAAAATATGAATGGCTTCATTGACAAGTTGTTGAATATCAGAGCTTTTAGCATCAAAGGTGTGATGGGATCGACCTTTGATGCCCTCTGCTTGGGCTTCGCCGCTGTCAAAAATGTATTTCTTCATTTTGATCACATTGGGTGTCTAAAACAGCGTCAATTGTTTGTGTAGTCCGTTTATTCTATTGTATTGTTCGATCTCGTCGAATGTCATTTTCTCTTCACTGGCAGCTAAGTATTCTTTGATACTTGCCGCAAGATGATAAGAAAAGAGCGGAGGAACTGCATTTCCAATTTGGTTGAATTGGCTGGTTTCGCTACCCTCGAATTCAAACCAATCTGGAAAACTTTGTAATCGTGCCGCTTCACGAACAGTTAGCCGGCGTCTTCTTCCATCGGGTAAGCGCACACGCATCATGTCCCCGGTTGCGCCAGCCAAGTTTCGACAAGTCACCGTGCGAGACGGTTCATTCAAGTTTAGATCACGAGGGCGAATACACTTTGATGCTTTTTCATATTTAGCTACGTATTCATCCATGCTTGGCGTCAAAAACTTTGCGTCCGCTGGTATCTCCACTGCCATCTCGCCCAAAGCTTCGCCAGCTGTCACTTTTTTGCCTGTTGGCTGAGGAAAATTAAAGCCGCCCCTGTGACCTACAACGATCAATCTTTCTCTTCTTTGGGGAACACCGTATCGTGCTGTGTTAAACATTTTGTAGTCAACGATATAACCTAATGTTTGAAATCTTTCAACAATCTCTTGCAAATACAGCTCGTTTCGATACATCATGCCCCTGACGTTTTCAAAAAGAAACGCTTTCGGAGCGACCTGTTGCACAGCGGAGATAAATGCGGGAAATCCGTCTCGCGAGTCTTCCAACCCCTGCTGTTTTCCACCTACGCTAAACGGCTGACAAGGTGGACCCCCTATAATTAGGGTTGCGTGAGGAAATAGATGGCTTGGCGAAAGATCAAGTTGATAACAGTCACTGCCTAGATTGTTCCTGTATGTAGCGCAACAATCTGCATCCTTTTCAAACCCAATCGTCTTAAATCCTTGCGCTTCAAACCCCAGCGCAAGGCCACCTGCCCCAGCAAACAAGTCCAATGCGACAAGTGAACTGTTTTGTGTAGGGATGAAGATTGAATTGATCTGTTCGACATAATTTTGCGATTTAACCAAGATATCCCCTGGATAGCTTTAGACGGACACACGATTATAGTGTATCACGGCTTATGCAAAGCACATACTCCGTCGTGATCATTCCCTCATACGGTAACGGACGTTCATCTATCCCCCAACCGCCCCCACGCCCAGCCAGATCAGCCCCAGGCAGATCACCATCCAGCCCATCTCCATGCCCAGGCGCGGTTCTTCTTGCAGGGGGATGCGGGGATTTTGCATCAGTTCCGGCGTGAAGGCCACCGGGGCGGGTGGGAGATAGCGGGGGATCAGTCCCCAGGCCACCACCGCACCGCCGAGCAGTCCGCCCAGGTGGCCCCAGTTGTCAATGCCCGGCGAACTGAGGCCAAAGATAAAGTTGACGACGACGATCATGGCCATGTTTTGCAGCACGGCCCGCGCCTGGGCACCAAACTGGTCCCGATAGCGCAGATAGTAGACACTCAGCGCACCCACCAGGCCAAAGATGGCCCCGGACGCCCCGGCGGAGAGGTTGTCCACAAAGGCGTAGCTGGCCAAGCTGCCAAAAAGTCCCCCCACCACATAGATAACGGTGAAGCGGCGGTGGCCAAATATCCCCTCCACTTGGGGACCAAACAGATAGAGGGCGTAGAGATTGAAGAGGAGATGCAGCACGCCGATATGCAAAAACATGGCGGTGAAGAGCCGCCACGTCTGCCCGGCGGCGATCAACTCGTTGACTTTGGCCCCAAAGAGGAGCAGCACCCGCAGGTCTTCCGTGCCGTCCAAGACGCCGAAGACCAAGTAACCGATCCCGATCATGGCCAAAAAGACCACCAGGTTGACACCGATCAGAATGCGGCTGATCAAGGGCGAGGCTTGCTTCACATAGACCATCACCCGGACTTGGCGGGGTTCGGCCACTGAGGAAGGAGAGGAGTCGATCATATTACAGGCTCACCGGTTTCCAGTCGATACGGGCTTTTTCGGCAGTGATGATGCTGACCACCTGCTCCACCGTATTCTCCAGGCAATCTTCCCGGTTGATCACCACATAGTCAAACTCGCGGATGCGCTTCATCTCCTGGCGGGCCATGGCAATGCGCAGCTTGAGCTGATCCGGCGGCTCGGTCTTGCGCTCTTGCAGCCGCAGCACCAGTTCGCTCTCGTTTTGGGCAGTGATAAAAACGGTGATGGCCTCGGGCACCAGCTTGCGGATGGTGGCCGCGCCCTGCACGTCGATGCGCATGATCACATCCTGACCGCTGGCCAGGGCTTCCCGCACATGCTTTTTGGGGATGCCCTTGTAATCGCCATAGACCACCGCGTACTCCAACAGTTCGCCGGCCTCGATCATCTCGGCAAATTCGCCCATGCTGACAAAGTGATAGTCCGCGCCGTCGGTCTCCGTGGGGCGGATGGGCCGGGTGGTGGCGGTGACCACAAAGTGAAAGGGGTATTTGCGCGCCTTCATCATGTCCAAGGTGGCATCCTTGCCCACGCCGCTGGGACCGGAAAGCACCAACAGGATCGGGCGCGGATGGGTCATGCTCTGATAGAGGGCCTGGACTTCCTGATCCGCCGGACCGGCCTCTTGGATATGGGCTGAAGACATAGTTTTCTCACCTGACTAGAACAATGGCTTGGGCTTAGAGCAGGGACACAGTATAATCTGCTTCACGACTTATCCGACTTGTCCGACTTGTCCGACTTATTCGATGCTGTGCCGAACCTTATCCCGGCATAATCTATCCCAAGAGTATACGGCAGATAGAGAGTGATCGCCAATTTTCCGGCTTTCTCTATCTGTAATCCCTGCCCAAAACCACCCCCAGGAGGCCCCATGCCGATCTACGAATACTACTGTTATGACTGCCGCCAGCGAGTGAGTGTCTTCTTCCGCAGCTTTAGCGTGGCCTCGAATGAGGCCGCGCTCTGCCCCACATGCGAAGGCAAACGGCTCTATCGTCTGGTCAGCCGGGTCTCGGTGATCAAGTCCGAAGAGAGCCGCATGGAGGGGCTGGCGGATGATAATTCCCTCATGTCCGGGCTGGAGAGCGAGGATCCCCGGGCCCTGGCCCACTTCATGCGCCGCATGAGTGACGAGACCGGCGAACCGATAGACGCCGAGATGTCCGACGTACTCAACCGGCTGGAATCCGGCCAAAGCCCCGAAGAGATCGAAAAAGCCCTGCCCGATTTCGGCGGCGGCGACGACATGGGCGGCATGGGCGGCGGGATGCCGCCGGGCTTTCCGCCCATGTAAAAAGAGATAGAGATAGAGGGGGGAGATAGAGATTCTGTAGAATCTCTATCTCCCCCCTCTATCTCTATCTCTTCCCTCTATCTCCTCAGTTCAAATTTGCTCGAAATGCCCCACATCCATCACAAAAATAGTCGCGCCCCCCATGTGTTTTTCCACCGGGGTGGGGATGTGCATCTCCCCCGGCTCCATGACCGGCGGCAGGGGGGTGACATATTGCAGGCGGCTGGGGCAATTTTCCCGAAAGATGGTCAACACCTCGGCCATGTCTTCATCCTCCACGCCGCAGAAGACGGTGACATTGTTGACATGGCGATAGCCACCGGTGGAACTGGTGGCCGTGGCCGCAAAGCCGCGCCGGATCAGCCGATCCAACAAGCTGTTGGAATCTTCACTGGTAATCACAGCCATGATCATCTTCATGCCATCTGCCCCACTTTTTGCGCCGCACCCCCCACCAACGATGCCGACACCCGCGCCCAAATGGCCGCGCTCAGGCGATCCACGGGCTGGGTGGCGTCCAAGACCAGCCAGCGGGCCGGGTCCGCCTTGGCCAGGGCCAGATAGCCGTCCCGCACCTTCTGATGAAAGGCCACGGCCTTGGCCTCCATGCGGTTCCATTCGTCCGTCGCGCCCATCTGCTTGCGATGCAGTCCGGCCACCGGCTCGATGTCCAAAAAAATAGTCAGATCTGGGGTCAGGCCAGCGGTGGCATAGACGGCCAACTGGCGCAATGGGTCCAGGGCCTGGCCATGACCATAGCCCTGATAGGCCAGGGTGCTGTCCGCAAAGCGATCACACAGCACCACCTCGCCCCGCCCCAATGCCGGCCGGATCACCTGATCCACGATCTGGGCCCGGGCGGCGTTAAAGAGCAAGGTTTCGGCCCGGGGACTCATCTCTGTGTGCGTTAAATCCAACAGCAGGGCGCGGATGCCGTCACCGATGCGGGTGCCGCCGGGCTCGCGCGTGGTGAGGGTGGGCCATCCGTCCTGGGCCAGGGTGGCGGCCAGCAGACGGATTTGCGTCGTCTTGCCGCTGCCTTCCGGCCCTTCAAAAGTGATAAAGATGCTCACGCCTTACTCCCGAAAAATGCGTACCCGGCGTTGAGGTTCCCGCCCGTAGCTGTGGCTGATTAGATTGGCCGAGCGGGCCAACTGGTGTTGCTGGCTGCGCACCGGGGCAGACTGGGGGCTAAGTTCCACGGATTCGCTGCCATTGACCACCCGCTGGATGGCCTCTTGGGTCTCGCGGATGGCCTTGGAATAGCCATCTTCCGGGCTGTTGCTGATCTGGAAGATGTCCACCAAACACTGTTCCATCTGGGTGACTGTGTTGCTGCGCAGGACATAGACCGGGATATTGCGCCGTTCCGCATCCAACAGGGGTTGGGGCTGTTGGCGATAGTAGTTTTTCAGGGTCATCACCACATCGGCCCCTCGCAGTTCGGTCAAGATCTCCACATTTACATCCAAGGTCTTGGCCGCGGCCCGCAGACGGTTCTGGCCAATGCCATAGGGCATGACCTTGAGGGTGCGCTTCGTGCCCCCATTCTTGGCCGGAGGGCGATAGGTCTCGCCGTGGACTTCGCCAAAAGAGGGCCACTTCTGCCCATTGCCTGCGGCGGATGGCACGGGCGAGGATCCGGGCTGCGGCGGAGAAGGATTGCGGCGGCCAAAAGAAGGTTCCGGGGCAACAGTGGGTTGGCTCTGGGTGCGGTTGCCGTTGCGGCCACCCCGTCTGCCTCGCCCCCCCTGCTCTTCCTGCTCGCCCGGCCCACTGCGCTCCCGCTGGATGCTGTTGGTCTTGGGCTGAGGCGCGGCCTCGATGTGAACCTGGCCGCTCTCGTCCGTATAGCGCAGTTCGGGCGCAATCGCCCAGCCCCGCAGCAGGGCATCCACGGACTCGGCCACATTGTGGTGGATCACCATGCGCTGACGGTCTTGGATCTCGATCAGCACGTCAAAGGTAGGGGGGGATCGTCGTTCCAGCACGCTCTTTTGGGTGCCCCGCCGCCGGGCCTCCTCGTCGGAGAGGGTGACGGATTCGATGCCGCCCACCAGATCGCTCAGGGTGGGGTTGAGGAGCAGGTTCTCCAAGGCGTTGCCGTGGGCCGTGCCGATGAGCTGCAAGCCCCGTTCGGCGATGGTGCGGGCTGCCACGGCCTCCAGTTCTCGGCCAATTTCGTCGATGATGATGACTTCGGGCATGTGATTCTCCACGGCTTCGATCATCACTTCGTGTTGAAGATCCGGGCGGGGGACCTGCATGCGCCGGGCGCGGCCAATGGCCGGGTGGGGGATGTCCCCGTCCCCGGCGATCTCGTTGCTGGTGTCTACAATCACCACCCGCTTGCTCTCGGCCAGCACCCGGGCCGCTTCCCGCAGCAGGGTGGTCTTGCCCACACCGGGCCGCCCCACCAAGAGAATGCTGCTACCCCCGGTAACAATATCGGCGATGATCTGAATGGTGCCATAGACCGCCCGGCCCACGCGGCAAGTCACCCCGATCACCTGGCCCTTGCGGTTGCGCATGGCCGAGATGCGATGCAGGGTGCGCTCGATACCGGCTCGGTTGTCTTCGCCAAAAGCGCCAATCTGTTCGATGACCGTGTTGATGTCGGCCTCGGTGATCTCCTGATCGCTCAGGATCAACTCGCCGACGGTGAAGCGGGCTTCGGGGAGCCGTCCCAGATCCATGATGATCTCGATCAGATCCTGGGACTGGCTGGTTTGGGCCAGAGCTTCTTGGATGCGCAGGGGCAGCACCCCCAATAATAGCTCTAGATTGTCTGTGATCTTTAATTTATCCATAGACCTCTTGGGGTGATGAGTAATGAGTATCGAGTGTCGAGTGTCGAGTGTCGAGTAATCTGTTGCCCGATTCTCGACAAGAATGAGCTAATTGTACCAGATCCTAGATTGAATTCCGTAAAGTGCCGCCCAATCCCCAATCCCTAATCCCCACTATCTTGGAGATGGGGACGGCGGCGGGTAGGGCTTCGCGTACGGCCTCCAGGGCGGGGATGGTTTGGGGTTGGGGGGCTTTGGCCCAGGCCAGCACTTGCTTCACCAAGCGCACCCGATCCGTAACCGGGGCAAAGCCGAAATCGTCCAGCACGCCCTTCATGCCGCCCTGATAGGCCCGCACCCCCAAATAGATGGGTTTATAGATCCTGCGGCGGAAAAGATAGGACGAGGCAAAGTGGATCAGTTGGTTTAGTTGATCCGGCTGGAAGTGGGGATCCAGCCACAGATCCAGCCACACCCCCCGCTCCCCCTCGGTGATGCGCAAGACGCCGTGGATCTCGTCCCCGGCCCACAGCACAAAGCTGGCACTTTCCCCAGGCAGCCAACCCTGCACAATCGGCGACCGATAGCCCCGCTCGTCAGAGAAGGCCCCCTCGGCCTGCTGGACGGGTTTGGGCACAGCCCGCCCGTAGAGTTGGGTCATGCCCCATTCGTCCTGGGCCGTTTGGGGACGCACGTCGGGCCACAGATCCGACGTGCCCCTGGGCCGGGAGAGCCGCCACACGGTCTCTCGGGTGAAGACGGTGAAGCCCACTTGGCAAAAGGTCTCGATGGGCAGGGGCTGGTCCGGCAGATCCACAAAAACCCGGCTGATGCCCAGATTGGCGGCCTCCTGGACGGCATGGGGCAGCAGTTTTTGCCAGATGGCCGGGTGGCCGTCCGAGGAGGCCAGGTCCGGGGCCAGGAAGACCACATCGGCCTCGGCCCGGTTCAGCCGTTTGCGCAACTGCACAATGCCAGAGCGGGCCAGACCGTTGGCCTCCTGTTGCAGCACATGGGTGATGACTTTGGTGGTGAGCCACGGAAAAAGGGTGGTGAGGGCAACCCGGTTGGTTTGGCGGGGCGATGTGACGGCGCGTTCAATATTCAGGATGGCCGCTTGACGGCCCAGCCGCTGCAACAATAGGATGTCGCCGAGATTGAAGTGGCGAATCACCGGGTTGGATGCTCCTTGGGGGTCATAGTTGGCTCGTGTTTGATCCCCATTGTACTGGAAAGAACGAGGGGTGACAAGTCATCAGTATATTCATCGATTTTGAGATTTTGATACCCTTTGTGATAGAATTCGCCTCTATGGACAAAAACTTTCGCCGACCGGGCCGCGTTTCGGGTCTCTTCCTCGGCCTTCTCATGACCTTTATCCTCTGCTTTGGCTCAGTGGACCCCCTCTTCGCCGCTTCTGCCTTCGACACCACCACTGATTCCATCGCCTTTGACCAACTGGGCCCCAGCGCGCAGAGTGTGGCCTTGGGCATCAACCGGGCCCGGGCCAACGCCGGCTTGCCGCCCCTTGCCCTCCACCCCTTGCTCAACCAAGCCGCCCAAAATCATGTCAATGACATGATCGCCACCTATACTTTCAGCCACACGGGCAGCGATGGCAGCAATGTGGGGATGCGGGTGGCCCGCACAGGCTATGCGGCCAACGGCTGGACCGGTGAAAACTGGGTGGCCCAAGGCGATGCGGCCAACGCCCTCTCTTGGTGGCTCAACAGTTCCATCCATCGGGCCAACATCCTCAACCCCAATTGGACCGAATTGGGCATCGGCAGCGGCATGCACCCGGACGGCTGGGGCAATATCTATGTGGCCGTCTTCTCCCGGGGCAGCCTGAACCAGAACGCCGGCAGCGTGCCCAACGACCCCGCTTTCGTGCCCCAAGCCATTCAGCCCCAAGTTCAGGCCACGACCAACTCCGCCACGGGTGCCAGCTATGTCATCCAGGGCGGGGACACCCTGAGCGCCATCGCCACCCGTTATGGGTTGAGCTGGCAAGAGGTGGCCGCGGCCAATGGGCTGGGTGAGTATTCGGTGCTGAGTCTGGGCCAGGTGATCCGTTTGCCCGGCGTTGGCACTTCCTCGGTTACAAACAGCACCACGGCCCAGACGACCGTGACCGGCGCCATCCAATACACCGTTCAGCCCGGTGACACCCTGCTGGGCATCGCCCTGGGCTATGGCTTGACCTGGCAAGAAGTGGGTGCCGCCAACGGGTTGACCGGCAGCAGCCTGCTCCAATTGGGCCAGGTGCTGCGCATCCCCACCTATGGTTCAGCCGAAGCGGTCACGGTGGCCACCACCTATGCCATCCAGCCCGGCGACACCATCATCGCCATTGCCATGCGCTACAGTCTGGACTGGCAGCATCTCCTGGAAATCAACGGCTTCACCGACACAACCCTGCTCAATTTGGGCCAGACCATCCGTCTGAACTAAGCAGCCCCATCTTTCACGCATCAAAAAGCCCTGACCGGTTAGCCGGTCAGGGCTTTTTATATGTCCATAAATTCGTTGTGCATTGCCTACTTCCGCCGTTGCTGCCAATTATTGACCCGATCCCGCAGACGATCTCGGCTGTCATTGGCCAGGTCAGCCAGGGACATGAGCTGTTCCGGCGTGCCCAGGGCGATGAGGCAGTCCTCGTATTGCAGGGTGAACGAGCCGCCGGGGTCGGTGAAGGTGGTGCCATCCGGGCGGCGCACGGCCAGGACATTGGCCCCGGTGCGGGTGCGGATGCGACCATCGGCCAGGGTGTGGTCCTCCAGATCCGAGCCGTGGTGGACCACGACCTCCTCGATCCATAGCTCCAAGTTCCCCTGACGCATGACCACATCCAAAAATTCCATCACGTTGGGGTGGAGGAGTTGGCTGGCCATGCGGTGGCCGCCGATGGCATGGGGGCTGATCACATGGTTCGCCCCGGCCACCAACAGCTTGCGCTCGCTATGCACCTTGTCCGCCCGGGCGATGATGGTCAGTCCTCTGTTCAGGGTACGGGCAGTGAGGACGGCGAAAACATTATCGGCGTCCGAGGGCAGGCAGGAGCAAAAGCCCTTGGCCCGCTCGATGCCGGCCTGGCGCAGCACCACATCATCCGACGCGTCGCCCATGACGAAGAGGAAGTTGTTCTTTTCCATGCTGACCGCGCTCTCCGGATCAGATTCCACCAGGACGACGTCTGCGCCGTTGTCTTTTAGATCCAACGCCACCCGTTTGCCCACCCGGCCATAGCCACAAACGATGAAATGATCGGTCAATTGGTTGATCTTTTTCTGCATACGTTGCCTCCGCAAGATTCCACGCAGTTCGCCGGCCACGATATAGTCCGCCACCGTGCTAAAGGTATAGGCCGCCCCCCCCACCCCCATCACAATCAGGCCGATGGTGAAGATCTCACCCCCATTGGACAGGGGGCGCACCTCGCCAAAGCCCACAGTGCTGAGGGTGATGACGGTCATAAATAGGCTGTCTTGCCAGGACCAGCCCTCAATCAGGATATAACTAACGGTACCCACCATCATCAGCCCGGCAAACAGGCCGATCACGACCAGCAATCGCCGGGACAGGCTCAGTTCATTGTTCACGGTGTTTGGGACTCCTTATTCCAACAATTGTTCACAACTGTGGATAAGTCCGGGGATAACTCATGTATGTGGGGATAGATCGCCCTAAATGTAGGCATCTACCCCCGTTATTTAGGTGTTTGGCCCAAAATCAGCCACCTTTCCCGCCTCTACGTCTCCCCGGATCTGGGCGACATAGACCTGAAAGACCCGTCCCATGCTGCGAAAGCCCATGCCCTCATAGAGCCGCTGGGACTGCCCATTGCTGACCTGGGTGTTGAGGTAGATGGGATTGTGGCGCTGGCTGTGGGCATAGGCGATGCTGTCCGCCAGGAGTTGACGACCGACGCCCCGGCCTTGCACAGACGGGTGGACGGCCAGCCGAGCCAGGAAGGCACTGGGGCCGGCCGTGGCGGGGTCATCAAAGGCCCCGTTCAGGGTGATGGCCGCATAGCCCACCAATCGATCCTCCAGCCAGGCGGCCCGCATTCGTCCGGCGAAGAGCAGCCCGGCCAAGTCCCCTTCCCCCATGTGCCAGAGGGGAGGAAAGCTCTGCGCATCCAACTGGGCCACGGCGGCCAACTGGGCCGGGGAGAGCGGGGTGAGTTGGGCGGGGGCCGGCGCGCTGGGCACATTCCGCTGGCTGAATTTGTAATAGCGCACCTGATCGACCTGGGCAAAGCCGCTGCGAGTCAGGGCGGCCTTCAGCCAATGATCCTGGCTCTGGGCCATCACCACGAAGGGTCGCCCCAGCTCGCCCAGGCGGGCCAGGGCCGCGGTGACCAGGGCCGCGGTGTCCACGCTGGGGGATCGCCGTTTGCCCAGCAGGATGCCCCGCACATAGGCCCGGTCCGGGGCGAAGGCGGGCAGGGTGGCCGGTCTCGGCTCAACCTGGATGGTGACGAAACCCCAAAGTTGCTGGTTATCCGCCACGCCCACCACGCTGACGCCACGGGCCAACAGATCCGGCAGATCCTCCCGGCCAAACTGCACCAGCCGGGTATAGCCATGCGTGATCAATTGTTGGATTTCGGGTAAATGTTGCGGGGCGGCAGGGAGAATGGTCATGGATCAAGTATGCCACGGAGCGGGCGGGGAGTTCAAACTGAAGGGGTGAGCGGGTGAGCGGGTGAAGGGGTGAAAGGGTGAGCGGGCGATCCTCACCCTTTCACCCGCTCACCCCTTCACCCCCTCGCCCTTTCACCCGCTCAACACCTTGCGGCTGCCGTACAGATTCTTGTAATACTCCTTGAACTCGCCGGAGCGGATGGGTTCCCACCACCAGCGGTTGTCCACGTACCAGCGCACGGTGTCCCGGATGGCCTCTTCGTGGGTGAAGTCCGGCTCCCAGCCCAGGGCCATGAGTTTGCTGACGTCCATGCAATAGCGGCGGTCGTGGCCGGGGCGGTCCTCCACATGCTGGATCAGGCTGTCGGGCTTGCCCAGTTCGTCCAGCAGGATCTCCACCATGCGCAGGTTGGTCATCTCCTTGCCTGTGCCCACGTTGTAGGTTTCGCCCAACACCCCATCATGTAGAATCATGTCGATGCCGGAGCAGTGGTCCAAAACGTGATGATAGTCCCGCATCTGCTGGCCGTCGCCATAGACGGGCAGGGACATGTCGTTGAGGGCGTTGGTGGTGAAGAGGGGGATCACCTTTTCGGGATATTGGAAGGGGCCGATGTTGTTGGCCCCCCGGCTCATGGTGATGGGCAGGCCATAGGTGACAAAATAGGCGTTGACCAGGAGATCCCCGCCGGCCTTGCTGGCGGCGTAAGGGCTGCGAGGGGCTAGGTTGTCCCCCTCCATGCTGCGGTGGTCGCCGTGGATGTGACCATAGACTTCGTCCGTGCTGATCTGGTGGAAGCGCAGGTTGCCGAACTTGCGGGCCGCTTCCAGCAGCACATAGGTGCCGTAGACATCGGTCTGGATGAAGGCATCCGGGTCCATGATGCTGCGATCCACGTGACTTTCGGCGGCGAAGTTGACGATGGTGTCGATGGCGTGGCTCTCGATGGCCTGGGCCACGGCCGCGGCGTCGCAGATGTCCCCTTGGAAGAAGCTGTAGCGGTCCGGGTGCTTTTCGGCCACATCCTGCAAGTTTTCCAGCCGCCCGGCATAGGTCAGTTTGTCATAGACGGTGATGGCATAGTCCGGGTATTTGTCCAACATCAGCCGCACAAAATTGCAGCCGATAAAACCGGCCCCGCCGGTGACGAGAATGTTTTTCATGGGTTTGGGTTCCTTTTGGTGTCGAGTGTCGAGTAATGCGTATCGAGTATTGTGTGTTGCGGATGCCAGCGTCGGTTGAGTAGCCGCCGTCGAGATCTCCGCTGACCATTCAAGTTGTCGGCGGCGTATCGAAACCAGAGCGGGTGGACTCTCGTGTTGTTTAGCGAAAATAGCTCCGGGAAAACAGTGCTCTAGCCGGGTCCGTGACCCGGCGGGTTGACGAATGGATCATCAGAAAGTCCCGTGTAGACCCGCCAGGTCACGGACCTGGCTAGAGCGCTTTCCTCCCGGACTTACCTGCGTCCATTGTCCGTTGGTCATCTCCCCCGCCTTTCCCACCGGCGGCGCAGACGGCGGACGCGCCCAGGCTGGCGGCTGGTGGGCAGGGGGAAGGTGGCCGAAAGGGTCAGGGTGGGCAGGGCGTCCATGTCGGGTAGCAGGGCCGGGTGCAGATGGCCGGGCGGGATGCTCTGCCAGGCGTTGCGCCAACGATAGCGCTCGGCCTCGCCGCCGCTGGCCGCCAGGAAGCTGAGATCCTGGGTCACGATGGACCGGGTGGCATGGACCACGGCCAGGGTGTGTTGCCACAATGCCACCATACGGGGCTGCACCTCTATGCGAAAAGTGTGGGCAAAAGGACCACCCCGTTCTTCTCGCAAAGCCGGGCCGGCGGCCTGATAAGCTGGCAAGAAACGCTGGCTCCAAAAACGTTCGGCGGTCTGAAAGGCGGGCAAGAGCAGGTCGGCGTAAACGACCACATGCTCAGTGCTGACCCGCTCGCTGACCTGGACCAACAGCTCGGCCTGGTAGGGGAAGAGGTCGAAAAAAGCACAGGTGTCAAAGCTGTGCCATTCGCCGTATGCGCCCGTCATGCGGCGAAGACGATCCATGATCTGGTCGACCACCTGGGCGGCTGCTTGGGCCTCTTGGCCTACGGAGAGACCGGGTACCGTGGCAGGCCGATTGTCCACCCGATAGATCTGGGCCAACTCCCCAGCCCCCAGCAGATCCGCAGTGGAGGAGGCAAACCCCCACACATGGGGCTGGCGCAGGGCCGCGGCCAACCCCGGCACAGAGACCAGGGGCCGATCCCCAGGCGGGCGGGCGGGCGTCAGGGCTGCCATTTAGGCCCCATAATAGCCGCCGGTGCCGCTCTCCTCGCTGGCGTTGAGCAGGATGGCCCCGACGATGTGGGCGTTGACCTTCTCCAACAGGGCCTTGGCGCGCTGGGCCTGCTCGCGCTTGGTCTTGCCGGCGTTGATGGCCAGCACCACGCCGTCCACCTTGGCGGCCCACAGCGCGGCATCGGTCACGGCCAGGATGGGGGGGGCATCGCACAGGATGTAGTCGGCTTCGGGGGCAAGCTGGGCCAGGGCATCGGCCAGCCGGTTGGCGCTGATCAGGGCGATGGGGTTGGCCACGGCGGGTCCGGCGGTCAGCACCCGCAGGCCTTTGACCGGTGTGTCTTGGATGGGGGGCGTGCCGCCATCTGCCAGCCAGGTGGAGAGGCCTGCCTGGTTGGCCAGGCCGAAGATCTCGTGCTGTTGCGGGCGGCGCAGATCGCCGTCCACCACCAGGACTTTGGCCCCGGCCTGGGCCATGACCACGGCCAGGTTGGCCAGGGTGTGGCCGCTGTCCGTCTCCACATCGGCACAGGTGACCAGCAGGCTCTTGAGGGTGCGCTGCAAGCTGGAAAATTCAATGTTGGTGCGCAGACTTTGATAGGCCTCGGCGGCCCGGCTACGGGGATTGCTCAGGGTGATCAGGGTTTCGGTCATGGGTCTCTCGTTTCGAGTATAGGGCTGTTCGGGGTGAGTTGGCGTGATGAGATTGGGAGATTAGGCGATTGGGAGATTGGGAGATTGTGTTTGGTTATGCCCAGGCTCGCACCAATCTCCCACTCTCCTACTCTCCCAATCTCTCAATCTCTCATCCCTCGCGACTATTCTGCCGCGGCAGGAATGGCCCCCAGGACGGGCAGGTTGAGGGCACGTTCGACGGAGTCGGGGGTGAGCATGAGTTCGGCCTCCATCCACAGCAGGACGAGGACGACGGCGATGCCCAGGAGCAGCCCCAGCACGCCCCCAGCGATGGCGTTGAAGAGGGGCTTGGGCTGATATTTCTCGGCGCCGATGGCCAGGCTGACGATCTTGACCTCGATGCGGTCCGCCTTGTCCTGCTGGGCATAGTAGGCCGTGCGCTCATCCACAAATTCCTGGGCCAGAGTGGTAGCCATCAATTTGGCCACTTCAGCGTCCCGGTCCCGGGCCTCAATGGTGATCATGAAGGTGCTGGAGTCCGGCGAGACGTTGATGTGGGCCAAGAAATCATAAGGGTTTTGGTCAAGCTGGGCCCGCTCGATGGATTTTTGGGCCACTTCCGGGGTCTGGATGTTGATGGAGAAGTTGCGCATCAGATCCTTGGCCGTGCCCGCCAAGCCCCAGTCCGGCCGGGCGGGGACCGTGCTCACCTGTACCGTGGCCCGGTACATATCCTTCTGCAAGGCGCTGATGCCAAAGGCCGCCGCCGCCGCCAACAGGGCCGCGGCCACCACAATCCAGCCCCGCTTGCGGATGATGCGAATGTAGTCTTGAATAGTCATGTCGATGCTCCGATTGGGGGTTATCGAGTATCGAGTATCGAGTATTGAATGTGTCGACACGCCCAATACTCGATACTCGATACTCGATAACCAAAATGCGCTACTTCCGGCGTGGGATCTCCCCCACCACGGCCAGCCCCAGGTCGTCCAGGTCTTGGCGGGTGCGGATGGAGGTGTCCAGGTAGTCGAGTAAAAAGATCAGGCTCAGGCCCAGGATCAGGGCCAGGCCCAGGCGCAGGGGGAATTCCAGGCGGTTGCGCAGGCTTTGGCCCACTTGGCCGAAGGACGGGCCATCCAAAAGCGTGACCAGGGTCGGATTGCTGCCCAGTTGTTGCACATAGAAAGCCGAATTCTGCACCAATTCATCTGCGGCGGCCTGGGCGATGGCGGCCAGTTGGGCCTGGTCGGGCCAGCTCAGGTTCAGGGTGATGATGCGGTGGAGTTGGCCCGTGGCCGCGCTGCCCCGGATGGCCCCGGCGGGCAGTTGGATGCCCTGGTCCGCCAGCCGTTCGCTCACCTTTTGGGCAAAGAGATCGCTGCGCACCACCTGGGTGAAGTCGTCCACCAGATATTCGCTGGTCAGCCAGGCATAGTAGCGGGGATCGTAGGCTGCTGCGTCCGCGGCGGTGGCCGGGGCCACGCCGATCAGCACCCGCAGACTGGCCGTGTAGGTGGGGGCCGGGGTCTGCCAGGGCCGCAGTTGGATGGCGCTGAAGAGGCCGGTGAGGATCACCAGGGCGACGGGGATCCACCAGCGGCGGTATAGGATTTGGGCGTACTGGCGTAGTTCCATGTTAGTCCATTATATCCATTCGGCCTGTTGGGCCGTCCAAACGTGGCGATCGTATCCGCAAATCGGGTTCAGGTTCCGCCGATACCCGTTTGTACAATACGGGAATATCGCCCAACAGGTAGTTAACCTGAACGTGTGATTCCCAAAAACTTGTATCCGTGGCGATGACCGCTCCCTCATGGAGGCGTATCAGTTCGGGAACCTAACGACCAAGCGGACTGGTGGGGATGGAGCGCCCCGTCCCGTGCAGTGCCTTGTTAGCTGCTATTTTCGATTTGCGGCATCACGAATGAACTTTTCAATATTGTCATCTTTCAATTCAAATGGCTCCAAGAGATGCACGTTGTCATGTTTCACATGAAGCTGGCCCTCGTTCCCCTTATTCCCCCGATGTTGCCCTTTAGAGTATAGTGGATTATTCAGCACTTCACTTGAATTCATTATCCACAAAACTATCTCATCACGGAATACAGCGACCCAGATAAAGACATCACAACATTGTGGTTTTAACTGCTGAAAGTTCATTAGGAACTTCTTTTTTGTGTGCCTTGATAGTGCCTTCATGTAGAGCGGATCATCGCTATCGCTATCGACAGCTCTTGAAGCTTTCACTTCGATAGAAATCCCATCAAGCCAAAGGTCATACTCACCAGTGTAATTAGGGTCGATTTTCTTAGATGGTTTTTTTATCTTTGAACATTTTCCCTGAACATATGTTTGAGCAAACCTTTCCCCAAATCCACGAGGAGCTGATATCTCAAATATCCAAAGATTTGGATTCTCGCTTATATACTCTGTTCTAATTTCAATATACTGCTCGTAGCTCAACCCTCCTTTGTCAATCAGGTTGCATATGAGGTGCTCATACTCATTAAATGGAAAAATCGCATGATCTTCCTCCATCATCGCAATGACAGCTTCGAAATCTTCCCGTGATCCAGTAAATGAGGATGTTATTCTATCCTTTAGCTCGATAAGTTCCATTTTTTTCTCTCTCTATCTGAAGTTGCTCTAAATAGATTTTCTCATCGAAGCTGGACGCGTCAGTAAGGAATTGACTATGAATTGGAAGCGACTCTAAATCGCCTCTTAATATTTTGTGTGTTTTGAAGATGCAAGTAAACACCCAATTCATGAAATCACTGCTCAATAGCTCACCGAGAACTTTCATTGAAATCGGAAAGTTGTCTTCTGGAATCAGCATATTTGCACTATTAAGAACGAATCTCTGTTCTGTGTCATAAAAAAAGCAAAGACGGGAGGAAATGAACTTGTAGATCAGCTTCTCTTTGGCTCTAAACAACCGAAGTGGGGCAACTTGCTGATATAAGGTCAAATCGGACGGAATGAAGCTGCTTGCATCTTTCAATTCGGCTTGCGATATGTCCGCACCTCTAAAAACAGGAATGTACCCGCTTTCAGACTTATTCTTCACGAACTTCTTGTTATTACCGGTAACAATTCCCAAGCCCCATGACGCCCGATTTGCCAACGTCACAAAAGGGATTGACATTAAATGACTCAATGTTCGTGCGTCTTCGTCTCTGCAGTGAAAATTTAGAATTGCCTTTGGGTTATACGAGAATGAGTTGAGCATTCTCTCGGAATAGGTGTTTAGGCATTTACATGCAACCCTTTGATTGAAGTTAGCGTGTCTGTTCCTGATTACGATTGCTTGAGCTTTCGTTATAAGACCCTTAAACACCTTCCCATAATCGACTAACCGCTCAATGGAGAGTTGAAGAGCTCTGAGCCGTGCGCTCTCGAAGGTGGCTATATTAAAAAAGGACTCGGGCAAAAGTAATCCAAGTTTTCCGTTTTCATTTAGACATTCTAAACAGGCAAAAAAGAATAGCGAACAGGTATCCAGACTGGATCCAGCTCCAAATCTTGTTCCATATGACTCTCGTTCTTCCTGGGGCAGCTTTTTACCCCAAGGAGGGTTTGTATATATGTAGTCAAACTTCGGCGCTTTTTGAGATGTCGCCATGCGTAGGAAATCACCAGTCTGGATATTATCACTTATGTATCCGGAGTGTTTATTGATTCTCGCCCGCGCTATTTCAACTGCAACTGGGTCAGTGTCATATCCATAAACATTCTCTGGAAGAAACCCCAACTCTAACGCGCGGACAATAAAGTTTCCAGAACCGCAACAGGGATCACAGAATGTAGCTTGTTGAATATCCTCTTGCGGCATTGCGAAGAGGTCTCGAACAACATCATCAGGTGTGTAATAGATCCCCTCTTTGTTACGATAGGAGTCAGACAAACTCGATTCGTATTCGGCTCCAATCTCATCTGGCGACTTCTCAGATAGCTCAAGATACTTTAGAAACTTTGACACAGTTGAGTCGTGATCATGCGAGTCTTTTAGCGACTTATTGGCCCGTTGAGTCAACTTCTCTCTACCAGAAATATCACGCTCGAATCGATCTAATGATTCAAGTGTGATCCTCCCCTTTTCTACCTGGTCCAAATATTCGGTTTTTATCCAATTGCGAATTGTGGCAGTGGAGACACCTACGCGCTTCGCCGAGTCCTCGATAGTAATCGTAGGCGGTACGATTTCTCCAAACAAGTTAAGCTGACTTGATTTCCCCATCCTCGTCATTTCCTTAAATCGTGTCTTGAGCGATGGTAAATTAACTAGCTCCGCCCACTTAGGCTAACCCAAAATAATAAGTATCCATTTTGGATCGTCATTTCCGAGGTATCCGGCTTGGTGAGGCAAGAAAGCCCGGATACTTATTATTTTGGGTTAGCCTTAGTAAACATACGGAATCAATCTGCACAAGCCCCCATTAGGTATTGATAAGAGAACCCAATCAGTACATGAGTCTTGCCCCGCCTAAACCTGACCGTTTACGCGGAAATCAAAAAATCTATCATTTCATGCTTTACAAAACGTCATACCCGTCAAATTGTCCAACAAAATCCAGGAGTTTGGACCGAAAGTTCTCTGCGCTAAACACCTCCGCATGGGATCGACAAGCCGCCGGATCATACGCAATCGGGTCAAAATCAGCCAGCACCCGGACCAAGCTGTCCACGGTGGGCTGGGCAAAATGTTCGCCGGTGATGCCGGGGAGGACGGTGTCTAACGCCCCCCCTGCCCCAAAGGCGATCACCGGTCTGCCGGCGCTGAGGGCTTCCACGGGGGCGATGCCAAAATCTTCCTCTCCAGGAAAGAGGAACGCCCGACACCCCCGCATGAGTTCCACCAGGGTGGGCCGGGGCTGGCGGCCCAAAAAGGTGATGTTGGGGCCAGCGGCGGCTTCCAACTCGGCCCGGTCCCGGCCATCGCCGACGATGATCAGCTTGCGGTCGGGCAGGCGGTTGAAGGCTTGCACGGCCAGGTCGATGCGCTTGTAGGGGATCAGGCGGCTGACGATCAAATAATAATCGCCCACTTTGCCCGTGGGGTCCGGCGTAAAGATCGACGTATCCACGGGCGGGTGGATGATCACGCTTTCCCGGTGATAGATTTCCCGGATACGCTCTTGGATGGCGCTGCTGATGGCAATGAAGTGGTCCACGCGCTGGGCGGCGGCATAGTCCCAGCGGCGCAGCATGGAAAGGACGGGCTGCAATCCGGCGTTGATCAGGCCACCGATCTGCTCCCGTTCCCGGTATTGGTCGTAGCGCCACAGGAAGCGGGTGGGGGTGAGGCAGTAGCAGATCTGCACGGCCCGCTTGGCCCCGTTTTGGGTTTTGATGCCGTGACAGAAGCCGCTTTTGTTGGTCAAAACCAGATCATACCCGCTCACATCCAGGCTGCGGAAGGCGGCGGGATAGAGGGGCAGATAGGCCTGGTGATGGTCCGAGACGCCGGGCAAGCGCTGCATGAAGCTGGTGCGGATGTCCCAGGCCCGGTAGGCGTCGGGCATCTTGGCCGGGTCGTAGAGGCTGGTATAGACCGGCGCGCCGGGGAAGAGGGTCACCAACTCTTCCAACACATTCTCCGCCCCGCCCATCTGGTTCAGCCAGTCGTGGACCAGGGCTATCCGCGTTCCATTCGGCAAGTTCGCCTCCAACTTTGGGATGACTCCCCTGCGAAAAGGTCATTTTCACCACAAAGATCACAAAGATCACAAAGAAAAACAATGCTTTTCCTCTGCGAATTCTCCGCGAACTTCTGCGCCCTCGGCGGTTAAATGCTTTTCGCAATGCAGTCTGGCATAGAACGCGGATGACACGGATTTAAGAAAAATCAGCGGAAATCCGCCAAATCCGCGTCATCCGCGTTCTATTTCTTCGCTGCCCAATCCCGCTTCTCTTCTTTCACGAAGTGGGTGATCAGATTGTGGTACATCTCTTCCACGGCGTCTGGAGGAAAACCCACTTCTTCGGCCCATTGGCGGCGTTGACGCAGGACGAGCGCCCGGCGGGCGGGGGCGTCGATCTCGGCCTCGCTGTTTTTGAACTGCACGATGGCCTTGACATACTGAAAGCGCTCGCCCAAAGCCTGGATGATCTGGCGGTCCAGGCGGTCGATCTCAGCCCGTACTTCGTCGATGGTGGTACACTCTGCCGGATTAGCCATAGTCGTTCCCAAAAGAGACAAGTTCTGTTCTGAATCAATGGCTGAATTGTACCGTAGGACAGACCTTGGACCAAACCTTCATCCCCTCTCGACCGGCCACCCATGTTCCCCCCAGTCCAACCAGCCCACAACGAACACACAACAATCCCCAACTATAGTCCAGTTAGTTCTCCCACACGCAACTTTTCAAATCTCAATTCTCAATTCAATTCGATCCCACCAAGCTCACCGCAAAGATTTCGCTGCGGCAATAGGAATGGAGCGACTATGTTTTCCTTTGATATGACCGACGAACAAAAAATGCTTGTGGACACGGTACACCGTTTCGCCGAACAGCAGATGCGCAAAGTGCATCGCGAGGCGGAAGAAGCCCGCCACACCCCGGCGGATCTGATCCGCAAAGGCTGGGAGATCGGCCTGGTCCCTGCCAGCATTGACGCCGAATATGGCGGCTTTGGCGAATATTCGGCCCTGACCAGCGCCCTCTTTATGGAAGAGTTGGGGTGGGGCGATGTGGGCATGAGCCTGCATCTGCTGACCCCCAGCCTCTTCGCCCTGCCGGTGAATCTCTTTGGCTCCAAGGAGCAAAAGGCCGAATTTCTGCCCCGTTTCTGCGACGAAAACTTCCCCAAGGCCACCGCGGCTCTGCTGGAGCCGGTCTTCCAGTTTGACCCGGCGGAGCTGCTCACCGTGGCGGAAAAGGACGGCAAAGACTATATCATCAAGGGCACCAAGACCTATGTGCCCCTGGCCGATGAAGCCGAGCTTTTCCTCGTCTATGCCAACGAGGGGGGGCGCACCCAGGCCTTCATCGTCCCCGCGGATGCCCCCGGCGTCACCGTGGGCACTCAGGTGCAGATGATGGGGGCCAAGGCGCTGAAGACCTTCATGGTCGGCTTTGACAACGTGCGGGTCTCCAAGGATGCCCGGCTGGGGGGCCTGCGGGGCATTCGCCTCAACCGGCTGCTCACGGTCATGCGCATCAGCATGGGGGCGTTGGCCGTGGGTCAGGCTCGTGCCGCCTACGAATACGCCCTCAAATATGCCAAGGAGCGCACGGCCTTTGGCGAACCCATCGCCCATCGCCAGAGCATCGCCTTTATGCTGGCCAACATGCGCATCGAGATCGAAGGGGCGCGGTTGATGGTGTGGGAAGCAGCCTACAAACTAGACGCTGGCGAAGACGCCACCAAGGCCGCAGTCCTGGCCAAGCACTACGCCCAAAACATGGTCATGGAGACCACGGACAGCGCGGTGCAGGTCTTGGGCGGCCACGGCTACATTCGGGAATATCCCGTGGAACTCTGGTTCCGCAATGGCCGGGGCTTCGCCACCTGGGAAGGGTTGGTCATGGGATAGGCAGAGACCGGCGGCGATACTTCGGGAGAGTGGCCGTCGTTGGTTTCTGTCTATCCCTGATTTTTTGGAGAGATTGGGAGATTAAGAGATTGGGTGATTATCGCCCCCTCACCAATCGCCTAATCTCCCAATCTCCTAATCTCCCAATCTCTTTTCCAACATTCGCCCATTCGGGCATTTAACGAACTCGGAGCAACCTCTATGTCAATCGAATTCAAGACGCCGGAACCGGTGGAAAAGCAGTTGCAGATGGTGCAGATGGTGGCGGAGAATGTCATGCGCCCGGAGAGTCGGCCCATGGACGACGCCGAACACGCCCGGCCCACCAAATTTATCAACATGATGTGGCCCAACATGAAAGAGATGGAACGGGCCAACCTGGAAGCCTCCCTGGCCCGCAGTCGGCGCAAGGCCGAGGGCGGGACCAATGGCACATCCGCCAACGGGGTCAAGAAGCAGAACACGGCCTATTTGAGCCTGATCTACATGGTGGAGATGCTCAGTTGGGGGGACGCCGGCATGTATCTGTGCATCCCCGGCACCCAATTGGCCGGTTCCGCCATCGCCGCGGTGGGCACGGAGGCGCAGAAAGAGCGCTTCTTGCGCCGCTTCACCGAGGGGGAGCCCAAGTGGGGGGCTATGGCCATGACCGAGCCCCAGGCCGGGTCGGACACCAGCAACATCCAGACCACGGCCACCTTTGACGCCGAAACCAACGAATGGATTCTCAAAGGCGAAAAGATCTTCTGCACCAGCGGCGGTCTGGCCTATGCCGAATCTGACGGGCTGATCGTGGTGTGGGCCACGGTGGACAAGAGCGCCGGCCGGGCCGGCATGAAGCCCTTTGTGGTGGAAGCCGGCACCCCCGGCCTCCAGATCATCAAAACCGAAGAGAAGCTGGGCATTCGGGCCAGCGACACGGTCTCCTTCATTTTGGACAACTGCCGCATCCCCGCAGACAATGTGCTGGGCGACCCGGAGGTGCAGAAGGGCAAGGGCAACAAGGGCTTCAAGGGGGCCATGAAGACCTTCGATTCCTCCCGGCCCATTGTGGCGGCCAGCGCCATCGGCATTGCCCGGGCCGCCTTCGAGTTCTGTCGGGACACCCTGGCCAAGGAAGGGGTGCAGATGGACTATGACAAGCCCCGCTGGAAGCTGACCGCTCCCCAGGCCGACCTGTTGGAGATGGAAGCCCAGCTCAAGGCCGCCTGGCTGCTCACCCTCAAGGCCACGGCTTTGCTGGACGCCAACGAGGACAACAAGTTGGAAAGTTCCATGTGCAAGGTCAAGGCCGGCAAGGCGGTGACCCAGATCAGCCAAAAGGCCGTGGAACTCCTTGGCCCCCTGGGCTATACCACGGAAACCCTGGCCGAAAAGTGGATGCGGGACGCCAAGATCAACGACATCTACGAAGGCACCGGCCAGATCAACACCCTGATCGTGGCCCGGGAGATTTTGGGGTATGGACGGTTGGAGTTGAAGTAGGGGGCTGCCGTCGGCAAGATAGATTAAAAAGGGCCGGTTCCCTCTCGGGAACCGGCCCTTTTTAATCTATCGATAGGTCAATACGGAAAATCGCTCAACAGACGTGCATCGTGAGACGTGCCGACGAGTTTGGCCGCCAGACGCCCATCCGCCGTGATCAAAGGCAGATCAAGTTGCTGCGCCAGCGCCACGTAGGCAGCATCATAAGCGGTGAGATCGTGGGTCATGGCAATGTCAAGGGCGTCAACGATCAGCGATTCAGTGGGGAAGGAAGTTAGGGCCAGTTGTCCCAATTGTTCGACAAAAATCTTCACATCCTCTACGCTCAAGCCTGAGCGTTTTACAACTTTCCACAGGATATTGGTACACTCGACATAGAACAGATCGGGCACAAAGAAGCGCGCCGGGGGATCGACCGCCAAGGACTCAAAGAGGGCGTGGGCTTCATCTGAGTTGATTTCGGCAATGAAAAGCTTGATGCCCACGCTGGCATCAACCACACAGTCGAAGGGTTGATCCGAGTTCATCGTGCCCGATCCTCCTGTAGAAGCGCAACACTGTCAAGAGCCGTCGCAGGAGGCGTGAAACGGCGGCGGCGAATTGACCCCAACAACTGCGCCTGACGCTGCTGTTGGGTTTCTGCCTCCAAAGAACGTTCGAGCATGGCCACGACTTGGGCGCCTAGCGAACGTTGTTTGACTTGCGCCAGGGATCGCAACTGATCGTACAGGTTATCGGGTACACTACGGACATGAAGGGTAGGCATGATCTTGTCTCCAATCTAGAAATGACTCTGCTGCAAAAAGGTTCTATTCACCACAAAGAACACAAAGATCACAAAGAAAAGAAAGGGGTTCCCTCTGTGAATTCTCTGCGGTCTCTGCGGTTCAGAAGCTTTTTGCAGTGGACTCAGAAATTGATGTCTGTGCATAGCATACATTATTTGGTTGCACAATGCAACCAAATAAAATTTGAATTATGTGATAAAATGCCAAAATTAACCGTCACAAAGTCTGAAAGACAATAGATCGGAGGAAAAACTGATGCCCAAACAGAAACTGATCCCCGATGGGATCCGCGAGCAGGTTATCGCCAAAGTTGACGCCTTTAACGCCGCAAACGTCAACCCCGCCAAACCCGCTGCCATGACACGGTTGCTGCGCAGGCTGGGGGCATTGCCATCCATGCCCGACGGTCTGGCGGAAGGCAGTTACGTCCCCTCCTTCAGAGGAGCCTTCCTCTATCTGAAACGGATCGGTTGGGGTGGGCAACCGGTTGAAATCTGCCGCCTTAAATGGACCGGCAACATGAACGGCTGGGAGTTCGCCATCTACCGCCACAGCAAGGAAAGATATGATCCCGACGAATGGTTCTTCCCCGGAGATAGATATGTGAACGGCACAGTCGAAGGAGCCATGCGCGCCGGGAATGAGGCGTATCCGGTGTAGGCACGGTTGGACGACTGCAAAAGTGACGAAAATTCATACAAACTGGACGCGAAGAGGCCGGTTCCCCATCTGGGGAACCGGCCTCTTCGCGTCTATCGGGCGGGGTCGTCCGCTTTCACTGGGGCAGCATCAAGTTGGATTGCCGGGCGTAACTCACCAGTTCATCGGGACCGGCCACATCCAACTTCTGCATGATACGGGAACGATAGGTGCGCACGGACGACGGGGTGACGTGGAGCAGGCCGGCGATGGCGTCGGTGGAGTAGCGGTTGGCCATGAGCAGCAATACTTCCCGCTCCCGTTCGCTTAGTTTCAGAAGGGGGTTGGCCAGGAGCGCTGTCTCTTCGGGCGAGGTCTCGTGCAGATGGTCGACAACCTGACGGGTGGCATTCAACAGGTGGTTGAGCAGATGATCCATGCTTTTCAAGTGATGGCGGACATCAGCCGTCACGTTCTGACCCAAGAGCGCGTCCAAATGGACGCGCAGACCGGAGAGACTCTGAAAGATCTGCTGGTCCATCTCCGCGCTCAGGTCGGCCCGGCGCTGGGACTGCTGGGCGATCATCTGGTTGCCCAGACTTTGCAAATGCTGGCTCTGGGTGCGCACAGCCTCCAGAAGCAGGCTCTTCTCGGCCTCGCTTTGGGTGCGCCGGGCCACTTCGGCCTCCAATTCGGCTGTGCGGGCCATCACCCGATCTTCCAGATCGGCGTTGCTTTGGGCCAGATCGCTCTGCAAACGACGCAAAGAAAGATGGGTGCGCACCCGCAGCAGCACTTCGGCCAGATCCAGGGGCTTGGTAATGTAATCGACACCCCCGGCCTGAAAGCCCTGGATCTTGTCATCCATATCCGTCAGCGATGTGAGAAAGATCACCGGCACATCGGCCACGGCCGAGTCGGTCTTGAGACGGCGGCAGGTCTCAAAGCCGTCAATCCCCGGCATGCGCACATCCAGCAGGATGATGTCGGGGATGCGGAAGCGCACCCGTTCCAAGGCGCTCTCCCCACTCTCGGCCACCATCAATTGGAAGCCCTGGACCAGGAGTTGATCCATCAACAGACTTAGATTTGCTTTGTTGTCATCAACGATCAGGACCGTCGATTCAGCATTGTGCATAACCATAGACTAGCTTTCGAATAATGATTGAATAGGGTGCGTTCAATTGGCGTTCGTGCAGGGTGGGAGGGGGTTGAGTCGTCTCATCCGTGGCCTATTTTGAGAAGTGTTTCCAGCCATTCCGCCAACCTGCGCATTTCGAAATTCTGCGTGTAGGTGTGCAATTGGGTGACAAAGGAATCCAGGCCGGTTTGTTGACCGAGCAAGGCGGCTTCCCGGCGCAGGGAGACCACATCCCCGGCCTGGGCGAAGTGCAGAAGGTGGGCCAGTTGCTCCGCAGAGGGGAGCCCCACCGCCGCGGAGAACTCCTGCGCCTCCAGAGAAGCCGTCGCGCCATCCACCTGGGGGTGCCAGACCAAGTGCAACTGGTCGTCCAACACCTGAAGCAGACGGCGCAGATCGATTGGCTTGGGCACAAAGGCGTCGGCCCCGGTCTGGATGCTGCGGTTCTCATCCTCTGGGAAGACGCTGGCGGAGGTAGCCACGATGGGGAGGGTGGCGGTGGCGGGCTGACCGCGCAGGGCGCGGATCAGGGCGAACCCATCCATCTCCGGCATGACCAGGTCCGTGATCAGGGCGGCGAAGGGCTGGGCCAGGGCCAGTTGCAGCCCGTGGACCGCGCCGGGGCTGCTGACCACCTCAAAGCCCAGGGGACGCAACATATCTTCCAAAAGGATGCGGTTTTCGAGATTGTCATCCACCACCAGCAGGCGGGGGCTTTCGCCGTCGATGACCCGGTGGAAAGGGAGCGCAACGTCGTCAATTTTCTCGATCTGGGCGGGTTCCAAGGGCAGGTTCAGGCTAAAGGAGAAGGTGCTGCCTTGGCCCAATTGACTCTGTACGTGCAGCCCCCCACCCATCAACTCGATAAGCTGGCGGGTGATGGAGAGGCCCAGCCCCGTTCCCCCGCCCCGGACCTGGGCGTGCTGGGTCTGGAAAAAGGGATCTGTCACCGAGGCTATTTCGTGGGCGGCGATGCCGATGCCCGTATCCTGGACGCTGAAATGGAAGCGGCCAACCCCCTCTGTCGCCTCGGTCTGTTCGGTCCGAAAGGTAACGGTGCCCGTGTCCGTGTAGGCGGCGGCGTTGCCCAAGAGGTTGAGCAGGATCTGGCGCAGACGGGTGGGGTCAGCCATCACCACCGCATCGGGCCGGATCTGGTTGTCAAAGAGGAAGGTCAGCCCCTTGGTCTGGGCTGGGGCGCGGCCCAGTTCGACCACACGTTGCAGAAATTGGGCCAGGGGCACCGCTTGGATCTGAAGCTCGTTCTTGCCCGATTCGATCTTGGCCAGATCCAGAATGTCGTTGATCAGGGTGAGCAGATGCTGGCCGCTGCGTTCGATGATGGCGGAAAATCGATCGATCTCATCCGCATACTGTGGCAGAAGTTGGGCATAGCCGAGAATGGCGTTGAGGGGGGTGCGCAGTTCGTGGCTCATGTTGGCCAGGAAGACGCTCTTGGCCCGATTGGCGGCTTCGGCTTCGGCTTTGGCCCGCTCCAACTCGGTCTGGATCCGCTGGCGCTGCACAATTTCGTCGGCCAGGGCTTGGGTGCGATCCGCCACTTTCTGTTCCAGCCCCTCGGTCAGATCAAGCAGAGAGCCGGTCATGCTGTTGAAAGAGCGGGTCAAGTAGCCGATCTCATCGTCCACAGCGATGGGCACGGCCACATGCAGATCCCCGCCCATGATCTGCTTCACCCCGCCCAGAAGCCGATCCAGGGGCACAATCAAGCTGCGCCAGAAGAAGAAGGGCAGCAGCAGCAGCACCAGCAGAGATCCAAATATAGTCTGCCCAATCAACCGGCTGACCAAGGCGTGGCTGGTTGGGTTGCGCAGTTCATCTGTAAAGCCAAATTCCAGGAGCTGATCGCCCTCAACCCAGGCGAAGGTGCTGTAATAGGCCCCGGTGCCCAGAGAGAAGCGGTCCGCACGACTTCTGTCAGCGAAAATGGTATCTGGGTCGGCTTGATCTTCTGGCCCAAGGGGCTTCTCAAGGATCAGCGCTTGGACATGATCCGGGTAGAAAACAGCCAGATCTGGGTTGTGGTAGACCACCTCAACCTGGTCTTGGGTTAAGTGGGGCGTCATGGGATAGGACGCCACATAGGCCAAGCCAGAGGGATAGACCACGGTGTCCCCAGCGGACAGGTGTTGGACCAGGAGGCGGGCGGATTCCACTTTGGTGGCCCGGTGGGTCTGAAACGAGGTATTCAACACCTGAATACCCATTGCGCCCAGCACCGAAAGCAGCACGATCAAAGAGGCACCCACCATCTTGACGATCAGGGTGCTCTGGCGCGCTGTGGCGTTCAAATAGGCCAAGAGCAGGAGGGCGATGGTGAGCAGGGTGCCCACGCCAATAAAAGTCTCGGCGGGGAAGAGGTGGTTCAGCCCAAAGGGAAAGGCAACCGATCCGAAGGCCTGAATCAACCCGGTGAGGGTGGCCAGGGCGAAATTGCGGTGGGCCACAGCCGCCGGGGTGGGTGGGTGGCGCAGGATGGACCAGAAGCTTGGACGGCCAGAAGTTCGACTTTTTTCAAAAGTCGAACTTCTTTTTTCGTGGGCCAAAACCACCATGCGGCGCAGGAAGACGCCAACGGTCAGCAGGATGGCCAAGGGCATGAGCAGCCAAAACTCAGGGCCAATCTGAAACCCATCGGGCTGGTCCCAGAAGCCCCAACTGGCCGTCAGGGTCCACCCAAAGGCCAGGACCACCCACAGGCCAAAGAAGCCCGTCACCCAGCGAGATTCGGTGGATGGCTCCCGATGGGGAAAGCTGTAGGCGAAGCGGACCAGGAAGAAGATGCCCAGAATGACCAGAACATCCTGGGCTGGCCATAGGGGGGTAAAGAAGAAAAGGACCGCGTTGTAAAGATACATCATGCCCAGATTGACGATGATGCAGACCAGAAAGCCGATCAGGTTATAGGTGGCCGGGGTCTTGGGGCGCAGCCAGAGCAGATAGGCCGTGGCCGGCAGGGTAAACATGAGGGAGACAACGGCGATCAGGGCGTAGGGCGTATAGGCGTATTCGAGCATCTTCTTTTCGCCTTTTTGAGGTTGCGGTTTGGTTGTCCCTTATAACATACAGAGCCACCCGATGACACGGGGTGGCGAAGCGCGTTTACAAATTGTCTCGCTGCGTCTACAAAATCGTCTCGTTTTCTCTATAAAATCGCAACGTTTGCGTGACAGACAGCCGCCCAAATTTCCAGTACAATCATTGGTATCGTTATTCACGATCCACCCCCCACTTCCCGCTGGGTGACCCTGGACATGGTCGGGAAGCGGGTCTATTTGTCTTGGCTGGGCGGGAAGGACCAAGGCAAAACGCACACCGTTCAATTGGCCACAGCGCCCCAGGAGAGAAGATAAATTGCCACAACTCACAGCAGTATAACACCGAGAAGCCAAGGGGTCCAAGCCGCTATCCAGCCACCTTGTGTCCATTGAAATTCAGTATCCTAAGACAACATGGCTGTTTCTGACAGCCCCAAACCAACCAGGAGAAAAACAACATGTCGACAAGAACGCTTCCAAGAAAAGTCCGATCCTATGCCTACCTCTTTTTTGTGCTGACCCTGCTGGCCGGGATGCTGGCCGTGCCTGCGGGCAGGGTGCAGGCCACCCCGCCCATCGGCACGGGCCAGACCATGGAGTTCATCAGCACCGCCACGGACGTGGGCAGCATGTACTCTGTGAGCTCAGTGGCGGTGGGGGACATGGACGGGGACGGCAAACTGGACATCGTCTCCGCCGGGGGTAATGGCGATATCATGATCTGGCAAAACAACGGCACGCCCTTTGCTGATGGGTGGAACAGCCAGTTGGTGGGCAGCCACACGGGCCCTGTGACCTCGGTGGCGGTGGGGGACCTGGACGGGGACGGCGACCTGGACATCGTCTCCGGCGGGTGGGATAACAATGTCAACGTCTGGCGTAACGACACAGCAATTCTCAATATGGGGCAGAGGCAACAGAAGAAGGCACGAAAGGAGGGGGTTTGTGCCGGTGGTCAAAGGGAAATCAAGACAATGGACTTATGTGGCGGCCTCCAGATGAAAAGAGAGAATA
>JAGNDO010000079.1 GCA_018003515.1 Caldilineaceae bacterium
TGTGGTGGGCAGCAGCACGCCCGACGCCAACCCGGACAACAACACGGCCACAGCCCCCACGGTCGTCGTCGGCTCTGCGGACATGGCCATCAGCAAGACCGGTCCTGACGGCCCCGTTGTGGCGGGTGAGACCCTCACCTATACCATCGTCATCACCAACAACGGTCCGTCCCTGGCCGAGGATGTGGATGTCAAGGAGTTCGTGCCTGCGGGCATGAACCTGGTCAACGCCACCATCAGCAGCACGGGCGGCCAGTGCATGGCCGGTCTGTGCCAGTTGGGCGATGTGGACGCCGGCGAAGTGCAGACCATCACCGTGGTGACGGTGGTGGGCACGGATGTCCTCTCCGGCACTCTGTTGGAGAACAGCGCCCAGGTCTTCACCGACTCCACGGACCCGAATCCGGGCAACAACGTGGACAGTTGGACCAACCCCGTGGGCAGCCGGGCGCTGATCAGCGTGCAGAAGCGGGACCTCAACGACCCCATCGGGCCGGAGAACCTGCTCTTCTACGTGATCGACGTCACCAACGCTGGGCCGTCGGACGCCCAGAATGTGATCGTCACCGACACCCTGGACAGCCGCACGACCTATGCCAGCGACACGGACAGTTGTGTTCAAGGCCCGACCGGCACCCTGACCTGTAGTTTGGGCACGGTGACCGCAGGCACAACCGAGAGCTTCATCCTCACCGTGCGGGTGGACTCTGGCTTGGTCAGCGGCACAGTGCTGCTGAACAACGTCACTGTCACCACCACCACGCCGGTGGACGCGAGCAGCACCTTGACCGACACGGAAGAAACCACGGTCAACGCCATCAGCGGCGGGGCCACGGATCTGCAAGTGGTCAAGAGTGCCACCCCGGCCATCGCCGGCGGGGTGATGACCTATACCATCGTGGCCACAAACCACGGTCCCAGCCCGGCCACCGGCGTGGAAGTGTTGGACACCTTGCCCGCCCAGGTGACGTTAATTGATGTGACGTCAAGCCAGGGGCTGTGCGACAGAAGCATCTTCTGTCTGTTGGGCGGACTGGCCGCGGGCAAGACGGCCACCATCACCGTGACGGTGGCCGTGCCAGCCAACAGCCAGCCCAACACGACCTTGATCAACCGGGTCTTTGTCCAGGGTAACGAACCGGACCCGACCCCAGGCAACAACAGCGATCAGGTGATCTCGCCGGTGGAACTGCGGGCAGACCTGAGCATGAGCAAGGTGAGTTCGGTGGCCAGCGTCATCGCCGGGACCGACCTGACCTATACCCTGGTGGTGACCAACGCCGGGCCATCCGTGGCCCAGAATGTGGTGATCACCGACATCCTGCCTGCGGGCGTGACCTATCTCTCCGCCACCCCGGCGGCTGTGGGGAGTACCTCACCGCTGACCTGGACCTTGGGCAACCTGGCCGCAGGCTCCACGGCGACCGTCTCCCTGCGGGTGCGGGTGGGACCGAGCGTGACCGGGACCATTGCCAACAGTGCGGTAGCGGCCAGCGATACGCCCGACCCGGCCCCGGTGGACAACGGCGCAGTGACCCCGCCGGTGACCGTGACGCCGGAAGCCAACCTGAGCTTTAGCAAGCGGGCCTCGGCGTCAACCGTGGCCGCAGGACAGGGGCTGACCTATACCCTGGTCCTGACCAACGCCGGGCCGTCCACGGCTACCAATGTGGCCGTGACCGACACCCTGCCCGCGGGCGTCACCCTGAACCGGGCTATCCCCACCCAGAGCAGCGGACCGAATCCCCTGGTCTGGCGGGTTGGCAGCGTGGTCCCGAACACGGTGGTTACCTTCACCGTGGTGGTGACGGTCAACGCCAATGCAGCCACGGGTAGCCTGGTCAACACAGCCTTGGCAGGCAGTGACACGACCGACCCGGTGGGCGGCGACACGGGCGACTTGGTGGATGTCAACATCGTCAACGAAGCTGATGTGGCCGTGACCAAGTCCGACAGCACAGATCCGTTGTTGGCGGGTGAGTTGCTCACCTATACCCTGGTGGTGACCAACAACGGGCCGTCCCTGGCCCGCAGCGTGCGGGTGACAGATACCCTGCCCGCCGGGGTCGTCTTCCAGAGCGCCGTCCCGACCCAGAGCAGCGGACCGAATCCGTTGGTCTGGAGCTTGGGCGACCTGCCGCCGAGCGCCGTGCGCATCTTGACTGTCGTGGTGCGGGTGGCGCAGAGCGCGGCCATCGGCACCATCACCAACACGGTGGTGGGGGGGACCATCACCCCGGACCCGGTGATCGGCAACAACAGCGATGACGAGCCGACCCTGATCGTCAAGCCTATCTTGACTCTGGACAAGCGCAGCACGGACATCAACGGTGGCGCGCTGGAGCCACGAGATCTCCTGCGCTATACCCTGGTGCTGACCAACAGCGGCAACACGGCGGCCACGGGCACGGTGGTGACGGATAGTATTCCGGCCAACACCACCTATGTCCCCGGCAGCGCCACCACAAGCCAGGGCACCATCAGCGGACCCAATCCCCTGGTCTGGACTCTGGGCAGCGTGGCCCCCAAAGCGGTGATCACCATGAGCTTTGTGGTCAGCGTGCATGTGGTGACCAACGGTACGACCCTCTACAACGCCGCCACGGTGGACGCGGTGGAGACCCAGCCCGTGGTTGCCGACGACACCACGACGCCCATCTCCACCACCACCGGTGTGGCTGTGGAGAAGGTGATCCTGAGCGCCACCCCGGCCTATCTGACCGAGCGTATCACCTACAGCATCCGCATCACCAACACGGGCAACACGGTCTTGACCAAGGTGCCCCTGACCGATATCTACGAGCGCCCGTACCTGACCTACGCCAACGCGGTGCCGACTCCGGATCGGGTGATCCCGAACGCTACGGCGACCACGGGCAACCTGGTTTGGGATGACATCACCACCTACTTTGGGGATCTGCAACCGGGGCAGATGGTGAGCCTGACCGTGGAGATGACGGCCACCGCGGTGACGCCTTCGAACAACCCGGCCAGCAACAGCGCCGCGGTGAGTGGCGTGGTCGACGAACTGGGCCAGACCCCGCCGGGGGCGGGGGATGACGGGGCGGTGGATGTGATCATCCTGCCCAACCTGGGCATGGTCAAGCTGTTGGCCACGCCGGGGGTGATCTCCATCGGCGACGAGGTGACCTTCACCATCGAGATTACCAACCTGGGCAGCACGGTGATCGTGATCCTGCCCCTGCAAGACAACTACAACCCGGCCTTCCTGGGCTTCATTGAGGCTATCCCGGCCCATGATGCCTATGTGCCCGGCCAGATCAACTGGAATGACTTGACCCCCTTCTTCGGGGATCTCCTGCCCAAGAAGAGCATCACCGTGACTGTGGTCTTCACCGCGGTGCAGGCCACCAGCGGCACGACCAACACGGCCACCATCAACAACGCCGTGGATAACTTCGGCAACCTGGCTGGTGCGTTGAGCTTGGCGCCGGTGCCTGTCCAGCAGCCCACCTACGTGCGGTTGATGAACTTCACCGCCACGGCGGAGGGGGCGGATGTGCGCCTGGCTTGGGAGACCAGCACGGAGATCGACAACCTGGGCTTCCATCTATTCCGAGGCACCACGGATCGCTTTGAGGATGCCGTGCGTATCAACGAGCAGATGATCCCCGGCCAGGGGCGCACCACAGGGGCCAGCTATACCTATGTGGACTCGAATGTGGAGGCGGGGGCGTACACCTACTGGATCGTCGATGTCCCCATCGCCGGACCGCAGACGGTGGCAGCCAGCGCCCAGGCCACGGTGGTCCATGTGACCCATCGCATCTATCTGCCCTTGGTGGCTCGCTAGAACCGTGCTTTTGTATACGTCGGCGTAAAGCGGTCCGGGATAACTTTGCTCTAGCCGGGTCCGTGACCCGGCGGGTCTACCACAGAAGATCCTTGGAAGTACCCGCCGGGTCACGGACTCATAGGCATCAAGCTAAGGGTTTTGCGCTCAAAAACAGAGCATTCCGGGAATGGGCCGGACGATCTGAGGTAGAGTAAGTAGTTTTGGCCCATTCCCGGAATGGACGAGATCTCCCCGCCAATCCCGGAATGGGCCAAAACTACTGCATGAACACAAGAAGAACCGGCCCTTTCCGGGATTGCCCAGCTCATTTCCAGCGCTTTGGTCCACCCTGATCCCTTAGCTTGATGCCTATGGGTCCGTGACCCGGCTAGAGCAGCTTATCCCGGAGTTAATTGTTACGAACCAATGTCAAGGAGTGAGCATCCTCAGATGCGAACCGTTCGCATCTGAGGATGCTCACTCCTCTGTGGGGGATGTGAGTGTTCATGGCTCTGTCAACTTGTCATAAAAACCAAATCCGCAGAATCCGTCAAGGGGTACGCCGCTTGGGGGTAATGCTTCTGGCGTTGACCGTGCTGGGCGGTGCGTTGCCCGTGGCGGCCCAATCGTCCTCTCTCGCATCCGGTCTGAATGTGGCCGAGAGCGGGGCGGATGGTCTTGTCCTTTCCTGGCGGCTGCCGGAGGTGGATGGGGGGGATCTGGCCGGGGGGCGGTGGGATGCGTTGGTCAAGGCCGGAGCGACTACGGTGATCGACCAGAATGGGGTGCATCTGCCGGTCTTTGGCGGGCTGTTGGCCATCCCCGCTGGGGTGACGGCCCAGGTGCAAGTGACCGATGCCGTCTGGGAGGTCGTGGTTCTGGACGCGCCCTTGGCCCAGGCGGACACGCGCCGGGAAATGTTGCCCGGTTTCGGCCTGCCTCTGGGGAGCGACGAACCGGCCAAGCTGGTTCAGCAGGGTTTGGCTGGCTCGTTGCCCTTTGCTCAACTGCAAGTGACCCCTGTGCGCTATGACCCGGACGGCCTGACTTTGACTGTGTTGCGTAGCGGCACGGTGCGGGTGACATGGACGGGGGGCGGGGCGTCGCGGAGCGCTGTGGCGGCGAGTTGGCCGGACGGCAGCGTGGAAAGCATGATGATCTCTCGCTTGTTGAACCCGGCGGATGGGGTGCGGTTTGTGCAGCTCCGGCAGACTGAAGAGAGCGCCGCGCAGGTCCACAATCCACCGGCCTTGGTGGGGGGCAGCTTCAAGCTGACTGTGGACGAGCCGGGCATCTATGGGGTGACCGGGCAGCAGTTGGCCCAGGCCGGGCTGACCCTGGCCGGGGTGAATCCGCTCAACCTGCAAGTGTGGTGGCAGGGGCGGATGGCGGCAACGGAGTTGGTGGGCATGGCTGATGGCCGCTTTGACCCGACGGATCTGGTGCGTTTCTATATTCCGCCCTGGACCAGCCCGTGGCAGACCACCCAGGTGGCCTGGCTGAGTACTCAGCCCACGGCGGCCGGATTGGTCAGCGTGATGGGCCAGCGGGATGTGACGCCGACCGATGGGGATCTGCCCTGGTCCACCAGCTTTCCCATCACCCGCACGGTGGAGGAAAACCACATCTACGACTCGGTCTTTCCGGCGGGCAGCGCCCTTGACGGCGTGGACCATTGGTTTTGGCAGAGCAGCAGCTTTATGGACGGCAAGCCGGATGGCCAGGTGAGCGGGGTGGTGAAGATTCCCGTATTGGCGGAACCGGCCCAACTGCGGGTTAGCTTTCAGGCCTACGTCAGCGCGGTTCATCAAGCGGGCATCCGCGTCAATGGGGTGGATGTGGGGGTGGCCGAGTGGAACCGCAAGCGGGCCTACACCGCGGTGATCGATCTTCCCCGGGGGCTGTTGCACACGGGGGACAACACGGTGACCGTGGGCACGGGCGCGTTTGGCGTGGCGGGGAACGGCATTTTGTTGGACAAGGTGGAGGTGGTGCAGCCCCAACCCTATCTGGCCGAGGCCAACCGGCTGGCCTTTCCGGGGGATCTGGGCACAGTCCAGCGCTCCTATGTGCTGCGGGGCTTTGATGCCGGGGAGGTGTTGCTCTATGACGTGGCGGACCCCTTCAACCCCCAGCGGCTGATGGGGGCGGCGGACACCTTTGTGGCACGGGTCTATTTGCCCATGATTGCCAACCGCAGTAGCGGCCCTTTGCCCGATCTGCCCAATCGGGTCTACCTGCCTTGGCTGGGACGGTGGGCGTCCACGACCAGAACGGTGCCGGATGCGTCGGGACGAAGTCTAGGCCCACAGGAGGTAGAGCCGATCCGGCCTGGGGCGGCGAAGCTTGGCGCGGCCCAGCAAGTGGCCTTTTTCACAGACAAAGCAGACGCACTGAACCGGACCCGCAGCTATGTGGCGGTCCATGCCGGGGCGGTGCGTTCGCCCAGCCAGATTGTGGCCGATGCGCCCAGCAATTGGCAGGCGTATGCCGGGGCGGACTATCTGATCATCAGCCATGCGGACTTTGTTTCCTCGGTGCAGCCTTTGGCCATCTTCCGGCGGGGTCAGGGCTTGAGTGTGGTGACGGTGAATGTGGCGGACCTCTACGACGAGTTTAGCGGGGGCAATGTGGACCCGGAGGGGATTCGTCAGGCCATTGGGTTTGCCTATGCCAATTGGCCCACGCCGCCCCGCTATGTGTTGTTGGTGGGGGATGGGACGTACGATTTCAAGAACTTCTCCGGCTATAATGGGCCGACCTTTTTGCCGCCCTATCTGGCCTATGTGGACCCGTGGCTGGGGGAGGTGGCCGCGGACAATCGCTACGCCGCGGTGGCCGGGGACGACCTGATCCCGGATGTGCTGCTGGGGCGTATCCCCGCCCAGACCCCGGCGGACGTGACAGCGGTGGTGAACAAGACCATTGCCTATGAACAGCAGGCTTTGGGGGCGTGGCCCAGTTGGAAGAACCGGCTGGCCTATGTGACGGACAACGCCTATGACACCAACGATGTGTGGGACGGGGCCGGGGACTTCATCGCTGAGGCGGAATCGGTCATTGCGGCCCAGCCCTTGCCCGCTGGCTTTGAGAACCTGCGCTATTTCTATGATCCGTCCTCTTTCAACCCCGGCACCCAGCCCTGGCGCTATGCGGACGGCCCGACCATGAAGGCGGCCATCCAAAGCAAGCTGGCCGAAGGGCTGCTTCTGGCCAGCTTTATCGGCCACAGTAGCCAATCCCAGTGGGCGTCCGAGCGCTTTGTACACATGAGCGAGGTGGCGACCATTAACACGGAAGGCCGCCTGCCGGTGATCCTGGAGATGACCTGTTTGACCAGCTATTTCAACATGCCGGACCGCCAATCTTTGGACGAGGTGTGGGTGACTACGCCGACCCGGGGCGCGGTGGCGACCGTGGGGCCGTCGGGCTTTGGGGTACTCAACGGCCACGGGACGCTGCACTATGGCATGAATCGGGCCATCTTTGCGGATCGGGTGGCCACCCTGGGGGATGCCCTGCTGGCCGGGAAGATCGACCTGGCCGCCACGGGCGCGCACCTGGACCTGTTGGACACCTTCATGATCATGGGTGACCCAGCCCTGGGCTGGCATTTGCCCAACTGATCCGGCTCTGGCATAATCAATCAATCAATTGTTCTGTAAATGTCCACCCCCTCCCAACCTCCCCCAGGTTGGGGGAGGAGCCGGATCGCCGCAAACGGAAGTCCGGTAAACCTGATCTGTCCCCTCCCCAATCTGGGGAGGGTTAGGGTGGGGTTGGTAGTTACTCTCTCTATTCGAGTTTACCCTCTGATCACTTTTTGAAAAGGAAACAAACCATGATTTCGACAGTTTCGCACAAATCTTCTGCTTGGAAATTGAGCCTGTTGCTGGTGGTGATTCTGGGCATGGCCCTGCTGTTGACCGTGGCCGGCCAGATGTCCGTGGCGGCTCAGGGTGAGGTAGTGCCCGCGGCCATCACCGACACCCCGACGCCCATGTCGACGTCCACGCCCGTTATCCTGACCACGGCTACCCCCACCCCCATTCCTGGGACAGCGCCCGTGGCCATCCCGGAGCCCATCACAATTTTGCTCTTTGGCGGTGGGATTGCGGCGGTTTCCGCGGCGGTGGCGGCTCGACGCCGTCAGGAGTAGGCTAGTTGACCACCCAACAAAAGCCCGACGACCGATCTTCCGGCTGGATTTGGATCGGCGTCGGGCTTCTGTTTGTCCTGTTGACGGGGCCGATCTGGCGCTGGCTGTGGGGCGAATGGATGCAGAACGACTATTATAGCCACGGTGTGCTCGTGGCCGGGGTGGCGGGCTATCTGGCCTGGCGGCGGCTGGGGTTGCGCCGCCGGGCGGGCTTGCCCATCCCCCAGACGCTGGACAACCGGGGGCTGATCCTGCTGGCCGGGGGGCTGTTGGCCTATCTCTGGTTTTACCAGGATCGGGCCTTTTATCTGGCCGCCTTCGCCATGATTGGGGTGCTGGCCGGGGTTGTGTGGACCGTGGGCGGGTTGGGGTTGTTGCGTCTGCTGGCCTTCCCTGTGGGCTATCTGGTCTTGATGGTCCCCTTGCCCTTTATCGAGCGGGCCACCCTGCCCCTGGCCCTGTGGACCGGTCTCTGCTCCGGCACGTTGGTGCAATGGCTGGGGTTGGATGTGCTGATCAATGGGGCGGCCATCACCCTGCCCAATGCTGATTTGGTGGTGGGGGCGCAATGCAGCGGCATCAATTCGCTGATCGCCCTGACAGCGCTGATGGTCTTGGTGGCCTATGTTTTGCAAGGCCCTTGGTGGGGGAAGGTGGTGCTGGTGGCCATGTCCGTGCCCCTGGCCCTGTTGGGCAACATCCTGCGGGTGGCCAACCTGATCGTTGTGGCCCGCTTTCTTGGGGTGGATGCCGCCTTTACCTTTTACCACGATTTCTCCGGTCCCCTTTTCTTCGTGATCGTGCTTTTGCTTCTCTATCCACTGACCCGAGCGCTGAAATGTACGGACCTTCGTCTCGACGTACTCTAATCCTGGCCGGACTCATGTTGGCGGTGGCCATTGTGGCTGTCTACGCGCCCGGTCTGCGAGATCTGGTCCGGCCTGGGGCTGGCGAGGACGGCTTTACCTATGTGGCGGATCTGGACTTCTGGCAGCGCACCCCCCGGCAGCAGACGGTGACGGCCCGTATGCCCTTGGATTTGGCCCAGGATCTGGCCGCCCAAATTCCCCTCACCCTGGGCACCTGGACCGGGGAGGATGTGGCCCAGACCAACATCGAGGTCTTCATCCTGTTGGAGCCGGAGCAATTTGTGCAGCGGCTCTATTGGGATGACCAGGGCCGCTATGTCTGGTTGAGCCTGATCGGCGGGCGCAGTTCCCAACCCTTCCACCCGCCGGATCTCTGCTATGACGCGGACGGCTGGCGCACCTCCATGAGTTCCCGGGCCGTGGCCTTGCCCGAGGGCGGGGAGGTCTATGGGTTATGGCTGGACGCCAAAAAGAGTGCGCCGGACGTCCCGGACGACGAGCATCTAATCTTCTATCTCTACCTCTTCCCCAACGCCGAGCGCAACCCGGCGGACGGCATTGTGCTGCTCAAACTGACCTCGCCCCGCTATGGGTCCGATGCGGAGACCTTAGCCGTGCAGCAAGATCTCCTGGGCCACCTGTTGGCCAAGGCCGGGGAGCCGGGATCATGATGGCCCTCTCTCTCGCTCTAGCCGGGTCCGTGACCCGGCGGGTATACCGCAGAAGATCGTGTCAACCCGCCGGGTCACGGACCCGGCTAGAGCGGGGTTTTCCCTGGACTTGCTTGCGCCGAATATTTGGTCGCAACAGGGTGCTGGGTTTAGGAGTGATCTTGGTGTTGGCGGCCTGTGGCTCACCTGCCCCTTCCCCATTGCCCACGGTTGTTGCGCCGCCCCTCTTGCCGGGTTCTTGCGGATTGGGCAGCTTTGAAGATGACGAAGCCGCCATCGCAGCCCTGATTCAGGCCGAAGGCGGCTTGGTGGTGGCGCAGGAGATTGCCGGGCTGATGGCCTTGTGGGATGCATCCGGCGCGGTGGTGGACGCGGCCCACACCCCGGACGACCCCGCGGACGACCAGCGCTGGGACGGGGTAGACGCCCTCCGCCACCGCTATGTGTGGATGGTCTTCCCCGGTGCCCCGGCCCAGGCAGCGCCAGGGCAGATGGCGGTGGAGATTGACGGCGACACGGCCACCGTCACCGCCACCACCCAGATCGGGGACGAAGTATCGCCGGGCGGGGACCGCTGGGATTCGGTGCGCACCCCGGCGGGCTGTTGGGTGATCCGGCAGCTTACCTTCAACCTGGAACAATAGCGGGCCGCTCTGGCCTTTGCGTGGTCTACTCTGGAGTTTCTATGTCCTATCCTGATGCCAATCAACCTGTCCAACTGCCGCCGCCGTCCAATCGGGTGCGGCGTATGGGGCAGATTTTTATGCTGGTTTTGGTGCCCGTGATCCTGCTGGGGGGGCTGGTTTTGGGCTTCCGCATGTTGTCGGGATCGGGTGCGGCCCCAGAGGCAACCGCAGCGCCAGAGGTTGCGGCGCAGATCCCGGCGCAGCCTTCCCCTGTGCCCACGGTTGCGCCCACACTTCTCGCTGCCAACACCCTCACCCCCACGCTTGCGCCTACCCTTGCACCCACCCCCATTCCGCCGGAGCAGATTGTGGCCGTGGTCAACGGCCAGGTGGTGACCACAGAGACGGTGCGAATGGCCCAAGCGGTTGACGAGGCCATGACCGATCTCCTTGGGCGTCCCACCGAGGCCCAGGAGACCTTGTTGGAGCGGGTGATCAATCTGACCTTGACCGGGCAGGCGGCGGATCGGGCCGGGTTTGTGCTGGATTCGGCAGTTGTGGGGACGACCCAGACCCAGTTGTTGGACCAGGCGGGGCGCTCCCTGGATGACTTGACCGGGATGCTGGCCCAACGGGGTGTCACCCTGGGCCAGTTCGAGATCTATTTGGGCCAACTTCTGCGCTCGGAGCAGTTCTTGCGCCAGCAGGCCCAATCCTCGGGCAGCACGGCCCCGCTGGTCCTGCAACGTACCCAGGACGAGGCACAGATTAGCCTGGGCATGGCGGCGGCGGACTTTGCTGCGCTCCCTTCCCCGTTGCCCACGCCGTCGCCTACCCCTCCGCCCGTGGCCGAGTCCAACGCGACGCCACCGCCCACCCCAGACCTTGTCCAGCGGGAAAGGGGTATCGGGGTGGGGCAACTATTGCCGGACTTTTCGTTGCCTACCCTGTCTCTTGACGAGGCCGCTACCCCGGTCAGCCTTGGGGCCGATGATCTGATCGGTACCCCGACGGTTCTCAGCTTTTACACAACCTGGTGTCCGTACTGCGAACGACAAACGCCCATTCTGGTGGAAAGTGCCGCGTCTGCCTTGGGACAGGGCGTGCAGTTTGTGGGGATTGATGTCAAGGAACCGGGGGAGGTGACCTTGCCCTATGTGCAACGACATGGCATCCTCTACCCGGTTCTGCTGGATGAAAGTGGCAGCGCAGCCACCGCGTATGGGGTTCCCGGCTATCCCACTACCTATTTTATAGACAGGCTGGGGCAGATCGTTGACCGACATATCGGTGCCCTGACAGCGGAACACCTGTCGGCCTATTTGGACAGAATCTCACAATAGGTTGAAGATGCGCTAACGGATAGTCTGGTTTCGATCATAGGCTTTGGCTTATAGGGATCTTCCGTGGTGTGCGGGCCAGCGTAGGTTGAGTAGATCGGGGCAGTATCCGGTCGCTGGGCTGCTGACGAGTATGTAACAACAGTTTTCGAATAGACATGGTTGATTTTCTTCTGCCTGGCACAGGATCCTCCTGGTGGGCTGAACTGGCAAAACATTCCACCAAGAGGATACACGGATTGCAGGAGCTGCGCCATCGTTCTGGTACACTCTGGCCGCACATAGTTGGTACATTAGCCCAAAAATGTATGAGAATAAAAAAGGGACCGGCTCGAAAGCCGATCCCCTCTTTTGTCTTTTAACCTAAACAGGCCAAAACCTGATTAGACCCGGCGCACGTTGGCGGCGTTGGGGCCTTTGGGGCCCTCTTCGATGGAGAACTGGACTTTGTCGCCCTCGCTCAAGGTGCGGAAGCCTTCGGCCATGATTGCGCTGTGGTGGACGAACACGTCCTTACCACCGCCATGCTCGATGAAGCCAAAGCCCTTTTGATCGCTGAACCATTTGACGGTGCCGGTTACATTTTCACTCATTGTTTAAAACTCCTCAGTCTTGAAATACTACATAAAAGGTATCGATACAAAACGTCGGCGTTTCTAAAAACAATGAATAAAAAAACGCTATTCAGAGTTGGCTCCCTGAACAGCGCTATTACGCAATTTCGTCAGAACTTTCAACATCTTGTGTCAACAAGATACCCCAGGCTGGGCTGTCTGTCAAATCGGATAGACCGTGCGCGGTGATTCTTGATTTGGACCAACTAGAAGACGGATGAGCCGGATGCGACGGATTTGCACGAATTTTTCCTCGCTTGTTGGCTTTGATCCCCTTTTGATCCGTTCGATCTGTGTCATCCGTGTTCTGTTTTGTGGCTCTGCTGCGAAAGGTTCGTTTCACCACAAAGATCACAAAGATCACAAAGAAAAGGTAAGCGTTCACTCCCTGTCGCCCCCCCTGGGCGATGTCTTTTTCAAGGCTCTGGGTGGGGCCAGCCCCATGCTGGCCCCAGGCATGTTGGCCGTAGCCGCCACCTACTATCATCCGGTCTTGGCCAGGAGTTCTGGCGACGTGTGATAGAATCTAATTCGCCTATCGGATAATCTGATCACTGATCACACACGGAGACGCACCTTATGCAGTTCAACCAGATCGGCAACCCCACTTACATCGCCTTGGAGACCTTTCGCAAAAGCGGGGTCGGCGTCCCTACGCCAGTTTGGGCCGTGGCAGAGCAGGGCAAACTCTACGTCTGGACCGTTGGGGAGAGCGGCAAGGTCAAGCGCATGCGCAACAACCCGAAAGTGCGCATCGCCGTCAGCGACGCCCGGGGCACGCCCAAGAGCGAGTGGGTGGAAGCCAAGGCCCGGGTTCTGGATGATCCAAGCGACGAGGCGGCCCAGCGCAAGCGGTTGGCCGCCAAATATGGCTGGCAATTTCGACTGTTCGCGCTGATGGGGAAATTACGCGGGGGTAATTCGTCGTCCCACGTTGCTATCGAACTCAGCCAGATCTGAGCGTCGGTGGGTTGAAGCCCCATCAACCAAGTGAAGCCCAAGAAAGAGCCCGGACGCTGCCAGCGTCCGGGCTCTTTCTTGGGCTTCGCCTTTGTGTTTGTTTGTCCCCACTGTTTTTATCTTCTTTCTCATTACCGACAGCAGATTGATGAGCCGCCACCACCATTCCCCTCCAATTCGTGAAAAAATTCACGATACCCCTGTACAAATACAAAAAATGGGTGTACAATAGATCCAAGCCCCTGCAACACAGCCCACCTCGGTTTCTCCTCATAAGTACCCTGCCTTCCCCAACAGGCCGCATCCTCGTTGACGCTGCATAAGTTCGCCATTCGCCATTCGCCATTCACGTTTGATAGTTTGATCTATTTCAGATTTGTGAAATTTTTCACTTTTGTTGATTCTGATCCTGATCGGTCATCGTCTGCCGGGGCGGGGGGATGCTGCGGGGGCGGTTTGTCAATCGGTAGTGGGCGTGAGGGTGTCCTGGGGGACGCTGAAGCGCTGGCTACGCATTCTTTTTAGGAGGCTGAGTATGGTTTCAAATGGAAGTGCGACACGGGCGTCGCCGCGTACCTTTATGGCGGAGGTGATTGGGGGGACGCCAGGGGGGGACCCGCATCTGGAGATGTGTATTCAGTGCGGGACATGCGGCGGCTCCTGTCCGTCGGGACCGGACATGGAGCATTCGCCGCGCCAGTTGTTTGCCATGATCGAGGCGGGGATGCGGGAGGCGGTGTTGCGCAGCAACACGCCCTGGTATTGCGTCTCCTGCTACTTCTGCATGGTGCGTTGTCCCCAGGAGGTGCATATCACGGATCTGATGTATACGCTCAAGCGCATGGCCATCAAGGAGGGCAATTACCGGGAATCGTCGGCCGCGGACGCGCCGGATTTCTCGGAGACCTTTATTGATTTTGTGGAAAACTATGGCCGCAGCTTTGAGCTGGGGTTGGCGACCCGCTATCATCTCAGGCATCACCCCCTGGGCGCGGTGAAGATGGCGGGCTTCGGTCTGGAGATGTTGCGCAAGGGGCGCATGGATCTGACGCCCAAGAAGATCAAGGGCATCAATCAGTTGCAGGCGATCCTGGCCAAAGCCAAGCAGTTGGGCCGGGATCCGGTCTGGCTGGAGGAGGGGGTGCGATGAAATACGGACTCTATCCCGGCTGTTCGCTGTTGAAGAACGCGGCGGCCTATCACGAATCGACCCTGGCCGCGACGCAGAAGTTGGGTGTCGAGTTTGCCGAGGTGCCGGATTGGAACTGTTGCGGTGCGACCGAGTACATCGCCATTGATTTGCTACCAGCCTATGCGCTCATCACCCGCAACTTGGCACTGGCCGCCCAACAGCCCCAAAACGGCAACGGTGACCTGGGCCGGCAATTGGTGGCCCCGTGCAGCGCGTGTTTTTTGAACCTGAGCAAAGCCGACACATATCTGTGTGCGGCTCCAAGGCTGGCCGAGAAGGTGAACGAAGCCCTGGCTGCCGGAGGGTTGCACTATGAACCGGGCAGTGTGCGGGTGCGCCATCTGCTGGATGTGGTGGTGACCGATGTGGGGTTGAAGGCGGTGGCCGAGCAGGTAACCCATCCGCTCTACAACCTGCGGGTGGCCCCCTATTATGGCTGTTTGACCGTGCGCCCGGCCTTTCATGGCAAATATGACGACCCGGAATATCCCATGAGTCTGGATGTGCTGATGCAGACTTTGGGGGCGACTGTGGTGGATTATCCGGTCAAATCCCACTGTTGCGGCGGCCACATGACCCAGATCAGCGAGCCCGTGGCCTTGGAGCTGATCCGGCGGCTGTTGAAGAACGCGGCGGACTATGAGGCGGATGTGATCGTGACCCTCTGTCCCATGTGCCAGCTCAATTTGGACGGCTATCAGGAGGCGGTCAACCGGCACTTTGGCACGGATTATCAGATCCCCATCCTCTATTTTACCCAATTGATGGGGCTGGCCTTTGGGGTTGCGGCCAACAAGCTGGGCTTTGGCAAGGAGTTTGTGAGTGCCGGACCAGCCCTGGCCAAGATCGGGTCCGAGCCGCCATCCAAGCCGAAACAGGCGAAACGGAGCAAGGAGGCTTTGCCTCTGCCCGTGCGGCCCGGAGGAGGCTCAAACGATGAAGACTAACATTGAGTTGCAAGACAATCCCCAGAGCAAAGAACGAGTCGGCGTCTATATCTGTCATTGTGGCAGCAACATCGCCGGGGTGGTGGATGTGGCCGAGGTGGCCCGCTGGGCTGGCGAGGAACTGGCCGATCGGGGCGTGGTGGTGGCCCGAGACTATCAGTTTATGTGTTCCAGTCTGGGCCAGGAGTTGATCGAGGCGGACATCAAAGAGCAGGGGTTGACGCGGGTGGTGGTGGGGGCCTGTTCGCCCCATCTGCACGAGCCCACCTTCCGCCGGGCGTGCCAAAATGCCGGGCTAAACCCCTTCCTCAGCGAGATGGTCTCCCTGCGGGAGCAGGTCTCCTGGGTGCATACGGACAAGGCGGTGGCTACGGAGAAATCCAAGGCCATGATCGCCGGTGGGGTGGAGCGGGTGATCCAGCACGCTCCCCTGGAACCGCTGATGGTGCCGATTCATCCGGCCACTTTGGTGGTGGGGGGCGGCATCGCCGGCATTCAGGCGGCGTTGGAGATCGCGGACAGCGGCTATCCGGTCTACTTGGTGGAGCGGGAGCCGTCCATCGGCGGTCACATGGCCCAGTTTGACAAAACCTTCCCCACCCTGGACTGCTCGGCCTGTATCCTGACGCCCAAGATGGTCTCGGCGGGCAGCCACCCCAACATCACCCTGCTCTCGTGGAGCGAGGTGGAGCGGGTGGACGGGTATGTGGGCAACTTCACCGTGACCGTGCGCAAGAAGGCCCGCTATATCCAGGAAGAGTTGTGTACGGGCTGTGGGATCTGTATTGAAAAGTGCCCCAAGAATGTGCTGGACGACGTTTTTGAGGCCGGCATGGGTTTCCGCAAGGCGGTCTATCGCCCCTTCCCCCAGGCTGTGCCCAAGTATCCGGTGATCGACACGGAAAATTGCACCTTCTTCCAGCGGGGCAAGTGCAAGGCCTGCGAGATCTTCTGCCCCACCCACGCCATCGACTTCGAACAGCAGGATGAGATCATGCAGGTGGAGGTGGGCAACATCATCCTGGCCACGGGCTATGATCTCTTTGACTGTCGCCGGGTACCCCAATATGGCTATGGGCGGCTGGCCAATGTCTTCACCAGCATGGAGTTTGAGCGGCTGTGCAACGCGGCCGGGCCGACCAATGGCGATGTGGTGCTGCGGGACGGGGTCACCCACCCCAAGTCCGTGGCCATTGTGCATTGCGTGGGCAGCCGGGACAACCGGTTTAACAAATATTGCTCGGTGATCTGCTGTATGCAGAGCCTGAAATTTGCCCACTTGGTCAAGGAGCGCACGGGCGCGGAGGTGTATAACTTCTATATCGACATGCGCACGGCCTTCAAGGACTATGACGAGTTTTACCAAAAGGTGCTGGGCGAGGGGGTCCACTTCATCCGCGGCCGGGTGGCCGAAGTGACCGACGCCGCCCGCCTGCCCGGCGAAGAGGGCAAGATCATCGTCCAGGCCGAGGATACCTTTATCAGCGCCCAGCGGCGCATCCCCGTGGACATGGTGATCCTCTCTGCGGCCCTGGAACCCAGGGCGGACAGCAAGGGGGTGGCCCACAAGTTTGGCATTTCGTGTAGCGCCAATGGGTGGTACACGGAGAAGCATCCCAAGCTGGACCCGGTGGCCACCATGACCGAGGGCATCTTCATCGCCGGGGCCTGCCAGGGACCGAAGGACATCCCGGCCAGTGTGGCCCAGGGTGCGGCGGCCTCGGCCAGGGTGCTGGGGCGCATCAACATGAAGGAGCTGGCCCTGGAGCCTGTGCGGGCCAGCGTCACCCCGGAGATGTGTTCCGGCTGCCGCATCTGCAACACCCTATGCCCCTTCAACGCCATCAGCTTTGATGGGACACAGATGGTGACGGAGATCAATCCGGCCCTGTGCCAGGGCTGCGGCACCTGTGTGGCGGCCTGCCCATCCGGGGCCATCACCGGCACCCAGTTTGGGGACCATCAAGTGCTGGCCCAGTTGGAGGGCATCCTCATGTACAGCCGGGCGCGGGAGGAGATGTTGATACGTTGATTTGTTGATTTTTTTGAGCGTGCTTGACGACCTACCACCAATCAACCAATCAACCAATCAACCAATGACTCTGCTGAAAAAAGGGGTTGAAAATTCAGCTCGGTGGGATAAAACCGTCGAATGCCGTACCTCCAAGGTATGTTTCCCTTGAAATAAACCGGTTTTCCGGACGTTTTGGGGGTGAGGTAGGACTGCACGATAGCGTGATCTGATCACTGTGATTTCAATTACGCCAGATTTGGACGGAATGCTATCTGAATCATCCGCCATATAGTATCCACAGTCAAAAAAGTACTAAATCTCGCGTTAACGCTTCAAGCGAAATCATGCGTTTTTGGGATCACGCTATCGTGCAGTCCTACCGGGGGTGAATTCCCTGTCCGTTTTGGCGTTTCGACCTTTTTTCAGCAGAGTCACCAATCAACAAATCAACAAATCCAAGGAGCAAACCTATGACAAATCACTCAACCTTCGAGCCCGTGATCATCGGCTTCACCTGCAATTGGTGCAGCTACCGGGCGGCGGATTTGGCCGGGATTAGCCGGGTCAAATATCCGCCCAATGTGCGGCTGATCCGGCTGATGTGTTCCGGGCGGCTGGACCCCACCTTTGTACTCAAGGCCTTGGCCGGGGGCGCGGACGGTGTGCTGATCACCGGCTGTCATCCCGGCGAGTGCCACTATTTGGAACAGAACTACAAGGCCCTGCGCCGGGTCGTCCTGCTGAAGAGCATGTTGACCCAATTCGGCATCGATCCGGGGCGGGTCAAGCTGGTGTGGGCCAGCGCGGCCGAGGGCGTGCGTCTGGCCGCGGAGATCACGACTATGGTGGAGGAAGTGCGGGCCTTGGGACCGCTCAACTGGCCGGCGGTGCCAATCGAGGAGATCCCCCTGCCGTCCGAAGCCGAAGTGATTGTGATTGACCCCGTCTATGAAATGAAACTTGAGGAGCTGATCACATGAGCGCCAAACCTAAACTAGCCATGTATTGGGCCTCGTCCTGCGGCGGCTGTGAGATCGCCACCCTGGGCATCGGCGAAAATCTGCTGGTGGTGGACGAGGTCTTTGACCTGGCCTTCTTCCCCTGTCTGGCCGATTTTAAGGTCGAGGATGTCAAGGGCTACGCCGACGGCTACATCGACCTCTGTCTCTTCAACGGGGCCATCCGCAACTCGGAAAACGAGGAGATGGCCCATCTGCTGCGGCGCAAGAGCAAGGTCCTGGTCGCATTTGGCTCCTGCGCCTACGAGGGCTGCATTCCCGCCCTCTCCAATCTGACGTCCCGGCAGGCCACCTTGCACACGGTCTATCTGGACAACCCCAGCCTGGACAACGGCGGCAAAGTGCTGCCCCAGCGTTCGGTCAGCGTGCCCGAAGGCGAGTTGACCCTCCCCTACTTTTACAACACGGTCAAAGCCCTGGATCAAGTGGTGGACGTGGACTACTATCTCCCCGGCTGCCCGCCGGAGCCGAAGCAGATCTGGGCCGTCCTGCAAGTGGTGGTGGCCGCGTTGACCCAAGGCGCGCCCCTGCCCGCCAAAGGCAGCATCATCGGTGTGGGGGATGTGGCCATGTGCGAGGAGTGCCCCCTGGAGAAGAACGAAAAGACCGTGGCCCGCTTCTATCGCCCCTACGAGATCAACCCTGTGCCGGGGCTCTGCCTGCTGGAACAGGGCCTGGTCTGCATGGGCCCGGCTACGGTCAGCGGATGCGGGGCGCTCTGCCCGCAAGTGGGCATGGGCTGCCGGGGCTGCTACGGTCCCCTGCCCGGCGTGGAAGATCAGGGGGCCAAGATGCTCACCGCCATCGCCTCCGTGCTGGATGTGAATGGCAAACCCGGCGACGACGAACACGCACTGGATCGCAAAGTCCAGCGGGCCGTGGACACCATCGCCGACCCGGCAGGGACGTTCTATCGGTTTAGCATGGCCCATTCGATTCTGCGGCGGGCGCGGGTCAACGGGAATGGAGGGGGTGCCCTATGAAACGAATCACAATCGATCCCATCACACGTCTGGAAGGCCACGGCAAGATCGAGATCTTCCTGGACGAAGAGGGCAATGTGGCCAACGCCTACTTCCAAATCCCCGAACTGCGGGGCTTCGAGCAGTTCTGCGTGGGCCGTCCCGCCGAGGAGATGCCCCGCATCACCAACCGTATCTGCGGCGTCTGCCCAGAGGCCCACCACATGGCCGCCACCAAGGCTTTGGACGCCCTCTATCATATCGAGCCATCGTCCGCGGTGAAGAAGCTGCGGGAGCTTTTCTACATGGCCTTCTACGTCACCGACCACACCACCCACTTCTATGCCCTGGGCGGACCGGACTTTGTGGTCGGCCCGGATGCGCCCAAGGCCGAGCGCAACATCCTGGGCGTGATCCACAAGGTGGGGGTGGAGATCGGCAAGCAGGTCATCGACACCCGTATGCGCAACCATCACATCATCCAGATGCTGGGCGGACGCCATGTCCACCCCGTGGCCGGCATCCCCGGCGGCTGGAGCCGGGCGCTGACCAAGGAGGAGCGGGTCGAGGTCGAGGCAATTGCCCTCAAAAACGTCGAATTTGCCCAGTTCAGCCTCAAGCTCTTCGACGACATCGTCCTGGGCAACCAGGCCTATGTGGACCTGGTCCTCTCCGACGCCTTCACCCACCGCACCTATTACATGGGCACCGTGGACGCCAACAACCACGTCAACTTCTACGACGGCATGATCCGGGTGGTCTCCCCCACCGGCAAGGAGGCGGACCGCTATCTGGCCAAGGAGTACGCCGACCACATCGCCGAGCGGGTGGAGCCGTGGACCTACTTGAAGTTCCCCTATCTCAAAAATGTTGGGTGGAGCGGCTTTGAGGATGGTGAAAAAAGTGGCATCTATTGCGCTACCCCCCTATCGAGACTCAATGCAGCAGATGGCATGGCCACCCCATTGGCCCAGACGGAATTTGAGCGCTTCTACACCACCTTGGGTTCAAAGAAGAACGGTCGCTACGAACCGGTCCATTACCGCCTTGCCACCCACTGGGCACGGCTGGTCGAACTGCTCTACGCCGCCGAGTGCATGCTCGAACTGGTCCAAGACCCGGAGATCACCGACCCCAACACCCGGCCCATCGTCAAGAATCGGCCCGACGAAGGCATCGGTTGTGTCGAGGCCCCCCGGGGCACCCTCACCCACCACTACCGCACGGACGAAAAGGGCATCCTCACCCACGTCAACCTGATCGTGGGCACCACGAACAACTACGCGCCTATGGCCATGTCGGTCAAAAAGGCGGCCACTGCCCTGATCCAGCACGGCACCGTGATCAGCGACGGCCTGCTCAACCGCATCGAGATGGCCTTCCGCAACTACGACCCCTGCATGTCCTGCGCCACCCATTCCCTCCCCGGCCAAATGCCCCTGGAAGTCATCATCCGGGACGCGGCGGGAGATGAGGTGGAGCGGTTGAGCCAATACACATAGTTCGTATCGAGTATCGTGTATCGAGTAATGGGTGTTGTCACACATACTCGATACACGATACTCGATAAATCATCCCATGAAAACACTAATCATCGGCCTGGGCAATCCTATATTGAGCGATGACGGGGTCGGGGTGAAGGTGGCCCAGACCCTGGCCCGTACCTTCCCGGAAGGGGCCACAAATTTTTGGTCGGCGGAAGCGTTTGTGGCCCCTTCCGGGCAGGTTGTCCCGCATCTCACCATCACCGAGGCGTGCGTGGGGGGGCTACGCTTGATGGAGATGATGGTCGGCTATGACCGGGCCATCCTGATCGACGCCATCACCCACGGGGACGACCCGCCGGGCACCCTGCGCCGCATGACCCTGGCCGATCTGGACGCCATCAGCCCCACCCAGCACACGGCCTCGGCCCACGACACCTCCCTGTCCACGGCCCTGGCCATGGGACGGCGCATGGGATTGGCCCTGCCCGCGGAGCTGACCCTCTTCGCCGTCAGCGTCGTCAACGTGATCGACTTCGCCGATACCCTCACCCCCGCCGTGGCCGCCGCCATCCCCAGGGTGGTGGCAGCGGTGCTGGCCGAACTATCGAATCAGCAGCCCACATTTCCGAACTGACTGCTACCCGCAAACTGCTATCAGCTATCAAAGGAGGAGCCATGATCTCACCCGAAATTCTGCGGCGCTATCCCTTCTTCGCCGGCATCGAGCCCAGCAATTTGATCAAACTGGCCAATTTGGCCGAGGAGAAGGTGGTGCCGGCCGGCCACTATTTCTTCCACGAGGGCGAACGGCTGGACCATTTCTATCTGGCCGCGGAGGGCGGGGTGGGGGTGGTGATGGAACTGACCGCCCAGCACGTGGACCATCCGGTCTCCGGCCAATTCACGGGCAATCTACAAATGGAGGATGTGGTGATCAGCGCCCTGGGGCCGGGGGAGGTCTTCGGCTGGTCCGGGCTGGTGGCCCCTCACGAAGCCACCGCCGGGGCCAAGACCCTCACCCCATGCCGGGTCGTGGTCTTTGACGGGGTCAACCTGGTCGCCACCTTTCAAGAAGACTGCCGCTTTGGCTACATGATGATGCAGAAAGTCGCCAACGTGATCAGCCGCCGTCTGCGGGACGTGCGGGTGGAATCCCTGGCCGGGGTAGTGGAGCGGGTGGCCCACCCCACAGTTTAGTCAGGGCACACAGATTTCGCAACAGAAAAGAGGGCGACGAGATCAAATCTCGTCGCCCTCTTTTTCTGCTGCGAAATCTATTTTGTCAGCCGAACCCGATAATCCTATTCCACCCCGGACACGTGACGATCGGCCGTCTATCTACTCAGCATGGGCAGATTGATGTGAAAAGGCAGGTTGAGCGCGTCCAGGGTCATGTCCAGATCAGTGACTTCCGGGGGGACGCCGACCAATGCACTGGTTTTGGACGCATAGCCCGGCGCGCTGACCTTCACATACCAGCAGCCGGTGACCACATTCCAACCGTAGCGCCCATTGCTGCCCGTCACCTGGGGGTTGACCTGGGGATCGATCTGGCGGGGGGTCAGGCTGGCATCTTCCATCAGCCCCTGGTCGGGCGCTATCCCGGACCAGACGCCACCGGGCCGGGTGTCCACCGTGCGGCACTGGCGGGTCGTCTCCCGGGTGTCGGGCAGGTCGCCCCAGATGCGATAGAGCGTCACCGTTGCGCCCACAATCGGCTCCAGCGTCGCGCTGTCCCGGATCACCCCGCTGGGATCATAGAGTACGTGAGGGGTGGCGATGGGGTCGCCGCCGCCCACGCAATAGATCGGGCGAATCCCCGTCCCGCTGAAGTCGAAGGCAATGCAGGGCCGGTGGGCGTCCCAGTCGGGATAGATTTTGATGGGCACGCCGGGGATGATCCCCGACCCCGGAATCAGGCCGTCCCAGAAGCCGTAATCCTGCCCGGCTGGTTGCACGCCGGCCGCCGTGGGGACAGGCTGCATGGTGAAGATCGACACCCCTCGCCCGTTCACTTCCTGCCCGGCGTAGACAGTGGAGAGGTTGCCGCAGGGGGCTGGGAAGGGGCAGGTGATACGCACCCGGACCGAAATGACCGCCTCGTTCAGCCCGCCCGCCCGCAGCAAAAGGTTGGGAAGCTGGCCGTTGGCAACCAACGAGCCACTGCCGCCCAATGTCACCCCAGTCGACGCACCCAGGGGCACTTCAATCCGCGCCACATCGCGCAGGGCGATGACCTTTGTCTCCCCACCGCTGGATGTGGTGGCATCCCAGCCGATCCCATGTTCGCCGCCGGACATATCCGGTCTGATTCCGATGTTGAAATGGAGCATGGCCTCTCCGCCCGCCGCCACCTGAAAGGTGCCCGACCAGAACAGAATCCGGTGGCCGTTCCCGTCGGGCATATCGAAGGGGTCGGCGGTGAAAACCCCGCTGGTCGAGTTGGCCTGATAGGTGAAGCTGATGGGCAGGGTGGCCGAGAGGCTGCTGAGGGTCACAGCCTGGGTCGAGGGGTTGTAGACGCGCAGGGTGAAGCCGTTGCTGCTGCCCTGGGCACCCACACGAGAATCCGGCTTGCTCTGCAAGATGGCGGCAATCGCTGGCTCGGCCACCACCACTTCACCCCCGACCGCAATACCCCCAAAGGCCGGTGACATAGTTCCACCCGTGTCGCTGAATGCCCCGTTGCAGTTGGCCGCACAGGTGGCGATGACGAACCGATCCCCCGACGCCGGGGCAAAGCCGCCCACTTTATCGACAATCAGCCTGCCGCCCACCGTAGCCCGCCCGCCGATGCCCTGATTGGGGGTCAGAACGAGTACACCAAAATCGGTGGCAGGTGTAAGACCGCCGATGGCAATGTGCAGCGCCCCGTTTGCCCCTTGGGTATACGCTCCCACAATGTTCAGCGCGCCCGTGGGGTGGACGGTGCCGCCCTCGTTGCGCACGCTCACGTTGAGGGTTCCGCTGCCCTCAAACCGCCCGCCGTTGAGGGTCAGATAGGCGTATTGGTTGTTGCCCTGCAACGTGGCACCGTTCAACTGAAAGAGACCGGCCTCCTGGGTAAAGTCATTGAAGAAGCGCACCGTGCCCGCGCCGACCTGGAATGTGCCGTTGTTGATGACCGGCACGCCAAAGTAGAGGGTGTCGCTGCCGCCGTTGCGCCGAAAGGTGCCGTTGTTGACAAAGGCCGCAAAGCCGTTGACATGCACATCCGGGCTGCCGGTGACATCCGCATCGAAGGTGCCGTTGTTGATAAATCGGAAGGGGTAGCTGCCGGAAAGCCCGGCGTTTCCGGTCCAGGTGGCCGTGCCCTGGTTGACCAGATCCCCATAGATGCTGTGGCCGCCCTCGCTGATGGTGAAGGTGGCTGCCGCGCCCACGGTCAGGGTCAACGC
>JAGNDO010000142.1 GCA_018003515.1 Caldilineaceae bacterium
ATTCACCTCCTTGGTGTGGTAGCCAGGAGTATTGTGTCCATGAATCCGTTTTTGGCAAAATATCAAGGGCCTTTGCGGTTCTTTTCGCCTTGGCGACCTGCCTATCACGCTATTGTGTAGTCCTACCACCCACGCCAATCTTCTAATCTTCAATCTTCTAATCTTCAATCTTCTAATCTTAAGTCTTCTAATCTTAAGTCTTCCCCATGACCCAACAAGACCTCACCACCGCAACCCATCTCCTCACCTCCGCCCGCCGGGTGGCTTGTTTGACCGGCGCTGGGATCAGCGCGGAGTCGGGGGTGCCGACCTTTCGGGATGCCCAAACTGGGCTGTGGAGCCGGTTTGATGCCCAGACCTTGGCCTCGCCCCAGGGCTTTGCCGCAGATCCGGGGCTGGTGTGGCGCTGGTATATGTGGCGGCTGGATCTGGTGGAGCGGGTGCGGCCCAACCCTGGCCACCTCGCCCTGGCCGCGCTGGCGGATCTTGTGCCCAGCTTCACCCTGATCACCCAGAACGTGGACGACCTCCACGAGCAGGCGGGCAGCCGGGATGTGCTGCATCTGCATGGGAACATTGCCCGCTTCAAGTGCAATCGCTGTGGCAAACCCCATGCCCTGCAACCCGCCGAGCGCACGGATAACAATCCGCCCCACTGCCATCACTGCGGCGGGCTGGTCCGTCCAGATGTGGTTTGGTTTGGCGAAATGTTGACCCAATCCGTGTTGACCGGGGCTTGGCAGGCGGTCGAACACTGCGATCTGCTCCTGGTGGCGGGGACAAGCGGGATGGTCTACCCAGCAGCCTCTCTGCCTGGGGTGGCCCAGGCGCATGGGGCCAAAGTGATCGACATCAACCCGGCCTCCACCCCCATCTCCCACATGGCGGATCTCTTTCTGCAAGGCCCGGCGGGGGAGATCCTGCCCGCTTTGGCAAAGGCCGTCGCCGAGGCCAACCCGTAGGGGCACTGACCAGCAAAAAAACGCCCCTGGCGTGCCCTTCCCTCTCATGCTATAATCCTTCCACGTTTGACCCTTGTTCGTCCTCACCCGCTCACCTGCTCACCCGTTCACCATTCCCGGAGGAGAAAACCTATGTCCAACCCCAGCATCTATGCCCTATTGGTCGGTGTTGACCGCTATGACAACCCGCAACAGGCCCCCAATCTGCGGGGGTGCGTGGCCGATACCCAGGCCATGTACAATTTCCTCACCACCCGGCTGCAAGTGCCGGCGGATCGCATTTTGTGGCTCACCTCGACCATGGAACGCTCGGAGCCAGCGGATCGCCGGGCCACCCGGGAGAACATCCTGCGCGGCTGGCAGCAACATCTGACCAAGGCCGGGGAGGGGGACCATGTCTTCTTCCACTACAGCGGCCACGGCGCCCAGGCCAAGACCATCGACCCGGTCAACGAGCCGGACGGGCTGGACGAGACCATCGTCCCCGCGGACAGCCGCACCCCCGGTGTTTTCGACATTTTGGACAAGGAACTGGCCGCCCTGATCGCCGGGGTGGAGGCCAACGGGGCCAAGGTGACGGCCTTCATGGATTGTTGCCATTCGGGCAGCGGCACCCGCAAGGTGATCGATACGGACGAAAACGCCCCCCGCACCCGCATGGCCGCCGGGGATGACCGGGAGCGGCCCATGAGTACCGTGGTCACCGCGCCCAGCGGCACCCGCTCGGTCAGCGGTCCCAAGGGGCCAAGCGGCATTCTGCCCGTCAGCGAGCATGTGCTTCTGGCCGGTTGCCGGGACGAAGAGTTGAGCCACGAATATCGCTCGCCGGAGAGCGGCCAGTGGCAAGGGGCCACCACCTATTTCTTGATGAAAAAGCTGACAGGCTATCAGCCGGGGTTGACCTGGGGCGAGGTGCATGACTATGTGCAGAGCAACGTCCACGCCGTCTATGCCCGCCAATCCCCCCAATTGGAGGGGCCGGGGGAGATCCAGGTCTTTGGCGGGGTGGGCGAACGCATGGCGTCATACGCCAAAGTGAGCCAGATCGACCCCAACGATGCCAACTTTGTGCAGTTGGCAGCCGGGGCCGCCGTGGGGTTGAGCAAGGGCAGCCGGGTCGCCATCTACGGCGTGGGCGGCGACATGAGCGGGTCGCCCCTGGTGCGGGCCACGGTGGATGATGTCCAGGTTGACCACAGTTGGGCCAAGCTGGATGGACCGGCCACGGTGGCTCTGGGCAGCCGGGCCGTGGTGACCTCCCTTGGCGAGGGCAGCACGGTCTATAAAGTTGCCACGGACGACACGGATGTGCAGGCTGTGGCGGGGATGGACAGCGCCCTCTTCGTCACCGTGCCCGCCAGCGCGGACACGGCGGACTTCCGGGTCCAGGTGATCAACGGCAGCTATTCCATCCAAGATGGGGCGGGGACCCAGCTTGTCCACGCCATGCCCCCGGCCACGGTGGAGGGGGCCGGGGTGGTGGTGAACAATTTGGAGCATCTGGCCAAGTTCAGCAACGCCCGCACCCTGCACAACCCGGCGGCCTTCAGCGCCCTGGCGGGCAAGGTCAAGCTGGATATTGTGACCGGGGACTATACCCGACAGGGCTTGCGGAATACCCGATCCATCCGCAACGCGGGGAACGAGGCCACGCTGATGTCCGGCAGTCCGGTCCAGATCTCCGTCACCAACAACCACACCGAGACCCTCTACATGGCCATTTTGTATCTGCGCTCGGACTTTGGCGTGGAGATCTATTGGCCCAGCCGGGGCGTCAACGAGGCCGTGCCGCCGGGGACCACCGTGCCCCTGGCCCCCATCGGCCTGACCCTGAGCGACGAGAAGTTGGCCAAGGGGGTGGAGATCTTCAAAGTGATCGCCACCAAACAGCGCACGGAGTTCAATAGTTTGGTCATGCCCGCCCTCAACAAACCGGGGTCCGGCGGCACCCGGGCCATCGTCGCCCTGGGCGGCGACAGCGCGGATGATGACTGGACCACAGCCCAGGTGGAAGTCACCGTGGTGGCCGCCACCCAGGACATCGCCCTGCCCGAAGGCACGGACGAGGTGGACGCCGGTACAACCCTGGATATCACGGTCAAAAAGCCCAAAGGTTTCTTTGGCAAACTGCTGGCAGGCAGCTTTGGCGGAGGCAGCCGGGCCGCCGGGGATATCACCGACGGGGCCGCGCCGCCGCCAGGGATGACCGGGCTGAACGCAGATCGCTACTTCGTCCCCGTGGGCATGGGGGCGGGGGGCACCCGGGCCGCGGACAGCGCGCCGGCTGTGCTGAAATTTGAGGCCGAACCCGAACAGTTCCAGGCCATCACCCCGGCGGACCCCATGACCTTGCAGGTCAACGTGGAGAACGACCCCAACATCGCCGGGCTGCTGCCCATCGCCTACGACGGGGAGTTTTACTACATCGCCGGGGAGCCGACCGCGGCCACGGGCACCCGCTCCGTGGCGTCGGACAAGCAGAGCATGGCCGTGAGCATCGACTTCCTGCCCGTGCCGGATGCGGACGATGTGGAAACTCGGGATCTGAAGCGCACGGTCAGCCTCTTCCTCTACAAGATCATGCACAACGACTTGCCGCCAGGGATGGGCGTGCGCAAGGCGGATTTGGATGTGCGGGGCCAGGCCGCGTACGCCGCGGTCCACCCGGACGATGTGCGGGGGGCCAAGCGGGTGGCGCTGATGGTGCATGGCTTCACCAGTGACACGGAATGGCTGGTCTGGCACGCCTGGCCCTGGGCCAAAAAGCACGGCTATGACCTGTGCCTGACCTACGACTATGAGACCTTCAACACAGGCTTCAAAGAGAACGGGCGCATGTTGCACGAGCAGTTGACCGCCCTGGGCTTTGGCCCCAACGATGGGGTGAAGCTGGACATCTTCTGCCACAGCATGGGCACCCAGGTCAGCCGGGCCATGATCGAGTTGTGGGGCGGCGAGGACTTTGTGGACCGGGTCTTCATGGGCGGGGCGCTCAACGCTGGGTCGGCGTTGGCCAAGGCGGGCAAGCTGCTGCCCTGGCTGAGCACGGTCATGCTCAACGGCGGGGCCATCGCCGTGCCACCGGTGATGGTGGCGGCCTGGGCGTTGAAGAAGATCTCCGATCTGGCCGTGGGTGTCCAGGACATGGACCCGGACTCCGAGTTCTTCCAGGAGATCAACGGTTCGGAAAAAACCATCAAGGTGCCCTACTTTGTGCAGATCGGTACCAACACGGGCATGGCCAGCCAGAGCGTCAACTGGACCCGGCTCTTTACCAAGGCGGGTATGTCCAAGGGGCTGGACATGGGGCTGGACGCCGTCCTTGGGGACAACGACATCGCCGTGGGGGTGAACAGCGCCAAGGCGGTCCTGAGCGGGAAATATCCCAATGCGACCGTGGCGGTCACATCGGGGAATCACTTCCATTACTTTGTGGATTCGGAGAGCAAGGCGCTCTTGGATGGGTGGGTGGCGTAGGGGGTATACGCATTCACCCCCGCCCAACCTTGAGTTACCAAGGGGGCGGGGGTGAATGTGTACAGTCATTCAGAAGATGGTTGGGATTGGACAGATAGAAGGTAGTCAAAACCGAGGATCAGGCCAACTGCGGTGTTGGCTGGATGTCAGCCTCCCAGTGAACTTGCCTGATCGTACGCATCTGTTTCTTCATCTTGATATGAACACGTTGCCCGCCGGCAGATAACGGCGTGGCCTCAGCCAATTCAAGGTTGGCCAGATTAAATTCGGGGTCATCCACATCCAGCAAGACGAGGACGGCTTTATTCGGAATCCGATCGAGGATTTCAGGATGATCGAAAACGTATCGGTTGAAATGCTCGGTCAATTCGATGATTTTATCAGCTAAGATTTGTGTATTCATTCTGTTCTCCACTGCAAATAGCGTTGCACGTAGAAGCGATAATTTGTTCGCAGGTCCTGTAGCGCAAAGCCGAAGGCGTCCGCGTTGTTCGTAAAAGCCATGGGCGGTGTTTTGATCTGAGAGCCGTCGGGCTTGAGGTCATCTCGATGAACAAACTGATGGGCGTTGTCATAACGCACAATTGGCGTCCAGTCGTGATCGATCAATATTTCTAATTGTACGACAAATCGCAAAATGCGGCCGCGATCCTTAAGGTATCGCACACGTAATGTCGCAGCATCGGGCAGAGGGATGAAAAACTCATTTTCGTTCATAGTATTGACATTATACACCATCGACTGACAAGCCTCAAGCAACCGGAAAAAAGGCAGCAAGATTTCGGCTTTGGCTTTGCCCAGGTTCAATCCACCGCCTCTCCCACCCACACCGCGTCACGCTTGGAGATTTGTGAGGCTCTGAAATTCCATGATAATCTGGACAGAATACTTGAACTATCGTGCTCGGCTGAGGGGTTTTGATCTCGCTGAACTTGAAGTGATTCTGCGATATTCAGGCGAAAGGTACCGAGATGCAGAGACGGGCCGTGTCATTGCCATAGGGCGTCATGATGGTCAGTTGGTTATGATCGCCTATGACATGGAAAACGAGGATATCACGCCTGTAACTGTCCATGCCATCACTCGTCAACAGGTCCGTTTCCGTATACAGACTGGAAGATTCACCTATGAATAAACCACGCATGAGCTATTTTGAAACAGAAGATGTCCTGCACTTGGCAATTACGGATGAGTCGGAAGCCCGTAGTCTGGCACTCTCGCCGAACATCACTGCCGAATTGAACGAGAAGGGCGAACTGATCGGCGTCGAGATCCTGAAAGCCAGCGCGTTCATGCGCGATGCCGTGCTGGATTCCGTCCAAGCCCGCATGACCCAACTATTGGTCGCCGAACCAGCTATCGGCTAACTGCTCCCCGCTATCGGCTATTCTTGCCCCATCCCGCCCCGCCCATTACAATAGATGGCGGGAGGGGATGTGTCCCGGTGGGCGCCCTGGTCTTCAAAATCAGTGGCAGGTGGCGCATAGTCGGCTGCGGTGGGTTCGACTCCCACGCCTTCCCGCAGGAAAAATCAAAAGGCAAAAGGCAAAGTGCAAAAGGCAAAAGGTTTGCAGCGAGCGACCCACTTTTGCCTTTTGCACTTTGCCTTTTGCCTTTTGCCTT
>JAGNDO010000080.1 GCA_018003515.1 Caldilineaceae bacterium
CCCTGGCTGATCATCTGGCGCACATGGTGCCGGGCCATGCCGCCGCTGCCCACCAGCACGGCGGCTGGCGTAGGGCTGGATGTTGTTTTTGAAACCTTGCTCATGATGGAAAGTCCCCTCTGTGGGTGCATGGGTTAAAAACTTGGCGGCGGTGGAGCTATCCTGCCATTGATTCAACCTCAATTATAGTCGAAAAGGGGGCCAAAGGTAAGAATGCAAATGTGATTTTTCGCAAGCATCCGCTGGCTCACATGGGACGCCCATACGCCTGTACAGAGAAAGGGTGATGGCTCGAATTTTGAGCCATCACCCTTTCTCTGTCTTCGATCTTTTAATTTCAACGCGCGGCCTACGCAGGCAATTCGTCCCCGGCCTGGGGTGGCTCGCCGCCGGGTCGGTTCAAGACCTGACGAAAGCGCGCCATGTCGGCCCGGTCCTGGCGTTCTTGGAAGAAACGCACCGTGTTCAAGACGGCCAGCTTTTCGGCCACGGCCTGGTTGATAAATTGATTCATACTAATGCCTTCCCGCTCAGAGACGTCAGAGACGGCCTGTTTCACAGATTGGGGAAGACGTAAGGGGTACGTTGCAGATCGAGTCATGATCGAATCCTCCAAATTGCCTGACTGGGCAACAGAACTTCAATGCCAAACTGGGATGGAACTGAGCCATAGTGCCGTAAGTTGAACGTGACGATGGCGTCAGCCTGACCATTTATAGCAGTCTCCAATACCATTTCATCGTTTGGATCTGGAAGTTGCGGTCGCCACATAAAATGCAGTTCGATCGGTTCGCACAAGGCAGCAATGGCATCGACAAAATTGCTGGCAGCGGCCGCGGAAATGGTCGCTGCCTGAAAATGCTTGGGATCTGTACACTTTGCCTCGTACTCCAACACCAACGGCACGCTGGAAAGCAGCCGCACCTGTTGCATATCCGCTGCCCGAAGGATTGCGGCTGATGCACCAGTTGGGCTACGCATTGCAGCGATGATGACATCGGTGTCAAGCACAAATCTCAACATAGTCATATCATATATGATGTCATTTTGGTTGTCAAGACGATGAAATTGCTGCCAAATACCTTTCAACAGCGGCGATGGCGTTGCCCAGCCCATCTTCGGCCTGGATGTGGGCGGAGAGTTGGGTGGCTCGTTCGGCCATTTGGGGGTCGGTAACGGCTTGGCGGATGGCTTGGGCCAGCCGGTCGGCGGTGAGTTTGGGCCGGGGGATGGGTTTGGGGCCGACGCCCAGGGCGTGGACCCGACCGCCCCAAAAGGGCTGATCCGCCATGTGGGGCACGATGATGGGCGGGGTGCCGACGCGCAGGGCGGCGGCGGTGGTGCCCGCGCCGCCGTGATGGACCACGGCGGCTATACGGGGGAAGAGCCAGCCGTGGGGCGCGGCGTCCAGGCACAGGATGCTCTGCGGCAAGTCGGCGTCCCCCAGGCCGGCCCAGCCGGAGAGCAGGACGGCCCGCACCCCGCTGCGCTGCACCGCCTCCACCACAAGCTGTGACATGCGCTTGCCTGCCTCACCGGTCATGCTGCCAAAGCCGATGGAGATTGTCGACGCCCCCTGTTCCTTCCCCGCCAAAAGAAAGCTACGAAGCCGATCCGGTGGTTGCCAGGCCTGCTCCCCCTCTTCATCTAAAAAAAGATAGCCCGTGGTCTGCACATTGGACGGCCAATCTGGGGCCGGGGGCACGACGCTGGGGCTGTAGCAGAGGATGAAAGGGACGCGCAAAAATTCGGCCTCGCTCTGGGCACGGGATTGGGGAGGCAGCCCCAGGGTGGTGCGGCGAAAGCGGCTGGCGTTGCCGCCGTAGATCTGCCAGATCGCGGGCTGGAAGACGAGTTTGGCATAGAGATAGTTGATCCAGCTTGTGCGGGTGGGCAGGGGCGCGTTCATCATGGCCCCGCCGTGGCGGGTGGCCACGACGGGCGGTTGCAGGAGCTGGACCATGTGGGGCGTGCCCAGCTTTTCGGCGATGGAGGTGGCGTAGATCATGGTGGTGAACTGGGAGATGATCAGGTCGGCGCCCTGGCAGGCGGCGTAGGCGTCGTTGGCCATGTCCAGCCCATATTGGTCCAGCATGTGGCGCATGACCCGCAGTTGGGCCAGGGGTTTGTTGCCCCGCTCGGACCACGCTTGCCCGGCGTCCGTGGCCATGAGGGCCTGCACATCCACAGAGGAGGGGGCGGCGTGGAGACCGTGGCCGCGGATCCACGGCTCGAACCCGGCGCTGGCCAGGACGGTGACGGTGTGGCCTCTGGCGGCCAGACCCTTGCCCAGGGCGATGCCCGGCTGGGCGTCTCCCCGTGTGCCGTGGGCCAGGATGGTGATGCGGGCGGGTGCGGGCATCTGGGTCATCCTATTTCCGCCGTTTTGTGAAGAGATCCAGCATGACGGCCAAAATGAAGACGATGCCTTTGATCACTTGCTGGTAATACGAGGAGATGCCCAATAAATTCAACCCGTTGGAAAGGACGCCGATGATAAACGCGCCCACGACCGTGCCGCCCACGCCGCCCACGCCGCCGAAGAGGCTGGTGCCCCCCAGCACGGGCGCGGCGATGGCGTCCAACTCCCAGCCCGTGGCCGCATTGGGTTGGGCCGACCAGAGCCGGGCCGTGAGCAAAATCCCGGCCAGGGCCGCGCACAGTCCGCTGATCACATAGACCATCAGCGTCACCCAATCTGTGGAGACGCCGGCCAGCCGGGTGGTCTCTGGGTTGCCGCCCGTGGCGTAAACATGCAGGCCAAAGCGGGTATGGCGCAGAATGAAATAGGCAAGCCCGGCCAGGATCAGCATGATCAACACGGGGACGGGCAGGCCCAACACCTTGCCGTTGCCCAGCCAGATGAAAGTTTCATCCAGCCCGGCAATGGGGCGGCCTTGGGTGTAGACCAGGGTAGCCCCTCGGGCCACGGCCAGCATGGCCAGGGTGGCGACGAAAGGGGGGACGCCGCCCCGCACGATCAACAGCCCGTTGATGGCCCCGATCCCACCGCCCGCAGCCAAGGCCAGGAGGATGGCCACGGGTGTGGCCATGCCTTGACGGGCGGCCAATCCCGCGGCCAACGCCCCGGCCAAGGCCATCACCGAGCCGACCGAAAGGTCGATGCCCGCGGTCAAAATGGTGAAGGTCATGCCGATGGCCACAATGGCGATCATGGAGGTCTGGAGGGCGATGTTGAGCAGGTTGTCCACCTGCAAAAAGCGCTCGGATCCCACGGCAAAGATGGTGCCGATGCCCAGCAAGATCACAAAGACACTGAAGCGGCGGAAGAGATCCCCCAGCACCACCATACTCGATTTGCCATTCTCAGCCGCTTTGGTCGCTGCCATGATAATCCTCTATTTCAGAAAAGGAATAGAACACTGATTTGACGGATTTTACGGATTAAAACGGATCTTTTTTTGATCCGTAAAAATCCGTAAAATCCGTCAGATCCGTGGCCTATTTGTTTGTCCCCGTCGCTGCCCGCATGATGGCGTCTTGGGTGGCTTCGTCTCGGCTGAATTCGCCGGTGATGCGGCCTTCGTGCATGACCAGGATGCGGTCGGCCACGCCCAGGACTTCGGGCAGTTCGGACGAGATCATGAGCACGCCCACGCCTTGTTGGGCCAGTTGGTCCATGAGGCCGTGGATTTCGGCCTTGGCCCCCACGTCGATGCCTCGGGTTGGCTCGTCCAGCATCAACACCTTGGGGTGCAAGGTGAGCCAGCGGGCGATCACCACCTTTTGCTGGTTGCCGCCGGAGAGGTTGCCCACCCGCTGCAAAATGCCCGGCGTGCGGATGTCCAACCGCTTGACATACTCCTTGGCCATGCTGTCCGCTCGCCGGTTGCTGACAAAGCCAAGGGTCGTCACCTGGTGCATGGCACTCATGGTGACGTTTTCCCGCACGGCCATGTTGAGGAAGAGACCTTGCTGCTTGCGGTCTTCGGGGACCAAGCCCAGGCCCAGCTTCATGGCGTCGCCGGGGGATTTGATGCGCACAGGGGTGCCCTCCATGCGGATCTCCCCGGCGGTGGCCGGGCGGACGCCGAAGAGGGTCTCGGCCAGGGCGGTGCGGCCTGCGCCCACCAGACCGGCGATGCCTAAAATTTCCCCCCGGCGCAGGGTAAAGCTGACGCCCCGCAGTTCGTCCCCATCCTCAAGATCCGTCACGGTCAACACATCGCCCTGGGTGGTGCCGCTCTTTTTGGGGTAGAGTTCGCCCAGATCCCGGCCCACCATCATGGCGACAATCTTCTCCTCGTCCAACTCGGCCGTGGGCAGGGTGGCGATCCATTGTCCATCCCGCAGCACGGTCACCCGGTCGGTGATGGCGAAGACTTCGTCCAGCCGATGGGAAATATAGATCAGGGCCACGCCCTGGTCCCGCAGGTTGCCCATGACCCGGAAGAGGACCTCTGTCTCCCGGTCGGTGAGGGAGGAGGTCGGTTCGTCCATGGCGATGATGTCGGCGTTGAGGCTGAGGGCCTTGGCCACCTCCACCATCTGCTGTTGGGCGATGCTCAATCCTTCCACCAGATCCGTGGCGTTCACGCCCACACTGAGCCGATCCAACAGGGCCTGGGCCTCTTTATTGAGGGTGGGCCAGTCGATGATCCCTGGCAGTCGCCCTCTGGGTTCCCGGCCCAAATAGATATTCTGGCCCACGGTCAAATAGGGGATTAGGGAGAGTTCCTGGTGGATCATGCTGATGCCCAAGGCCTGGGCGTCGCCAGGGCTGTTGATGACCACGGACCTGCCGTCCAGGATGATCTCCCCGCTGTCGCCTTTATAGGCCCCGGTCAGGATCTTCATCAACGTGCTTTTCCCCGCGCCGTTTTCCCCCACCAGGGCGTGGATCTCTCCCTTGGCCAGCTCAAAGCTGACATCCTGCAAGGCGCGCACACCGGGGAAGGATTTGGAGATGGACTGCATGTGGAGATAGGGCATGGTTGGTTTGGTGGGTGGTTTGTTGATTGGTTGATTTGTTGATTTGTTGCGAGATATGAGTTGCGAGATGCGAGATGTGGGTTGCGATAGACTATCGAATGTCCGCGCAACTCGCATCCCGCATCTCGCATCTCGCTCTACTTAACGACCAAAGCCAGGGACACGGGGATATAACTCTCCACCGCGCCGCCGCTTAGGAACTTGATGGACTCTTCCACACCCAGGCGGCCCATTTCGGAGGGCTGCTGGGCGACCGTGGCGGCCAGGGTGCCCGCATTGACGGCGGCCACGGCGTCATCCACAGCGTCGAAGCCGACGAAGACGATGCCAGTGGTGCCAGCGGCCTGGGCAGCTTCCACCGCGCCCAAGATCATCTCATCGTTGTGGGCAAAGACACCAGCGATTTCGGGCTGGGCTTGCAGAATGTTCTCGAAGACGCTCAGCCCCTCGGCTCGGTTGAAGTTGGCGGTCTGCTTGGCGACGATGGGGGCACCGGCGCAGTTGGCCGCCATGTAGTCGTTGAAGCCTTGACCCCGATCACGGGCGGCGGAGGTGCCGGCGATCCCTTCCAACTCTACCACGTTCCCCGCGCCGCCGATGGCCTGGCACAGGAACTCAGCCGCCATTGCGCCACCGGCCACGTTGTCCGAGGCGATGTGGGAGACAACCGTGCCACCCGCCGCACCCCGGTCAATGGTGAAGACCGGGATACCGGCCGCGTTGGCCTTCTGGATGGAGGGCACAATGGCGTCCGCATCCGTGGGGTTGATCAGCAGGGCACTGACGCCGCGCTGGATCAGGTCTTCGATGTTGGTGGCTTCCTTGGCCGGGTCATCCTGGGCGTCGACCACGATCAGGGTCACACCCGCAGCGGCCGCGGCGGCTTCCGCGCCATCCTTCAAGGTGACGAAGAAGGGGTTGTTCAGGGTAGAGAGGCTCAGGCCAAGGGTGTAGTCCATGTCCATAGCCGGGGCGGCCATTTCGCCGCCGGTGACCAGGGCCAGGGCCACGGGGATGTAGGCATCCACCGCCGCGCCGTCCAAAGAGGCCAGTGCGGTTTCCACGCCCAGGCGGCCCATTTCGGAGGGCTGTTGGGCGACCGTGGCGGCCAGGGTTCCGGCGTTGACGGCGGCCACGGCGTCATCCACGGCGTCGAAGCCGACGAAGACGATGCCAGTGGTTCCGGCGGCCTGGGCAGCTTCCACCGCGCCCAGGATCATCTCGTCGTTGTGGGCAAAGACACCAGCGATTTCGGGCTGGGCTTGCAGGATGTTCTCAAAAACACTGAGGCCCTCGGCCCGGTTGAAGTTGGCGGTCTGCTTGGCAACGATGGGGGCACCGGCGCAGTTGGCCGCCATGTAGTCGTTGAAACCCTGACCACGGTCACGGGCAGCGGAGGTGCCAGCGATCCCTTCCAACTCCACCACGTTCCCCGCGCCGCCGATGACGTCGCACAGGAACTCAGCCGCCATAGCGCCACCGGCCACGTTGTCCGAGGCGATGTGGGAGACGACTGTGCCGCCGGCCGCGCCACGGTCGATAGTGAAGACCGGGATGCCAGCCGCGTTGGCCTTCTGGATGGAAGGCACGATGGCGTCCGCATCCGTGGGGTTGATGAGCAGGGCGCTGACGCCGCGCTGGATCAGGTCTTCGATGTTGGTGGCTTCTTTGGCCGGGTCATCCTGGGCGTCGACCACGATCAGTTCCACGCCCGCGGCACTGGCTGCGGCCTCCGCGCCATCCTTGAGGGTGACGAAGAAGGGGTTGTTCAGGGTGGACAGAGAGAGACCCAACTTCACACCCGTGTCCGCCGGGGCGGCGGGGGCAGCGGGCTGCGCTGCCGGGGCCGGACATGCCGCCAAAAGCATGGCAGCAATGACCAACATGATGATCAAAATTCGGTTCTTCATTTTTTTCTCCTTTGAAATGAACAGTTTGAGTTGCGAGGTACGGGAGGCAGGAAGCGGGAAGCGATTGTTTGATTCGCCCCTCGCCATTCGCCCCTCGCCCCTACTTCAGCGCCTTATACAACAACAAAGCCAGGGCAATCACCACGCCGGTGACCACGGGCTGGTAAAACGACGAAACGTTGAGCAGGTTGAGACCGTTGTTGAGCACGGCGATCACCAACACGCCCAAGAGGGTCCCCATGAGGCTGCCTTCTCCCCCAGCAAAACTGGTGCCACCGACCACGACAGCGGCGATGGCGTCGAACTCGTACGCCACCCCGGCCGTGGGCTGGGCCGAGTTGAGCCGAGCCACCAAGATCATGCCGGCCAGAGATGCCAGGGTCCCGGCCAGGCTGTAGACGAAGATGATGTAGCGATCCGTGGGGATGCCGGCAAAGCGGGCGGCGGTGGGGTTGGTGCCCAAGGCCAGGATATGCTGCCCCACCTGGGTACGGGTGAGCAGAATATAGCCCAGCAAAAAGACCACCCCGGCGATGACGATGGGCATGGGCACCGGGCCGACACTGCCCGTGCCCAAGGTGCGGAACGCATCGGGCATGCCGGTGATGGGCTTGCCCTGGGTATAGGTCAGGGCCATGCCCCGGGCAATGGTCATCATGCCCAGGGTGGCGACAAAGGGGGGCACCTTGGCCTTGGTGATGATCAGGCCATTGGCCAACCCCAACCCGGCCCCCAAGCCCAGGCCCAAGACAATGGCAACCGGCACGGGCATCCCCTGTTGCAGCAGATCCGCGGTGACCACGGTGGACAGAGCCAACACCGCCCCCACGGAAAGGTCAATCCCCGCGGTCAGGATCACATAGGTCATGCCCACGGCGATGATGCCGTTGATGGTGGATTGGCGCAGGATATTGACCAGATTGCTGGGGGTCAAGAAGCGATCCGACATCAAACTCAGGGCCAAACAGAGGAGCAAAAACGAGACCAACAGCCCATAACGCTGACCCAACTCCCGCAGATTTACTTTCGACATGCCATACCTCGGCTACAGTTTGAACTGGTGGTTGAGCGATTGGGAGATTGAGTAATTAGGAGATTGGGAGATTGGGAGATTGGGAGATTGGTGCTGTTGGCCAGAGAAATCTCCGAATCTCTTAATCTCCCAATCTCTCTCCTGATTAAAAAACCACGCCGGAAACCAAAATCACATTGGCATAGGGCGTACATTCCCCGGTGCGGACCACGGCTTGGGCCCCGTTGGTCTGGCCCTTGAAGTCCTTGTGGGAGACCATCTCGATGGGGATCTCCCCCAACATATCCCGCACCTCGGCCAGGAGATCTGGGCTGGCCTCGGCCATCTCTGCGGCCACGATGGCCCGCTCCACTTCCATCTCCAGAAGCACGGCTTCCAGGGTGTCCAAGAAGGAAGGGATGCCCGGCACCAGGGCCAGATCAATGCGCCGGGGGCGGAAGGGGATGGGCAGTCCGGCATCGCAGATCACCAGGGTGTCCGTGTGGCCCATCCCAGAAATCGCCGTGGACAGGGGTTGGTTGAGCAGTCCGATCTTTTTCATGGGTTCTCCTTTTGGGTCGGGGATTGGGGATTGGGGAGTAGGGATTTGGGATTGGGGATTGGGCGGCGAGTTCATCACAGCCCCCAATCCCAAATCCCTACTCCCTACTCCCCAATCCCTACAAGTTGTTCCACCTCGCTTCGTCGGGGCAGGGAGGGTTGGGCACCAAAGCGGGTGGTGGAGAGTCCGCCGGTGGCGTTGCCCCAACGCATGGCCTCGGTCAAGGATTTGCCTTCGCTCAGGGCCACGGCCAGACCGCCCAAGAAGGCATCCCCGGCCGCGGTGGTGTCCACGGGGGTGACCGGGAAGGCCGGGGCCAGGGTGCTGCCCTCCGCGGTGGTGAGCAGGGCACCCCGGCTGCCCAGAGTCAAGATGACGGCCCCGACGCCCAATTCCAGCAGGCGGGCGGCGGCAGCTTGGGCCTGGGTTTCGTCCTCCACGGGCAGGCCGGAGAGGAGGGCGGTTTCCGGCTCGTTGGGGATCAGGATGTCCACCAGGGCCAACAGTTCCGGGGGCAGTGGCCGGGCCGGGGCTGGGTTGAGCACCACTCGCACGCCGTGGGCCTTGGCAATCTGGGCCGCCCGCATGACACTTTCCAGGGGCAGTTCCAGTTGCAACAGCAGCACGTCCGCGCCGGCAATGGCCGCCTCAGCTCCCTCCACATCTGCCGGGGTGACTTGCCAGTTGGCCCCAGAGGCCACGATGATCGTGTTACGCCCGTCGTCGTCCACGGTGATCAGGGCCACACCCGTGGGCTCTTCGGGCGTGGGGATCACTTGGCTGTGGTCCACCCCATCCGCCCCCAGGCTGGTCCGCAAGGAGTCCGCAAAGCCATCCGTCCCCAGACGCCCAATCATGGTCACTTTTCCACCCAAACGGGCAGCCGCCACGGCCTGATTGGCCCCTTTACCGCCGGGCAGGGTCACAAAGCCCCGGCCCAACAAGGTCTCCCCCGGCATGGGAATGCGGGGCGAACGCACAACGAGATCCATGTTTAGACTGCCGACGACGGTGATTTTGGCGGGTGACATGGGACGAGCCTTTTGTAGGTAGACAGTAGTTGATAGGTTGATTGGTTGATTGATCTGGACTTCGTAGAACACGCATAAAAACAAACAAATCAACCAATCAACATTCCTTCGTCGATCCCCGCACCACCAACCCCGTCCCCAGCCAGCGGCGGCGGGGGGGGATGTCCGGGTCGGCCATGCGTTCTAGGAGTAGGGAGACGGCCAGGGTGCCCATTTCCCGCTTGGGCTGGGCCACGGTGGTGAGGGGCGGGTTGGTGAAGGAGGCCAACTGCACGTCATCAAAGCCGACGATGGAGAGGTCCGCGGGGATGCGCAGCCCCAGTTCGATCCCGGCGCTGATGGCCCCCACGGCCATGAGGTCGTTGCAGGCAAAGATAGCTGTGGGCGGGTTGGGACCGGTCAGAAGCCCCTTGGCCGCGGCATAGCCGCTGGCATAGTGAAAATCACCCTTGACCACCAAATTTTCGTCCACCTCCACCCCCGCGGCGACCAGGGCTTGGCGATAGCCCGTGGCCCGCTCGGCTGTGGGCGTCACATCCGACGCGCCGGTGATGCAGGCGATGCGCCGGTGGCCCAGAGCCAGCAGGTGTTCCGTGGCCAGCTGTCCGCCTTGGGCATTCTCGGTCAGCACGGCGTCGGCGTGGATGTTGGGCAGATCCCGGTCCACGACAACCATGGGGGGCAGGGCGATGTTGGCGATGTTGCTCGTGCTGCTCCCCGCGGCCACCAGGATGATGCCGTCCACCTGTTTTTCCAACAATACGTTTATGTAAAACCGCTCACGGTCCAGATCCCCTGCCGAGTTGCACAAAATCAGACTGTAGTCGTTCTGATAGGCGGTCTCTTCGATGCCCCGGGCCACTTCGGCAAAATAAGGGTTGGCGTTGTCCGGCACGATCATGCCGATGGTGTGGGTGCGGCCCTGGCGCAGGCTGCGGGCCAGACGGTTGGGCTGGTAATTGAGCGCGGCCATAGCCACCACCACCCGCTCCCGCAGATCTGCGCTGACGGGACGGGTGCTATTGATCACATGGGAGACCGTGGTGACGGAGACGCCGGCCTGTGCGGCCACGTCGGACATGGTTGTGGACATGAGGGTTTGGCTGTTGATGGGTTGATTGGTTGATTGGGTGTTGGCAAACGATTGCGCAATCGTTTGCGAGGTAAGTATAGCAGGGGGTTGGAGGGATTGTCAAGGGGCAAAATTTTGGGGTGGGGTGGGTGTGGGGTTGGTGGAAACTGAGTGGATCATCCCGGAAAGGGCCGGTTCTTACTGCGGTTGAGCAGATTTGTTGGCCCATTCCGGGATGGGTGGGCTGATCTCCCCTTTTCGGGAATGGGTCAACGCGATTTGCTCAGCCCAAAATCGTTCCGGCCTTTTCCTAGAATGCCCAAACTCATCAAAACCAGGGCACCCCACACCCCATAGAACCCAGAAATCCCCGCCGATATTCGGCGGGGATTTCTGTCCAAAGGAGGAGACGTCAGGTGATATCGAATGAAGGAATGAGGCGTCCTAGCGTAATTCGCTGATCAGCGTCTGCGCCATAAGAAAATCCCAGCGCCCGCGGCCAGCAGCAGAAACAGAATAACGGCGACGATCACGAGGCTGGATCGGCTTGACGTAGGCTCGGTCGGAGCCGCCGCCGCTCCGGCGGCGGACAGCATGCGGTAGATGTCCAGGGAGATGAGTTTGGCCTCACCGCCGTCGGCAAAGAGCACCAGTCCTTGATCATCGGCGGCGGGGAAGATCTGCTCGGTCATCACCGTCTGCCCGCCGTTGGCGAAGACTTCCACCGACGTGCGGTCCACGAAGATGTGCAGGGTGACTCGGCCATCCACTGGCGTCAAGGGGGCCACATGTACTCGGGGAAAGTCGGCGTTGAAGTCAACTTGGCCGGATTTACTCCGATCCACAAAAAGGCTTGGCCGCTTTGTGGTAACACCGATGATGGTGGCGTCCGCCGCGGAGGTGCGCACCCGCAGGCCGACCCGGTCCGCGGGGCTGTCCACGGGGGCCTCAAACTCGGCCAAGATCTCAAAGGTGTCCCCGGTGATGCCGTCGAGCAAATTCTTTTCGGGCGCAATTGTTTCATCCTGCCAGTGCCAATGCTCGCCCCGGCGCTGGGCCAGTTCGGGGATCGGTTGTTGGGCCAGACGTATCCCATCCGGCGTGGTGACCAGCTTCAGTTCCCGAGGAATGGTCAGGGATCCGCGCCAGGTGGTGGCCGGGACATCCTGACCGTAGGACCAGTTGTTCATCCAGCCCGCCCACACGTGACGGCCATCGGGTGCTTCGTTCCAGCCTTGGGGCGCGTAGAAGTCCGCGCCATAGTCCGCCCAAAGCACGGTCTCCTTCGGGTTATCGCTGACGAATTTGGTCCCGTCGAAATCGCCCACGAAATACTGGGTGCCTGTGCCGCCGGCCGGGGCGCAGCCGCCAATGGCGACGGTCAAGGCCCACTTGGTCGCCGGTCCGCCGTCCACGGGTAGCTTGAACAGGTCCGGCGTTTCCCACACCCCGCAGGTCGCCCCATAGCCCAACCCAAAGCCGCCGGTGGGGGTCCATGTCTTGAGATCCGGCGAATTGTAGATAAGGATCATGCTGCCTGCGCTTACCAGCATGATCCAGTGATCGAAGCCGCTGCCGTCGTCGTACCAAAAGACCTTGGGGTCACGAAAATTACGGATGTTATTGGGCGGCGGCAGCACCGGATTGTCCGCGTATTTAGTCCATGTGCGCCCTTTGTCCGTGCTGTAAGCCAAGCTCTGCATCTGCCGCCCGTTCTTCTCGTGGGTAAAGATGGCGACCATGGCCTCCGTCCCGAACCCGGCGGTGTTTTGCCAGTCGATCACCGCACTGCCGGAGAAGATGTTGCCCACGTCATCGGGGTAGAGGGCGATGGGGAGTTCGGTCCAGTTGACCAGGTCCGCGCTCACCGCGTGGCCCCAATGCATAGGCCCCCAGACCAGAGCGTCCGGGTTGTACTGGTAGAAAAGGTGATACTCACCGGCATAGTAGACCATGCCGTTCGGATCGTTCATCCAGCTGCTATTGGGGGTGAAATGATAGTCGGGGCGATTGGGTTCCCCCGCCCCATAAACCGGGCCAGCAAGGAGGAACGCCGCCAACAGAACAGCGAGAATGGCGAAAAATTTCGACTTGCGCATGACATGGACAGACATGAGGTTCCTCTCTTGAACGCAGAATGTTCAGATCTTGATGGAAATGTTCCCGAACCTGGCCTTGCCGTCGGCCACAAAGAAGGCCAACTGCCCGGCAGAGAGATCGTACATGCGGAAGCTCATGGCGACTTGATCGTCAATGTAAAGTTCGCCAATGGTTCCGCCCACGATCAGTTTGACGTGGTAGGTGTGCCCGGCCCGCAGACGCAGGGGGCGCTCTATTTCGACCTCGGTGGGGGGCATTTTGCCCCCATGCTCATCGGGGAAGGGGTAGGATTTGAGAATTACCCGGTTACGGTCCGGCTCGAACTGAATGGTGTAGCCCTGGTCCAGTCCTGACGAGGCGCGCAGGATAATCCCCAGGCGGCGGGTTCCCGGCCCAAAGCGCAGGTGGGCGGAGATCAGGCAGGTGTCCGGCAGTTCGCCCACGGTGGCGGCGGCAAAGCCTTGGGGAGAGCTGATCGAGTGGCCATGTTTTGTTTTGCGCCACTGGCCCAACAACGGTTGCAGGGCCACCGGCTGCGCTTGGCCAAAGCGAGCGGCCACGCTATCGGGCAGACGCACGCCTAGGGTGCCGTCCCAGTTTTGCACGATCTCGTGCACGATCAGGTTGCCGCCCCAGTCCCAAGTATTGAAGTCCCGCCCGGCGTAGACCGGGGGATTCCAGCCGAAGAGATCCTCCGTGCGAGTGGGATTCCACCCAAAGAGGTAGCGGCGCTGGCCGTCACTGGCCGTCTTGGCCGCGTAAAAGGCACGGCCATCAAAGGTGTCTTCGGCTGGGGTCAGCCACGGTCCTTTGGGCGAGCGGGCCATGCGATAGTGGGTCACAAAGCGATCCGAGTAGGTCGAATAGATCAGGTACCACCAGTCGCCTATCTGGAAGAGATCGGCGCATTCCAGAGCCGAGGTGTACAGATCCGGGGCATAGAGGGGCGGGCGAGCGGTCCAGCTTTCCAGATCCGTGGAGACGCACAGGCCCACGCAGCCGCTGCGGTTATACGGGCTGTGGGATCGGGCCGCGATCAGCATCCAGTACAGCCCCTCCTCCTCGTTCCAGAAGACGGCGGGATCTCGCCAGTCGGGGACATCATAATAGACCGGGTCCGGCTCGAAGTCGTGGGCAGGGATCTGGGTCCAATGCAGCAGATCCGGGCTGGTGGCGTGGCAGATCACCTGGCGGCCTTCGGGAAAGACGCAGTAGAAGAGGTGATACAGACCGTCCCGCTCAATCACAGCCCCCGTGCCACCGACGATGTGGCACGGGCCATATTCGTGGAAATTCACAAAGTCCGTGGTGCCGATCTGGTACCAGTCCGGCCCGGAATCCGGTTGATCTGGCAGACGCCAAAGCTGAAGATAGAAGAGGCGAAACTCCCCGTTGAAGAAGGTGGGGATCACATCACCGACCACGGCATCTTGGGGACGATAGAAGAGCTTGGACATGGATACCCCCTCCGGGGTTAGAACGATCAGGTAATTTCCGAGAAAGAACATACCAGAAAATCCGGAGCCTTTTATCTATGAGCCTTCACTAAACACCGGTATATTCTTTTCCGGTTTCCGCCTTACTTCACCGCAAAGGCGCAAAGAAAAACAAAGGAATAAATCTTTCTTTTTTCTTCTTTGCGTTCTTTGCGCCTTTGCGGTGAAAGCTGTTATTGCCGGAACGCTACCAAATGGACGCCATCTCCCACACGTCCATGGAGATCAACTGGACCTCCCCGCCCCGGCTGTAGAGACTCACGCCCAGGCTGTCGGGCCGGGTGGGGTAGATGCGGGAGGCGATCGTGCGGATGCCGTCGTTGATGAAGACCTCGATCACCGAGCGGTCCAGGAAGATGTGCAGGCGCAGGGTTGCGCCGGGGGTCAACGTCACCGGGGCGGGCAGGATGTCCCGATTCACCTCGTAGGAGAGGCTGGAATGGTCCCGCTTGACTGCGATCTCCTGGGCATCGGTCTGGACCATGAGCCGGGTGTATTCCTGGTCGTCCGGCGTGGCCCGCAGCTTCAGGCCGAACTCACCCGTGGCCGGCACTTCGAACTCGGCGATGATCTCCAGGGCGTCCCCGGCGATGCCGTCCAGGCGTAGGTCCGCGCCGTCGGGCAGATGTTGGAGGCCGAAGTGACGATGGTTGCGGCGCAGGGCGATCATTTCCGGGGCCGGGGCCAGACAGAGATCGTCGTCGTCGTTCAGATGAAATTGGATGGGCAAGGACATCACCCCGGTCCAGCCCGCCTCCAGACAGGCCGCCGCGTTGCGTCCCTCTTGCAGCCAGCCCCACATGAGCCGTCGTCCCTGTTCGTCCATCATCACCTGGGGGGCATAGAAGGAGCCGCCGTGAACCAGGATACCGGAGCGGTCGGGGATGAAGCGCTGACGACTATAGATGCCCTGATAATAGACCACGTAGAGTAGCTGTTGCTTGTTCTCCTGGATGGAGATCAGCAGCACATCCTGGTCTTCCACGGGGAAGAGGTTGGGGCACTCCCAGACCGTGCCCGGCCAGAAGGGATCCTGCTGCTGCACATCCCCGGCCAGGAGAACACCTTCATAGGTCCAATTGATCAGGTCAGCCGAGCGGTAGAGGAGGACCAGTCCGCTACGTCCCTCCTCCCGGCTACCCATGAGCATGCTCCACGCCTCACCATCCCGCCACACAAAGGGATCCCGGAAGTCGCCGCCGGAGGCCACATGCAGATCCTCGGGCGGACCGGGGATCACTGGGTTGCCTTCGAACTTGTCCCATGTCAACAGATCGTCCTGGCTGGTGGCGATATTGACCACTTGGGGGAAGACGCCGCTGTAAAAGAAGGTGGGCACGCCGTCATTGTCCAGGGCGCAGCCGGACCAGCAGCCGTCCTGGTCGAATTTACCCTCTTCCGGGACAAGGGCAACAGGCAGATCCTGCCAGTGGACCAGGTCATCGCTCACGGCGTGGCCCCAGTGGATGGTGCCGTGGAACGGGCCAGCCGGGTTGTATTGATAGAAAAGATGAAATTGTCCCTGCCACTGGATCAGCCCGTTGGGGTCGTTCAACCAGTTGGCCGGGGCCACAAAGTGATAGGCAGGACGATGGGGGTCGCCCGCCAACGAATCACGCAGGGCTTGGAGGGAGTGGGTGTCGTGCTGGGATGGGTTCATGGGTGATTGACTTGTTGAGTGATTGACTTGTTGAGTGATTGAGTGATTGAGTGGTTGAGTGGAGGCTGGGGATTAGGGATTGGGTACCCACGAGGATACTGCCCAATCCCTAATCCCCGCTCCCCGCCTACCCCTTGATGCCCGTGCCGGCGATGCTGCGCACGAACGCTCCTTGGAAGGCCATAAAGACGGCCAGCACGGGGATGGTGACCATGGTGGCGTAGGCCATGACTTGGCCCCACTCCATGTCTTGCTGGAAGAAGTAAGACATGCCCACCATCACCGGGCGTAGATCCTCGCTCTGGATCACCATGATGGGCCACAGGAAGGAGTTCCACGCCCCCAGGAAGGTGAGGATGGTGACCGTGGCAAAGACCGGGCCGGAGTTGGGAACGATGACCTTCCAATAGATCTGGAAGCGGCTCGCCCCGTCCACGACAGCGGCCTCGTCCAACTCTCGGGGAATATCCTGGAAGAATTGATAGAAGAGATAGATGGAAAAGGCCCCGGCGATGAAGGGGATGATCTGCACATGGTAGGAGTTGAGCCACGTGTGGGTCATCATGATGCGTCCCTCGGCGAAGGTGAGGCCGGGCAGCTTGCTGACCAGCAGCAGCAGGGGCATGATCACCGTCTCTCCGGGGATGACCAGGGTGGCCACGATGATGGCCAGGGCTGCCTTCTGTCCCCGCCAGCGCAGACGGGAGAGGGAATAGGCCGCCATGCTGTTGACAAAGAGAGAAAGGAAGATGGTCACCGTGGAGATGGCCAGGGAGTTGATCAGAAAGCGAGCAAAACGGCTGTTATCAAAGACCGCCTTATAGTTGACCCAGGACAACTCGCCCACGGGCGCAAAGGCCCGCAAAGAGCGCAGATCCGAGAAGATCTGGGTGTTGTCCTTGAAGGAGGACATGAGCATGAAGAGCAGGGGGAAGACGAAGACTAGAAAGAAGAAGAACTGCACAGCGTAGAGGCCGGCCATGCCCAGATATTTGCGGGTCAGGCGACTGCGTCGGGCGGCTTGGTCGATCTGATCATTGGTGCGCTGGGGCGTCATAGATTGGGTAGTCATGGTCTAGGCCTCCTGGCTGCGGGTCAAATAACGCTGAACCATGGCGATGACCAGAACCATGATGAAAAAGACCACCGAAATCGTGGACGCATAGGCGATGTCCTGCTCCCGGAAGCCCTTGCGCACCATGTGGAAAGTGAGCGTGGTCGTGGCATCGTTGGGGCCACCGTTGGTCATCACAAAAACCTGGGTAAAGAGTTGGAAGGCGGCGATGGTGATGGTGATCATGATAAAGACCATGATGTTGTAGAGACCGGGGATGGTGATGTTGGTGAACTTCTGCCACGCGTTGGCCCCGTCGATCCCGGCGGCTTCATAGAGCGAGTCCGAGATGCCCTGCAACCCGGCCAGGAAGAGCACCATCTGCATGCCCACCCCTTGCCACACGGACATGATGATGATAGACCACATGGCCACCTTGGGGTCGCCCAGCCAGTTGACTGGGCCGATCCCTCCCCCAGATATCCAGGCGAGGAATTGATTCATCAGCCCCACATTCTTGTCATAGAGAAAGGTCCACACGATGGAGATCACCACCATGCTGACCACCACGGGGCTAAAATAGACTGTACGGAAGAAGGTGCGTCCGGCCAACTGTTGGTTGACCAGCAAGGCCAGCAACAGCCCCATGCCCGATTGCAAGGGGATGACCACCACGGCAAAGAAGAGGGTGTTGCGCAGGGCGATCATAAAGACGGGATCAGCGGCCAAAAACACATATTTGGTATTGCCCCGGTTGATGGTGAACCACTCCCGCAGTCCTTCGTATTGGGGATAGGTCTCCGTGTCTCGGGTGTAATCTCGGGAGCGAGGATAGACCAGATTGCCGGCCTCGTCGATCTCAAATTGGCCGGTCTGCTCGTTCATCACCGGCTCTAGGGGCAAGACGGAGACCTTGAGCAGCCGAGTGTAGTTGCGGAGGCCCACCCATTCCGCCGGGTTGGGCGAGATCAGCCGCTCGTTGGTGAAGCTGAAGTAGACGCCCATGAAAAACGGGCCGATCAGGAACATGAGCAGGAGAATGAAGGCTGGCCCGCCCATGCCAAGACCAGAAAAGATGTCTCGGTTGAGGGAATTTCTGTGTTTCTTTGGGGAACTGTTCTGGGAAGTGCTGCCAGAGATGACTGCCATGTTCCTGCTCCTTTGGAGAAGGGGGAGGAGGCAGGGAGCCAAGATCAGCCCCCCGCCTCCTCCTATCCTATGGAATAATTAGTTGCCCATTCCGTAACCACCGTTGTCGGCGATATCTCGGTTGATGGCGTCAACCGCGTCATCCAAGGCATCCTGCACATTGCCGCCGTCACGGATCTTGATGGCAGCCTGCTCGAACTGGCTGGAGATGGACAGATAAGCCGGGGTCTGGGGGCGCACCACGGCATAGGCGTTGGCCATGTCGTAGAAGACCCGGAAGGGGCCGCCCTCGGCGAACTTCTCGGTCAGAGCCGCGCCAGCGAAGGTGGTGGGGACCAGACCCGTGGTCTCGGACATCAGAGCCACCTGCTCCGGAGCCAACAGATATTTAACGAAGTCGAAGGCGGCGTCCTTGTCAACGCAGGCATCGCTAACGCCCCACTGCCAGGAAGCGGCGCCGATCTTGGGGCCATTGCCAAAATCCACGGCGGGCAGGAAGAGGGCATCGTCCCCCACATTGGTCACCACATCATTGGCGGACCAGCTACCCGTGTACCACAGGGCGACCCGACCCTGGAAGAAGCCCTGGTCGTCCGCGGGGGTGGGGTTGGCATAACCGTTGGCGAAGAGACCCTTCCACCATTCGCCCCAAGCCACAGCTTCGGGACCGTTCAGCGCGCCCTCGGCGGTCATGTAGTCGGTGCGGTCGATCAGGTCGCCGCCAAAGCTCTGGAGCATGGGAGAGTAGGCATAGGGATACCACTCACCGGTCCAGGCAGCGTTCACATCAATAGCATTTTCAAACTCACCCGAATCCTGTAGGGTGGCCAGGATGGTGCTGAACTCGTCCAGGGTCCACGGGCTGTCCAGGGTGGGGATCCGGATCTCGTATTTCTCCAAGACAGACTGGCGGGCGTAGATCAGCAGGGCCACATCGAAGGGTCCCAGAGCGTAGACCTGGCCGTTGAAACGACCCACGTCAGCCGGGATGATGCCCATTTCTTCCAACTCGGCATCGGTGATGGCCATGGGGGCGAGATAGCCGGACCAAGCAAAGTTGGGCACGGTCGGGCCGTCAAGGTCCAACACACAGGGCAGGCTGCCGGCCACGGAGTCGGCTGCCACGGAGTCGTTGTAGGAAGCCTGGGGGAAGGCCTCGATTACGACCTTGGCACCGCTTTGGCTGGCATTGTAGGTGTCCACCATGGTCTGGATGGCACCCAACTCCAACTCATTGCCGGCGGAGTGGGTCCACAGGCTCAGGGTGACGGGGCCAGCTACCGGTGCGGCTGCCGGGGCTTCGACCGCCGCGACCGGGGCTGCGGTGGCTTCGACGGCGGCAGCAGGTGCCGCCGCGGCCGGGGCTTCCGCGGCCGGGGTAGCGCCCCCACAGGCCGACACGATCAGGGACAGGACGAGCAGTGCACTGAGCACAAACCACAAACTGCGTTTTTTCTGCATTTTTTCCTCCTTGGGAAAAGATTAAAAAACAGACGATCCAACTTGAACAGGAAAGACGAACTGGGATAACGATGCTGCAAAATCGGACTACCGACAGGTAAATGCTTAGGTCAAGAGTGGCGTACGGGGGGAGAGTCAATTGGCTCCATATCGGGTCGTTCGTTTTGAAAATCGAGAGTCGTCGATGCCTCCTTTGACTGGACGGGCTGATAAGCCTATGTCAACCTAAACAATCTAGTAATACGTATTAGTAGATCGTCAAAAAAAAGGCTGTCCGGTGAAACCAAGACAGAGAAGGTGTCAATTTATCGTGAGCGTTAGGTCAGACCGACGCCCGCTCGATCAGGGGACAGGTCAGCTTGTGCTGGATGGGTTGGTCATGTTCCGGGCTGTCCGGGCTGTTGACCATGCGCATCAACTGTTCAATCGCCCACTGGCCCATGGCGTAGTGAGGCAGTTGCATGGTAGACAGGGGCGGGCGCATCCAGTTGGCCAGCACTTCCTGGTTATCGAAGCCCATCACCGCCAAGTCGTTGGGGATGGCAAGACCCAGATCCTGGGCGGCCTGATAGACGCCCATGGCCATGCGGTCGTTGAAGCAAAAGATGGCCGTGGGCCGATCCGGGCGCTGAAGCAAACTCATGGCTCCGGCAAAGCCCCCCGTGGGCAACGGCGGTTGGGTCAAGATCAGGGCTTCGTCCACCGGGAGGTTGTACGCCATCATGGCCTGTCGATAGCCTTGGTCGCGACCTTTGGTAGCGGGAATGTTGTCCACGTTGTTGATAAAGCCGATACGGGTGTGGCCGGCCTGGATCATGCGCTGGGTGGCCGCATAAGCGCCGCCGAACTCGTCCGGCACCACGGAGGGCAGGGAGCCGTCGGCCACAAAACAGTCCACCAGCACGGCAGGCACTTCCCACAGGATATCCGGCGGGGAGACTTGGCGGTGGTACACGGTGGCGTAGACGATACCATCCACCTGGCGTTCCAACAGGGCGTTGACTGCCGCCTGCTTCATGCGCTTGTCCTTGCCCGTGTTGATGAGCAGGATCAGTTTGTCATGACTCCAGGCCACATCTTGGGCGCCCTGGATCACCTCGCCCGCATAGGGGGTGGTGGCGATCTCGTCGGAGATAATGCCGATGGTGTGGGTGGTTTGGGAGCGTAGTCCGCGGGCCAAGGCATTGGGACGATAGCCCAGTTCCTGCACGGAGGCCAGCACCCGGTCCTGGGTTTCCTGGGGGATGTTGGTGTCCGGCACGTTGTTGATCACAAACGAGACCGTGGTCTGGGAGACCCCGGCGTGCTTGGCCACATCTTTCATGGAAACGGACGTCGTGCGTCTGGAACGGGCGGACATGAGATTTGCCTTTGGCCTTGGGAATCGAAACACAGGTCAGAAAAGCAGTCGTTAATAGGTTTTACTAATTGGTATTAGCAATATATCACGATTGGGTTTGGTTGTCAATACCCAATTTTTTTCCGGGGGTGAATCCAAAAAATGGACCGCTGATTTCGCGGATTGGGCGTACCTTTTGCGGATTTTTCTGAGACTGACGGAGGTTCCTGTCCTTGGCGTCTTTGCGGCGAAAACGATCTTATTGCAGTGAACTCATTGGATTCCCGAGTCGACATTATTGCAACAAGTATTTCATATCAAATAATAATGAATTGCCTATTGCAATTTCTCAAATCTGTGCTATACTCATCTTGTCCCCCCAAAACCCCTCCCACTTCACCCTGACGGACAATCGAATATGCCTTCACAATCCGATCTTGAAGAACGCATCGCGCTCAATTTTGATGACCTGAGCCCAAAGCAACAGGCCTTGGCGCGGTTGATTTTGGACAATCGCTATTTTGCCTCCTTCGCCTCTGCCGCCGAGATCGGCGAGAAGGCCGAGGCCAGCGCGGCCACGGTGGTGCGCCTGTGTCAGGCTTTGGGCTATCAGGGCCTGCCGAATCTTCAGGATGCCATCCGCCAGGATCTGCCCAGCTATCTGACTGCGGTGGAGCGGCTGGAGCGACGGCTGAACGTCCCTTCCACAAACGGCGACCTGGCCCAACGCACGTTTGCTTTGGATGTGCAGAATCTGCAGCGTACGGCCAACACGGTGGCGGCCAGTTCTTTTGGCGAGGTGGTGGATCTGCTCTCCAATGCCAGAAAAATCGTCGTGGTGGCCGCTGGGGTGGCCGCAGCGCCCGCCAACTTTCTGGCCTATTCCCTGCAAGTGATCGGCTTACATGCCCGCACGGTGTCGGACGGCGATGTGGCGCTGTCGGTGAACATGGCCCATCTCACCCAGCAGGATGTGGTGGTGGGGGTGAGTGTGTGGCGCTATGTGGTTTCTACCGTGGAGGCCCTGTCCAGCGCCAAGGCCGCGGGGGCCCGCACAGTGGCCATCACCGACAGCATCGTCTCCCCCTTGGCCCGCCAGGCGGACTATGCCTTTGAGGTCGCCACAGAAGGCGTGGCCCACAGCCTCTCCATGACCGCCATGATGTCTCTGATCAACGCCCTGATCGCCGAAGTCTCCTTGCGCGACCCCGAACGCACCCGCCAGGCTCTGCAACGAGTCGATAAACAATTCATGGACAGAGGATTGCTGATTCTATGAAAATCGTGATCTGCGGCGCAGGCAATGCCGCCCAAACCCTGATCCCTTTGCTGGCCAGTGATCCTCAACACCACGTGATCGTCTATGCCCCTCTGGCTGATGAGGCCGAGCGCATGAACGCTGCCATGCTCGACACCGGGCTGGAAGCCACATTCGCCCCCGGTCCGACCCGGCGAGGCAAGCCCCACCTGATCACCGCGGACCCCGCGGCGGCCGGGCCGGGCGCGGAGTTGGTCCTGCTGGCCCTGCCCGCCTTCGCCCACGGAGAAATCTTGAGCGCGCTGGCTCCGCATCTGCCCCACACGGCCTGGATCGGTGCGCTGCCCGCCCGGGGCGGCTTCGATTGGCAGGTACGGACGTTGATGCCTGACCATCGGGGCATCATCTTTGGTCTGCAAACCCTGCCCTGGGCCTGCCGCATCCAGGATTGGGGACGCCGGGTGGAGGTGCTGGGCACCAAGGCCCAGGTCGATCTAGCGGCATGGCCGGCGGCCCAGGGGTCTGGTGTGATCGCCACGGTCGCCGCCACCGTGGGCGAGATGATCCATGTCCCCCTCAACCCCATCAGCCATTTTCTGGCCCTCACCCTGGCCAACACGGGCCAGATCATCCACCCCGGCATCATGTATGGTCTCTTTAGCCAGTGGGACGGTCAACCGTTTACGGCGCAGCAGGCACCCCTTTTCTATGGCGGGGTAGACGGTGAGACGGCCAACGTCTTGCAGATCATGAGTGATGAGGTACAGATGATCTGCCGGGCGCTGGAAAAGGCCGCACCTGCCCTGGATCTGAGTCCTGTGGCCCCGGTGGAAGAATGGCTTTTGCGCTCCTATCCTGGCCAGATCGATGACACCAGCAGCCTGCACGCCGCCTTCAACACCAATCGGGCCTACGCCGGGTTGCGAGCGCCGGTCACCGAGCAGGGTGACGGCCTCTTTGTCCCCAATTTCACAGCCCGCTATCTGACCGAAGATATCCCCTTCAGCCTGCTGGTCTCCCGGGGCATCGGCGAGTTGGTCGGTGTGCAAACGCCCATGATCCGCCGGGTGATCGAGTGGGCGCAAGCGTGCATGGACAGGTGTTATCTGGTCGATGGTCAGGTGGCCGGCCCGGATGTGGCCCACTCCCGAGTCCCTCAGCGCTTCGGCATGACCAGCGTGGCCGATCTGCTTGCCAATTCGGCTCACTAATCTGAACATTTTGGGTTTCAAACCGGCCACATTTCTTAGCCGGCAAACAAGATACGCACCATAGGCAAAAACATCTTTTGGGAGAATCAGACATCATGACCGAGAAAAGCAATGCCACAGGGGCAGACCCTCGCAAAGCCGATCATTGGACGAGTCAAGATCAACCAGGGGCCGAGCCGGCGGCAAGCGTTCGCAAGCGCCGGGTGATGGTGGGGGCCATCGGTAAATGCGTCCACAACCTGGGCGTGGAGAACTTTTCCGATTGGATGAAGGATCGGGGGGAGGGCTATTTCCCGGTCAAGTTGGGGCCGGCCGTGCCCATCGACGAGGTGATCAGCAAGGTGCGGGAGGCCCGCCCGGAGATCGT
>JAGNDO010000081.1 GCA_018003515.1 Caldilineaceae bacterium
ACCATGAAATTCCCGACCGCTGCCCCATGCAGATTTCGTTTACGCCCGAATTCGCGGCGCGGCTGGCAAACGACATTCACCTGGGCGGCGGCAAGCTGCACAACCCCCACGGTGGCGGGAACACCTACGAACTGGAGCGGGCCTTGGGGCAAGACATGCTCCTCACCTCCGTCGGGTGGGCCAATTCCTACTATCAGAGTGCAGAAAAATATGTGGATGAGTGGGGCATCGGCTGGCGCTCGGTCGAATACACCACGCCGTTCGGCGTTGGCCACTACACCGAGTTCGACCATCATCCCCTGGCCGAAGACGACGCCATCGACGGCTATCAGCCGCCCGATCCCAATCGCCCCGAATTGTATGAGGAAACCGCCCAAATGCTGAAAAATTTCCAGGATGAATACTGGATTGTGGGCGTGACCGTTACGACTATTTTTGAAACGGCCTGGGCTTTGCGAGGCTATGAAAAAACCCTGACGGACCTCGCGCTCAACCCGGATCTGATCGAAAAAATTCTCGACTTTCCCTATCACTACCATCTGACCGCCGCCAAAAAATTGGCGGCAATGGGCGTGGACATGCTTTGGACGGGGGATGATATCGGCGCTCAACACGCCATGCTGATCTCGCCGGCCATGTGGCGCAAGTTCCTCAAGCCGCGCATGGCGAATTTCATCGCCGAAGTCAAGGCCATCAACCCCCAAATCAAGGTGGCCTACCATTCAGACGGCAATATCTATCCTATCATTCCCGACCTGATCGAGATCGGGCTGGATGTACTCAACCCGATTCAGCCCGCCAGCATGGATCCTGCCCGGATCAAGAAGGAATTCGGGAAAAATCTATGCTTCTGGGGGTCCATCGACGAACAGCACACCCTCCCCTACGGCTCACCGGAGGACGTGCGGGCTGAGGTGCAGACCCGTTTGCAAACCCTGGGCAAGCAGGGCGGATTGATCCTCGGTCCGACCCACCACGTTCAGTTGGACACACCCCTAGAGAATTTTTGGGCGATGACGAAAGCCATCACCGAAACGCCTTATCCGAGATCGTAACCGTAACAGTCGAATCGAACGCAGATTACCGCTGATGCACGCAGATCACGTCTGATTTTTCAATCAGATTTAGAAGAAATCAGCGGCGATCTGCGTGCATCAGGCAAATCAGCGTTCCATAAAGCGCAAAACGCTATGAATGGTTCAATTCATCAAATCCAATGGCATGGTCAAAAAGCCTGGGCGCTGGAAAATGACACGCTGCGCACGGTCGTCGTCCCTGAAATGGGGGCCAAACTGGTCTCCCTGACCGATAAGCGGTCGGGGCTAGAATGGTTGGCTGGGCCGGCAGATCGCCCTTTTCGGCCAGTGCAATATGGCGCCGACTTCGTCCAGCAGGATATGAGCGGATGGGACGAGATGTTCCCGACCATCGTCGCCTGCACCTATCCCGCCCCTGGCCAAAACCACGGCGCACCTTTGCCCGATCATGGCGAGGTGTGGGCGTTGCCCTGGACGCTGAATTCTGGGCCAGCAGGAACGTTGCGCCTGAGCGTGATGGGCAAGGCGCTCCCCTATCGCTTGACCCGCACGCTGGCCTACAGCGCCGCAGACACGCTGGCAATGCACTATATTCTGGAAAACCTGGGCCAGGAGCCGCTGCCCTATATCTGGGCCGCCCATCCCCAGTTTCTGTGCGGCGATCAGGCGGAGATTCGCTTCCCGCACCAAGTGGATGAGGTGTGCAATACTCTCCCCGCTGAATGGGGGTGGGGCGAACCGGAAACGCGCTTTTCTTGGCCCGAAGCCACCTCCCCCGCCGGACAGCCAGCACGTCTGGATCGCACCGGGCCAGCCACCTTGAGACAAGGCCGGAAATTCTTCGCCCTGCCGGAAACCAGGGCCGCGTGGGCCGGCTTGATCCGACAGCCATCCCAAGACTGGCTGCACATGGCCTGGGATGCCGACCGGATTCCCTATTTGAGCGTGTGGGTGGATGAGGGCGCGTTCCAGGCCGAAACCGTGGCCGCGCCGGAGCCGACCACGGGGTACTACGACAGCCTTGCCGTGGCTTGGACGAAAAGGCAAGTGACCATCATCGAGTCTGGCGATACCCAAACGTGGACGCTGACAATCCGGCTGGGCACAGGCGCCCAGCCATTCCCCACGGATATCCCCAACCGGGCCGAGCCAGAAGCAAAACGATTTACCACAAAGAACACAGAGAACACAGAGAGGGATCTATTCTTTTAAAATCTTTGTGTTCTCTGTGTTCTTTGTGGTAAAAATTCCTGCACAAAAAACAAGGATTTGGTTGGTTAGGCATTAACTCAAGCGGAGGAGAAGACCGGAAATGAACAATCTGGAACGATTCAAAAAAGCGCTCAATTGGGAGCCCACCGACCACATCCTGACCTATGATTTTCTGGATAATCGCCAGATCCTGATCGAGCATGGCGGGTATGATCCGGCCAAATCCTATAGCTTCGAGGAATTGATCCATGTCAACGGCAAGGCCTGGAAGAACATCGGCGTGGATGTCACCCGCTCGATCTACGACCCGGTCAATCACTGGATGGGCGGCAAGATCCAGAACTGGATCCGGTTCTTCGGCGTAGATCCGGGGGATTGGGCGGTCAGCCAGGCCGGAGAGACGGCCTGGATCTCCAAGCGTCCCTTTCGGACGTTGCAAGAGCTGGAAAAACATATGCCGCAGAAGCCGGTTTATGAAGAGGTCCGGGATTGGTATCAGCCGGTCATTCGCCAGATTCAGGAGATCCTGCGCCAATACGACATCGTGTTCATCGGCGCGGTCGAAGGCCCCATCACGGACGCCTATACCTACATGGACATGGAACTGTTCGCCCTGGGCATTTATGATGCGCCGGAGCTGGTTTCCCACATCATGGATTGCACCGGTCTCTTCTCGGCCCACATTGCCCGGGCCTTTGCCGAAGTGAGCGAAGTCCCGCTGATGTTCATGGGCGAAGACATCGCCGGAAACACCGGCCCGATCTTCAGTCCAAAATTTGTGCGCAAGGAAGGGCTGCCCCGCTGGGAATGGATCACGACGCCCATCAAAGAGAAGGGCTTCAAATTCCTCTATCACACGGATGGTCGCTACGGCAATTTTCTGCCCCTGCTCATCAATGATTTGGGTGCGGATGGGTTGAACCCGATTGAGCGCAATGGCTGCAACGACATCTTCGAGATCAGATCCCAATACCCAGACACCATGCTCTTTGGCAATGTCTGTTGCATGCACACCTTACCCCACGGCACGTTGGGCGATGTGGAAGATGAGACCTTGGAAATCGTTGAAAAGATCGGCCCCCAAGGGGGGATTTTTATCGGCTCATCCAGCGAAGTGCATGATCATGTTCCGGTAAAAAACGCCGCAAAAATGTATCAGACCGTGCATGAATACGGCACCTATCCCATCGATATCGACCGCATCCGGGCCAGGAGAGTGGCGCTGAGGCAAGGAAACAAGTTGGAAATTCGTTCGAAACTGCCCGCTTAGGACGGGTGGTTGGGTAAACAAATTGTGCAATTTTGAGATTGGGAGATTAGGCGATTGAGAGATTGACGCGGCAGAATCCCCTACTCTCTCAATCGCTCAATCTCAAACCTAAACAAACCTTACACGCAATGGAAAACCAACCATGACTATGACATCACGCGAACGCGTCGTACAAGCCTTGAACCATCAAGAACCGGACCGCGTCCCCCTGGACCTGGGCGGCTGCGGCCAGACCGGCATGCACGTGGACACGGTCTACGCCCTGCGCCAGGCATTGGGCCTGGACGCCCCCGGCACGCCGGTGAAGGTCATCGAACCCTATCAGATGTTGGGTGAAATCAAAATGGACCTGATCGAACGGCTGGGGGTGGACGTGGTCAGTTTGGCCCTGCCCGGCACCATGTTCGGCTTCAAAAACCAGGGGTGGAAACCGTGGACGACCTTCGGCGGCTCGCCGGTGTTGGTCCCGGAAGACTTCAATACCGTGCCGGAAGCCGACGGCTCCCTCATGATGTACGCGGGCGGCGATCAATCGTATCCGCCCAGCGCCAAAATGCCGAACGGCGGCTTTTATTTCGATTCGTTGTCCCGCAACACGCCGGTTGACGATGAGGATCTAAATGTCGAGGACAATCTCGAAGAATTTTCCCTGCTGCCGGATGATGATATTCAATATCTGTACCATGCCTCAAAACAGCTTTCCGAAGAGACCGACAAAGCGATCATGATGGTCTTCCCCAACGCGGCTTTTGGCGATATCGCCCTGGTTCCGGGACCGATGTTGAAGGCGCCCAAAGGCATTCGGGGCGTGGAGGAATGGTACATGAGTACCGTCACCCACTTTGATTACATCTATCAGGTTTTCGAGCGCCAGTGCGATATCGCGCTGGAAAATCTGGCGAACGTGTATGAAGCCGTGGAAAATCGGCCCTCGGTGATTTGGCTCAGCGGCACCGATTTCGGTTCACAGAACGGGCCGCTTATTTCGCCCAAGAGCTATCACAATCTGTACATGCCCCATTACAAGCGCTTAACAGATTGGATCCACACCAACACGACCTGGAAGGTGTTCGTCCACTGCTGCGGCTCGATCATGCCCCTGATCCCGGACTTCATCGCCAGTGGGTTTGACATCCTGAATCCTGTTCAAACCTCTGCAAAGGAGATGGATCCCCGCACGCTGAAAGCGAAATTTGGCGACCAGATCACCTTCTGGGGCGGCGGCGTCGATACCCAGCAGACCCTGCCCTATGGCACGCCGGATCAGGTCCGAGAGCAAGTGCGCCAGCGCATTGAAATCTTTGGCAAAGGCGGTGGCTTTGTGTTTAACCCCATTCACAATGTCCAGGCGCTGACGCCTATGGATAATCTGTTGGCGATGTATGAGGCGGTGCAGGAGTTTGGAGCGTATCAGCGTTAGAAGTGGTCGTTGCTCTACATAAAAACAAAAGAGGCGGGGTGGATCGATACTCGATCCGCCCCGCCTCTTCGATCCAAATCGGCTGCACCGTCCCACCAATTAGTTTTGAACCATAATTTTCGCCCGTTGCCAAATTCGCCGTTTTGAGTATACTGGTCACATGACGATCCCAGACGCCGAACACGCCGTTGTCGATATTCGCAAATTGCGGGATTACTGCCTCAATCCACTTCACGATGAGGGGAAGCACAAGGCGCGCTTGTTCGCAGCCGCACTCGGCATGACAGCGAGGGATGCTGGTGCCCTGCGGCTCATCTTGTTGGAGAAGGTCAAAACGCAAGATGCCCAGTTGGGACGGGGAGATGTTTTTGGGCAGCGGTATATCATCGATTTCATGTTGGAATGGCAAGGCAGACGAGCTGTCGTCCGCAGTGGATGGATAATTGAACATGGTTCGGATGTGCCAAGGCTGACGACTTGCTATCCGCTATAATGTGAAGGGGACATAATGAAAGATATGATCAAACTTCTAGAAGTAGTAGCCTTGACCGCAGATCTCCCGGAATACAATCTTTGGCGCGGCCAAGTCGGCACGGTTGTTGACATCCTCGCCGACGGCGCGGCCTACGAAGTGGAATTCAGCGACCGCACCGGGCGCACGTATGAATCGGTCGGTTTGCGTCTGGATCAGGTCATGGCGTTGCACTTTGAGCCTGCAAATGGTTACAATCAGCGGGTTCTGGAACCGGCCTGACCGGTTCTTTGATACTGGGCCAAGCGATAAACTGGCAGGAAAAGCAACCCTACGCAAACGACGAAAGCCACTGGTTGAACCATGAACGCACCCATTGATTGGCTGCTTGAAGGCGAACCCTGGATCGAATACCGCACCCGGCGTGATCTGCTGGGGCAATCCGAGCAGGACGCCCAGGTCAGGGCGGCCCGGACGGCCATGCTGGCCAGCGAACAGGTGCAAAGTCTGCTTGCGGATCTGTCTGGGTGGCCGGGGACGGTCATCGCAAGCCACAAAAGCGCCGGCCAACCGTTTCACAAGCTGACCTTTCTCGCCGATCTGGGTCTTGTGGCCGGTGATGCCGGCGTGGACGCAATCATCCCCCGCATCCTGGCCCACCAGTCCGATGCAGGGCCTTTCCAACTCCCCATGACCATCACCGCCCACCATGGGACCGGTCAGGAAGAATGGGCGTGGGCGTTGTGTGATGCCCCGCTCCTGGTCTATGCCTTGGTCAAGTTTGGCCTGCACAACGATCCGACGGTCAAGAGAGCCATCGAGCATCTGGCCGGATTGGTGCGTGACAACGGCTGGCCCTGCGCCGTCTCCCAGGAACTGGGCAGCTTCCGCGGGCCAGGGCGCAAGGATGACCCGTGCCCCTATGCCAATTTGGCCATGCTCAAGGCGTTGGCAGAGGTTGACGAGTTGCGAGATAGCCCTGCCTGCCATAGTGGGGCGGAAAGCCTGCTCACCTTGTGGAGCGAAAGCAGCGCCCGCCACCCGTATATGTTCTACATGGGCACAGATTTCCGCAAACTAAAAGTGCCCTTTGTCTGGTACGACCTCATGCATGTGCTTGATGTCCTGACCCGTTTCCCGTGGCTCTGCCAGGATGCGCGCCTGCTCGATATGCTAGGCCTATTGCAAGGCAAAGCGGATGCCCAAGGCTGCTTCACCCTTGAGTCAATTTGGACAGCGTGGAAGGGTTGGGAATTTGGGCAAAAGAAGACGCCCTCCCGCTGGTTGACCTTGCTGGCGTGGCGCATCATGGGCAGGGTGGAGAGCGTTGCATAGTCGAATCATGGGTTGAAGCGTATGACTTGGGCACAAAGCCCGATTGTCAAAGCACACAAAAGAGGCGGCGCAGATCGACACTCGATCCGCCCCGCCTCTTCAAATTCACCCCTTCCCCCCTTCCCCCCATCACCCCCTCATCCCCATCACCCTCTTCAAAACTACCCACCCAAAGACCCCAGCCACCACATAAATAAGGGCGGCGGTATTGAGCAGGGAAGTTGCCCCCAAATAGTCGGCCAGCAGACCGGCCAGCCCGCTGCCCACAAACATGAGCAGGGTGGTGGTGGTGCCGAAGGCCCCAAAGACCCGGCCCCGGAACTCGTCCGCCGTGCTGGTCTGGAGCAGGGTCCAGCCGCTGATGATCCAGCCCATGAAGAAGGGGCCGCCCACCACCATCAACCCCATGACCACGGGCAAGCTGGGCACGTTGACCATGACCAAGATCAGCAGACCGGAGACGGCCAGACCGCCGCCGATCAGTTGCACGGGCTTGAACTTGGACCCAAATTGAGCGATCAGCAGACCACCCAGCAGCCCGCCCACGCCCCGGGCCGTCATGATCCAGCCAAACTCCACCGGACCCAGCCCCATGCCATCCTGCACAAAGACCACCAGGAGGGCGCTAAGGATGGCATCCCCAAAGAGGGCGATGCCGAAGACCGCAAAGATGGCCAGCAGCAGTTGGTCATGGCGCACCAGGCGCAGACCGGCCAGCCACTCCTGCCACACCTGCCGCCATTGGCCGACCGCCTTCTCCGCCACGACGTCGGGCTGGGATCGGGGCGGGCGGGCTGGGGCGCTCACCAACATCACCAGCAACCCCACGGCCAAGTAGGAGAGGGCATCCGCCCAGATCACGCTGGAGAGGCCCAACATGCCTAACAGCACGCCGCCCAGAGCCGGGCCGATCATGCGGGCCAGGTTGTCGTTCATGGCGTTGAGGGAGTTGGCCGATACCAGATGCTCCTCGCCCACCAAGGTGGGCAGCAGGGCATTTTCCGCCGGGCCAAAGAATTGACCCAGCCCAGCCTCCAAAAAGGCCACCAAGTAGACCAGCCAGATCTGTTCCGGTGAACGCACCAAGACCAGCAAGGGAATCACCGCGGCCTGGGCCAGGCTGACCCCGATCATGGTGCGGCGGCGGTCCCAGCGGTCCACGAAGACCCCGGCCACGGAGCCAAAGACAATCCCCGGTGCAATGTAGGCCATCATCAACCCGCTGGTGGCCAGGGCCGACCCGGTCAGGTTGTAGACATAAAAGGGCAGGGCGGTCAGCAAAATCCAATTGCCGCTCAGGGAGATCAGACCCCCCAGCCAGAGCAGGGAAAAATTGCGGTTGCGCAAGGTTGCCAGCATGATGGGACTCCAGAATTACGGGTCAATCGCACATTTGAAGGTGATCGCTGCCGCTGAGTTCGCACCAGGGGGTGCGAACTCAGCAGCGGGCAACTGAATCTCAATGTCCTCCCAAAAGAGGCGGGGCGGATCAACACTCGATCCGCCCCGCCTCTTTTCACTCACGTTTTATGCAGCACGTTCTAGAAAATATTCAACAACCCACTCCCAAACGCCCCGGCAAAGACCAAACTGACGATGCTCATCAGCTTGATCAAAATGTTCAACGCCGGGCCGCTGGTGTCCTTGAAGGGGTCGCCCACGGTGTCGCCCACCACGGCGGCCTTGTGGGCCGGGGAATTCTTGCCGCCCATCTGGCCGGTCTCGATCCACTTCTTGGCGTTGTCCCAGGCGCCGCCGGCGTTGGCCATCATCACCGCCAGCAGGAAGCCCGAGGAGATGGCCCCAACCAACATGCCGGCCAAAGCCTCGGCCCCCAGGATGTAGCCCACGGCAATCGGTACGACCACCGCCAGCGCGCCGGGCAGGATCATCTCGCGCAGGGCAGACTGGGTGCTGATGTCCACGCAGGTCTTGTAGTCCGGCTTGGCCGTGCCGGCCATGATGCCGGGGATCTCTTTGAACTGACGACGCACCTCAATCACAATGGCGAAGGCGGCCTTGCCTACGGCAGTCATGGTCAGGGCGGCGAAGATGTAGGGCAGCATGGCTCCAATCAGGATGCCGGGGATCATCTCGGAGTCCAGCAGGCTCAGGTCCGCCGGCTTAAGCCCAGCGGCCTGGATGTAGGCCGCCAGTAAGGCCAGGGCGGTCAAGACCGCGGAGCCGATGGCAAAGCCCTTGCCCGTAGCCGCCGTGGTGTTGCCCAGGCTGTCCAGGGCATCCGTGCGATCGCGCACTTCCGAGGGCAGGTGAGCCATTTCGGCGATACCCCCGGCGTTGTCCGCCACCGGGCCATAGGCATCCGTGGCCAGGGTGACACCCAGGGTGCTGAGCATGCCCACACCGGCCAAGGCCACGCTATACATGCCTGCGTCTGCGCCGCCCAGCCACAGCGAAAGCAATATGGCCACAGCCACGATCAACACGGGGAAGACCGTGCTCTCCATCCCCTTGGCCAGCCCTTCGATGATCAGGGTGGCGGCGCCGGTCTCGGCCTTTTCGGCGATGCCCTTGGTCGGTTTGTACGAATAGGCCGTATAATACTCGGTAAAGAAGCCGATGGCATTGCCCGCCATCAACCCGACCAGCACCACAAAGAAGAAATTCCAGCCCACGCCAGTCATGGCCACGATGATGGCTGTGAAGAGCAGGACCAGGGCCGACGCGCCATAGACACCCCGGCGCAGACTGCCCAGGAGCATTTCCTGGGTTGCCCCCTCTTGGGTCTTGACCAGGAAGCTGCCGATCAGGGAGGCGATCACACCCACGGCGGCCACCAAGAAGGGCAGCACGACCCCCGCACCATCTGCCACCAAGGCACCCAGGGCCGCAGCGGCGATGATGGAGCCACTGTAGCTCTCGAAGAGGTCGGCACCCATGCCCGCCACGTCCCCCACATTGTCGCCCACATTGTCGGCGATCACAGCCGGGTTGCGGGGATCATCCTCGGGGATGCCCTGCTCCACCTTGCCCACCAGATCCGCACCCACGTCCGCGGCCTTGGTGTAGATGCCGCCGCCCACCCGGGCAAAGAGGGCGATGCTGCTGGCCCCAAAGCCAAAGCCGGTGATATAGGTAATGGCCTGGGGATCTCCGTTGAAGAAGAAATAGAGCGAGGTCATGCCCAGCAGGCTGAAGCTGACCACAGACATGCCCATGATGGTGCCACTGCTGAAGGCCACCCGCAGCCCATCGTTCAGGCTGATACGGGCCGCGGCGGCCGTACGTACGTTGGAGCGCACGGCGATGTACATGCCCAAATAGCCGGCCGCCCCAGAGGCAAAGGCCCCCAAGACAAAGCTGGCCGCCGTTTGCCAGTTGATGGCGATACCCAAAATCACGGCCACCACGGCCACAAAACCGGCCAGGAAGGTATATTCCCGGTTCAGAAAGGCCGAAGCCCCCTCTTGGATAGCCGCCGCAATTTCCCGCATGCGGTCTGTACCCGTGTCTTGGGCCAGCACGTTGCGGATCTGCCAGATCACAAAGATCAGGCCAATGATCGAGACGCCAAGGGTCACGCTGATTGCATTCATTCCCTGTAACAAGGTCATTTCTCCTTAAATTGTGGGTTTTTGGGTGTTCTGAAGATGGAGCTGATTACTCCAACGATTTGTGGATTGAAAGAAAGGGCCTCTGCCAAGGTTTGTACCTGTTTGCAGAGACCCCCTCGCTGCCTGCTTGTCACGACTTGGTAGCATTTTGAACAAAAGATGGAGCGCTTGATTGCCGCTACTAAGGTGAATAAATCGCGGAAAGGCGAAAATGTCACCGGCATGACAATTGCGCCTGCTTTCACAATAGTTTTCTGTTTATATTTTAGAGGATGGGCAGAGAGAAGTCAAAAAACGAGGGAGGACTAGGGGCCGCAGGAGGGGGTAAAATAGCCCCGCAGATGGGAAGATGGGAAGGTTCCCCAAGGAAATCCGCTCTTCCCGTCTGCGGGGCTACTATCGATACAACCGAGCATAATGATACAAATTGCTCACAATCGCCTGCACATAGATGCGCGGCTCGTTGACATTCAGGATCTCTACAAAAAGTGTGTCATCTGGGCCAGAGATCTCCCGCCAATAGTCGGCGTTGCCCGGCCCGGCATTATAGCCCACCAGGGCCGAGATCAGATTGCCGTCCAAATAATCTCGCACCCAATCCAGATAAAAGGCCCCAAACTGCACATTGATAACCGGGCGATAGATCAGATCATTGCTAAAATTGGGATAGCCCATCTGCTCCGCCACCCAAACTGCCGTGTCCGGGATGATCTGGGCCAACCCTTGGGCCGCGGCATAGGAGCGGGCCCCTTCTTCAAACAGGCTTTCCTGTCGGATAAGACTGAACAGGAGCAGGGAGTCGATGGCGTGCTTTTGGGCCTCACTCTCGATCAACTCTGCAAATGGCCGGGGATAGATGCGACGTTGCACGAAAACAGGCGCGTTTTCGGTCAACGTGGCCGGGCTGAGGTTCACCAGCTGCCACGCCGCCAGCAAGCTGTGACGATAGGCCCCCAGCCGTTCAAACTCCAACATCAAGGCATAGACCGCCTGGGGATTGTCCTGATAGCGCAGCCGCACCCGCTCCAGGGCGTCCAACGCCTCCCCCCGGCGTTGCAGATCCAACAGCGCCCGCCCCATGATCAGGTCCGGGTCTTGGGCCACGGTCGCCGACAAAATGGACGGGGCGGCAACGTTGGGCAACCACCCGGCCAACCACGTTTCGGCAAAGCCCTGGCTGCCGTCATCCCCGGCCAAGGTGGAGGCGGGACCGGCCACATCCGCCACAGAAGCCAACAGAGAGCCGCCGCTGCCCTGGGGCGAATTGCCCGCGCTCGTACTCTGCAAAGCCAGCCCGGCCAGCACCCCATAATAGCCATCCGGCTCCTGGCCCGCCACAATCCGCCACTGGGCTTGGGCGGCCACATTTTCCCGTCGCTCATAGTGCGCCCGACCCAGCCAATAGCCCACCGCGCTCCATTTGTGGGTGGGATAGTCGCTCTGCAAACGTTGAAAAATGATGATGGCCTGGGCGGTCAACCCACTGCGCTGTGCGCCCAGGGCGATGGCATAGAGGGCGTCCGGGGCCCGCTTGCTGCTAGGAAAGCCGTCGGCCAAGGCCAGAAAGTCCACCGCGGCCTCGATCTGGTTGCCGTCCCGCATGGCCAGCAGACCGCTCTGCCACAGGGCTTCCGCGGCCAACGCATCCCCCGGCCTGGCCCCGGCAAAGGTGCGATAGGTGCGCCGTGCGCCCGCATTGTCCCCCGCCGCGGCGAAGGAGCGGGCCTTGTCCATCCATGCCTGGCCCGCACACGCACAGTCGGGATAGTCGGCCAGCACTCGATCAAAAAGGGATTGGGCCGCGGCCGTGTTGTCCGCGCCCAAATAGGCTTGGCCCATGCCGTGGAGGGCCAAAGCCACCTTGGGATCCGCGGGGTCGGCCTGGTCCAAAAAGGCCTGATAGGCGTTGACCGCCGGCACCCAGGCGCTGGACATCAAATCAATATAGCCCCGTTGATAGAGATCAAATGGGACCTGCCGGGAGACCAGTTCGATCAGCGCTTGATAGGCGTAGCGGCTGGTGGGATCTTCGGCGGTGGCCGCCTGCCAGCGCTGGATGGCTGCGGTCTCGTCCCCGGCCACGGCCAGGGCTTGCCCGGCCAAATAGTGAATCTGGGTGCGATAGCCCACGTTCACACTGCGGGCCAGGATGGCGTCATAGGCCTGGACCGCGTTGGCATTCAGGTTGTTATCGACATAATATTGGGCCACATCTTCCAACAACTGCACCTGGGCGATCCGATCCGTGGCTGCATCCGCGGCGGCTTGATAGGCGGCGGCGGCCTGGGCCACATCCCCCAGGGCGGCGTACGTGTGACCGATCTCCACCTGGGTGACCTGGGCCAGATCTGGTCGGGCGGCCAGGAAGCCCTGGAACGCGGTCAGGGCCTCGGCATAGCGGCCCAGATCCGCCAGGGCCTCCCCGCGCAGGAAGAGGGCGTCCGTGGCATAGGCGTGGTCGTTGGCCAGCGCGGCCCCCTCCGCCTCGGCGTTGAACTGCTCCAGGGCGGTCAAGGTGCCCAGATCATCCCCGTCCTGCAAATAGGCCAGCACCATGTGATAGGCCGCGCTGACCCGCAGGGAGGCGTCGGCCTGGTCTGGGGCCAGCAATTGGGCAAAGGCCAGCCGGGCCGGGCCATAGTCGCCAATGCGCAACAGACGCAATCCCTCGTTCAGCAACGCGCTGGGCAGGGGGGTGGGGGTTGATGTGGGCGTCGGCGTGGCCGTGGACGCGTCCGTGGGGGTGGCGGTGGGCGTGGCCGTCTCTTGGGCCGAGGCCGTGATGACCGGCGCGCTTTCCCCCGTCGGGGTGAAGGTGGGCACGACCTGGGCGGCGCGGTCCGGGGTGAGGGTGGGCGGCGCGGCGTCCGTCGGCGCGTCTCCACACCCGGCCAGGACGAAGGCCAGGAGCAGCAAACTTAGCGCAAATGGACGCAATCGGCGCAAGGACCGCCGGGATCCCTGTGCTCTAGCCGGGTCCGTGACCCGGCGGGTAGATCCCAAGGTCTTCTGTGCCAGACCCGCCAGGTCACGGACCTGGCTAGAGCAGAAATCTGCGGCGTTGTTTGCGTGCCCAAAGAAGTTCGACTTTTGAAAAAAGTCGAACTTCTCGTTGACCATCCGATTGCCAGAGAAGCGAAATTGATTCATGTTCTGCATTATCCCGTTTGCACCCTGCTTTGTCAACGCCAGACCCCGTCCGGGCAGACCACAGATCTCCCACGACCGCCCCCCAATTGCCCGGCGCGGGGGGCTATGGTATCATCGAAAAAGAACGTCATCCGCGTTCTATTCCTTTTCCTATCTTAACCGCAGGAACTTGAGATGACCGTAATTTACGAAACCGTAGTGGGCATGGAAGTCCACGCCCAACTGCTGACCCGATCCAAGATGTTCTGTTCGTGTCCCACGGACTATGCCGGGGCGCCGCCCAACACACGGGTTTGCCCCGTCTGCCTGGGGCTGCCTGGGGCCATGCCGGTGATCAACCGGGCGGCGGTGGAGGCCACCATCAAGACCGGGCTGGCCCTGAACTGCGAAATTCCCGACCTGGCCGTCTTTGCCCGCAAGAACTATAACTATCCCGATCTGCCCAAGGGCTACCAGATCACCCAGTTCGAACTGCCCCAGGCCATCAACGGCTGGGTGGAGATCGACCTGGCCGACGGCGGGACCAAGCGCATCGGCATCCGCCGGGCGCATTTGGAGGAGGACACGGGCAAGAATACCCACGTGGGCGACGCCACGTTGGTGGACCTCAACCGGGCGGGCATGCCCCTGATGGAGATCGTCACCGAGGCCGACATCGCCAGCCCGGACGAGGCGTATGCCTTCCTGACCAAGCTGCGCACCATCTTGCGCTATCTGGGCGTCAACAGCGGGGACATGGAGAAGGGAGCCATGCGCTGCGAGCCGAATATCTCCATCCGCACGGCGGAACAGGCCGCAGCGGGCGAATATGGCACCAAAGTCGAGGTCAAAAACCTCAACAGCTTCCGGGCCGTGCGCTCGGCCATCGCCTATGAAACCACTCGCCAGGCCAAGGTGCTGGCCACCGGCGGCACGGTCAAACAGGTCAACATGGGCTGGGACGAGAGCGCCCAGCGCACGGTTTTGCAGCGCAGCAAGGAAAGTTCCGAGGACTATCGCTACTTCCCCGAGCCGGACCTGCCCCCGGTCCACGTCAGCCGGGAGTGGGTGGCGCAGATCCGGGCCACCTTGCCCGAACTGCCCGATGTCAAGCTGGCCCGCTATGTGGATCAATGGGGGCTGCGTCGGGCCGAGGCCGAGATTTTGACCGATGAGCAATTGGTGGCCGACTTCTACGAGGCGGCGGTGACGGCCTATTTGGGTACAGACCCGGCGCCTGGGGAGAAACCCCAACGTCTGGCCAACTGGATCACGGGCGAACTATTCCGCCTGATTTATGCTGATGGAGAAGGCCAAGATCTGCGTCAGATCGCCCATGTGCAGGTGCAGCCCGCCCAGTTGGCCGCTTTGCTCAAATTGATGGACGACAAGGTGATCAACGCCACCACGGGCAAAAAAGTTCTGGAAACCATGTACGCAAGCGGCGACGATCCCCAGGTCATCGTGCAGCGGGAGGGGCTGGGCATGGTTTCGGACACCGGGGCCATCGACGTCATCATCCAGGCCGTCCTGGACGCCAACGCCGACGCCGTGGCCCGCTTCCGGGGCGGCGAGGAGAAGCTCTTCGGCTTCTTTATGGGCCAAGCCATGCGGGCCGCCAAAGGCAAGGCGGACCCGGATGCGGTGAAGGCGAGGTTGGGGGAGATGTTGATTGGGTGAAATGCGATTAAGAGATTGGGAGATTAGGAGATTTGGTGGTTCGCAAGCAATCTCCTAATCTCTCAATCTCCGAATCTCTTCAAACAAAAAGGCTGGGCACGCGGACCAATCCGCGTGCCCAGCCTTTTTGTTTGGGCAAAACTCTACTTGGCGGCAAAGACGATCTGCAACTGCATGGACAGGTCCAACTGGCCGGGGGTGATGGGGCCGCCGCCGCCCAGACCGGCGCTCTGTACGTTGCGGAAGCTGTTGGCGTAATAGCCGCCGTTGCCCCCCACCACTTCGCTGATGCTGAGGATCTGGCCCAACTCCATGCCGGCCAGGTCGGCCAGCTCTTGGGCCTTGGTTCGGGCGTCGTCCACGGCCTGGGCTCGGGCGTCAGATTCGATGGCGCTGGGCTTGGCGATGCTGAAGTTGACGCCATAGATGTTGTTGGCCCCGGCCTCAATGGCCGCATCCAGAATGTCGCCCACGGTGGTCAGATCCCGAATGGTGATGTTCACATTGTTGCTGACCCGATAGGTGGCGGTCTGGCTGGCCCCGTCGGGACCATAGCCCCGGTCGGCGTAGACGTTGTAGCCGTTGGTCTGCATATCCTTGACCGCAATCCCGGCCTCGGCCAGGGCGTCCATCACGGCTTGCATGATGGCGGCATTCTCGGCGCTGGCATCCTTTACGGACGTCCCGGCGGTCTCCACGCCGATCACGGCCTCGGCTTTGTCCGGCTCAATGGTGACCGTGCCGTCGCCCACCACGGTGATGGTGCCCGGTGCGCCCACGGTCTGGGTGGTCAGGGGAGATTCGCTCTGGGCGCTGGCGCTGAAGTTGTTCCAACTGATGAAGGTGGCCGCCAGAAGCAGGGCCGCGGTCAACAGGATGGTGGTGGCGACGGTGGTGACGGACGATTTGTGGGTGGTCATGGGTGATTTCCTTTTGGTTGATAGGTTGATAGGTTGATTCGGGTTGGTGCCGGGTTCCCTGTATTGACGATGATTGGTGGGGAGATGTTCCCGTCCGGGTGTACGAGGTTTTGTCCCGATCGCTCTTTGGCCGTAATCGTTCACCCTCCGGCCAAGGATTGACCCATTCTGTGCTATACTCAACCCATTGTTTTTCACCATCCATCCTAAAAACAGGACAAAGACGAGACCATGACTTACGCTATTTTGTGGGATTTAGACGGTACCCTCGCCGACACGACCGACCTGCACTTTCTCTCCTGGCAGGAGGTTCTGACCCAGGAGGGCATTGATCACAGCTATGAAGAATTTATGGACAGCTTTGGCCGCAGCAACGCCGAAATCCTGCCCATCATCTACGGGACGGAACTGCCTCGGCAGGAGATTGCCCGTATCTCCGACGCCAAAGAGGCCGCCTTCCGCCGACTGGCCCGGGGCAAGACGGTCGCCCTGCCCGGCGTGCGGGACTGGCTGGCCCGTTTCCACGCCGCCGGGGTTCCCCAGACCATCAGCTCGTCGGCCCCCATGGCCAACATCATGGTGATGGTGGACGCCCTGGGCATCGCCGACTATTTCTGGGCCTTGGTCTCCGGTTTCCCCCTGCCCAAGGGCAAGCCCCACCCGGATATCTTCCTGCGCTCCGCAGCCGCGGTGAAGGTGGCCCCCTCTGCCTGCGTGGTCTTCGAGGACAGCATCCACGGGGTGGAGGCGGCCCGGCGGGCGGGGATGGGCTGCGTGGCCCTGGGCGAGCGCATGGTGGCCGCCCTGCCCACCATTGTGGCCGATGGCTTGGGTACCCCAATTGTGGCCGTGAATTCTTTGGCCGACTTGTCGTGGGAACAGTTCGTATCTCTGACACAACCGGGGTAGAACGTCGGGCTGGTATAACTGGCCCAGGAGGCTTGACCAAACTATGCAATTGCAAAACGTGATAGACCCAGTTCTTACCTTAATTGATACACCCATCGTCGCCCGCAACGGCACTGTCCTGGTGACTCGGCTTTTGCGCCCGGATGATGTCGATCTGCTGCTGGACCTCTTCGCCCATCTCTCCCCAGAGACCCGCTGGCGACGCTTTCATGCCCATGTTGACAACGTGGAGGATTCCCGTGTGCGCCAGACTGCCAAGGAACTGGCCGCGGTGGACAACCTCACCCTGGGCGGCGCTGTCCTTGCGCTGATTCCTCACCCGGATGAGCCGCAAAAAGAGGAGTTGATCGGCGTGGCCCGGCTGGCTCGTGATCCCAAAACCCCAACTTCACCGGATGCCGAGGCCGCCGTGGTGGTGCGGGATGATTATCAACGACAACACATCGGTACGGCCCTGTTGGCCCGGCTGACCGAGTTGGCCCGCAATATGGGGATCACCACCCTGGTGGCCACGGTACAATCGGACAACGCATCCATGTTGGATGTGCTGCGCTGGCTCAACCTGCCCAGAAAAGACCACGCCAGCCACGGTGAAATCGAGATCCGCCTGGACATCCGGGATCTGGAGTCGCGAATGGCAAATGGCGAATGGCAAATGGCGAATGGGTGAACGGGGCCGATCCCCAAGAAGACAAAAAGAGGGCCGCTGCAAATTCTGTAGCGGCCCTCTTCTATTTTTGGCACATCATCTCCGCCAACCCACACTTCGCCATTCGCCATTCGCCATTCGCCATTCGCCTTACATCTCGTGACGCCAGGCGTACGTGCGGCGATAGCCATAGTCCGTGCTGAAGCTGCCGAAGAGCTTCTTGCCCGCCATAGAGAGGGGATAGCGGCGCAGGGAACGCAGACCCCGTGTGGCGATCTGGGTGGGGCTGTAGAGCTTGCGGCATAGCCAATCATAGGCGTCCCGCATCTCGTCCGGGGTCATGGTCTTGGGGATGAAGGTGACATGGGCCGTGTCATAGTGGCTCCACGGCACGTCCAGCAGCCGGTTTTCGGACTCCACCAGATCCCGGAAGGGGGTGCCGGGGTAGGGGGTGAGTACCGTGGTGCTGACCCCGTCCAGGTTGCTGTTGCGCACGAAATTCCACATGTCCTGGAAGGTTTCTGGGGTGTCGCTGTCAAAGCCCATCACAAAGAGGCCCACCACGCCCACACCCGTGTCGTGGATCTTGCGGATGGCATCCGTGGTCTGGTCGGCCACGCCCTTGGATTTGCCGCCCAGGTTGCTGCGGTTGGCCGGGTTCACGCTCTCGAAGCCCACAAAGTGCTTGTCCAGCCCGGCGGCCAACCCCATCTCCAACAGGTGGGGATGCTCGGCAATGCTCATCTCGGACTGCACGGTCCAGCCTTGTAGGTCCAACTTCATCAGGCCGTCAAAGAGATCCGAGCAATAGTCCGGGTCCGTGGTGAAGTTGAGGCCAAAGTTGTCGTCGGTCAGGAAGAAGCGCTTGATGCCCCGGCGCTTGATCTCATCCACCACCTCATCCACCGGGCGCAGACGCATACGCCGTCCGCTGACCCGAATGGCCGTGCAGAAGGAGCAGTTGCGGGGGCAGCCCCGGGTGATCTCCAGATAGGGGGTCCAATAGTGGGTGTTTTCGTCCACCATCTTGATCACCCGATCCGAGATGGGGGCCACATTGTGCAGGTCCGCCCACTCTTCGTCCAAATAGAGGGGCTTGATGTTCTTGGCCCCCCCTTCGGCAAAGTCCTTGATGGCCTCGGGCCAGGTGAAGTAGCCTTCCCCGGCAAAGACCCCATGCGCAAAGGTACTCACATGGTCGGGCATCAGGGTGGAATGCACCCCGCCCACCACCACGCCAGCCCCCTGCTTGCGGGCGGCCCTGGCGATCTCCTCCGCCCGCTCGATGGTGATGGTCATGCTGGTGATGCCCACCAGATCCCCGTCGTTCAGGGTGTCCAGGGGCAGATCGATGAGATTTTCGTCCCAGATCTCCACGGGAATCTCATCCGGCACCAGAGAGGCCAGACGCATAAGGGTATAGGGCGAGCCGGCCGCTTTGCCAAAGATACGACCATCACGTTTGGGTCTGATCAGGACAATCCTGCGCATTAGATTAAATTCCTCCGCTCTTGCTTTTGAGCTATGTAAGTGACCCAATTTTGGGCCGATGCTTGTTTGCCGAGGGCAGGCAAACCTATAGGGTCAACACAGATTGGGCCAAAAAAAGTGACCGGTCATTTGCAAAAAACAGGCACAAGCCACTGGCTTGTGTCGTTATTAAAAGAGAACGGGTGGATTATTATTAATCCTACCATAAAAAATAGGTCACGGCAAAACCGCCCCTGTTATGGCCTTCATGCACTCCTGCCGGGTTTGGCCTACAGGTCTGCCCAACTAGGTCTGGATCACCTCGCTCTAGCCGGGTCCGTGACCCGGCGGGTAATCGTTCACCCCCCCCGGCCCCCAATTCTGGGGGAGGTCATGGACAGTTCCCCCCAAAGTTGGGGGGGCAGGGGGGGTGAACGATTACCCCGGCGGGTTGACGAATGGATCGTCCGGTCGTCCCGTGTAGACCCGCCAGGTCACGGACCTGGCTAGAGCAGTTTTGCGGGACTCATTGCGTCGCCGTGTATTGGCTGTTGTCCTCCAGCCACACCTCACCCCATGAAATAAATCCAGCCCAGGGTATAGCTGATGCCGACCAAAGCCCCCACGATCACCTCGACAGGCGTGTGGCCGATCAACTCTTTGAGTTCGGTTTCGGTGATGGGTTGGCCGCTAAAAAGCTCCCGCAGGATCTGGTTGAGTACCTTGGCCTGTTTGCCCGCGGCCTGGCGCACGCCCGACGCGTCGTACATCACAATAAAGGCAAAGATAGCAGACAGGGCAAAGAGACCGCTGTCCGCACCAAAGCGCACGGCAATGGCCGTGGCCAGGCTGGTGACCATAGCCGAGTGGCTGCTGGGCATTCCCCCGGAGCGGGTCAGCACCCGCAGATCAAAATCCTTGCGCCGCGCCCATTCCCACAGAAACTTGGCGATCTGAACACCAAAGGCAGCGGTCAGGGGCAGCCACAGGGTCTCGTTGGCCCAAAATTTGCTCATGGCCGGCGGTTACTCCCCCACCTCGTCGGACCAATCATCAAACTCGGTCGTCTCATCCCCCGGCTGCCATTGACGCACCCGCAGCTCGGCTTCATCCAACTGGGCCGCGCAGATCTTGGCCAACCGGGCCCCCTCCTCGTACAACGCCAGGGATGCTTCCAGGGGTAGATCGCCGCCCTCCAACTGGGCCAGAACACTCTCCAACCGAGCATAGGCGGTCTCGTAGGTCGGCGGCTTCTCTGTGGTTGAAGGGGGGGCAGGGGTCGGTTGTGTGGCTGATTTTGCCATAGCTATCCTCTTGGGTCTTGCCCCCGGCGGCGGTTGATACCGGGACTCTGTTCCATGATAAGTTTGATAAGTATAACAGATGGAGGACAGAACCTTGGAATGGTCCCAGGGGGTGCGGATCTGGTAGGGGTTTTGCCCTGGGTGCGCTATACTCTATGCACAATTGTCTGTCCTGCCCGCCCAAAGGAGTTCCTATGTTCCCACAATTTCCGTCCCCGTCCCCGTCCCTCGCCGATTCGGTGAATCCATCCGTGGTGATCCTGGCCGACGATCTCTTCTTCATCACCCGGCTGATGGATGTAGTGACCGCCCAAGGCGGAGATCCCGTGGTGGTGGAGAGCGCCGACGCCCTGGTGGAGGCCGTGGACAGCCGGGATCCCGTGCTGATCCTGTTTGATCTGAAGACGCCGGGCGATTGGCAGGCGGCCATGCGTACCCTCAAACTCCGCCCCCACACCCGGCAGATCCCCCTCTACGCCTTTGGCAGCCACGTGGACACGGAGACCCTGAAACTAGCCCGCCAGGCTGGGGCGGACCACGCCTGGGCCAGAAGCAAGATGATGGAGGAATTGGTGGGGCTGGTGGGTCGGCACATCAGCCCCCCGATCCGCTACCCGGCGGGCTGGGACGATGTCCTGAGCGAACAAGCAATGGCCGGGGTGCAGGCTTTCAATGCGGGGGAATATTGGGAACAGCACGAAGAGTTCGAGGCGGCGTGGCTGGCCGAAGCGCGGCCCATCCGGGAGATGTATCAGGGGATCTTGCAGGTCGGCGTGGCTTTCTTGCTGATCCAGCGGGGAAAATGGGCCGGGGCTGTGAAAATGTTCCGCCGGGGTCTGCCCCGGCTACGGGGACTCCCCGACATCTGCCAAGGCATCCACCTCGCCCCCCTGCGCACCCAAGCCGAAGCCATCCACCGAGAAATCACCGCCCTGGGCAGCGAAGGGCTTCCCCAATTCAACCAAAACCGCTTCCCAAAAATCGAGATGGATGGGTGAGCCACAAAGAACACAAAGAAAAAGATGAGGTTTTTCTTTGTGATCTTTGTGTTCTTTGTGATCTTTGTGGCTAAGGCTCACGCCAGCAACGTATACCCGCCGTCGATCTCTATGGTTTGGCCCACGATCATGGCGGCGGCGTCGCTGCATAGCCAGGCGGCCAGATTGCCCACATCTTCCGGGGTGACCAGGCGGCCGGTGGGGGTGTGCTGTTGGGCGTGGGCCACCATCTCGTCCTTGCGGGGGAAGTGGTCCAGCGCGCCCGTGAGGACCACGCCGGGGCTGATGCAGTTGGCGATGATGCCCTCCGGGGCCAGTTCGATGGCCAAATAGCGGGTGACGGCTTCGATGGCGGCCTTGCTCACCCCCACCACGCTATATTCGGGGAAGACCCGGCGGCTGCCGATGCTGGTGACGGAGATGATGCGTCCCCAACCCTTTTGGCGCATGTAGGGCACCGCGGCCTGTGCCCCAAAGAGGATGCTGCGGGCGTTGATGTTCAAGGTCCAATCCCAGGCCTTGGCGTTGATCTCCATGGCCGGCTTGAGGATGCCGCTGGCCGCATTGCCCACAAAGATGTCCACGCCGCCCAACTCGGCCGCGGCCTGATCCACCAAGCGCCGCACCTCCTCCTCGACACCGATGTTGGCCTTGATCACCGCGGCCCGCACCCCCAGATCCCGCACCATCTGCGCCGTCTCCTCCGCGCTCTCCCGGTTGCGGAAGAAGTTGATGGCCACATTGCACCCCCGCTGGGCCAGCCCCAAGGCAATCCCCCGCCCAATCCCCCGCCCGCTGCCCGTGATCACCGCGCTCTTGCCTGCTAAATAGTCGTTCATATTGCTCCTTTTTGTGGGATTGGGGATTGGGGATTGGGGATTGGGGATTGGGGATTAGGGATTGGGGATTGGGAGCTAGCCCCTACCCAATCCCCAATCCCCAATCCCCAACCTGGCCTAGCCAGAACCAAAAAGATTTACCACAAAGATCACAGAGAACACAAAGATTTCAAAAGAATAAATCCCTCTTTGTGTTCTTTGTGGTAAAAATTCTTGCACAAAAAACAAGGATTTCGCTGGTTAGGTACTAACCCCCGTTCACCAATCCACCCCCAACAACCGCACCAACTCCTCCGGCGTGGTCGTGCCGCGCACACGCACCCGGTGCAGTTGGAAGAGATCATCGCTGTGGTGGGTAGCCCCTTGAATGGTGGTGAGGCCGGCCCAATAGTTGGCTTCGTGGAAAATTTGCCGGGTCAGGTCGTCATATTCCCCAGCGGGATAGCTCATGAAGCGGGGAGCCTCGCCCAGTTCGAATTCAATGGTCTGGCTGCTGCCCAGGGCCTGCCAGACCAGGTAATCCACGTCCTTGTTCTTCAGGCTGACATGGTTGCGCCCGTGGGAGCCGATGGTCATGCCGGCGTCCCGCATCTCCCGCAGCATCTCCCAGGTCATGTAAAGTGGGCGCTGCTCATCGGTAAAGTCCGTGCTGATGAAGAAGGTCGCCACCATGCCATGTTCTTTGAGCAGGGGAAAGGCGTTCTCATAGTTATCCCGATAGCCGTCGTCAAAGGTGAGGATCACCGACTTTTCGGGCAGGGGCACGCCGTGGGTCAGATTTTGCATGAGCAGATCCAGACCGATGGTCGTATACCCGGCGGCTTGGATGGCGTCCAAGTGGGCGGCAAAGAGATCCGGCGACACGGAAAGATCCAGCCGATAGCGGTCCGCATCCGCCGGGGGGATGCTCAAATAGTGGTACATGAGAATGGGCACCCGGGCGCTGCGCACCTCCCCGTCCGGCGTAGGGCCGGGGGACGGGGTGGGCGTAGGGGTCTCGGATGGGGTGACCGTGGGCGTGGCCGAAGCCGCCAGGGTGGGCGTCAGGGTCACGGACGCCGTCGGGGAGGGCGATGGCGTCCGGGTGGCCGTGGATGTGGATGTCGCCGTGGCCGTGGGCGTCTCCGTCGCCGTGGGGGTGAGGGTGGGCGTGGGCGTGGCGATCGGGGTGGCCGTGGCAAAGAAGCCGGCCAGAAAGGGAACCGGCTGGCCGGTGGTCCCCGCCGCCCCTTGGCAACTGCCCACAACGGCAATGAGGGCAAACAGGCCCAGGCTTAACAACACCCGTGCCAATCCGGGCGCGGGCGTTGATTTGACGAGTTGATGGATTTTGGGGGGCAGAATTCGGGCCATGCGGTCAAGCGCTCCAACTGGGTGAAATCTGGGCTAAAAATGATCTGTCCATAATC
>JAGNDO010000082.1 GCA_018003515.1 Caldilineaceae bacterium
CGCCCACCCCCTATAATACCCCCATGCTCACTCGCACCCGCCGCCTGCTCACCCCCGCCCTCGCCGCCTGGACCCTGCTCTGGCTCACCCTGGGCGACCGCACCGGCTTTCTCGCTCTGTTAAACGCTTTCACCTTCTGGGGTCTGGTGGCAAGTCTGCCCGGAGCGATCATCTCGGGTCGGCGACCCGGGGGCCATTGGGCACGTCTCGCCGCCCTCCTGTCCCTCTTCGGTCTGACCACCCGCTACCGCCGGATCTTGTTTCCTACGCCCCAATCCCCAATCCCCAATCCCCAATCCCTAAGAGTCCTCACCTTCAACCTCCTCAAAACCGACCGAGACCTCGCCCCCGTCTTCGCTATGCTGGACCGGGAAGATCCCGACATCGTCTGCTTCCAAGAAGTCACCCCCATCCTGGCCGCCCGCCTGGAAGCCGGACTGGCCGAGCGCTTCCCCTTCCGCCACTGGCAGCCCTACGCCCCCACCCGCATGGGCCTGGGCATCGCGTCCCGCCTGCCCTTCGCCATCACCGACCTCTTCGCCCATCCCGGTCTGGAACCCTTCGCCCTGGGCGCCACAGTCATCACCCCCGCCGGCCCCCTCCAGATCTACGCCGTGCAGCTCGTCTCCCCCACCAACGAAGTGCGCTGCCTGGGCCTCACCCCCCTCCTCCGCCTGCGCACCCAGCAAGCCCGTCGCCTCTTCGCCGCCCTGGACGCCGCCCCCCACCCCGCCCTGGCCGTGGGCGACTGGAACACCACAGAAGGCAGCGACATCTACCGAGAAGCCGCCCGCCGCTTCACCGACGCCTGGACCACGGGCGGCCAACCCCTCTGGCGCGGCCCATCCGCCTGGCCCGGCACCTGGCCCACCACCGCCAACCCCTTCGCCGACGTCCCCATTCCCCCCCTCCTGCGCCTGGACTACTGCTTCCTCAGTCGCACCCCCACCCTCACCGCCACCCACATCCACGTCGTCCGCGACCGCCTGGGGTCCGACCATTGCCCCGTGGTGGTTGAGTTGGGGATTGGGGATTAGGGATTGGGGATTAGGCCGGACTACACGGTTATTCCCTTGTCCCGGTCCCCAATCCCTAATCCCCAATCCCCCCATACACCCCCCGATTCTCCACCGGCAGCAACGCCGCAATCTCCCGCATCATCTCATCGCCCAGGCCATCCAACTGCGCCCGCTTGGCCTGGCCGCGCAGGGATTTGTCCAGCACCAGGGGGCCAAAGGGCTGGCCCACCCGCATGGTCACGGTTGTGCGCCGCCACCGTTTCAGATTGCCCATGATCTGCTCCGTGCCCACAAAGGCCACGGGCAGCACCCGCACCTGTCCCTGCACCGCCAAAAACGCCGCCCCCGGCCGCGCCCGAATTAACACCGGATTCAGCCGGGACATATGCCCATCCGTGGACGTGACCTGCTCCCCCCTGGCCACCTTCTCCTGCACCGCCGGGTCCACCCCGCCCTCGGGGAAGATGCCCACCCACTCGCCCCCGGCCAGGGCATCCAGCACCGTGCGCATAGCCGTGCGATCCACCTGTCCCCGCCAGATGGGGATCTGGCCATAGATGCGCACCAGTTGGCGCAAAAACCAATTCTCCTGGCTCTCCGTCGCCGTCAAAAAGCGCGGGTAGCGGGGCAAAAAAAGCCCCAGCAAAGGCGGCTCAAAGAAGCTGAAATGATTGCCGATCACCAGCAACGCCTCATCTTTGGGCACATTCTCCACCCCCTCAATCCGCAAACGCAACACAAGCCGGGCAAATCCGCGCGCCAACCACAGAATCAGCGGGCGCAGGATGGCATCGAACACAGGCATAGAACACTCCTTTGCAACCAGAGGGAGATCTTTGGGATCTCAGGGGGGTAACCCACGTCCCATGAAATCCGGTTGAGCCTCAGAGGAAAAGGGGCAACCACATCGCCCGATTATAGCCACAGACGCGGAATGGGGCAACCAAAGCGGCTTTCCAAGTAAGCGTTCACGCCCCGCCCCCCCCTGACCCCCCAACTTTGGGGGGAACTGTCCACGACCTCCCCCAGAATTGGGGGCAGGGGGGTGAACGATTACCTTTCCAAGATACGGGGTGTCCAAAACCGCACGCAAACAACGCGAAACGGGCGGATTCTCACAAATTTTCTCTCAAAAGAAAATCCGTAAAAATCCGCCCGCCGTACGTCATCAGCAGTCTATTTTTGACTCTGCTGCAAAAAGCTATTTGACCACAGAGAACGCATAGAACGCAGAGGAAAAGGCTTTCTTTTCTTTGTGATCTTTGTGATCTTTGTGGTGAATCTTTAGTTCTCGCAGTAGAGTCATTTATTCTTCGTCCCAGAACCTGCCAGACCTTACCAGACCCTAAACCCTGGCGAGAGCAACTGGGCGTCTCGGATCAAGACATAGAGGATAGGTCCATAGCCCAGCAGGATCAGGATCACCGTGCCGTAGAGCCAGGGCTTCCAGTTGTTGAGCCAGCCGGGGATGGCCCGACCGGACAGATCCTCGGCCACGGGCATCTCGATGGGCTCCGTCACCCGCTTGCGGGTGACAAGGGTGCCGATGATCACCGTGAAGAAGAGGGTGGCGCTGATGAAGAGCAGGCTCGCGCCCACGGCCGATTCGGTCAGGAAGGGCCGCCAAGCCTCGTTGAAGTAGGGGGTGGCCCCCAGCATGGTGCGCCGGGGCACGCCAAACTCAATCCCCAGATAGTGCAGGCTGTTAGAGAAGAAGATCATACCGATAAACCAGGTCCAGGCCTGGGCCAGGGCGATGCGCCGGGTGAAGAGCTGGCGACCGGTCAGCTTGGGTAGCAGCCAGTAGAGGATGCCCATGAAGGTCAGGGTGGTGGCGGAGCCAAGGGTCAAGTGGAAATGGCCGGGAATCCAGCTTGTGTTGTGGACGGCCAGGTTCAGGTTGTACGAGGCATTGGTCAGGCCACCGATACCGCCAAAGGCGAAAAGGATCATGGCAAAGGCTTGGGCGGCGAAGGACGGGTTGTCCCAGGGCAGCGCCCGGATCCACATGAAGTATCCCTTGCCACCCCGGGCCCGTGCGCCCACTTCCAAGGAGGCCACCACGGTGAAGGCGGTGAGGAAGCTGGGGATGGCCAGGCTATAGGTGATCACGCCATGCAGGAACTTCCAGGCGGCGGGGATACCCGGGTCCGTGAACTGGTGGTGCATACCCACGGGGATGGACAAGAGCAGGAAGAGCCAGAAGACCAGACGGGCCAACTGCTCGCTGAAAATCTTGCCCCCGGCGATCTTGGGCAACATGCCATACCAGGAGAGATAGGCGGGCAACAGCCAAAAGTAGACCAAAGGATGGCCAAAGAACCAGAAGAAGGTACGGGCCAACAGGGGGTCCGTGCCCTCCACCCAGCCCAAGGACCAGGGGATGAGCAGGGCCAGCATCTCCGTGGCCACGCCCAGGGTGGCAATCTGCCACATGACCATGGTGATCAGAGATCCCAGGGCCAGGAAGGGGGTGGTCACGCCTGGGTTCGCCTTGCGCCAGGCAAAGAAGGTGGCCAGGAAGCCCCACCCCACCACCCACGACCCCACGATCACCAGGGTCAGCCCCACATAGAAAGGCCAGGTCGCCTGGAGTGGGGGATAGAAGGTGTAGAGTACGCTGGCGGCATTGGTCAACATGGGGATGGCCGCGCTCACCAGGCCGATGATCATGATCACCAGACCGGCCATGTTGAGTTGGGGAAGGGCCAGGGGCCGATCCAGGCTGCGCACCAGCACAAAGGTGAAGAAGCCCACAATGAAGAAAGTGGTCCACGACAGGGCGTTGAGTACCCCGTGCAGGGTCAACCCTTGATAGTAGGTCATGCCAAACGCATACTTGTAGGTGTCGATCCCCGCATGTTCCAAGCCCTGCATCAAGCCGATGGTGACACCGATGGACAGGGAGGCAAGGGCAATGCCGATGGCGATCCCGGCCATGCGATCTTCCATGGCAAAGCGGGCTTCCCTGGCGCTTTTGGAGGGTAGAACCTTGCCGGTTGCACCGGCCTTGATTGTTTTGTTAGCAATAGCCATAATCGTTCCTCTCGTCTCCCTGGCCCTAGTTTTGTGCAGCGGCTGTGTCGGCGGTCTCTTCAACCACCAAACGACCGTACATGATGTGGTGTGCGCTGCCGCAATACTCATGGCAGATGAAGTTGTGGGTGCCCGGCTCGTCAAAGGTGGCGGTCAAGGTCGAGACCTGGCCGGGCAGAATCATCATGTTCAGATTCGTGTCTTGCAGCTTAAACCCATGCTGCACATCCCGGCTGGTGACGTAAAAGGTGACTGTCGAGCCGGCCGGCACCCGAATCTCCGATGGGGTGAAGGACCAGATCTGGGCCAAAATGTGGACCTCGTATTTGCCCGGTGCCAGTTCCCGCAGACCCGGATTGGCAAAGGCCCCCGCATCCGGCGCGCCCGGGGTCTGGAAGACCCCAGGGTCGATGCGCTGATAGGCCGATGGAATCTGGATGCCATAGCCAAAGCTGGAAATAGAAATCGCCGTGCCAAAGACCAGCAAAAGCAGGACAGAGAGCTTCACCCAGGCGCTCTCATACCAATCCACATGAAATTCGGCCGCATCGTGGCTAGCAGGAGCCTCTTGGGCTGTTTGGTGTTCTGCGCTCATGATGTAATTCCTCGGGACAACATGGTCATATAAGAAAATGACCAAAGGGCGACAATCACAACAAAATAGAGCGCCATCACTGCGGCCGTGCCTTTGGGTGCTTGGGGATCTTTCATTGGGAACCTCCTTATGATTTCGTCGGCTTCAAGATTTTTATAGGTGACGCTGACCGGACCGGCTGTCTGGGATTGTTCAATTTGAAACGAGGTATACGGACGGCATTATACAATTCTCATAAGAAAAGTTACAGTTTGACATGACCTAAAACGCACTATACACCTCATTGGACGCCTCATTGGCAAAATCCTTGGACAAATCACAAGGATTTTGACCACGAAGACACGAAGACACAAAAAAGAAGGGGATTGGTCGTTTCCTTCCTTTTTTTGCGTCTTCGTGTCTTCGTGGTAAATCAGTGCAACTCTACCTATTTGACAAACTGGGCCAAGTCCGCCGCCATCGCCTCGGCCCCCATGCCGTAGGGGAAGACCAGGCGCACATAGCCTTCCTTGTCGATCACCGTGATGGTGGCCGTGTGGTCCACCAGATAGCCCGTGGCCGCACTCCCCTCGTGCTGCTCATAGAAGATGCCAAAGGGGGTGCTGGCTATAATCAACTCTTCCGGGGTGCCGGTCATGCCCAAGAAGGCCGGGTTGAAATAGGAAAGATATTCCCGCAACCGCTCCGGCGTGTCCCGCTCCGGGTCCACAGAGACAAAGACGGCTTGCACTTGCGCGGCCTTTTTTGGCCCCAAAATCGTCATGGCATGGGTCAGGTCGGCGATGGTGGTGGGGCAGACATCCGGGCAGAAGGTGTAGCCGAAGAAGAGCAACACGGTCTTGCCCCGCAGATCCTGCAAGCTCATGCGCTCCCCCGTGCTGGCGGTCAGGGTGAAGTTGGCCGCCCGCTGAGGGGACTGGATCACCATGCCGTTGAAGCTGGGCGGGATCAGTTGCTGCACGATCAACACGGCGATCACGATCACCGCTGGGACACCGGCCAGAATGTAGATCCAGCGCCACTTGCGCTGGGTGGCGGTGGGTTCGATGGGTTGATCTGGAGAAGTCGTCATGGGGATGCTTTCGTTTTCTTGGGCGATTTAATCTTCCAGGAAGGGGCCAAGAAATCTCGGTGAGCCCAAGAGATGCTGGCCCCTTCCTGGAAGATCGGGTTTAACGCGGATAACAGAGGAATAGATGGGCCGCCTCGTACGCATAGCGGCTGGCCCCTTCGCTCTGTTCATATTCCTTCACGATCAGCCCCAGATCCCGCTCGACGATGGCTAGATCCAGGGTGGGCAGACGATATTCGGCCCGCAGAATGCCCCAGCCGTCCACCAACATGAAGGCCGGGTCAAACTCAAAGGTGCTGTCGGGCCGCTGATCATAATAGGTATAAAAGCCGCCGCCGATCATATATTTGAGCCGCAGGGGATCCCCCGTGGCGAAGTGCCACAGGGCCGGGTCCGCGCCCAGGCGGTCGGCATAGGCTTGCAGCACGGCCGGCGTGTCCCGCTCCGGGTCAAAGGAGACCGTGACCAGCTTGACCGGCAGCCCGCCCACCCCGCTCTCGGCAATCCCCGAGGTTTTGAGCCATTCCTGGGCCGCCTGCATGGATTGGCTGGTGTCCCGGCACTCCCCGGTGCAGTGGGTGTAGGTGAAGTTGTACAGCACCAGGCTGCCCCGCAGATCCTCGTTGGTGAGCCGCTCCCCCTGCTGATCTGTCAACGAGAAGCCGGGGGCCAGGCTGATGCGGGGCAGCACCACGATGGGCTGAAAGACCACAAAGGCCAGCAGGGCCACCAGGGGCAAGGTCATGCCGATATAGAGCCAATAGATGCGCTTGAAGTGGAACTTGCCCGGTTGATTGAGTTGAGGTGTTGCGGTCGCCATGTCCATAACTCTAGGATAGCCAAGGTGGAAAGGACTGTCAAACCTGTGGGGGGGTCAAGCGTAGATCTGGGCGATAAATTCGTCCGCCCCGGCCAATAATGCCTGCACTTGGGGGCTGAACCCCTCGCCGTGGTCAAAGGCGTAGCCGGGGACGGTGATCAGCCAGGCCGGGACCGTTTTGGCGTAGAGTTCCCTGGCATAGAGCAACACCATCTGGGCGTCCACATGATGACCCAGCCGGCCCACGAGGACCGTGGGTTCCAAAGCCATGATGGTCAAGGATGCCAAACTTGTCTCGTCTTTGCCACAACTTCCCGACCCAATTGTGGCGCGCGTATCAACAAAAAAAACCGCGTCCACGCCAGGACGGGCGATGTCCAAAGCCAATTCCGGCATCAACTGATGGACACAGATCAGGTCAACGGTCAGATCAGGGTGGGGGTTGGCCGCGGCAATCTGGCGGGCCAGGGCCAGACCGGCCCCATCGTCCTGACGCAGGTCGTTGCCGCAGGCCAGGATTAAAATGGACCGGTCGCCCACGTCCGCGGTGGAGGGTGACTCCTGGGCGTGGCCGACCGGTCTTTGGGACAGAAGCCGGAGATGGCTTTGTGGGGCTAAGTTGGGGGTTTCGTCGGTCCCCTGCCGATCAGTCACGGATTTTTTCGTCCAGCAGAGCGCCGTCCGGCCCCAGCAATTGGACGTGCATGGGCATCTGGCCCACGGCGTGGGTGGAGCAGCTCAGGCAGGGGTCATAGGCCCGGATGCCATGCTCGATGCGGTTGAGGATGCCTTCGCTCAACCCGGTGGCGGCGCTCTTTCCGTTGCCGTTCACATAGGCCTGGGCAATCTGCTTGACGGTCTGGTTCATGGCCAGGTTGTTTTGACCCGTGGCGATGATCATGTTGACCTTTTGCAGAATGCCGTTCTCGTCCACATGATATTCGTGGAAGAGGGTGCCCCGGGGCGCTTCGCTGACCCCCACACCCACCAGATTGTTGACCTGGGCCACGCTGCGCACCCGCGTGCTGGTCAGATCCGGGTCGTTCAAGACCTCTTCGATCTTCTCCAAACAGAAGAGAATCTCGATCAGCCGGGCGTAGTGATAGTGGAAGCTACTGGAAACCGGCTGGCCATGATCGCCCAGGCGCCGGAATTGGCGCAGTTCCCGGTCCGCCTTGGGGGTGCCGGCATAGTCGCAGATGTTGAGCCGGGCCAGGGGGCCAACCCGATACATGCCCGCCCCACCTTCATAGCCCATAGGCTTGTAATAGGGGAACTTGAGATAGGACCAGGGCTCCACGGCCTCGCCGATCACCGAGCGATAGTTGGCCGGGTCCACGTCGTCCAAAATACGCCCCGTGCTGTCCATGATGCGCAGCTTGCCATTGTAATGCTCCAGTCCGCCGTCCGGCGTCACCAGGCCCATGTAGAGGCTGGGGAAGTCGCCGTAGCTGTCGATTTCGGGCTGGAATTGGTCAAAGCTGTCCTTGAGCAGATTGAGGGCCAGCTCGGCGATGTCGAAGGCTTCGGGCAACATGCGCTTGATCTGGTCTCGCTGGGCGGGGAGCAGGGGTTCCCGCACGCCACCCGGCACGGTCCACGAGGGGTGGACGCTCTTGCCGCCCAGGGTGCGGATGATCTCCTGGCCAAAGCCGCGCAGGCGGATGCCGTTGCGGGCCACGTTGGGATAGCGCTGGATCAGGCCGACCACGTTGCGTTGGACCGGGTCGCTCTCCATGCCCAAGAGCAGGTCCGGCGCGCTGAGGTGGAAGAAGCTGAGGGAGTGGCTTTGCACCAACTGGCCCCAGTTCATCAACTGGCGCAGCTTGGCCGCCGTGGGCGGAATATTGACGCCCAAAATAGCGTCCCCAGCCTTGGCCGAGGCCATCAAATGGCTGACCGGGCAGATGCCACAAATGCGGGCGGTGATGCCGGGCATCTCCCAAAAGCTGCGGCCTTCGCAGAACTTCTCAAAGCCTCGGAACTCGGTGACATGGAAGCGAGTATCCGCCACCTGACCGGCATCATCCAAATGCACCGTGATCTTGGCGTGGCCTTCGATACGGGTGACGGGGTCGATTGTGACTACTTTAGACATAGTTTTCACCTCAGGCAAATGAGCGAATGGCGAGTTGCGAATGGCGAGTTGCGAATGGTTGTTCCCTTGTGAGGAGACACTGGCTGGCTCATAACACGGCTTTGCCATTCGCCATTCGCCCATTCGCCATTTATCCAAACGTGCGCATGGTATCGGGTAGCATGACCTTTTCGCCCCGCAGCAGGGCAGTCACCGCGGCCCAGATGCGGTCCGGATCTGGCGGGCAGCCGGGGATGAAGGCGTCCACATGGATCAATTGGTGCAGGGGCAGCACTTGGGGAACCAGGGCGGGCATGACCTTGTCCGCCTCGCCGCCCTTGGGGATGCTGCCTGGGCCTTCGTGATAGACCTTGGTGAGCAGATCCTCCACCCCCAATTTGTTGCGCAGCACCAGGACATTGCCCGTCACCGCGCAGTCGCCAAAGCTGACCACGATCTTGCTGTTTGCCCGGATCTCTTTGGCCAGGTGGATGTGATCCACGTTGGCGATGGCCCCTTCCACCAGGGTCACATCCACATTTTTGGGAAACTCTTTTATATCCGCAATCGGGCTATAGACCAGGTCCGCCGCCTCAAAGAGGTCGATCAGCTTCTCGTCCAGATCCAGAAAGCTCATGTGACAGCCGGAACAGCCCCCCAGCCAAGCGGTGGCCAATCTAATTTTGCCTGGGGCAGTTGGGTTTTTAGCCATGATCTCTCCCTCAACGAATAGCGAATGGCGAATGGCGAATGGCGAACTAACTCCGCTCTTCCATCACCCATTGTGCATTGTGCATTGTCAAGTGGGCATTGATTTACGCCCGACTCCACACCTTGTTTTCCCGGCCATCCAAAATCCAGCGCAGGAAGTCGTGCTGCTTTTCCATCTCGGCCACGGTAGACCCCTTGAGGGTCAGCGCACCGGTCGGGCAGACTTGGACACACTTGCCACAGCTCGTGCAGCTCAGGCTGGATCCCCAGGGCTGGTTGAGGTCGATGATCACCCGGCTGTTGACCCCACGCCCGGAAACATCCCAGGTGTGGGCACCCTCCACCTCGTCGCATACCCGCGTACAGCGGTTGCACAGGATGCAGCGGTTGTGGTCCAGCACAAAGCGGCTGTGGCTGGCGTCCATGGGCAGATCCGGGCACAGATAGTCATAGCGCACATGGTCCACGGACAACCGGGCGGCCTGCCATTGCAGCTCGCAATGGCCGTTCATCACACAGGCAGAGCAGATGTGGTTGCGCTCGGAGAGCAAGAGTTCCAGGATCATCTGGCGATAGCGGACCAGCCGCTCGCTGTGGGTATAGACCACGATGCCTTCCTGGACCGAGGTGACGCAGGCCGGTTGCAGCTTGTTGTTGCCCTGGATCTCTACCAGACAGAGGCGACAGCCGCCCCGCTCGCTCAACCCCTCCATGTGGCAAAGGGTGGGCAGTTCGATGCCCTGTTCCTTGAGTACAGCCAGCAAGGTCTGCTCGGATCGGGCGCTGACAAGTTCGTCGTTAATGGTTAGGGTGACGACGGACATAAGAATCTCCTCGTGCAAATGGCGAATGGCGAATGGCAAGGGCTACTCGACACTCATTACGTATGACTCGATACGCATTACTCGATAACCCTACGCCAACTCCATCACCGGTACCTGGCTAAACTCACACACCTCGGCGGTGCAGGTGCGGTGATGGATGTGGGCCTCGTATTCATGCCGGAAATAGCGCAGGGTGCTGAGAATCGGGTTGGGGGCCGATTGGCCCAACCCGCACAGGCTGGTCTCGGCCACCATCACGCATAGCTCTTCCAACCGCTCCAGATCCATGCTGGTGGCACTGCCGTTGGTGATGCATTCCAGGATGCGGTGCATCTGCACCGTCCCCACCCGGCAGGGCGCACACTTGCCGCAACTCTCATCCATGCAGAATTCCATAAAGAATCTAGCCACATCGGGCATGCAACTGCGGTCATCCATCACAATCAACCCGCCAGACCCCATGATGGATCCCAAGGCCCGCAGGCTCTCATAGTCCACCGGCGTGTCCAAATAGTCCGCGGGGATGCACCCGCCGCTGGGGCCACCGGTCTGGGCTGCTTTGAAGGTGCGCCCATCCGGCACACCGCCGCCGATGTCAAAGACGATCTCTCGCAAAGGCATCCCCATTGGCACCTCGATCAGCCCCGTGTTTTCCACCTTGCCGGCCAGGGCAAAAATCTTGGTCCCCGAACTCTTCTTGGTGCCGATGCTGGCATACCATTCCGGCCCGTTCTGGATGATGGGCACGATGTTGCCAAGGGTTTCCACGTTGTTGATCAGGGTGGGGCAGCCCCACAACCCGCTCTGGGCCGGATAGGGCGGACGGGGCACGGGCTGGCCGCGCTTGCCCATGACCGAGGCCATGAGCGCGGTCTCTTCGCCACACACAAAAGCCCCAGCCCCAATCCGCACATCAATGCGGAAGGTGAAACCACTCTCCAACACACGCCCACCCAAAATGCCCCGCCGCTCCGCGGCCCGAATGGCCCGCTCCAGCCGCTTGGCCGCAACGGGATATTCGCCCCGCACGTAAAGGAAGCCCTGTTCCGCGCCCACGGCATAGCCCGCAATCGCCATCCCCTCCAACACCCGGTGGGGATCTGATTCCATCAAGGTGCGATCCATATACGCGCCCGGGTCGCCTTCGTCACCGTTGGCCACCACATATTTGCGGTCGCCCGGAGCCTTGCGCACCAGATTCCACTTCAGCCCAACCGGATAGCCAGCGCCACCCCGGCCCCGCAACCCGCTGCCCACCAGGACATCACAGACCTCTTCCGGCGTCATCTCTCGCAGGGCATGGGCCAGGGCGCTGTAGCCGCCGCGAGCCACATAGTCTTCCAGCCGTTCCGGGTCAATCAGACCGCTGTTGGCCAATACGACCTTCTTCTGCTTGGTGAAAAAGGGCATCTCCGGGGACATGCGGTGGGCTTCGACCACAGGGTCAGGCTCAACCTTGCGCTCCGTGGCGCACGCAGTCACAATCGACCGGGCCACATCCGGGGTCACATTCTCAAAAATTTGGTCCGCCTGGCCGGGTCGCTGCACGGTGACCAGGGGGCCACGGCTGCATGGTCCCATGCACCCGGTGGAGATCACCTCGACCTCCGCGTCCAGCCCGATCTCCTTCACCTGGCTCTTGACGGCCTCCTGCACCGCCGCACCGCCGGACGAGAGACAAGGTGTGCTGGCACAGCACAGAAAGCGGCAGACAAAAGCCTGCTGTCGTTCCACTTCCCGCTGGCTCATGGCCTGTAATTCAACTCTGTTCATGGGTGATCACTCCATCACGCTGTTGAACGTAAAATGTTTAGTATTGGCGATCAAAGTATCCGGTGACTTGGAGATTGAGAGATTTGGAGATTGTGTCGTGACAATCTCGCAATCTCTTAATTACTCAATCTCGCAACAAGTCCAGGCGTTATCTGTTTGACGGCCCTTACTCTGTTATGCCGGAACCAACTCAGCCGCTTTGTGGGCCGCCACCATTTGGCGCACCTTGTCCAGCACGCCTTCCGGGGTTTCCCGGCCCAACACCTCTCCATCCATCACCAACACCGGGGCCAGGCCACAACTGCCCAAACAACGGGCTGTGGCCAGACTCAACACCCCGTCCGCGGTGGTTTGACCGGACTCAATGCCAAACTCGGACTGAAGCACAGCCACAATCTCCGCGGCCCGCTTGACATAGCAGGCCGTGCCCATGCAAACGATGCAGGTGTGATCCCCTTGGGGTTCCAGAGAGAAAAAGTGATAAAACGTGGCCACACCAAAGACCCAACTCAGGGGCAATTTGAGCTGGCCCGCCACATAGACAAGCAGATCCTCTTCCAGAAAGCCAAAGGCCTCCTGGGCGGTGTGCAACACTTCGATCAGGGCATCCTGGCGGAACTGAAACCGCTTGAGGGTGCGATCCACCAACTTGAACCGGTTATCGCCGCTAGGATGTTTTGCGGTTTTCGAGGCATGTGTGAGCATGGGCAGATCCCTTTTATTTTGTGAATTTGTTCACAATCAACTCGTCTATAATACCCCGATTGGCGCAAAAAAGATAGGGGCCAGGTGTCCCGTGTCTGGGGGGACATTTGTCCCGGCGGGGATGGTGAAGGGGTGAGCGAGTGAAGGGGTGAGCGGGTGAAGGGGTGAGCGGGTGAAGGGGTGAGCGGGTGAAGGGGTGAGGCCAGCGCAGGTTGAGTAGCCGCCGCCAAGATCTCCGCTGACCATTCAGCCACTGGCGGCGTATCGAAACCGAAGCGGGTTGACCCGAAATGGAGCAACCCGCTTCGGTTTCGATACGCCCTTCCTTTTTGGGTCGTGTGACAGGTTGGGTCAAGCCGGGCTACTCAACCTGCGCTGGCCTTCGGCGGGGCCAGCGCAGGTTGAGTAGCCGCCGCCAAGATCTCCGCTGACCATTCAGCCACTGGCGGCGTATCGAAACCGCAGCGGGTCAACCAAACAGGGTCAACCCGCTTCGGTTTCGATACGCCCTGCCTTTTTGGGTTGTGTGAGGGGTTGGGTCAAGCCGGGCTACTCAACCTGCGCTGGCCTTCGGCGGGGCCAGCGTCAGGGCCTTCGGCGAGACCAGCGTAGGGGCCAGCGCAGGTTGAGTAGCCGCCGCCAAGATCTCCGCTGACCATTCAGGCCCTGGCGGCGTATCGAAACCGCAGCGGGTTGACCCGAAATGGAGCAACCCGCTGCGGTTTCGATACGCCCTTCCTTTTTGGGTTGTGTGAGGGGTTGGGTCAAGCCGGGCTACTCAACCTGCGCTGGCCTTCGGCGGGGCCAGCGCAGGTTGAGTAGCCGCCGCCAAGATCTCCGCTGACCATTCAGGCCCTGGCGGCGTATCGAAACCGAAGCGGGTTGACCCGAAATGGAGCAACCCGCTTCGGTTTCGATACGCCCTTTCTTTTTGGGTCGTGTGACGGGTTGGGTCAAGCCGGGCTACTCAACCTGCGCTGGCCTCGCCCCTTCACCCGCTCAAACCACAATCTCCGCCTTAATAATTCCTTCCTCGAAATCCCGCACCAGCTTGAAGCCCAACTTCTGGCTGACCCGGCGCATGCCGCTGTTTTCGGGGAGGATGTCGGCGGTGACTTTGGCGATGCCTTCGGCTTTGGCAATCTCCAATAGGCGGCGCAGGAGTTCGGTGCCCAAGCCCGTGCGCTGGTAGCTGTCGTTGATCAGGATGGCGTATTCGGCTTCGTTGGCCCCGTGTTGACGGGTCAATTGGCCCATGCCGATGATCTGGAAGCGGCCGGTTTGGGGGTCGGCCAGGTCGGCCACCAGGGCCATCTCCCGGTCATAGTCGATGAAGCAGACTTGGGTCAGCTCTTCGTGGGAGATGCGCTGGCTGAGGGTTTTGGGGTGAAAGTAGCGCAGATAGACGCTGGCCTCGGAGAGGGTGCTGTTGAAATGGGCCATCATCGGCTCGTCCTCCGGGCGGATGGGGCGGATGGTGACTTCCGGGCCGGTGGTGAGGGTGAAGGGAGCCACATAATGGCTGGGATAGGGGCGGATGGCCAGCTTGGGCAGATCGGCCTCGTCTACTTCGGGGCCGTAAAGCAGGACGCGAGCGTCCAAGGCCAACATGGCGTTTTCGGCATCGGCCTGGGGGGATCTGGCCAGGAGGGGGTTGATCTCGATCTCCTGGATCAAGCGCTGTTCGGCCACCAGTTGGCTGAAACGAACCAGGATGCGTTCCAGCCGCTCGGTGTCCACGGCGGCGTGGCCGTGTTCGCCCATCAAAGCCCGATGGATCTTGGTCTCCTCCATCATGCGCCGGGCCAGGGTGGTGGTGAGGGGGGGCAGGGAGAGGGAGCGGTCGCCCAGAATTTCCACCAGCGCGCCGCCCGCCCCAAAGAGCAGCACCGGGCCGAATTGGGGGTCCGGGCTGGAGCCGATGATCAGCTCATAGCCCCCCTGGGTGTCGATCATGGGCTGAACCGTTACCCCTTGGAAGGCGGCGGCCCCGGCGTGGGCGGTGACCGCGGCTTGGATCTGCTCCACCGCGGCCCGCACAGCCTCGCCATCGGCCAAATTGAGGCGCACGCCGCCCACCGCGGCCTTGTGGGTGACGATCTCCGAGTTGAGCTTGACCACGGCGGGATAGCCCATGCGGTCCGCCGCGGCCACGGCTGCGTCGGCATCCGGGGCCAGATGGGTTTGCACCGTGGGGATGCCGTAGGCGGCCAGCAATTGTTTGGACTCGAACTCGGTGAGCAGGGTGCGCCCGCTGCCCCGCACCCGTTCCAGGGTCTCCCGCACCTGCTGACGGGCGATCAGGGTCTCGTCGCTGACCGCGGGGAAGGTGGGGGTTTCGTAGAGGCTGCGCAGGTTGTCGCTGTACTGCCACATATAGTTGAAGACCCGGGCCGCGGTGTCGGGATAGTTGAAGGTGGGGATGCCTGCCCGGTTGAGGATGGCCTGGCCGGCGGCCACATCCGCCCCGCCCATCCAACTGGCCAGGAGGGGCTTGGTGGGCGGGGTCTTGATCACGGAGCGCAGGGCTTCGGCGGTCTGGGTGGGGTCGGTGGTGTCCTGGGGGGCCAGGATCACCAGCACGCCGTCGGTGTTGGGGTCGGCGGTCACGGCCTCAACGGTGTCGGCATAGCGTTTGGGGTCCGCCTCCCCCTGGATGTCGATGGGGTTTTGGTGCGCCCATTCGCCGGGCAGAAAGCCGTCCAGCTTGGTCGAAAGCTCGGCGGAGATGGCGGTGAGGCTGCCGCCGTTCATGAGCAGGGCGTCCGTGGCCAGGATGCCGGGGCCGCCGGCGTTGGTGACGATGGTGAGGTTGGGGCCTTTGGGCCGGGGCTGCTTGGAGAGCACCTCGGCCATGTAGAAGATCTCCGACAGATCCCGCACCCGCAGCACGCCGCTGCGCCGGAAGGCGGCGTCCAGCACATCGTCGCTGACCGTGAGCTGGCCCGTGTGGGAGACCGTGGCCCGGGCCGCAGCCTCTGTGCGCCCGGATTTGATCACGATGATGGGCTTGGAGAGGGAGACCTCCCTGGCCGAGGAGAGGAAGCTGCGGGCGTTGCCGATGTTCTCCATGTAGACCACGATGGCCTTGGTGCGGGGGTCTTCGCCCAAATAGTAGACCAGATCCCCCCAGTCCAGATCCAGCATGGTGCCCACGGAGACTAGAGCGCTGAAGCCCACATTCTCCCGGAAGCTCCAATCCAGCACCGCGCCCATGAGCGCGCCGCTCTGGCTGAGGAAGCCCACGCTACCGGGCCGGGCCATGCCCTTGGCAAAGGTGGCGTTGAGGCCGCTGACCGGGTTCATCAACCCCAGGCTGTTGGCCCCCAAAATGCGCAGATTGCCCCGGCGCGCCCGGACCATCACCTCCTGCTCCAGGCGGATGCCCTCGGCCCCGGCCTCCTTGAAGCCCTTGGCGACCACCACGGCCGCCTTCACCCCGGCGGCCACACACGCCTCCACCAGATCCGGCACGGACGCGGCGGGGGTGACCAAAATCGCCAGATCGATGGGGTCCGGCACGGCCTGGATGGTGGGATAGGCGCGCACGCCCAGCACATTGGCCCGCTTGGGGTTGACCGGATAGACCGTGCCGCCGAAGGGGCTGCTGATCAGGTTCCACAGAATGGTGCGGCCCACACTCTCCGCCCGCTCCGTGGCCCCGATCACCGCCACGGTCTTGGGCTTGAAGAGCGCGTCCAGGGGGTGGGCCGGGGCTTGGAGGCTGAAGGGAAGCTTTTCGATCTGCATGGGGTCTCTCCGGGATGGGGCGTAAAACTGGGTGGGTCGGGCTGGCGAAATCGTATGATTATTATAGCATGGATTGGCGGATTGGGTTCTGGACAATGGGTGGGGCTGGGGGCATAATTCTGGATGAGGGGGTGAGAGCTTCCAGGAAGTGGGGGAGGCGGCGCATCCGCTCTTGAATCGCACCCAAAAAGCAGACATAACAAGAATAGAGGGTAGATAATCATATTATGCAAAAACAAATCCCCATGAAAATACGCTGGGCTATTCTTGCGGTAGGTGTAGCATCTTCTATGCTACTAGCCGGGCTAGCTCCATTTTTAATTACACTTATTGCACTCCCTATGGGCTATGGTCTGCCTGTTAATGTCAACTGGTGGCTACATATCTTGCTTTCTATTCTATCCATATGCGTGTTTGTATGGTGTTTTAGGACGCTCCGAGACTATAAAAAGACCATATCTATGCACAATACGGATGAACAAATTCAGCGAAAATTAGGACAAGGTGATCCAACAGTTTGACCAATGCCGTAAGCAGAGATGAGTTGCTTTTCTATCTGTACACAGACCACCTTTCCACCACCTCCCCGTCCACGGACGCCAGCGGACAGCCCATCCCCAACAACAACGTGGGCGACTCCGCTGACGGCGGCGGGCGCGGCGGCAGCGTCACCGGGCTGGGCGCGGGTTGGGGCCTTCGGTGAACTCAGGTCAACGCCTTCACCGGCCCAGGCATAGGACAGATCCGCCTACGGAGTTTTTGAATCTTCTCACAGCCAGACTTACAGAGTAGTTTCCCGGGTGCGGTCGATCTTCCCACCCGAACAATGGAGGTTATCAAATGAACTTCTACGTCCTGAATTCTGAAGGAGGACGATTCGGCACGAAATGGGCATACGGGGAAGTGGTCGAGCCGATTCGCTACGGTGCGTCATGCAAGTGTCCTGTGTGCGGAGAAGCAATTAGCGGTAAGGAATACTCGCCACCCCATTTCATCCAAGTGTCTAGCGCCAAATCGGAGAAGTGGGGTGACTTCCTATGGGGAGCCGGCTTCCAACTGATGGTATCGGAGCGCTTCCGGCAAATGTACAGCCAGAAGAATTTACGTGGGATAGAGTCCTTCTACCCACCAGCAGAGATTGTACGCGCTGGTCGTAAGAAACGCGGCGATTTACCAGACAGTCTGCCCACATACCAACTTGTACAGATCATATGGAACGGAGCTAATCTGGATGATGCTCAGTCCCATGTGGTACGCAATTCCTTCGACTGTGCTTTCTGTCGCGGAGCTGTGAAGTCTCTCCAATCCATTGTGATCGAGCAGGATAGCTGGTCGGGCGCGGACATCTTTATTGCCAGGGGACTGAATGGGACCATTCTGGTTTCGGAGAGGTTCAAACAAGGGGTTGAGGCAGACAATCTGCGCAACATATGGCTGATTCCGGCTGAGAAATATGTCTACGATGAGCAGCAGTCAGGGTTATGGCATGTGCGTAAATGATCCATGAGAGGGCAACCGGGTGAAGGGCACAGTGGGGCGGGGTGACGGCTGTTTACAGCCGCTTTCTGCGGCGCGCAGCGGTAGCGTTACCGGGCTGGCCGCGGATTGGGGCCTTCGGTGAACTCAGGTCAACACCGTCACCGGGCAGGGGCAGTCACCCAGAGGGTATCCGACTGGGCTGATGGACTGCCGGACGAAAACGGCCCTTGTTTCCCGGAATGAGCTGGTGTATCATGGGGGCAGAAACTGACCGCTATTTCGGAGAAATTCGATCATGTCCACAACCATCTTGCCTTCAACAACTCGCCCAACAAAGAGCCTTTTACCCCACCCACGGAGGACAGCTTCCGCCTTGGATTCCCTCGTACGCGCGTTAGCGGAAGGGTATCAACCCGAACTGATCGTCCTGTTCGGCTCCTTGGCCTGGGGCGAACCACACCCGGACAGCGACATCGATCTGCTCATTGTGGCGGAGTCAGCGGAGACCCCCCTGGAACGTCGGATTCGGGCAAGACGGCTGGCTGCCCACACCCATGATCGTATCCCCTTCTCGCCCTTGGTGCTGACACCGGACGAATTGCAGCAGCGTCTGGCCATGAACGACCCCTTCTACCACAAGATCCTGGAGCAGGGAGAGCGTCTCTATGAGCGAGCCTGAACCGAACCTCTCGACAGAATGGTTTGCTCTGGGCGATCAAGATCTGGCCGCCGCCCGCATTCTGCTCACGGAGGATGGCCCCCTGCCCGTGGTGGCTTTTCATCTTCAGCAGACCATCGAGAAATACCTGAAGGGCTATCTGCTCAACCGTGGCTGGCAATTACGGCGCATCCACGATTTGGAAATCCTGCTCCAGGAGGCGATCCAGTTGGACGAGGATTTTCGCCGCTTCTTGGCGGACTGCCAGCGCATCACAGAGTTCTACATCGAAAGCCGCTACCCCACCGGCTTTTTCACCATTCTCGATGAGGGTGATTTGCGCTCGGATCTGGCAGCGACCACGGCCATTGTCGATCTCATCCGAGACAAACTCGCTTCACCTTCTTAATTCCCTGTACCCCGCAATTCGCCCCTCGTCACCGAAAATGAGATCGTCAAACTGCCAGCGGTTTTCCCCATCCTGCTCTACAACGGGGATCGATCCTGGACTGCACCGGTCAATATCGCCGAATTGATCGAGTCGGAGCCATCTTTGGGTCGGTACACCTTGAATTTTGAGTATTTCAAGATCGTGGAGCATGAATTCAGCCGGGAGCAGTTGCTGGGCATCCGCAATATCGTCTCCACTCTTTTTCTGGCTGAGGCCCATTACGATATTGAGGTATTGATCGCCGAGCTACCCAGTCTGTTTGCACGAGAAGATGACCGGCAGGCCGCTTCCTTGTTTTTGAACTGGTTTCACCAGTTGCGCGAACATGGGAGGATGCCGTCGGCAGATTATGCAGAAATCGAGATGACCTATCGTTCAGTCGAGGAGGCAAGAACCATGTTGATCACAGCATTGGAAAAAGAGCGCGAGGAAATTCGCCGCAACGCCTTGGAAGAGGGTATTGAAAAAGAACGGGCAAAGATCCGCCGCCACGCCCTGGAAGAGGGCTTTGAACAGGGCATCGAGCAAGGCATCGAACAAGGCATCGTACGTGAACGGCAAGCCCTCATGCGCGCCATGCACGTCAACGGCTATGCGCCCGATGTGATCGCCCACCTGTTCGGCGTGACGGTTGAGCAGGTCAACGCCTTGTTGACCGACGAGGCTCCCGACGTCTGAAGTCAGCAGAGTGCGCTTGCCAAGTCGCAAGTCGCAAGTCGCAGACCCATCGCCATACGGCCTTTGATTTCCAGTGAAGAAAAACTAATTTCCAGTGAGGAAACGGATCGTTTCCTCACTGGAAATTAGTTTTTCTGTGGTTAAGCCCGAAACCCTGCCATGGAGGAGGAGACAAGCAGATTGCGAAGCCAGTTGTCACGATAACAGAACCATTCAGTCGATACGCTCGTGATTGATCCGTGCGTCGCCGTCCGAACCCGTGCCCCTACATGTATACCCGACAACTTTTGAAAAGCCCCTTTTCCCCAATCCAACCCGTGTGCGAAAGCAGCCGAATTGTGCTATAGTTTATGCATCTTCAATCGACCGTTTTCTTACTGCTTCAAGGACCGATCCATGAGTAACCCTTCACTGACGCCGCTGCCCATTGGCAGCTCAAACTCGCCGGAACTGACCGAGGCCGAGATCCAGGCCATTCTGGACAACCTGGCTATCCCCGAAAGCATGAGCCGCCAGGCCACCCACCAAGCCCAAGAGAGCCTGGACCAGGGTGGCTCCTTGCTGGACGCCATGCACGGCGGTGCGGTGGATCTCTCTGCCGGCGGACCGGGACCGGACGTCCCCGGGGAAGTCGGCATCCGGCAGACCGGGCTGGACGTCACCCCGGACATCGTGGAGTTGCGCCGCTTGTTGGCCCGGGAACTCTTCCCGGATGGGGACGCCTCCCCGGCCTGGGAGAGCGCCAGCCCCGGCCAAACGGCTCCGGCTCAGGCCCCGATTCCGGCCGCGCCAGAAGTTGCGGCCCCCGCCCCAGCCCCGGTTCCTTATGTTCCGTCCATACCGATTCCGGTTGCTCCGCCGGTTGTGGGTCCGGTGGACGGGGTGGACGGGGTGGAGCCGTGGGGGGGGATGATGGAACCGCCTGGGGCCGGCGGGTATTCTTCGTATCGGGTGTTGCAAACCGAGATTGCCTCCCTGTATGGCGAGGTGCGGGAGGTGTTGGCCCCGGAGCAGTCCGCCTCCAAACAGGCCAGGGCTTTGCTCAGCGAGGCCAGCATCATGCTCAAGGGCCAGCCGGAGGATCTGCAAGTGGTGGAGGACAAAGTTCATCAAGTGCGGGAGATCCTGCGCCAGGCCACGGCCAGCCAGCAGAACGCGGACACCTATGGCCGCCCCATTTTGATCTACCTTTCGGCCTGGCTGGTCCTCTCCCTGGGGGCCATCGTCTACTTCTATTTGGATAGTTCCCTCCTAAGCCAAGGGCTGGGCCGCCACGCCAACGCCCTGGTCATCACCCTCTTTTGGGGGGCCATCGGCGGCATACTCAGCGCCACCCACTCCCTGTGGTGGCACACCAGCGAAGCCCAGGACTATGACCACCGCTTCAACGCCAGCTATGTGGTGCGCCCGGTCATCGGCATGATCTTGGGCGGGCTGATCTACGCCATCATCGCCTTTGCCTTCGACACCCTCAGCCTGGACCTGCCCGGCAACTTGTTGCTCGGCCTGATCCCCAGCCTGCTGGCCCTGATCGCCGGCTTCCGATCCGGCCAGCTTTTGCGCTTGGTCGGCTTTTCCCCCAACGTCACATGAACGAGCCCTCCCCCGCTCTCCTCACCCACGTCGAAGTGATCGTCAACGTCCCCATCCGGCCCAGTTTCAGCCGCCGGGAACAGGAGGCCCCGCCCCCTGGGGACGATGACGACGGTACCAGTCTGCAAACCTTCACCTACGCCCTGCCCCCAGATCTGGAAGGCCGGGTCCAGCCCGGCCACCTGATCTGGGTGCCCTTTGGCCGCCAAACCGTCCAGGGCATCGTGATCCAGCTTGTCCCCGCCCCGGCTTTCCCCACCAAGGATGTCCAGCGCCTGGCCCGCCCCCTCCCCGTCCTCACCCCGGCCCAAATCCGCCTGGCCGAGTGGACCGCCCACACCTACGTCGCCTCCCTCTCCGAATCCGTCAAACTCTTCCTACCCCCCGGCCTGCTCACCAAAGACCCGGACTCCCTGGGCGTGCGCGCCAAGCGGGAGGAGCAGGTCGAAATCCTCGTCGACCGGGCCGAAATGCTGCGCCGTCTGCCCACCCTGGGCCGAGAGACTCAGCAAGTCACCGTCCTGGCTTGGCTGCTGGACCATCCCAATGCCCGGCCCACGGTCAAAGAATTGCAGACTCAGTGCAAGCTGCGCAGCGTTAGCAGCATCACCACTTTGCACGAAAAGGGGCTAATTCGGATGGACGACCAGGCGGCAGTCTTGAACCTGGCCGCGGAAGATGCCCGATCTGCGCTCTTGGACTTGCGCGGCGCAGCCAAATATCTGCCCACCCTGGAAAAATTATTGGACTTGGCCGCGCCGGTCTGGAAGACCGACCTCTACGCCCAAGTGGACACCAGCCTCACCCTCCTGCGGGATCTGCAAGCCGCCGGGCTGATCCGCCTGGACGAGCAGGTGCGCTACCGGGATCCCCTGGCCGGGCGCACCTATGCCCGCACCTTCCCGCCATCCCTCACGGACGAGCAGGCCGGGGTGTGGGCCAAGGTGGCGGGATGGTTCGACGCCCCCACCCTTCCCGCGCCCCAATATCTGCTCCACGGCGTCACCGGCAGCGGCAAGACCGAGATCTATCTCCACGCCATCGCTCGCACCTTGGAGCAGGGCAAACAGGCCATCGTCCTCGTGCCCGAAATCGCCCTCACTCCCCAGACCGTGGCCCGCTTTGCCGGACGCTTCCCCGGCCAGGTGGCCGTCATCCACTCGGAACTGAGCAAGGGCGAACGCTACGACACATGGCGGCGCATCCGAGACGGGGAGGTGGACATCGTGGTGGGGCCGCGCAGCGCCCTCTTCTCGCCCCTGCCCCGGCTGGGGCTGATCATTTTGGACGAAGAGCACGAGTCCTCGTACAAACAGGCCGCGGAAGAGTGGGGCAGCAACACGGTCTTCTACGACGCCCGCACCCTGGCCATCCGCCTGGCCGAACTGACCGGCAGCCCCCTGATCCTGGGCAGCGCCACCCCCAGTTTGGAATCCTATCACAGCGCGATCGAGGGCAAACTGACACTGCTCGAACTGCCCCGTCGGGTCATGGGCCACAGGTCTGGTTTGGGCGATCAGCCGCCCACCGTCCTCTACGCCGAGATGCCCCCGGTGGAGATCGTGGACATGCGCCAGGAGTTGCGGGCGGGCAACCGCTCCATCCTCAGCCGCAGCTTGCAGGCCGAACTGGTCAGCACCTTTCAGGCCGGCGAGCAGGCCATCCTCTTCCTCAACCGGCGGGGGACCAGCACTTTTGTCATGTGCCGAGACTGCGGCCACGTGGTCCAGTGCGACGGCTGTGACGTGCCTCTGACCTATCACGAGCGGGTCAACGTGCTGGTCTGCCACCACTGCAACAAGCGCTATCCCATCCCCGACACCTGCCCGGAGTGCAACAGCAAGCGCATCAAATATTTTGGCAGTGGCACCCAGCGCCTGGAAGAACTGGTGCAAGAGTTCGCCCCCCGGGCCCGCATCCTGCGCTGGGACGCGGACACCACCGGGCACAAGGGCAGCCACGAGGCCATCATGACCAAGTTTGCCGCCCACGAAGCCGACATTTTGGTGGGCACGCAAATGATCGCCAAGGGGCTGGATCTGCCCATGGTCACCCTGGTGGGGGCCATCGCCGCGGACACGGGTCTCTTCCTGCCCGACTTCCGCAGCGGCGAACGCACCTTTCAGCTCCTCACCCAGGTGGCGGGCCGGGCCGGGCGCAGCGAACGGGGCGGCCGGGTGGTGATCCAAACCTACCGCCCGGACCACTACGCCATCCAAGCCGCGGCCCAGCACGACTTCCACGCCTTCTACCAGCGGGAGATCGCCTTCCGCCGGGAGCATCGCTATCCGCCCATCCGCCGCCTGGCCAAGCTGGTCTATTGGGACAAAAAGCTAGAAAAGGCCCAGATCGCCTGCGCGGACATGACCGCCGTCCTCAA
>JAGNDO010000083.1 GCA_018003515.1 Caldilineaceae bacterium
CCGCCGTGGCCTCGGTGAACTTCACCTCCGCGGCCACGGGCAGATCCACGCCCCCCGCCCCGGTCAGATCCACCGTGCGGTTGCGATAATAGCGCATGGTCTCCGGGTCGGTCTGCATGTTGGTGACCGGCACCCGGCCGTTGACGATGAGCAGATCCGTGTCCGTGTCCTGGTCGAAGTCGGCCAGATGGGTTCCCCAGCCGGTCTGTCCGTTGCCCAAACCGCTGACGCCGATGCGGAAGGTGCTATATTGGAAGGTGAGAATCCCCGACTCACTGGTCTCGTTGCGATAGAGGGCGTTGAGCTCCCGCTCCCAGTTGGTGATGAAGAGGTCGGTCTGGCCGTCGCCGTCATAGTCACCCCCGGCCACCCCCATGCCGCTGCCCGAATCCCCCACCTTGGCCGACTCGGTCAGATCCTCAAAGCGAAAGCCGATCCCCGCCGGGTCCCCGGTGATACCGCCGGGCCAGGGGTTGTTGGCATAGAGCCGGTTGGGGTGACCGTCATTAGCGATATAGAGATCCAGATCCCCGTCCCGATCCAGGTCGCTGAACAGCCCGCCCAGCCCTCGCTCGATCCGATCCAGCCCAACCAGTTCGGTCACATCCCGGAAGGTACCGTCCCCGTTGTTGATATACAGATGATCCGGCAGACCGTAATAGTCCTGGGGAAAGGCCCCCGAGGGCTTGGGCACCTTGTTTTTCAAATCAATATAGGCCGCCACAAAGAGATCCGGCCAGCCGTCCCCGTTGAGATCCCCGGCCACGGCCGCGCTGTTCCATTCGGGCGCGGCCAGCCCCGCGGCCATCGCCCCCTCGCGGAAGGTGCCGTCCCCGTTGTTCCACAGCAGGGCGTTGGGGCCATCCGCGGTCAGAAAGAGATCCGTGAAGCCGTCCATGTTCAGATCCGCGGCCAGACAACCGTTGCCCACGGCGGCCAGATCCGCGGCGGAGGCGGTGCTGACATCCTCGAATTGGCCGGGCTGGGTGGCCCCAATATTGCGGAAGAGAGCGTTGCGGGGCAGTCCGCCCTGGCCCTGCCAATAGTCCACCTCGTCCACAGCGTGGGAATTGACCAAATAGAGGTCCAGCCAGCCGTCGTTGTCATAATCCAGCCAGCACAGCCCGCCGCCCATAGCCGCGGCAGGATCTTGAAAAATCTGGGTGGCAAACGCGCCGTGGCGGAAGACAATCCCGGACGCTTCGGCCACATTGGTCAAGGTAAATTCACCCGTGGCGGGGAGGAGGGGGGCGGGCGGAGGCGGGGCAGGCGGGGGCGGGTCGGATTTTCCGCAGGCGGCCAGGAGCATGAGGGCGAGCAGGGCAATGACAGTCCCCCATCGTGCGGCATGAATCGGACTATTGCCGTCAATTCCTGGTATACGGCGGCGCAAAACACTCCGGGAGTCCTTTGCTCTAGCCGGGTCCGTGACCCGGCGGGTCTGCAAAAGAAGATCCTGGGAAGCACCCGCCGGGTCACGGACCCGGCTAGAGAAGTTATTTGCGGCGTTATTTGCGCTGCTATGTGCTAAATTAGTTGTCGCGTCTGTCGGCATCATCATATTGGATGGGGTGATGGATCGTCCTGCGCATAGCGGACAGGTTTGAAACCTGTCCCTACGGGCGGATGGCGGCCTGGGATTGGTCCAGGGGCAGGTTGCTGGGGACGCTTTCCGGCACGAAGTGGTCCAGGTCTGTGGCGGCGGGATCGGTCAACGCGCCCAAGAAGGCCACCAGATCGGCGATGTCGGTTTCGTTGAGGGGTAGCCCCTTTTGAAGCTGTTGGGCCGCGCTGGCCCACTGCTTGGCGGGCTGGAAGGGTTGCAAGCTACTGAAGAAGGTGGGGGGCACCCCGTTGGCGCTGGGATCGTAGGCCGTGGCCCCGTCCACAATGTTGCAATGGTGGGTGATGGCCGCTTCCAGGGTGGCATAGGCCCCATCGTGAAAATAGGGGGCGGTCAGGGTGACGTTGCGCAGGCTGGGGGTGCGGAATTTGTAGCGGTCCCGGATGTCAAAGGTGACGTTGGCCCGGCCCCAATCTTCCCGCCGGGTATAGCCGTTGCCCTTGCCCGGCCCCAGTTGGGGAGCCAGCAGGTTGTGAAAGCCCATGTCCGTAAAAAGATCCCCGCTGTGGCATTGGGTGCAGTTGACCCCGGCCTTGGCCTGGCCAAAGAAGAGCAACGCCCCCCGCACCTGCTGATCGCTCAGGGCCTGATCGTCTCCGGCCAAAAAGCTGTCCCACGGGGCGTCGGTGAAGATGAAGCGGCGCTCGAAGGCGGCCAGGGCCAGGGCAATATTGGGCAGGGTGATCGCATCTTGCGGTGCGGCGGTGCCGTCAAGTTTGTCGCCAAAAAGGTCCAGAAATTGCACCAAATAGCCATATTCCCCTCGCAACCGGGCCAGGAGTTGGGTGCGGATAGTCTGGGGCGGCAACCCGCCCAGGGTGGCCCCGGCCATCTCGTGCAGGCTGGTGATGGGGAAGAGGGCTTGGGCGGCCAGGACATCGGTCATGCCCAGATCGTTGACCACGGACTCCTGGGTATCCACTTTGGCCCCTTGCAGGGCATAGCTCTGCACCCGACCATCCCAAAACTGGGCGGGGAAGAGGGCGCTGTTGATCACTGTGGGGGAGTTGCGGGGCACAAATTGGCCCACAAAGGGATTGGTGACCACGGTCTCCCCGGTGATGGGGTCGATCTTGCCGGGCAGCCGACGCACGGCCCCGGCCTCGGCCCCCAGGGTCACCCGGTCCACAAAGACCCGTTCCGGTCCCAGCCCCGATCCGCCCGTGCCGATGGGCAGGGTGCGTCCGTCGGCCATGGCAAAATCCGGGTGGTGACAGGTGGCGCAGGAGATGTTGCGGTCCCCGGAGAGGATGGGGTCGAAGAAGAGATCTTGACCTAGCTTGGCCAGGGGGGTGTCGCCTTCCTTGACGGCCTGGCCGGGATTTGGCTGAAGGCCCAGCCGATCCACCACCATCCGCAGGGTCGTGAGGGGGGGATTGCCCACGGGTTGTATACCCCCAGGGATTGTCATGACCTCAATATGGGGCAGATCCGAGGGGGTGGCACTTGTCTCTGCCAGGCCAAAGGTGATCCGCAACACTCGGCCTGGGAAGACCTCGGTGATGTACAGGCTACCGTCGGGCATGGGCAACACCGCGCCGGGGAAGTTGAGTTCGGTCAGCACGGTTTCCAGGCTGCCGTCGGCCAAAATGCGGCTGAGGCGACCGGTCTTGACCTGATAGCCCGACCCGTCAAAGCAGGAGGCGTCCGTGGTGAAGCGGGCAAATTCCAGCACCCAGATGGTGCCGTCCGGCCCCTGGGCCACGTCAATGGGCATATTCAGCCCGCCCAAAACCGTGCGCTGGCCCCGGGCATCGTCGATGGCCACCAGTTGGCCGGCACCCACGGGATAGGGGCAGCCGCCGGTCAGGGTGACGTAATACTCGTCGCCGACCCGCTCGATGCCCGTGGGGACGGCTTGGACCGTGGTGCCCTCTTTGAGCGGATTGGGGATGGCATCAAAGCGGTGGATGAAGCGGGTGGTGCCGTCCGGGTTCATGGTGGCCACGCCGTTGCCGCTGGCGTCGGTGACCACGGGCCGCCCGTCGGTGTCAAAGGTGAGGTCGTAGGGGTTGATCACCCAGACATTGTTGAGGGGCTGCATGGCCGGGGTCAGATCCGCCGGGATGTGGGGGGTGGCGGGCAGGGTGAGGGCTTTTTGCTGATCCGGGCTGAGGGGCAGGGTCCACAAATGGCGCTGGTTGAAGTTGCCCACATAGATGGTCTTGCCGTCCGGCGAAAGGGCGACCAAGGGCACGCCGGAGAGATCCCCGGCATCCCGGCCACTCTCCAAGCCGGAGATCAGGCGGCCCACAGTGCCATCCGCCTGGATCAGGCTGACCCCGGCGCTAAAATCGTTGCTCCCCGTACCCTCTTCGGCCACCAACAGCCCGCCATCGGGCAAGGCGACCATGCCGATGGGGCCGAGCAGTCCATCCACCACCACGGCCACCTGGGGCGGGCCCAAGGTTTCCACCGCCGGGGGCGGGGTGGGGTGAGGCTGCCCTACATCTCCGCGGATGATGGGCCACCACAGGTCGGCCAGGATCACGAAGACAAAGGCGGAGATGAAGATCACCGCCAGGATGGCAGGCAATCGGTCCATTATTTTCTCGGACAGGGGTCGGTTTTGTTCATCGGTCATAGGCCCACTCGCACCGTTTTTGATGGGTAAGTCGAGGGTCAAATTTGGCGAGAAATTCCTGGAATTCTCGCTCTTTGTTATACACCCGCCCCGATGATTTCACAAGTAGGGGCGAAGATCATCCAGATACAAAACAGAACACGGATTGGACGGATACGACTGATTTATGCGGAGCAAAAAAAGAGCCGTGGTCTATTTTAAGGTCAACAGCAGATCCGGGCGGTCGCTGATCAGGCCGTCCACGCCCATGTCGATCAGGGCGCGCATGGCGTCCGGCTCGTTGACGGTCCACGGGATGACGAGGAGACCGAGATCCTGGGCCTGGGTCAACAGGGCCGGGGTGAGGATGGAGGCGTTGGGCGAAAAGACAGATGCCCCCGCCTCGGCCCAGGCTTGAAGATCCCCGGCCCGGGGGGCTTGGGAGGTGAGGGCGACCAGGGTGATCTCTGGGGCGACGCGGTGGACCGCCCACAGGGAACGCAGATCAAAGCTCTGGATGGTGACCCGATCCGCCAGCCCCCGTTCCTGGATTTGGGCCAGGATGGCCAGTTCAAAGGGGCCGGGGTTGACGCCGTCAAAGCCGTCGTCGATGGTTTGGGGCTGATCTTCTCTGCGCTTGGTTTCGATGTTGAAGCGCACCTGGCTGGCGTTGTCCCGTTGGGCGGTGTTTTTGGACGAGTCCGCGGCGTAGGCGTCTACAAAGTCAAAGAGTTGGGCCAGGGTGACGATGCTGAAATTGGCCCCGGCCAGGGCGGTGGGGTCGGCCACCTGATCCGGGAAGCGGGCGGGGTCCGGGTTGCGGTCACAGATCAAGGTGGCCAGTTGGGCGGCGGTGAGGCGGCGCAGGGCCAGATCCGCCGGGGAGGTGCGGCTGTCGTCCGGGTCCGGCACCCGCAGGCTGGAGGCTGGGTCTATTCGGCACTTGGCCGGGTCAATGGCCGGGTCGTGCCAGATCACCAATTGGTCGTCGGCGGAGAAGTGCAGGTCCAGTTCCAGGGTGGTGACGCCCAGATCCAGGGCGATCTCGAAGGCGGGCAGGGTCTCTTCCGGGCGCAGGCCGCGGGCACCCCGGTGGCCTTGCACGTCAAAGCCGGGGGGGAGGGTGAGAGGGATCGATGGTTTATCAGAAGGGGCGACCGTGGGGGCTAAAACTGAAGCAGGGGATGAGGTAGCAGGCACCGGGTCTGTTTGCTCTGTGCAGGCGGTGATACTCAGGCTCAGAACCAAGACGGCGATAAAGGTGCGCCAGATAGAAACGGGTGTCAACATGGTATCTCCGAGGATCGTTGTGAGCCAAAAAGAGAAGTGCGCAGCCCGCAGAGGATAGTCTGCGAGCTGCGCACCTGGATTCAGTGGACGCCCCCGGTTGTAGGGATGCAACACCCAACCGGGAGGGGATCAACACGGCCACCCAAGACAGCGTAGTACGATCCTAGCGCTATTGGCTGATGGTGTCGTTATAGTCCTCGATGGATTGGGTGACGGCTGCTGCCGCCTTGTCCAATGCCTCCTGGGCCGTTGCCGCGCCGGAGAAGCATTCTTCAAGGGCGGTTTCGACGGTCTGTCGCGCCTCGGGGAATACGCCGATCAAACCACCAGCAGTTACATTGTTCAACGGTGACATGTGCAACTGATCGATGGCTGTCTGGAACTGGGGATACACGTCACGCCAGGCGATGTCATCCGGGTGATTATAGCCCTTGGCATTGATGGGATAGTAGCCAGTGTTGATGTGCCAGTAAGCCTGAGAATCGGCGCTGGCCATAAACTTGGTGAATTCCCAAGCTGCCTGCTGCTCCGCTTCGGGACGCAGATTGACAATCCACAGGGACGCGCCGCCGATGATGGTGCCAGCCGTTCCATAGTCCGCTTCGTTTGCGCGAGGCAGGAAGCCCACACCCACTTCAAACTTGCCGGCGGCAGCATCGATGCGACCGCGCAGGCCCGCCGTTGAGTCCAGGGTCATGGCTGTCACGCCGGAGTCAAAGGCCGCCTTGGTGTCGGACGTAGCACGGCCCAGATTGGCGCAGATGCCTTCATCGATCATGCTTTTCCACCACTCCAATAGGGCGACACCTTCTGGACCATTGAAGGTGGCTTCGGTGGCAAGCGCCACCCGCCCGTTTTCGTTGTTCACATAGTAGCCGCCCTGAACGGCAATGAATTGTTCAACAAACCAACCGTAGAGCGCAAAGGCGCATCCGGATTGAGTGACCTGTCCGGAGGCATCCGTCTTGGTCAACTTACGGGCAAAATCAGCGACCTCTGCCCAGGTGCGGGGCGGCTGCTCCGGATCTAGCCCAGCCTCTTTGAAGAGGTCTTTGTTGTAGTACAGAACCGGATTGGAGGTGTTAAAAGGCATTGAGTACAGTCTGCCGTCCACTGAATAGTAGTTGGCAACGTTCGGTTCGACATCGCTGACGTCAAAGCCTTCCTTGTCGATGAAATCCTGCATGGGCGTGATCACCTTCAGGTCGATCAGTAGGCGAGTGCCGAGATCGTAGACCTGAACGATGGCCGGAACGTCCTTGGACTGGAGGCCGGCCTTCAGTTTGTTGATGGAGTCATCATAGGAACCCTGATAGGTGGCAGTGACCTCAATCTTGTCTTGCGACTCATTGAAGCGCTTGACGAGTTCCTGGATGGCTTCGCCATTGGAACCGCTCATGGCAAACCAGAAGTCGATCTTTGTCTTTTCGCCCGTCGGCGCGGCTGGCTGTGCAGCGTCTGGTTGGGCAGCCGGTTGCTCCTGGGCCGCTGGTGCGGTTGCTGCGGGTACCGCCGGTGCGCAGGCCGACAAGAGCATACTAAACACCAACAACATGACGACGATCAACTGCAAAGTGCGTTTCATAGTTTGACTCCTCCTTGAGTCGAATTGAAATAGGTGGTTCTTAAATCCTAAAGATCGAAATGGTCATTTGTCCCGACAAGGGGATGGGAAGGGAACGGGAAGGAAATCGCTGATCTGTGCCCGAATTTTCTCCTCAAGCATATACCCTGCTTGACCTGACTAATCTCTTCAACTCATCCTCCAATAGGCACCCACCTCCTCAAAGACTCCTCAACGGTCATTTAGCACCGGGAGACCACATCCAACCGGGACAACGAGCATAGGGGTGCAGATTATCCCTTAAGCGCCCCTGCGGTCAGACCACGAATAAGTTGGCGGTTGGCGAAGATAAAAAGCATCAGTGTGGGGATCATGATGGTCACGACCCCTGCCAGAACAATTTGCCACTGCTCGGTCTCGAATTGTTTCAACATGGTAATCCCGATCTGAACCGTTCGCATTTCCGTACTGTTGGTGATGAGGAGTGGCCAGAGATATTGATTGTAGGTTTGCAGAAAGCTGTAGACAGCGAGGGTTCCCAGGGCAGGGCGGGCCAGGGGAAGCACGATAGTCAGCAGATAGCGTAGATTGCTGCACCCGTCCACGATGGCTGCGTCGTAAAGATCCTTTGGCAAGCTCATAAAATACTGACGCAGCAGAAAGGTGCCAAAGGCCGTTGCCATAAAGGGAGCAATCAAACCGGCATACGTGTCATCCCAACCGATACTCTGGATGAAAAGATAGTTGGGAATAATGACCGATTCCCACGGAATCATCATGGTGGAAAGGAACAAGAAGAAGACCAACTGTTTGCCTTTGAATGGCAGGAAGGCAAACGCAAAGGCAGCCGTACTCGCCAGCACCAGTTGCGCCACCATGACGCCCCCAGATTGGATAAAGCTGTTGAGGATGAAACGGAGCAGGGGTGCCTGGCGGGCAGCATCCAGGTAGTTCTGCCAGCGAAAGTCCACCGGGAAGAGCTTGGGTGGATAGCTGGATACGTTTTCCGGCCCAAGCAGGGACGTTACGATCCCCGTATAAAGTGGGAAAATCATCACCGTTGCAGCGGCAATCAATATCAAATAGAGCAAGGCGGTTTTCGCCGTTCGCTGAAGATTGGCCGACTTATTCATGAATAGTGAACCCTTTTTTCGACGACCCCAAATTGGATGGCGGTCAGGGCCAAGATAACGACAAACAGCACCAGCGCTTGTGCCGAAGCGTTGCCATATTGACCGTTAAAGTAGAAGCTACGGTAGATCTCATGAACCACGACCTGAGTCGAGTTGATGGGACCACCGCTGGTCAAGACATTCACTTCGGTAAAGGTCTGAAACGCAGACAAGGTGGTGACAATGAGCAGGAAGAACAGGCTGGGTGTGATCAGGGGGAACGTGATATGCCGCCAGATCCGCCAGGAGCCTGCTCCATCGATCCGGGCCGCATCGTAGATTTCCTCCGAGATGCCTTGCATGCCGGCCAATAACACCACTGTTGCGAAACCTGATTGAATCCAGATGCGCGGAATCGCCACGGCTATCAGGGCAGTCTTCGTGTCGATGAGCCAGGGGACAGGGGAAATGGAGACCAAGCCCAATAAATAATTAAAAATGCCGACCACAGGATTGTAGAGAAACATGAAGAGGAGAGCTGCCGTTGCGCCGGAGATGGCGATAGTGAGAGCAAAGATGATGCGGAAGATCGAGATGCCGCGCAATTGCAGGTTGGCCAGGGTGGCTAGGATCAGGGAGAGGATCAACACACCGGGAACCGTGTACAACACGAACTTGACTGTCACCACCAAGCTGTTGTGATACTCCGGCGAGGACATCAAGCGGGCGTAGTACTTCAGGCCCACGAATGAGACCATCTGCCCAATGGGGTTCGTGCTGTGCATGCTCAAATTGACCGAGCGAATTAAGGGGAGGAAAACGAAAACAGTAAAAACGATCAGGGAGGGAGCCAAATATGGCAGAGCGCGTAGCCAATCTTTAAGGTCACGCCGTCTCTGCCTGGATCGAGCATTAACTTGGTTCATCATTATCGTTGATCCCTGGTTTGCTCAACTTCTGGCGGATTGAGGAAGATAAGGGAAAAGTCACACCTGCACGGTGTCCCAATAGCTCGGATCGGTGAATCGCCGAAAAGACTTCCGGGGAAAAGGAATACAATCTTGATCGTAAAGATCGCTATCAGAATAACAAAAAGGGTTGCTTGACGGTGGAAATTTGGTTAAGAAGATATGTGGTGGAGGGCATCTTACTATAGACGCACAAGTACTCGAAGTATACAACGGCTGATAGGAGATCACAAATTCAGCGGGCGAATCCTGGCGCACCTTGCTGGCGTAACCAGGATTCGAGATGACTGCCCAGTTGCGAAATTGCCCAGAATGTGTACCATACAACTATACAGTTGTCAGACATCTGCCGCCCCCGGCTGCCAAACCAATCCCACCACTCCAAGGAGCGCTCATTCCATGCCTGATCTAGCTTGGCCCCAAATTCTGGACGAAGCCACCGACCATTTTCGCCGCCTTTTGCAGTTGAACACCACCAACCCGCCGGGGAACGAACGCCCGGCCGCCGACCTGATCGCCGAGATCCTGGCCCAGAATGGACTGGACTCTACCATTCTGGAATCCGCGCCGGGCCGGGCCACCTTGGTCTCCCGGCTGAAGGGGGATGGCAGCCTGCCCGCCCTGCTGATCATGGGCCACACGGACGTGGTCACCGCGGAGCCGGACAAGTGGGATCACGACCCCTTCTCCGGCCACATGGACGCGGCTGGCTATATCTATGGCCGGGGCGCGGTGGACATGAAGCAGACCGTGGCCGCCCACCTGATGGCCTTTCTCACCATCAAACGCCAATTCCACGACCAGGGTATTCTGCCCAAACGGGATCTGATCTTCATGGCCGTGGCAGATGAGGAGACCGGGGGCAAGTTCGGTGCCCACTGGATGGCCGACCACCACCCGGAACTGCTCCAGGACGCCGAGTTCGCCCTCAACGAAGGCGGCGGCTGGGGGGTCTCTTTCAACGGCAAACAGTACATGGGCATCCAGGCCGGGGAGAAGGGGACCAGCCGCTTCTGGCTGCGGGCCAGGGGCAAGCCGGGCCACGGCTCCGTGCCCCAGCCGGACGCCGGTATCGTCAAACTGGTGGGCGCGGTCCACAAGCTGGGCACCCAGGCCATGCCCATCCATCTCACGGACACCATGCGCAGCTTCTTCCAGGTGCTGATTGACACCCAGCCCGCGGACGTAGCTGCCCAACTCCAGGATCTGCTGGCCACCAGCGACGCCGACCGCATCCTGCCCGGCCTGCCCATTGATGAATCCACCCGCCGGGAGATCAGCGCCATGTTGCGCAACACGGCCATGCCCACCATCCTGCGCGCCGGTCAACAGCTCAACGTCATCCCCGACTTTGCCGAGGCGGGCATCGATGGCCGCCTTCTGCCCGGGGTGAGCCGGGAAGCCTTCTTGGCCGAACTGCGCACCCTGCTGGGGCCAGAATACGCTGATCTGGAGATCGTCTGGGCCGCGGATCTGGGCGTGCCTTTGGAGGTTGACTTCAACTCCAGCCTCACCGATGTGATCCGGGAAGTGATGGCCGAGGCCGCGCCCGGCGTCCCCCTGCTCCCCACCCTGCTCACCGGGGGCACGGACGCCAAGGCCATCATGCCCCTGGGCGTCAAGGTCATCGGCTTCTCCCCCCTGCCCCCCACGGATTCGGACGTCTTCAACCGGGCCCACGCCCACAACGAGCGTCTGCATGTGGACAGCTATCATTTCTGCGTGAAGAATACGTTTGAGATTGTGCGACGGTTTATCGCGTAATATCGAGTATCGTGTATCGAGTATTTGAATGTGGTCGACAAATTTTGCCCCTAAAGGCAAAACGGGTCTCAACCATGCTAAAATACTCGATACTCGATACTCGATAAATCAAGGAGCCAACCCATGTCCCACTCCCACCCCACTCCCCCCTTCATCACCGGCCTGCGCTGTCTGCGCTGTGGAGCGCTTTACGCGCCGGAAAGTATCGACTATGTGTGCGATTGCCGCCCCAATGTGGGCAGCGATTTGGGCACATTGAACGTGGAATATGACTACGCGGCCATCAACGCCATCACCAGCCCGGCCCAAATCCAGGCGGACTCGGACCGATCTATCGGGCGTTGGGAAGCGCTGCTGCCCATCCGCAGTCGGGCCAGTCTGCCGCCTTTGCCCGTGGGCAACACGCCCCTGCTCCACGCCGTGCGCCTGGGCGAACCCCTGGGCATGGCCAATCTTTATGTCAAAGATGATGGGCGCAACCCTTCGGCCAGCTTCAAGGATCGGGCCTCGGCCATCGCCGTGGCCAGGGCAATGGAGACGGGCCGCCCCCTGATCGCCACGGCCAGCACAGGGAACGCGGCCGCGGCCCTGGCCGGCCAAGCCGCGGCCGCGGGGATGCCCACCATCATCTTCGTGCCCAAGACCGCGCCCCAGGCCAAGATCGCCCAACTCCTCGTCTACGGCAGCCGGGTGCTGGCCATCGACGGCAGCTACGACGACGCCTTCGACCTCTGCGTATCCGCCTGCAACGAGTTCGGCTGGTACAACCGCAACACCGGCTTCAACCCCTACATGACCGAAGGCAAAAAGACGGTCTCATTCGAAATTGCGGCCCAACTCACCGAATGGCGCATGGCGAATGGCGAGCGCGACGAACCCGCCATTCGCCATGCGCCATTTGCCATTCCCGACGCCCTCTTCGTCTCCGTGGGCGATGGCTGCATCATCGGCGGCGTTCACAAGGGCTTTAAGGATCTGCTGGCCCTTGGTTGGATTGAAAGGATGCCCCGGATCTATGGGGTGCAGTCTGAACTGAGTGCGGCGCTTGCCAATGCGTGGCGGGCGGGCAAAGAGATCCCGGAGCCGGTGCAAGCCACCACTCGGGCCGACAGCATCAGCGTCAACGCGCCCCGGGATGCGGTCAAGGCCCTGCGCGCTGTGCGGGAGAGCGGCGGCACCTTCATCACGGTCAGCGATGAGGCCATCCTGGCCGCCATGCTGCCCCTGGCCCGCCAAGGGGCCGTCTTCGCCGAGCCAGCCGGGGCCACCGCCCACGCCGGGATGCTCAAGGCGCTGCAAGAGGGGCTGATCCGGGCCGATGAAACCGTGGTGGTCATCAACACAGGCAGCGGGCTGAAAGACGTGCCCGCCGCCATCCAAGTCACCGGCGGCGTGGAGGTGATCCCGCCCACCCTGGCGGCGGTGCGGGCGGCGTTGGCAGAAGGGAGGTAGCATGACCATCCTGTTTTATCGCAAGAGCGACCTGCCTTACGGGGTTTTCTCCAACTTCTCCCCGCATCCCATCGAGGTGGACGGTCAAACTTGGCCCACAGTGGAGCACTACTACCAGGCCCAAAAGTTCGCCGGGATGCCCGACGGCGAGCGCCACATGGCCGAGATCCGCCAGGCCTCCACCGCCTATGACGCCCGCAAACGGGGCATCGACACAACCCGTCCCCTGCGCCCGGACTGGGACGGGGCCCGCTTGGATGTGATGTGGAAGGCAGTCCAGGCCAAGTTTGACGCCTACGCAGACTTGGCGGAATTGCTCCTCAGCACCGGCGAAGAGGGGATCGCCGAAAACTCTCCCTACGACAGCTTCTGGGGCGTCGGGCCAAATGGGGATGGGGAGAACCAGTTCGGGCGAATGCTCATGCGGCTGCGCAGTGCGCTTGACCAAGCGAAAGACCAAGAGTAAACTGAGTGAAAAGCGCTCATTGTTGTTCAGTTCAGGAGAAGACTATGTTTCCCATGCCTGTAGTTCTGCCCATCTCTGACCTGTGCCATGCCCAGGCCCAAATACTTGATCGGCTCGGTGACGATCCTATTCTGCTGACCCGGCAGGATAAAGCCGTAGCCGTTTGGGTGGATCCAACGCAGTGGAATCAACTTTTAGAGCAACTGGAAGATCTCCAAGATGCCCTGGATGGTCTTGCAGCCCTGGCCGAGTATCGGAAGGATCCATCGCAAGCCATCCCTTTGTCCGAGGTTCTATACGAGTTCGGTATTTCAGAACATGTCCTCGCTGAAGAGGCCGAAAGCTATGAGTAGTTGGCAAATTGAATTCGACCGCCCAGCGAAGAAGGCACTTAATCGTAATCTATAACCATTTCACCTACTTTTATTGAAAGCGAGAGAACCAAATACCATGTCAAAATCCATCATCACCGGCCCCACCTATGCGGAAATGCGCGACCCCCTGCTCTTGCCCGAAAGTCTGCGGGCGGCGGCCAAGCAGGCTCTGCACGAGGACGAGCTCAACCCCATCAACCTCTTCAACATCAACTGGAAGAACACCGGGGGCGAGGTGGAGAAGATCGTCCTGCCCAAGGAGTTGACCGGCGTGGACGCCAATATCATCGTGCTCAGCGGGCGCAACTTCCCGTCGGGCAGCATGAAGGTTGGCCCGGCCTATTTCACCCTGGCCGAGAAGGAAGCCACCGTGGGCCTGCGGCCTGGGGACAAGACCGTGATCGGACCCAGCACGGGCAACTTTGGCATCGGCACGGCCTATGTCAGCAAGCTCAAGGGCTACAAGGCCATCGTGGTCATGCCTGACAACATGAGCGAAGAGCGCTATGACCGCATCCAAAAATACGGCGGCGACCTGGACCTGACCCCCGGCACCGAGTCCGATGTGATCCTGACCCTGGAACGCACCCACAGTGAATACATCAGCAAGCCGGACATCTACGAGGTGTTGGCCCAGTTTGAACTGCTGCCCAACTATCGCTTCCACCGGCATGTGACTGGCCACGCGGTGACCGAGGCGGCGCGGGGCGTGGGCAATGGCCGGGTGGCGGCTTTTGTCAGCGCGCCGGGCAGTGCGGGGACGTTGGCCGCGGGGGACTACATGAAGTCCCTGTGGCCGGAGAGCAAGATTGTGGCCCTGGAGCCTCGCCAGTGCCCCACCCTCTACGACGGCGGCCAGGGCCAGCACCGCATCGAGGGCATCGGCGACAAGATGGTGACCCTGATCCACAACGTCTTCAACACGGATCTGCTCATGCTGATCAACGACGAGGAGACGGTCCAGGGCATGGAGGTGGTGCAGGCCGGCACCCAGGTGCTGATCGAGCGTCTGGGCGTGGCCGAGGAGGCAGCCCGCTACATGGTGGGCAAGTTTGGGCCGAGTTGTATTTGCAACATCATCGGGGCCATCAAGACGGCCAAATACTTGGGCCTGGGCAAGGGGGACAATGTCGTCACCATCGCCACGGACAGCTATGACCGCTATCCGTCGGTCAGCCAGGCGCTGTACACCCGTAACGGTGGCAAGCCCAGCGACGACCAGTTGGAGACATGGGCCAAGGCCGTCTTCCTGGGGGCCAGCCTGGGCGAGATCGTGGACCTCAACCAGCCCGGCCAGCACGAGCGCTTGCAGCAGATGAAATCCGACGTCTGGACCCAGTTCGGCTACGACGCCGCCTACATCCGCCGCATGGCCAGCCAAGATTTCTGGGACGGCGAGTATGCCAAGATCAAGGAGATGGACCCCTTGATCGAGCAGACCCGGGGTAGCCTGCCCACGGTGTAGGGCATCCGCACACCAGGCGAGGGGGTGAAATTGGTTCACCGTCTGCGGAAAAACGGCCAAACTATGGTATGATCTCCTCTGAGACTTGCCCTGCCTCAACTGTTGGGGCTTCTATCCACAAAGGAGAATGATATGAAAAAGAGAGCTAAGACAAACACAAGCATCAGGGCGATCACGGGCACCGCCCTGATGCTTGTGCTGTTCTGGGCCGTGGCAGCCTTCAGCGGTGGTTCGGCCACCCTCCAAGCCGCCGATGCCGAGACGAATGTCGATGGTATCAGCCTCAACGGACCGACGACAGCCACCCTTGGTCAATCCGTGACCTATAGTTCGGTCTTTACCGTCTCTGCCATCGGCACGTGGTACGTGACCTATCGCTACCCAATCGGCTTTGAGGTCACCGGGCAGACACCGGGGGCGATCAATGCCAACAATTCCCTAATCTGGAACCAGAGCAATCTGGGGGCGACCCGCACCTTGACGGTCACGGGGAGCCACAAACTGGGCAGTTGTCCATCGGCCATACACCAGATCGCCCTGGGTGATGTCTACGATCCCGGTGCTGCCACGCCCAATGCCCGCCTGACCACGGCTGTGAGCAATGCACATTGTGTGCAGTTGCCCATGATTTTCAAGCCTTCCCCATAACAGTTTAACCGCAGAGGGTGTAGAGGGGACGCAGATCACCCATCGCAAGCCCGTAGCAGCAGGACAATAAACCGAGGGGCTTGTTCTAACGTTGACCGTTAGAACAAGCCCCTCGGTTTATTGAGAAGACACACCCTGCCGGCAAAACTCTGCGCGGTTACAGACGGATTCTACGTGCGATAGTCGGCGTTGACCGACACATACTCATGGCTCAGATCGCAGGTCCAGACCGTGGCCTGGCCGGACTTGTCCCCGCCGGCATCCAGATCCAAGAAAACCTGGATCTCCGCCTGGGCGAAGATGGCCGCGGCGTCCTGCTCGGCGTAGTCCGTGGGCAGGCCCCCGGCCACCAATTGCAACGGTTCCCCATCGCCGGCAATGGACAGGCTGACTCGGCTGGGATCAATCGTCACCCCGGCATAGCCGGCCGCGGCCAGGATGCGTCCCCAATTGGCGTCGCCGCCGTAAAAAGCGGTCTTGACCAAGGGGCTGGTGGCGATGGCGTTGGCGATGCGGTGGGCGTCGGCGTCGGTTTCGGCCCCGCCCACGTCCAGGGTGATGAACTTGGTCGCCCCTTCCCCGTCCCGCACGATGGCCTGGGCCAGTTCCGCGCACAGCTCGGTGAGGGCCGATTGGAACACCCCAAAGGCCGGGTCGGTGGCATCCAGGATCTCCTCGTTACCCGCCAGCCCGTTGGCCAGAAGCAGCACCGTGTCGTTGGTGCTGGTGTCCCCGTCGATGCTGATGCGGTTGAAGCTGCCGTTGGCCGCGGTGGCCAGGGCAGTCTGGAGCAAGGGTTGGGTGATGTTGAGATCCGTGGCCACCACGCTCAACATGGTGGCCATGTTGGGGTGGATCATGCCCGCGCCCTTGGCCACGCCGGTGATCGTCACGGTGGCATCCCCAAGCGTGAGGGAGCGAGAGGCCACCTTGGGCTTTGTGTCCGTGGTCATCATGGCCGTGGCCGCGTCCAGCCAGCCGTCGGGCCGTAATTTTTGGCTGACCTCCGCAATGCCGTCGTTGATCTTGGGCATGGGCAACTGCACCCCGATCACCCCGGTGTTGAGGACGAAGACCGTGCTGTCCCCGGCCCCCAAATACTTCTCTGCCTGTTCGGCCATCAACCGAGTGTTGACATTGCCCAGAACGCCCGTGCAGGCATTGGCGCACCCGGCATTGACCACCACCCCATAGATCATCTCCGGGTTGAAGGCCAAGAGCTGCCGATTATACAGCACCGATGCAGCCGGAAACTGATTCGTGGTAAAAATGCCCGCCGCCCGGCACGGCACCCGGCTGGCCATGATGGCCAGATCCGGCTTGCCATTCTTCTTGATCCCCGCGGCCACCCCCGCCGCATCAAAACCGAGAACTGAGTGATCTGTGGTCATACGTTCCTCCCCATGGGAGATAGAGGGTGGAGATAGAGATAGAGGTCGTCGCACGCACCCTCTATCTCTATCTCCACCCTCTATCTTGTCAGTTAGTCTCGCTTGAAGTCGCTGAAATCCGGGCTGTCGTATTCGCTGACGCCGGGGCCTTCCAGATCGAGCATGGCCGCTACCTTCATGGGCAGGCCGAAGAGCTTGATGAAGCCCTCGGCGTCGGCCTGGTTGTAGACATCGTCCTCGTCAAAGGTGACGTAATCTTCCCGATAGAGGCTGTGGGGACTCTTGCGTCCGGCCAGGATGATGTTGCCCTTGTACAGCTTCAGCCGCACAGTGCCGGTCAGCTTCTGCTCCGTGGACTGCACAAAGGCATCCAGGGCCTTGCGCAGGGGGGTGAACCATTGGCCGTTATAGACCAGTTCGGCGTAGCGCAGCCCCACGCCCAGTTTATAGTGCAGGGTCTCCTTGTCCAAGCAAAGCTGTTCCAAGGCTGCGTGCCCCTTGACCAGAATGGTGCCGCCTGGGGTCTCGTAGACGCCCCGGCTCTTCATGCCCACCAGCCGGTTCTCCACAATATCCACCCGGCCCACGCCGTGCTTCATCCCCAGCTCGTTCAACTCCTGCAAAATGCCTACAGGTCCCCGGGCCACGCCGTTGACCCGCTCCGGGATGCCCCGGCGGAAGTAGAGTTCCACATATTCCGGGACGTCCGGCGCGTCAAGGGGGTCCGTGGTCCACTCGAACATATCCTTGGGCGGCTCGTTCCACGGGTTTTCCAGGGGGCCGCCCTCGTTGCTCAGGTGCCAGATGTTCTTGTCCTGGCTGTAGATGCGCTCCATGGTGGCCTTGATGGGCACGTTGTATTCTTGGGCATACTCGATGGCATCCTTGCGACCCCGAATATCCCACTCCCGCCAGGGGGCGATGATGCGCAGCTTGGGGTTGAGGGCCATGACGGTCATCTCGAAGCGCACCTGATCGTTGCCCTTGCCCGTGGCACCGTGGGCCACAGCATCGGCCCCTTCCAGCTCGGCGATCTCCACCATGCGCTTGGCGATCAGCGGTCGGGCAAAGGAGGTGCCCAGCAGATAGTCCCGCTCGTAGGTGGCCCCAGCCTGCATGGTGGGGAAGACATAATCCGTGAGGAACTCGGCCCGCAGATCCTCCACATAGCACTTGGACGCGCCGGACGCCAGGGCCTTCTCCTCCAGGCCCACCAATTCATCCGCCTGGCCCAGGTTGGCACAGAAGCAGATCACCTCGCAGTGGTAGTTGTTGCGCAGCCAGGGCACGATCACGCTGGTATCCAGGCCGCCGGAATAGGCCAGCACACACTTCTTGACGGGTGTTTTTGCAGCAGAAACAGTCATGGTTTTCCTCCGTGGTTCAAATGAAAAAGAGTTGGAAAAGAGTTGAAAATGGGTTGAAAAGGGCAACAAAAAACGCCACCCGGTTTAACGGTGTGGCGTAGACGGAAGGGACTATCGAGACTCCAGCGCACTCACCCAAGGGCGGTGCGCCGTGACATCGGACAGGCAGGGCTACACAAAAATCTGTGCAGTCAGCGCTATGAGTGCGCTAGCCCGCTTCCGGCGGGCGACCTCCTGAGGTGCAGCATGGCGTTTTTTCCCCCTTGGGAAACGGGCGCAAGGCCCAGAAAAGTCAGCAAATCAATGGTACAAAGAATACCTCAGCTTCCCCGCAAAGTCAAACTCAGCCGTGAAATGGAGGAGTTCACATCCCCAGATGCGCATGTCGGGCATCTGCGAATTCCGCTCAGACCGGGTCACCCACCGACTGAACTCAAACGCAGAAGGGGGCGGGATCTCCAGATCCCGCCCCCTTCTCATCTTCACCGGCTCAACAGGGGCAGATAGATGCGCTGTTCCGGCGCAGCGTGGTGACTCAGGGGCAGGCTGACCGTGTTACTATTCACCGGCCCGGAGACCCCGGTCCCGCTGACTGTGGCTTGGTTGACGATGGCCGTGACCGTGGTCGGGATCCCCGGGGCGACGATGGCCCGCACCCGGATGGTGGCTGTGTCCCCCGGCAGGAGGGCCTGGGCGGCAACGGTGAGGGTGCTACCCACCACGCCGACTGTGCCCCGATCCGTGGCCGCGCTGTTGGCCTCCGCCGAGGTGTGGCTGTCCAGGAGATCGGTCAGGGTCCAGCCGGTCAGCGCACCGTCCCCGCCATTGTGCAGGGTGAGGGTCCATACCACCGTGTCCCCCGGCGAGAGATCTCCGCTGGCGTCCGCGTCCACGGCCATCTGCCCGCTCTTGACCAGGGAAAGCAGGGCCGCCGGGTCCGAAACGGTCACCGTGCGGCTGGCGGTGGCGGTTCCGCCCACCCCCGTAGCCGTGAGGCTAACGGTGTACGCCCCGGCCTGGGTATAGCGGTGGAACGGCGCATCCCCGGTGTAGACCGTGCCGTCCCCCATCTCCCAGCGGTAGGTGACCGGGCCGCTGGCCGTGCTGGTGTTGACCGGGGTGAAGTCCGCGCCGGTCTTGAGGGTGGCCGGGGCGGTGAAAGCGGCCACGGGTACCGGGGCCGCGGTGACGAAGCTCACCGTCAAGCTGTCGCCCAGGGATTTGCCCGTGGCGCTGCGCACGCCGCCCAATCCGCCCGCCACGGTCAGGGTGTAGCTGCTGCCCGGCGTCAAGGGCGCGACCGGCGTACCGACCATGCCCACCATGCCCAGATCTCCGGCCAGGGGTACGACGGTCAAGGCCAGGGATACGCCCGAGGCGTCCAGCAGGCGCAGGTTGCGGGCCACAGCGCTGTCGGGATCCAGGGGGGCGCTGAAGGTGACCGTGAAGGATCCGCCCACCGAGACGCCGCTTTCCCCTTGCCGGGGTGACAGGGATTGCACGGCGAAGGCCGCGGCCGTGGCCGTCACCGGACTGCTCCAGGGGCTATGGTTGCCCGAGGTGTCGAAGGTTCGCACGGCCACCTGGGCGCTCTCCTCTGGGGCCAGGGAGAGGGCGAAGCGGACCATGCCGGCCCCGTCCTCGCTCACCAGCCCCGGCGTGATGATGCGGGTGAAGTCCGGCGCGTAGCCGATCTCGTAGCCGCCCAGATCCCGGTCCAGGGGCGCGATCCAGGCGATCTCCATGCCCTGGGCCGTGGCCCGCGCCGTCACCCAGGCGGGCGTGGCCGGCGGTGCGCTGTTGACCACGGTCACCGTGCCCGTGGCGTAACGCCGATCCAGCCCGGCCAGCCCATCGTCCAGGACCAGATAGAGGTGATAGACCCCGGCGGGCAGCCAAGCCATGTCCAGTTCCTGGCTGCTGCCCGTGGCGTTGTCCGCCAGGAGTACCCCGTCGTAGCCCTGAGCGTCCGTGTCCGCCCACACAGAGAGGATGGGATCGTTCTCCCCAGGGGTGAGGCTCCAGGTTGCCGTGGGGGTGGGGCCGTCGCTCACCGAGGCCGACGCCAGGGTGACTCTGGTCAGCATAGAGGTGATGGCCAGTTGATAGCCCTCGCCGCCGGCCAGCTTGCCCACCTCGAAGCGCCAGTCGCCGGGGGTGGTGCTGTCCAGCAGCCATGACTCGTAACCCGCCCCCCGCTGGCTGGTGACGCCCGTGCCCGTGATCACCCGGCTGCCGTCCGGGCGGAAGAGGGCCAGACCAGGTTCGCCCCCGCTCCAGGTCAGTTCAACGAAGGTGGGGGTGGTGCGGGAGAGGGTGCGGGTATAGCTGTCCGTGGCCAGCGCGCGCTCCCCGACGGATGGGTCCGTGCGTCGGCTGTAGAGCAGCCCATTGTCCAAGATCAGGGGCGCGTCCATGTCGGACGCGGCCAGGGTGGAGAGGCGGGGCGGCTGGGCCAGGACTGTGTCCCCCGCGCCCAGGCCGACCTGGGTTCCCCCGGTGGTGGCCTGGATGTAGGCCTGCAAGCTGCCCCACACCACGATCCCCTTGACCCCCCACAGGCTGCGGTCGCCGTGGTAGAACTCGCCCGCCTGCACTTGGGCCCCCAGGGTTTGGGGGATGAAGGGGATATTGGGGAAGCCACTGATACGGTCCAGATGGACCGTCACCCCAGCGCTACCGCTGGCGTGTACATAGCGGTCATACCAGATGTTGAACAGGAGTTGGCCCTCGATGGCCCCGCCCATGGCCTGCATCTGCCCGGAGACGGAGAAGCGGAAGGGCGCCACGTTGAGTACGCCGCTGGCGTCCACCGTGGCGATGCCGTTGAGCAGGCTGAGTTGGCCGCCGAAGAGGATCAGGGGGTTGTTGTAGGGCCGCACGGTCACGCTGGCCTCCCCGGCCAGCAGGGAGACCCCCAGCCCCTTCACCGGCGACGTCAAGTAGACGGTCAGGGTGAAGGAAACGTCGGTGGGAGTGAAGTCCCCGCACACGCCAAAGCCGTTGGCGTAGAGCACGGGGGAGACCACGGGCAGGCCCAGCCCCCCGGACCAGTAGTCGCCACACAGTTGACGCAGGATCACCCCGGACTGGCTGCCCACGATGGTGAAGGCCACGCCCACGGTGAACTGGGGGCGCAGGGTGAAGTCGCCCTGGGCCGCGATCTCGTAGGTGGGTTGGCCGTTGACCATGACCGTGTTGATGCTGCCCTGGACATTGCCGATGCGGAAGGCCCCGGTGTCGATGTCTGGCAGGCGCAGGCCACCCCCGGCAAAGCTGATCAGCCCGTCCAGGCCGATGCGCAGACCGGCCACGCTCATGGCCTGGCCGCCCAGGGAGGGGGGAAGTTGCAGCCGGGCCGTGGGGATGACCAGACCCGCGCTGTTCCCCCACTCGGCCCCGCCCCAGCTCAAGGTGATGGCCCCGGCCAGGTTAAGGCTGGCGCTGTTCACGCCGCCGCTAAGGCTGCCGTCGCTGTGTACGGTGATGACGCCCGTGGCCGTCAGGCTGTTACCGGGCAGGGACGCGGTGACCGTGCCCTCCACCTGCACGCTGTAGGCCCCGTCCGCCAACATCAGCCGCCCCACCCCGTTGCTCAGGCCGAAGGCGCTGCCCGCGCCGCCCAGGGCGATGGCGGGCAAGGGGAAGGTGGCCCCCGCTCCGCCCACGGCCAGGCTGCCGTCCACGCCGATAGTGACGGTGTTGACCGTCCAGTTGGCGATGCCCAGGGCGGGCAGGCTGAGTTTGGCCGATCCCACGGTCAGCCCGGTGTCGCTCAGGCCCAGATTGGTCATGGTCAGGACGCCCCCGGCCAACTCCACGCTCAACGCGCCGACCGTGCCGGTGACGTGGGAGGCGCTGCCGTCTGTGCTGACCGTGAGGTTGACCGGGCCTTCGCTGCTGACGCCGGGCAGATCCACGTGCAGGCTGCCGCCCAGGGCAAGCCGATAGCGCTGGGGCGAGCCGGCCACCTGCAGGCGTCCGCTCAATCCGGTCATGCGCAACTGGTCGCTCAGGGCCAGGTCGGGCACGGGGAAGTCGGCGCTGCCCCCGGCGATACTCAAGCCGTCCTTAGTGATGACCACGTCGCTCAAGGCCACATCCACCGTGGTGCGCAGGGCGATGTCCCGGGGCGGGGTGAACTTGGCCCCGGTGGCGTAGAGACCGTTGTTGTCCACCCGCAGGCCGGAGAGGGCCAGACGCCCGCCGGCCAGGGTCAGATCCAAGCTGGGGGTGTAGCCCGACAGCTTGGTGCCGCTGCCGTCCTTCTGGAAAGTGAAGGTCACGGGCACGTCCAGCACATTTTCCGGCAGTTCCACATGCAGCACGCCCTCGCCGGTGAGGGCGAAGTTGCCGCCGTTGGGCACAATGCGCACGTTGATCTGGCGTCCCGCCAGCGCGCCGGGACCACCAAAGACGATGTCCGGCAGGGAGACCAGGGCATCGCTGAAGCGCACGCCGCCGCTCGTCACCCGCACCTCGCTCAGGCTGGCCGAGCCGCCGCCCATGCCCGCAGGCAGGGTGAGGGTGGCCGAGGGCGAGCGCAGCCCCATGCGGTCCACAGTGCCCGGGGCCAGAGCCAACGTCATGCCCGCGGCCTGGAGGGCGAAGGCGGTGTACGCCCCGCTCACCCCGTCGTTGCGGTCCAGGGTGAAGGCAGAGAGGGTCAGATCCAGCACATTTTCGGGCAGGGCCAAGTGCACGCTGCCCGTGCCGGAGACCACGCCGGTGAGGGCGTCGAGGGAGAGGGAGAGGCCGCTGCTCTTCAGATCCAGCCCGGCCAGCTTGGCCAGTTTATAGACCACCGTGCCGGGTGTGATCTGGCCTGTGCCGCCGTTGCCGGTGAAGGGGCCTTGCCACAGGGTGCGCCGGGTGCCGTCGGCAAAGGCGATGACGCCGTTGCCTGTGAGGTTGCCGCCGCTGATGGTGAGGTCACAGCTTCCGCTCTGGCGGGCGACCGAGAACCAGCGCACGCCATTGGCCCCCACAAAGGTGTTGCCGTCCGCGCAGGTGCCGCCGGTGATGCTGTCGGCCCACACGGTCAGGCTGCCCACGGTGACCTGGGTGGGCGCGTCCTCGCCCATGCCGTATTCCAGGCTGACATAGCGCTCGCTGCCCGCCTCCAGCACGGCCCGGAAGAAGACATTTTCCGCGTCCGCTGGCACAGGCACGACCGCTTGGAAGGTACTCCCCACCTCGCCTTTCAGGTTCAGAAGTTGATGGGCGTAGTCGTCCACGTTTTCGTGGGAGACCGTGTCCCAGACCAGGCGGTTGAGGTCCAGTTTCATGCCCAGGGTGCCGGTGACGCCCCAGGTGATCAGGGCATCATCGCCGGGGGTGAGCTGGGCCGGATAGTCGCTGATCAGGGCCAGGAGGGGGAAGGGGGAGGGCGTACTGCCGC
>JAGNDO010000084.1 GCA_018003515.1 Caldilineaceae bacterium
CGGGCCGGTTCCGGGTAGTGGATCAGGGCGATCTTGCGGTTGTCCACGGTCAACTCGGCGTAGATCCCGTGCAGGGTGACGTGGGGGAAGTTGGCCGCCACCTGCTGCTGCAAGCGGGAATCCCCGTCGTTGTTGCCCTGGATGATGTGGATGGGACCGGCAAAGGCCTGGGCCAACTGGGCCACGATAAAGGGGGCCACCAGATCCCCCAGATGCACCAATAGATCCGCCCCGCTCTCGTTCACCTGAACCAGGGCCTCTTCCAAATTCCAGATATTGTCATGGCTGTCGGAAAGAATGGCGATTTTTGACAAGAGTATGTCTCCGATTTATCGAATTTATCGTGTGTCGTGTATCGAGTAAAAGCGTGGTTGGGGACCTATCGCCGCCACCAAAAACGCAAGGATCCCCCACACCACGTTCTTACTCGATACGCATTACTCGATATTTTTCACGATTACCCCATCCTTGATCACAACCCGGATGTTGGCCGTATCTTCCAAACTGCGGATGTTTTTGAGCGGGTCCGTGCGGGTGATGATCAGGTCGGCCAGTTTGCCGACCTCCACCGTGCCCACCCGATCCTGCCAGCCCAGACATTCGGCTGCGGTTTTGGTGGTGGCGACGATGGCCTGCATGGGGGTCATGCCGATGTTGACCATGAGGCCTAGTTCCCGCAGGTTGGTGCCGTGGGGCATCACCCCGGCGTCTGTGCCCATGGCGATCTTGACCCCGGCTTTGTGGGCCTTGGCGATGCTCTCGCTGTGGATCTCCATCACCTCTTGGGCCTTGCGGATGCCATAGTCAGGCATGGCCCCAGCCTTGCCGATCTCCAACACGGCCAGGGGGGCGAGAAGGGTGGGGACGAGGAAGGCGCCGGTCTCCAGAAAAAGGTCAATGGCCTCATCGTCCAAAAAGATGCCATGCTCGATGGAGTGGATGCCCGCCCGCAGAGCATTCTTAATCCCCTCGGATCCCTGGGCGTGGGACATGACCTTGATGCCCCGGCGGAAATGGGCCTCTTCCACCATCACCCGCAACTCTTCTTCGCAAAATTGGGTGAATTCTGGGTGGTCCGTGGGGCTGAGGACGCCGCCGGTGGAGCAGATTTTGATCACCTCCGCCCCGGCCCGCAGCACCTCCCGCACCTTTTTGCGCACCTCGGCCACGCCGTCACAGCGCCCGTCCGGGTTGCCGGGATAGGCGGGGAAGAGGTTGAACTCATTGCCGGAGAGGGTCCAGCCATCCCCGTGGCCGCCCGTGGTGGTGAGGACGCTGATGCTGATCTGCATCCGGGGACCGGCCACCAAGCCCTGTTCCACGGCCTGCTTCACCCCCGCGTCCGCGCCCCCGGCATCCCGCACGGAGGTGATGCCAGCGTCCAAGGTGCGGCGCATGTTGCCCATTGCCGTGTAAAAGTTGAGGGAAAAGGGCGTGCCCATCATCTTGGGGATATTGATGCCCTCAAACATCAGGTGGACATGGCTGTCGATCAGGCCGGGCAGAATGGTGCCGCCCTGGGCGTCAATGCGTTGGGCATCAGCGGGAACCGAGAGGCTGGCGACCGGTCCCACGGCGCGGATGCGGTTGCCTTCCAACAAAATCGCCGCGTCTGTCACCGGTGCGCGGCCTGTGCCGTCGATCAATGTGCCGTTGTGGATCAGTGTGTGTGTCATAGTTGGTTTATTTGTTTATTTGTTGATTGGTTGGATTGAGATTGAGAGAGTAGGCCATGGGAGATTGTCATGCCGCCATTCGCCATTCGCCCATTCGCTCAGTATACTGGAAATTTTGGGGATGGGACAATCTGCGCGGGGCGTGTGGGTTGTGGTATACTTTGGCCCATTATGGAGAGACGAATGAGGGGCACTGAGGCTTGGCTATTGACACAAGAAGTCGGACTTTTTAAAAAAGTCCGACTTCTCTACGTTGCGCTAGCCGGGTCCGTGACCCGGCGGGTTGACCCGGCGAACGCTTTCCAGGATCTTCTGCGGCAGACCCGCCGGGTCACGGACCCGGCTAGCGCAAGGGATTCACGGGCTTATTTTCGCCAGGCTTTATTCATTTGCCTGTTGATTGTGGGCGTAATCGCCCTGGCCGGCTGCGGACAGGTGATCACCCTGCCGCCGACGCCCACGCCGGCCCCCACGGCCACCATTGCCGTGGAGGTGGTGGCCCCCCTGCCGCCCACGGCCACCCCGGCCCCCTACACCCCGGCCCCCACGCCCACGCCCACGGTGACGCCCACCCCCGTGGTCTATGTGATCCGCCCGGGGGACAGCCTGCTCAGCATCGCCACCAACTTCAACGTCAGCGTGGCCGCTCTGCAAGAGGTCAACGGCATCCTGGACCCCCGCACCCTTCAGGTCAGCCAGGAGTTGATCATCCCCCGGCTGGACGAGTTGGCCGAAGCCGCCGAGGCCACCACCACGCCCACGCCCCTGCCTTTCACCGTGCAGAACATCCACTTCAGCGAGACGGCCATCGGCGGGCTGTGGGTGCTGGGTGAGGTGTTCAACTCCAGCGGGATGGCCTTGGAGCAGGTGCGGGCGGGCGTCGCCCTTTTTGACAAGGAGAACCGGGAGATCGGGCGGGCCAACGGCTTGGTGGCGATGGATCTGGTGGATGCCAACGAGACCGCGCCCTTCGCCATCCTCTTTGGCAATGTGCCGGGCAAGTTTGAAAACTACCAAGCCTATCCGGTGAGCGGGGTGCCCGCCTTTGTGGGCAGCTATTATCGGGATCTGGATGTGCTGGACCTGGCCGGGGAGGGTGAGCGCTACGCCGCCTACACGGTCAGCGGGCGGATTGTCAACACCGGGCCGGAGGAAGCCGTCAGCGTGCAGGTGGTGCTGACCGCCTATGATGCCCTGGACCGGGTGATCGCCGTGCGCAAGGTGGACCCGGATCACAACGTGGTGCCCCGAGGCGGCGAGACTACCTTCACCGGCGTCCTGGCCCCCGTGGGCGGTCCCGTGGCCCGGGTCTCGGCCATCGCCCAAGGCCGCCGTATCTCCGCCAGCCCCTAACCCCATCCCAATCAACCAGTCAACCAATCAACCAACAGGAGTTCCCCTGTGCCACCGGAAATCGACTACGGCAGCCTGGACTATCAACGCTGGACCCCGCTACAGCGGGCCGTGCATTGGATCATGCGCTTTTTGGTGCGTCTGTTGACCAAAGTGACTGTGGAGGGGTTGGAAAACCTCCCGGCCCAGGGGGGCTTTGTGCTGGCGGTGAACCATCTGGACTATCTGGATGCGCCCATCATCTTTGCCAAGATGCCCCGGCGGGTGGTGGTCTTTGCCGCGGATAAGTGGGCGAAGACGCCCTTTTCCGGCTGGCTGCTCTCCCATGTGGGGACGGCCATCTACGTGGCCCGGGGCGAGCCGGACCGCAAGGCCCTGGCCGCGGCGTTGGCCGTGTTGAAGGCGGGCGGGGCGTTGGCGATGGCTCCCGAAGGCACCCGCAGCCCCACGGGCGGGCTGACCCAAGGCCACACGGGTGTCGCCTATCTGGCTACCCGATCCTCGGCCCCGATCCTCCCTATGGTTGCTTATGGCCAAGAACAGGCCCAGCACTATTGGCGGCGTCTGCGCCGGGTGCCTGTCTGCATCCGCATCGGTCCCCTGATCCACCTGCCCCCAGGCAAAGCCCGCACCGAACAGCTCAACCAACAGACCGAGCAACTCATGCTCACCCTGGCGTCCATGCTCCCGGAGCAGTATCGGGGCGTTTATGGTGAAGGGGTGAGGGGGTGAGCGGGTGAGCGGGTGAAGGGGTGAGAAATAGTCAGTCCATGCTATAAAATCCACGCGAATCGCCCCTACCCTCGGGGGAAGCGGTAGGGACGAGGGGAAACAAACTCGGTTGTGCCCGGTGGGGAATTGACGACCACGGAAGACACAGACTACACGGAAGGCTCTAAAAAAGCTTCCGTGTAGTCTGTGTCTTCCGTGGTTAATGCCGGACTAGGCAGGGGGCAGCCTATTTTTCAAGACACTTTACTGTCCGGGCAGGGCTGCCGGGGCGGCTTGGGGCAGGGCATCGGCCTGACTGAAGAGATCCGCCGGCAGGATGTACTGGCCGCCGCTACCCACGATCAGCGGGTATTGGCCGTTCCAGTTGATGGTGGCCTGCCACGCGATCATCTCCGGGGTCAGACTTTCGGCGATCAGACGGTTGGCCTGGGCCTGGGTTTGGGCCTTGACCAAGGTGGCCGCGGCGTCGGCCTCGGCTTGCAGTTTGATGGATTCGGCCTGGCCCTGGGCGATGCCTGTGCGCTCCAGCCGTTGCTTTTCCGCCTCGCCCTCGGCCTGGGTGATGACCCGGGCCTTCTCAAACTCGGCCTGTTTGGCCAAATTCTCCTTGGTGGCGATATTTTCTGCCTCGATCTGCTTGTTCTCCACGGCCTGTTTGTAGGCATCGGTGAACTGGATGCTGCGCAGACCGAAGAAGACCATTTCGATCCCCTCGCCCTCGTAATCGGTCAAAAGCTGCTCGGCAATGGCGGCCTCGGCGGCTTCCACATTGCCGCTATAGAGATCCGCGGCCTGGAAGCGCTTGAGGATGTTGCGCACCCGCACCCTGGCGTTGGCCTTGACCACCTTTTCCACCATCTCCCGCTCGGTGCCCAGGTTTTCCAAGATCTCGGCAGCCCGTACCCCATCGATGCGGAAACGAACCGTAAAGCGCACGGCGATCTGCTGGCCGTCGGACGTGGCCGTGTCCACTTCAAAATCCGGGTAGTCGGCCTGGCTGGAATCGGGATCCTCGCTGGTTTCGTAGATGATCTCCTGGGTGCGATAGACCACCACATCCTGGATGAAGGGGATCTTGAAGTTTAGCCCCGGCTTGAAGACATTGACCACCCGGCCAAACTGTTTGACCACGGCCACGGTCCCCACTTCCACCTGGGTGAAACTGGCCGGCACGCTAAAGACGGCCAGGATCACCAGAAAGACCAGAATGGCCCCCGCCGTGGAAAGCTGACGATTGGGCGTCTGGCGTCCACGCCGGGCAGTGGTCTGATAGATGGCCACAAAGACGGCAACAGCGGCAAAAAAACTCACACTGAGGACCAACAGCAGTTGAACCATTTTGGCTCCTTTTGGGAAATGTTTTGGGATGATTACGCCAGGGAAATATCCCATCTTTTGGCGATTCGACAACAATGGCCAGTCTACCACGGCCCGGATCATCCACCCTCCCAGCCCCCCGACAGACGGCTGACGCCAACCCCCATAAAACAGACAGGTCCCCTATGCTATGCGATAGGGGACCTGTTTACGATTGAGTATCTTTGTAACCTCGAAGTCACGAAGACAGGAAGATCCACGAAGCACCCATCTCCTTGTCTCCTCTTCTCCTTGTCTCCTCTTCTCCCCTACGGGATGGTCAACACCTGCCCCACCAAAATGCGGTTGGGGTCGGCGATGCCGTTGGCCTGCATGATCGCGTCCGTGGTGACCCCATATTGGGTGGCGATGCCGGACAAGGTCTCGCCGGATGAGATGGTGTGAACCCGTTGGCCGCTGGCCCCTGCCGGCACCTGGGCACCGGGGATCACCAACTCCTGGCCGGGCTTGATCAGGTTCGGATCGGCGATGCTGTTGGCGTCGATGATGGCTTGGGCAGACACACCATAATCCCGGGCGATCTGATATAGACCCTCGCCGGCCTTGACCGTGTGGATCACCGAGGCCGTGGTTGTAACTCCAACACTGCCATCGCTAGATGTCGTAGCCGCCGGGGCGGGTTGATAGCCGGGGATCACCAGGGTTTGGCCGACAAAGAGCGCGTTCTGATCCGCCAAGTTATTGGCCGCCACAATCGACGTGGCCGGGACCCCATAGGTCACCGCAATGGAATAGAGGCTGTCCCCGGACTGTACCGTATAGGTAAAAGGTTCAGGCGTGGGGGTGGGGATGCCTTCCGCCGTGGCCCCTTCGCCCAGGGGGATGCGCAGAATCGCGCCCACCTGGATGTTGTCATCCGTGAGGAAATTCAACGCACGAATCTCTGCGCTGCTCGTGTTATACATCTCGGCCAAAACGGAAAGAATATCTCCCTCCTTGACCGTGTAGGCCAAAATCTCCCGCTCTGGGACCGGAGTGGCCGTGGGCGCAGGCACCGGGGTGGCCGTGGGCAGCACCGCGGACTGGATCACCTGGGGATCTGCCGGGGCGGGCAGGACCGACGAGACCGTCGGTGTGGCCGTCGGCTCCTCCTCCGCCCGATCCCGGGTGCAGCCGGACAGGAGAAAGAGCAGGGTGACAAGGATTAGGATGGGCATGACCACTCGGCGCATGGGTGTTCTCCTGACATGGTGGGGAAGGTTTTGGCTGGAAAAACGAGGTTGTCAAGAACCATGATAGCATACTCAAATGGCCGGTGCAAACGATCCACTGTTTGACGTTCTTCGCCAAGAGGAGTTCACACCCCCCAGGTGTGAACTCCTCTTGGCGAAGAACAGATCTGTAACATTTTGCCCACGAGATTCGTTATAGAACAGGGGCTTTGCACATCACCCTTCGGCAATTCCCATTGTCAACGTTGAGTGAAACAGGCAAAAGCCCCTCCGTAGGCAAACGGTCCGGTAAGCTTCCCAGAAAAGTCCAACGGTCATCAAATGATCCTGGTACACTGGGGACAACATTCACACAGGCAGGTTGACTGCCATCTGGCACAGGCCCCCAGATCTTGGGCCAACAAGGAGAAATCCCATGAACATGCGCAAATTCACCCTCATCGTCATCACCATCCTGATCGCCACCGCTGCCTTTGCCAGCGTGGTCCTGGCCCTGGACGTCGCCCCGCAGACCCCTGTGGTGCAGGCCAACCTGGCCAACGTGCGGGACTTTGCCCCGGCCCCCACCGCGGACAGCCTGAACTATGCCGTGGATGGCGGCCAACTCTTTGTCGGCAAGACCGGCGCATGGATGCCCGTCACCACCCCGGCGGATGTGGTGGTCAACGCCGTGGCCCAGGACAGCCGACTGGCCGACGTGGTCTACATGGGTGCAGCCAACGAATTGACCCTCTATCGCTCCACGGACGGCGGCCAGAGCTGGCAGCGCATCCCCCTGAGCGAGCAGGTCGGGGCCATCACCGACATCGCCGTGGACAGCGTCAACCGCGTGGTCTATGTGGGCACGGACAACGCCGGTCTCTTCCGCCTGCGAGATGTGGGCAGCAGCATGATTGCCGGTGGCAACCTGAGCCTGGACGAGCCGGTGGTGCAGGTGGCCGTGGACAACAGCGGGGCCGGTCTGGCCTTTGTGCGCACCCCGTGGAATCTGTATCGGGCCGAGAACGGTGGCCTGAATTGGGTCAAGGTTGAGAATTTGCTCAGTGTCCCCACCGCTCTGGCCGTGGCCGACACCACGCCTGCCACGGTCTACGTGGGCACGGCGGACCGGGGCGTTCTGGCCAGCCATGACGGCCTTTCTTGGCAGACCGCCAACGCCGGACTGGGTCTGACCCCTGGCAGCCGTCTCTTTGTGGATGCCCTGGCCGTGGACCCGATTCAGCCCGAGGTGGTCTACGTTTCCAGCAGCTTCCTCTTTGGCAGCGTCAACACCCAGGCCACCGCCCAGGGCGTCAGCATGAGCCAGGACAGCGCCCAGGCTTGGACGACCCTGGCCCCGGCCCTGGCCGGCAACGTGGCCGTGGTGGAATTGCTGCCCGTCAGCGGTCAGCCCGGTGCCGTCTTCGCCCTGGCCGCCAACAGCCGCACGCCTCTGGCCCTGGGTAGCGCCCCGGTCGCCCCGACGATGGCCATCGCCGCCGCCGCCCCGGTGATGGTGGCCCAGCCCGCCGCCCCGGCCACCAACTGGCTGGCTTGGATGATCGCTGGTCTGGCCGGTCTGGCCCTGGCCTTCGCCATGGGTACCGACCTCTTCCGCCGCTGGGGCCGCAAGCCGGTCATCGGCAAGCACGACGGCAAGCCTTCCCCCGTACGGGTCAGCCACAAATAGGCTTTTCTTCGGCAAACCAACAAACGCAAAAGTGCCCGGTGAAGATTCACCGGGCACTTTTGCGTTTTACTTCCTGCGCTCTAGTCGGGTCCGTGACCCGACGGGTTTGCCGCGCTGACCCGCCAGGTCACGGACCTGGCTAGAGCGTGCGGGAGGCGGACAGGTTTGAAACCTGTCCCTACGGGGCGATGACGCCGGGATCCCGACGCAGGAGGCGCAGATAGATGGGGACGATGGGGGCCAGGATCAGCGCGCCCAGGGAGAGGGCCACGCGCAAGGAGTAGAGGTTGCCGATGTAGCCCACGGGCGGACCGCCGACGATCTGGCCCACGGCGTTGAGTTGGCCCTCGAAGGAGATGACCGTGGCCCGCACGTTGGCGTCGATGTGCTGGTTGATCCAGGCCATGCGCAGGGGATAGATCACGGAGCCGACCACGCCCACGGTCCAGAAGGCGACCAGGGCCAGGACCAGGTTGCCGCTCAAGCTGAAGAGCAGAATGCCGCCCATCATCACCAGATGGATGGCGAGCAGGGCGCGCACCAGGGTGCGGCTCTGTTTCGTGTCCACCACTCGGCGCGCCAGGCCGGCCGCGCCCAAGGTCAACAGCATGGAGATGGCGCTGATCAGGCCGAACCAGACCACGGGGTCCAGGTTGCCCAGGCTGGGCAGATCGAAGGTCTGGAGCAGGTAGGGGGTCCACAGCCGGTCCCAGCCCTCGCTGTACATGCCATAGATGGCGGTGATGGCCAGGATGGTGAGGAGGATGGGGCGCAGGCGCACCAGGGCCAGCCCGCTTTTCAACGTGTGGCCCATCTGCTGCCAGGAATTGCGATCTGCCGTGGGGGTGGGCCGAAAGCCGTCCTCGCTCATCAACACGGCCATCACCCCGGCCAGCACGCAGAACATCAGCCCGCCCAGGAAGATGGGCAGGCGGATATGCACAAAGCTGGCCAATCCCACGCTCAGGCCGATGCCCAGCAGCCCGCCCACCCGATCCGCCTGGGTGGCCCGCAGGAAGAGATCCCCCGTGGGCAGATCGTCCCCGGTTGCGGCCATTTCATCGATGATCCAGGCCTCCATTGCCCCGCTGGTGAAGGTGGCCCCGATGCCCCACAGCACTTGGGCCAGCAGCACGGCCCCGAAGCGGGGGATGGCCTCGACCATAAAGCCAACCCCGATCAGCCCAAAGCCGATCAGCACGGAGAGTTTGCGGCTGCGCACGTCGGCCACAATGCCGGTGGGCACCTCGAAGAGGAAGTAGGCGACTTCCAACGTGGTGCCCACCAGCACAAGTTGCAGGGGATTCAGCCCCACCACCGTGGCCTGATAGACCATGTTGACCGTGAAGACCAGGGAAAAGAAGAGACTCTGCGCCCCGCTCATCCACAGAAAGACGGCACGAGGGGCGATTCGTTTCATCCTGCGGCCTCGGCCAAAGACTCGGCCACGGAGGCATGGATGCCTTCCATGCTACGCACCTCGATCTCGTCGAGGATGGTCGGGTCGATCACCTTATGGTAGTGGACCCCGGCAGGTTGAGGTTCGTAGCCCAGTTGCAGATTGATCTGATACATGGGGTTGTGTTCCTCGTTGCCGGTCAGGATGGACTTGGTGCCCTGGGATCTGGCCCATTCGATGGCGTGGACCTTGAGGGCGATGGCGGCACCCCGGCGGCGATAGGCCCGGCGCACGGTGGTGAAGCCTGTGCCCAGATGGGCCATCTCCCCGCTGTCCATAAAGAGCTGGGTGAGACCCGCATAGGGCTGGTCCGGCCGGCTTTCGTCCACAACCACGAAGCAGCCGTCGGCCAGATAGGCCGGGCCTTTGAAGACCCGATCTGCATACTCTTCGAAGGTGAGCCGGGTGGGCGTATCGGGCATGGGTTCGTCCTGGGTGCCTTCCCAGTCCAAATCGTAGAGCCGTTCCTGCCAATCCGGATGCATGGCCGAGAGTTGGGCGAAGGAATAGATGCGCAGCCCGTGGTCGGCCAACCCGTCCACCTGGCGGCTGAAGCGGCTGGGATCGAACGCGGCCACATCCAGCTTGGAGAGAGGCCAGCGCATGAGCGGGCCGTCAAAGCCTCGCGTGATCATGAAGCGATGGGCGTCCGCGTAATCCTCCCGAGTGCCGCTCTCGATCAGGCGGGGAGCGATCTCCTGGGTATTCAACTGCTGCATGATGTAGTCGTAAGTATAGCTGCCCACGCCCTTGCCCCGGTGTTCCGGCAGCACGTCGATGCTCATACCATACTTTCCGGGTCGATAGGACCAGTAATTCTCCCGATAATTGGCGAATCCCACGGGCCTGCCGTCCACTTCCAGGATCAGACGCTGAAAGAGATAGTTCTTGTTGCGTACACCGTCGAAGTAGACAAACATCTCCGGGGTCAAGGGTTCGTGGGGCCAGACAACGTTGTGGATCTGGGCCACAATGTTGTAGTCGTTTTCCGATTTGTCGAAGGGTCGAATGGTAGTCATATTGTTAGCTCCTCATAGATTTTGACGTAACTCTTGTAGCGGCTGGGGGCGATGCGGCCATCATCCACACCTGTCCGCACCGCGCAGTTGGGTTCGTGCCGGTGGCTGCAATCGCTGAAGCGACAGCCCCCGGCCAAGTCCGCCACCTCCGGGAAGAAGGCGGCCAGTTCGTTGGGGCGCAGACCGGCCACGCCGAAGTCCCGGATGCCGGGGGTGTCCACCACGGCGGTGCGGCCATCCACCCGCAGGAAGGTGGCCTGGGTGGTGGTGTGCTTGCCCTCGTGGCGGCGCTCGCTGGTCTCTCCCGTGCGCAGGTTCAGCCCTGGGAAGATGGCCGAGAGCAGGGTAGACTTGCCCACGCCGGAGAGACCGGAAAGCACGCTGGTCTGGTTGACCATGAGCAGGCCCACGGCGTCCAGTCCGGCTCCGGTGACCGCGCTGGTCATGACCACCGCATAGCCCAAGGCTCGATAGGGGGCCATCATGGCGTGACACTCGGCCAGATCCTCCGCCAGGTCGATCTTGTTGATGCAGATGGTGGCCGTCAGCCGGAAGCGCTCGGCGGCGATCAGGTAGCGGTCGATCAGTTCCAGCCACAGGGCCGGCTCGCGCCAGGCGGAGACGATGAGCAGTTGGTCCACGTTGGCGGCGATGGCCTGTTGCAGATGGCCGGCGAAGACATCGGGCCGGGCCAGGACTGTGCGCCGGGGCAGCACCTCCTCCACCACGCCGCCGCCCGCGCCGTCCAGGGTGAGGATCACCCGGTCGCCCACGATCACCGGCTGGGTGTAGAGGCTGCGCTGGGCGAGCAGATTGCCCCGCAAAGCGCACAGAAGCACCTCTTCGCCCACAGCCACCCGGCAGATCCCGTTACTGCTCTCCATCACCACCCCCACGGGACCGGCTGGTTCTGGCTCCGAAATCAGATCGGCTTGGGCAGATCCGGCGGCCAAGGAGTGGGCGATGGTGGCCGCATCCGCGCCCGGCTCGGCGAAGATGGCCTGTTCCAGGGTGCGGCGGCGTTCCCGCTCGTCCAGAGGCATGACCCGTTCTGCTGGGGCGTAGTCCACCGCGTCCCAGGCTTCCGGGTCGTCGGGCAGCCAGTCCCGGCGGCGGGCGGGCTTGGGTTCATAGCCCCGCTTGATCTTTTTGTTGACGGCTTGCAGCTTGCGTCGCCGCTCGCTTTTGTTCATCTGTTCCATGTGTCGTTCGGCGGCCTCTTGGGGGCTTGGACGACCGTTTGTCTTGGGTTTAGACATGGGTGTTGATTTTCTCCAGTGTAAGCCCGGTGGTTTGCCAGGGCGGTTGTTCGGTTGATTGGGGGAGAAGCTGTGCTATGGGGAATTGATGGCGCACCCACAGATCCGTGGCCACCTCTCCAGGGTCAGCCTTCACCCCATAGCGGGCAAAGTATTGGCAGATGCGCTTCACGTCCCGGATCAGGAGATCCAGGGCGGCGTCGTTGGTTTGGGCATTGACGGCCTGGGGGAAGTCGATCAGGCGCACCTCCCCGTCCCAATAAAGCACGTTATAGGCGGAGAGATCGCCGTGGATGCGGTCGTGGGTCAGCATCAGCTCCACGTTGGCCAGGATGCGCCGGAAAAGCGGCTCGGCTTCGGACGGGTCCAGATCCACGGTTTGCAAGGTCGGGGCCGCCCCCTGCTCGTCGCCCACATACTCCATGAGGATGGCGTTGCCGATCTGGGCGTAGGGCCGGGGGATGTCCGCGCCGGCGGCGTGGAGCAGGGTCAGGGTCTCATACTCGTAGCGAATCCACGAGGCGATGGAGAGATGCTTGCCAAAGCGGGTCTTCTTGGCCAAAGCCCTGGCCCGGCGGCTGTCCCGGATCGGCTTGCCCCCGGAATCAAAGGTCTCTCGGCCCTCTCGGTAGAGGGCGTCATTGCTCAGGTTGCGGAATTCCCGGGGCCGATAGACCTTGGCGGCCACCAGGTTGCGTCCGCTGGCCTTCGCCAAGGCGGGCGACGGGGTGCAGAGATAGACGGAAGCCTCCTTGCCGCCCTTGATGCTGCGCACCACATCGGTGATCAGTTCTTGTTGGTAAAAGGGGCCGAGGGAGCCCAGAATCCAGGCCCGCTCGTGGCGGGAGGCGGAGAAGGAGGGGTTGAACTCGTCCCCGCCGCCGCTTTCTGGTTCGTCCTGGCTTCGCCGGCGCATCTGCGCTTCGGCCCGGTGGAGGAGTTCGCCCTCCACGCGTAGTTCTTCTCGAATCATTGTCACGGTCAATTTCCTCTGGTTTGGTCAAAAAGGTAACTACAACCCCACCCTAACCCTCCCCAGTTTGGGGAGGGGACAGATCAGGTTTACCGGACTTTCGTCTACGATGATCCGGCTCCTCCCCCAATCTGGGGGAGGCTGGGAGGGGGTTGCTTGGCAGTTACCAAAAAAGGTGAAAAACAAAAAACGCCCACGGATGATACCCGTGGGCGTTACGATGGACCTTGTTTACCAGGTCTTGCCGGGAAGTTTGACCGGACAGATCCTGTTTCCAGGGACCATCCGGGTCAAAAATCAAGGCACAAAAATAGCCACGGGTATGCGATTCGCACCCGTGGCTACAGAGGTCAATTGAAGTTGGTGTTCGAAGACCTAGCTGTAGAGCGACAGGCGCGCATTTTGGATGACGACTTGCACAGAGATGATTTTTGCCATTTTTACGCCTCCTTGGTGAAACTCTACGAAAGGTGGGACTGATTTGAACAAATCACAACTTCGATACAATAGCAGACTTTTGAGGCTACGTCAAGGGCCAATTTTTGGGGATTGGGGATTAGGGATCGGGGATTGGGGGAGGAGTGGCATCGTTGAACGCCCAATCTCCAATTCCTAATCCCCAATCCCCGTCTCCTACTTCAAAAACTGCCAGGCCGTGGCCAGGGCCAGACCGGTGAAGACGAGGGTGACAAGGGAAAACAGCGCAAAGAGATAGCCAAACAGGTAGAGGCCCACCACTGCATTCCCAACGATCACCCCCAGGATGACGCCGCCCAGGGCAAAGTGGCGCAGATAGCGGCCCCGCCGTCGCCCCACGGCCTTGCGGATGATCTGGGCCAACAGGCTGCCGGCGCTGCTGCCGCCAATGAAGGCGATGATGAAGCTGAAAAAGCCAAAGCTGCCCAAAATCAAAGAGGCTATCGGGGCGGTCACCGCGGCCACGCCAAAGCCCACGCCAAAGGCGATGGGGTTGTCCATAGTCACGGCGTTGAAATAGACCGCCTGCTGGCCGCGAATGCACTCTTTGCAGCGATAGCCCACGTCCGTGAGTACGGCGCATTTCATGCAGATGGGCTTCTCGCATTTGTTGCAGCGCAGCAGGGTTTCCGTGTCGGGATGGTTGGCGCAGTATAGGGTGTCGGGGGTCTCGATGAGTTCGGGTGTTGGATTCATGGTGATTGGTTGCTTTGTTGATTGGTTTATTTGGTGACTGGGAGATTGGGCGATTGGTAGTCCCGCCTCAGACGGTCCATTTTAGCTTGTCCATCAGGGCCTGATAGAAATAGCTGCGGCTACGTATACGGATGAATCGGGCCATGTGGGGGCTGCCGACGACGATGATCTCGTCGTCCTCTTTGAGGATGATCTCGAATTGACCATCCACGGTCAGTATAGCCTCATGATCGGTTTCAACCTGTAAGCGCACTTCTGCTCCTTGCGAGAGAACCAGCGCCCGATCCATGCTCAGGTGGGGGGCCACGGGGATGACCAGGATATTGCGCAGTTCCGGGGGCAGGATGGGTCCGCCGGCGGCCAGGGCATAGGCCGTGCTGCCCGTGGGGGTGGCAATCACAATCCCGTCGCAGACATAGGTGGTCAGGAAACCTTCGTCCAGCCAGGCGCTGACCCGCACCACCCGGGCCAGGCTGCCCCGGCTGATCACCACATCGTTGAGCGCGTCATATTCCGCCCGCACAGGACGGGTGCTGTCGGCGGCCATCTGTTCCACCCGCACCCGCACCATCAAGCGCTCCTCGGTCCAATAACCCCCGGCCAACATCTGCTCCAGGGGCCGCTGCCAATCATCCGGGAAGACCTCGGCCAGGAAGCCCAGCCGCCCCATCTTGACGCCCAGCATGGGCACATCATAGGCCGCGCCCATGCGGGCCGCCCGCAACAGGGTGCCATCCCCGCCCAGAGTGATGATCAGGTCCATGTCGGCCAGATAGGGCAACATGGCCTCCGGCTCCCAGGCCGAGCCTTGGCGGATCTCGCACATCCCGTAGGATCGCAGAAATGTGGCAATTTGATCCGCCAAGGCCAGGGATTCAGGCTTGTGGGGATGATGGAGAATGGCGATACGTTGAAAGGGTAGGGGGGCGGTCTGGGCCTGCTGTGTCATGACATTACCGTTCATCGGTTGGGGTGGCACGAGGAAACAACGCCTAAATTCATTGTTTCATCATAGAACAGGGGCTGAAATCCGTCAAATCACCCGGTTAAATCTGAGAAGGCCCACCGCCCACTTTTGGGGCGACTGGATGGTCTCCCGGTCGGCTTTGTGCTATGATAACGGTGGGCAGCCGGTTGCCCTTGCCGATCGTTCTGCTATCCCATAGGTGATTCCCATGCGCATCCTTATTCTCTCGGATATCCATGCCAACTTGACCGCCCTGGAGACGGTTTTTGCCGCCGCCCAAGGAGAATACGACGCGGTCTGGTGTTTGGGCGATGTCCTGGGGTATGGGCCGCGGCCCAACGAGTGTGTGGAGATGGTGCGGGAAAAGGTGGAGTTGTGCGTGGTCGGCAACCATGATTGGGCCGTGCTGGGCCGGTCGGGGATCAATGTGGATGATTTCAACCCCCAGGCCCGGCAGGCGGTGCTGTGGACACGAGACGCCCTGAACGCCAAAAACCGCGCCTATTTGGACAGTCTGCCCGACGAACCCGTTTCGCCCGAGGACGCGCCGGACTTTTTGATCACCCACGCCAGCCCCAGGGAACCGGTGTGGGAGTACATTCTCTCCCCAGGTGTTGCCTTGGAGAATTTCGCCGTCTTTGAGCAATCTTTCTGCTTGGTGGGGCATACGCACAAGCCGGCCATCTACCGCTGGCAAGGTCATGCCATTCCCTCTGCCGCCCCCAACTCGGAAAGTGCCGCCGCGGGCTTTGTGGCCACGGTCCACCATCTGCAGCCCCAAGTCGGCGTCCCCTACAGCCTGGATGCGGACCCAGCCCACCGGTTGATCCTCAACCCCGGCAGTGTGGGCCAGCCCCGGGACAACGATGCCCGGGCCGCCTATGCCATTTTGGATCTGGCCCAGCGCACGTGGTGTTATCACCGGGTGGCCTATCCCATCGACCTGACCCAAAGCCAAATGCGCAGCGCCGGTCTGCCCAAGCGGTTGATCGACCGGCTCAGTTTTGGGTGGTAGGGGAAAGAGGTAGAGATAGAGGTAGAGGTAGAGAGATTCCAGAAAAGACGGCAGCGCCCACAGGGGTGAGCGCTGCCGTGGGGTTGGAACATTTGATGTCCCAGGGGCTGACGTCTGGCAAGCCGATGTCAGCCATATCCGGAGAAGGTGACGGGGAATCCGCCTACCTGCCCGCATCAGTCATGGTCGTGGCCTTCGCCGTGGGCGTGACCGTGTTCCAATTCTTCGGCGGTGGCGGCCCGCAGGCTGACGATCCGCACATCAAAATGGAGCGTTACCCCAGCCAGGGGGTGGTTGAAATCCAAGGTGACCTCGTCACCGTCAACCTGGGCAATGGTGGCTTGAAGAAGCTGACCGTCGTCGTCCTGGACCTGGATTTCCATGCCCTCTTCCACGTCCATGTCTTCGGGGAAGGCATCCATGGGCACAGTCTCCTGGGCCTCCGGTTGAAACTCCCCATAGCCATCCGCCGGTGCTACCACCACATGCTTCTCTTCGCCCACCACCATGCCATATAGGGCTTGTTCAAGCCCAGGGATGATTTGGCCGTGGCCTTGCAGAAACTCGAGAGGGGGGTAGCCTTCGTTGCTGTCAATGACTTCGCCCTCATCGTCTCGAAGGGTGTAGTCAATGGCGACAACAAGTTGATCCGATACAGAAGTAGGTGATTGGCTCATTAGGCGGCTACAGCTTTGTAACGTCTTTGGCGGCCAATCCCTTTGCGCCCTGCTCCACCGCAAACTCCACCCGTTGGCCCTCGCTCAAAGTGCGGAAGCCTTCGGATTGGATGGCAGAGTGGTGGACAAAGACATCTTCCCCCGCATCTCGCTGGATAAAGCCGAAGCCTTTGGCGTCGTTAAACCACTTTACTGTGCCGGTTTCCCGTGTACTCATGTTTCGTGTCTCCTTGTTCTGGCGGTTGCCAGGTAAACCAACTGTGGTACGGTTGACAAAGCTAGAAGGATGCGCAGTCTGGGCAAAAAACAGAAAAGCCCACCGGGTTTGCAAGTCCGGCAGGCTTTAAGCGAATTCCGAACAGCGCTTACACAATCTTCCAATGCCTAGAATAACCCTGTTTTTTCGACAAGTCAAGCCCTGAATCGTCTTTTTTGCAGCTTTGGGTGAATATCCAGCCGCTCTGGAAAAGTGTGGGGAATAACTCGGCCTATGCTAGAATAGAGAACCTTTTCCCCTTGCCTCCATCGCCGTAGGCCACAGCACCCTGCTCGCTTTCCGTGACCTTCTTGTGGGTTTCCCCTCTCACATCTTTTATGCCTATTTCACAAGGACTCCTGCCAATGGAATCGCTGCGTCGTTCTCCCACTGTCAACTGGCCCAACACCCTGACTGTTTTCCGCACCATCTTGGCCCTGATCATCCCGTGGCTTTTTTTGCGGGATTCTTTGACCATGCGCCTGCTGGCGGCTGGGCTTTTTGTGGTGGCCGTGATCACGGATATTGTGGATGGGCACATGGCCCGGTCCAACAATGACATCACCACCTTCGGTAAAATTCTGGACCCCATCGCCGACAAGCTATTGGTCTTGGGGGCCTTTCTCACCGTGGCCTATTTAGATGTGGTTCCCTATGTGATCCTGCTCCCCATCATCCTGCGCGAGGTGATCATCACCGTGCTGCGCTTCTATTTCTTGGGCAAGGGTGTGGCTGTGGCCGCGGTGAAGAGCGGCAAACAGAAGACGATCCTGCAAGCGGTCAGCCTGGGCGGAGCGTTTTTGGTCTTTATGCACCGGGTTTACATGGCCCCAGAAATGGCCCCAGGATTGGCCAACACCTTGGGCATTGTCTATTCGGTGATCATGTACGCTTTGCTTCTTTCCGCACTCTATCAGACCCTCTATTCCGGTTACGACTTCTTTCGGCTGAATTGGGGATTGTTGACGGGGAAGAGAGCTAAGTCCGGAGAGGCGCGCTGAGACGAGGAGGGAGGGCAACAAAGACCGCGCTCCTCATCAGCCGCCCTCTTGCCTCCCCGTCTCAGCCTCTCTTGAATCCAGCCGTTTGTAGACTTCAAACCAGTCAGGCAGTTCCTCAGCCCGCTTATTGGCACGGCTGGTTTCGTCGGCAAAACGCCATTTTTCAACACGACGCCGGATCTCGTCCACTACACTGGCCGGATCCGGTACCCGATCAAAGGTAAAGATTCCTTCGGTGGCAGCGGTACTGATTTTGACATCCCCAAAGTTAAAAATGTAGTGGATTGGGGTGGGCTTCTCAAATTGAATGTCCTGAATTTCCGAAATTTGCGCCTGCCGGCGTTCTTCCGCAAAGAAAAGGGGCAGCTTGCTAATATCGACAATCATTGTATTGGTCAATTCATAGGTGTCATTATGCCAGTCTGCAAAAATCCACCATCCAGTTGCCAAGGAGATTAACCCCACCACAGAAGCCAATAACTCAACAGCCACAACTGCCCCGGCAATTTCCTGCACAACCCCCAAAAACCCACCCAGCCCCACCACCACAGACAGCAAAAGTAAAACAATTGGGGTCAGCAATTTGCTGGCCAAGATAAGCCAATGTTCGCGCCAGACCACCTTGGCGGTGCCCTCCCACTGGCTGGGGATCGGGGAAAACAGGGTGCGCAATCGCGCCCACCACCTCTTCCAAAAGCCTGCGGGACGATCTACCCCCCCCTTGGATACGGAGACCAAAACCCGATCTGGCATGATCAGTTTGATACCCAGCCGGGCTTCCAGCCGCTCCTGGATATTCATCTTGGTTTGCGCCTGAAGGTTATTACGCTGTAGTTGCATTTGACCAAAGAGCGTGTCCCGCATAATGGCCGGGCTGGGTGCGTAATCAAAAACGATATTGCCTTGCTTGGACGCGGTCTGAATCACCACGTCTCCATAACCAAAAATATTGCCAAACAATCCCGACCGAACCGTGATATTTTGAATTTGATGCAACGAGGCCTCGCGACGGGTTTCGTTGAAAAAGATCACCTTGTCTTGTTGCACCACTCGTTTGCTGGTCACAAAGAGAAAGTCATTCCAATAATCCAACCACCCCCATAGCCCGGCCAATAGCGCCAAAATCCCCGATCCCCAGGTAAGAACAACCAACAATCCGGGCGACTCCAACGCTAGTCCCCAATCTGCCAGCAACAACAAGAGCAAAATACCGGCCAGGATCAGCCCAGGAATCAACTTGCGCACCAGGATAAACCAGTGACGGCGATCATAGAGCAACAGCGCCTCATCCTCCGCCAACCAAGAGACCTGTTTGCGCTCTCCCTCTTCTCTGCGGATCTTTAGGGTAGCCGGACTGGGGTTCAGCTTGGGGATGATCTTACCGCCTTCTTGTCGATCAAAGGCCAAGAAGTCTTGCCGATCCAACTTGAGCCACTGGCTGCCGGGACTGGCTTCAATGGTGGAGGTGATGGGTGCTTCCATCAGCAAGGCCGCCTCGCCAAAATGGATGGGGCCGCTAACCCGTTTCTCCGGCAACGCCTCACCCTTATCATTCAACACATGCAGGGTGGCCGTACTGCCGGGCATCAAGAGCCAGAGGGCGTGGGCCGACTCTTTTTGCAGACTGATCAGATGATGGTTGGGCATATGGATATGGCTGGCATAGCCGGCCAGCTTGCTGATCTCCTGGTCGCCCAACCCGGCAAATAGATGCGTTTTATGCAGGGCCTCCACCCGCACATCATGCCGATCCCCCTTGCTCATTTTGGGATAATAGCGGGCCGCCCCGCGTAGGATGTTGTGGGGAAAGACGAAAATTTCGCTGGCGCAACGAACGGTGGCTGTATTGCGATAACCGCCAAATTCCAGCATAGGGAAGATGCCAAAGACCGTGCCATTGCCCAAAAAGCGCACGATACCCTGGCGGCCATAGGAAAGATCTACCTGGCCTCGGTCAATGATATAAAAACTCGCTTCCCCAACTTGCTCCTTATGGTAAACTATTGCGTCGGGCAAATAAGACTTGCTGACCGCCACATCAGCCAGCAAGCTGATATCGATCAGATTCAGTTCGGCCAACCACGGAACCGCGCGCAGCCGCCCGATGACATCCAACTTCACCATCTGGCCCTGCACATGGGTGTAGCGATAGAGCAACCTGTTGAGCGCTTGGTTGTCGAGCAGCAACAGTTCGCACGGCCCATCTGCTTTGGCCGTATAAACATGAGGTGAATCGTAGAGCAACCCATGCTGACCCAACAACCCTCCTTGCTTCACAAAATGGCTTAAGATCGGCTCACCCAAGGCGGTGGGATCTTTGCGCCGCGCCCAAGTCACCTGGCCACTAAGAACAACATAGGTGTACTTTGCCTCATCTTTCTGGGCAAAGATCACCTCCCGATCTCGATAGGAGCGCACGCCCCAGCCCTCAAAAAGGGCGTGCAGCCGTTCGTCGTTGGGCACGCCCTTCAAGAATTCCAGGCTGAGTATCAGGCTATTGTCAAGGTCGGAGCGGGGAAAGTCCATGAATCAAGACTCCTTGTTGTGCTTGGCGCTCTTGGCGGCTTTGCGGTGAGTTTGTGGAGCCATCCATCATCTTCAATACCCTTATAATGCATCCTTCACCGCCTGGGCGGACGCCCTCGTCATCCCCGGAATGGCGGCGATCTCGTCCACCGCCGCCGCCCGGATCTTGTCCAGATCCCCGGCATAATAGGTCAGCAATGCCTTGCGCCGGGAGGGACCGATGCCGGGCACTTCGTCCAACAACGAACGCACCTGGGCCTTGCTGCGCAGGTTGCGGTGATAGGTGATGCCCCAGCGGTGCGCCTCGTCTCGGATGCGCTGGACTAAATGCAGGGCCGGGCTGCCCCGTTTCATCCAAATCGACTGGGGACGCCCGGGCAAAAACAACTCTTCTTCCTGCTTGGCCAGCCCCACCACGGGGACGGCCTCGGTCAGGCCGAACTCTTCCAGCACCTCCACAGCCACGCCCAGTTGGCCCTTTCCCCCGTCAACAATCAACAGATCCGGCAGGATGCGCCACTGTTCGTCGCCTTTTTTGGCCTTTTTGCCCGGCTCCGGCTTGGCCGTCTCCACCGCCCGGCGGAAGCGGCGACGCAAGGTCTCCCGCATACTGGCGAAATCGTCCGGCGCGCCCTGGCTGCCCTTGCCGTGAAGTTTGAAACGGCGATACGCCGACTTGAGCGGCGCGCCCTTGGCAAAGACCACCATAGAGCCGACCGTGTTCGTGCCCTGCAAGGTGCTGATATCAAAGCACTCCAGCCGGGCCGGGGGTTTGGGCAGGTCCAGTAGCTCTTGCAGGGTGCTGATGGCCTCGGTCTGCTTGTTGGTGTCCGCGGCCCACTCGGCCTGCTGCACCCGCAAATACTCCGCCGCATTCTCCTCGGCCATCTGCATCAGCTTGCGCTTCGGCCCTCGTAAAGGCTGGCGAATCTCCACTTTGGCCCCGTGCAAGGTCGCCAGCCAATCGGCCAGCACATCCGCCGAATCCGGCTGGGCCTGGGTCAGCACGCGCTTGGGGATGAAGGTGGCCTCGTCGTAGTATTGCTGCATGAAGGCGCCTAGCAAATGGCCCCGCAGATTGACCCCGTCGGCCCCACGTCCATTTGCCGCGGCCTCTTCCTGGGCCTCGACCACTTCCGCCCCCTCCAACACAAAGCTCTCCCGCCCGGTCAACCGCCCCCGGCGCACAAAGAGGACTTGGACCACCGTGTCCCCCGTACGCTCGTCCTGAGCGGCGGCGATGTAGTCCTCGTCCTCCAGGCTGGTGTTGACGATCTTCTGCTGCTCCACAATGCGCTGGGCGGCCTTGATACGGTCCCGATAGAGGGCGGCGTGCTCGAAGTTGAGGTCCTCGGCGGCCTTGTCCATGCGCCGGTTCAGCTCGGCCATCACCGTGTCCGCATCCCCTTGCAGGAAGTCCATCATCTGGCGGATGATCTCCCGATACTCCTCCCGGCTCTGCGCGCCGATGCAGGGTCCGCCGCACAGCTTCAAATGCAAATAGAGACAGGCCCGCTTGTCCTGGCCGGTGATGGTGCGGTTGCAGTCCAAATAGGGGAAGACCCGGCGCAGGGCGTCCAGGGTGTGGCCCACGGCCCGGCTACTGGTGTAGGGGCCAAAATAGCGAGCCCCATCCTTGAGTACCTTGCGCACCACCTGGACTTTGGGGAAGTCATCCTGCCAGTTGATCTTGATGTAGGGGTACTGCTTGTCGTCCTTGAGCCGGATGTTGTAGTGGGGCCAATGCTGCTTGATCAGCTCGTTTTCCAGGATCAGCGCTTCCAGCTCGGTCTCCGTCACCCACCAAGTGATGTCCCGGATCTCGGCCACCAGGGCCAACGTCTTCTCCGTGTGCTGGGCGGACGCGTGGAAATAGCTGCGCACCCGATTGCGCAGCACCACCGCCTTGCCCACATAGATCACCGTCCCAGCTTCGTTGAGCATCAAATAGCAGCCGGGCGTGGCAGGCAGTTCGTTCAGTTTTTGGGTGACTTTTGCGGGCAGGGTTCGAGACATAGGTGCGGGATGCGTGTTGGAGAGAAAGGATATTGCCGCTATGCCGCAGCCAACTGGGCCAACTGCTCCTTGAGCGCCTGAAATCGGATCGGGTCAATCCCCGTGGCCCTTGTGATCAACCCCCAGTCTCCCCCCACACTCAGGAGGCTCTCGATCATCTCGATCTTGCCTTTGATCTCGCCTTCCTGCAAGCCTTCCTGTTTACCTTTGATCTCGCCTTCCTGAAGTAGTTCCTCAGCGTAGGTCAACATTTCCCCTCCTCTATTCTCTGTATATCGATTGATCGCCTCAGCAAACGATTGCACGGTCTGTCGCTCCTGGGTCGCCGCCAGATAGATCACGAAGACTTTGACGTAGTCGATACCGCCGGTCCGCTCTACTTGGGCGATCAGTTGCGCCGCCTGCGCCAATGCCTTTTGCACGAACTTCTGGAAAGCCGCCATCAGCAGCAACTGGGCGATGCGCGCCTTCTGCGCCCCTTGGATCTGATCTGGCGATGCGCCCGATTGGTCGATCAAATGGTGTGTGAACCGGGGCAGAAAGTCGTGGTCCCGTTCACTCTCTGGGAAGAGGTCGGCGAATTCGATGGAGTAATTCCAGCGCGCCTTGCCTTGATAGAAAACCAAGGGCAGGATGGGGATCAGTTCTTGCTGAACCTGCTCCGCCTTGAAGCTCTCGTCCCAAATGCGACACATGTACTTGAGCAGCCGAAAGCGCATCCACCTGTCCGGCTTCGACTGATGCTCGAACAGGATGTAGAGATGGACCGGCTGCCCACTCTCTTTCACCCGCACCGTGTAGAGCAGATCCGACTCGCTCTCGGCCATCGATTCGTCCACGAAGCTGGTTTCCACCAGGGCCAGAGTCTCCCACGCCAGCCGTTCCGTCACAGACGACGGCAAGTAGGCCCGCAAGAAACTTTCGGCCTCATCGGGGTCAGAGAAAACTGTGCGAAAGAGCTTGTCGTGGGGTCGTTGCACGGACTCGGACATGGGTCATCCTCCTTGGGGAGAGCAGAGCGCCCAACTATCATGGATTATAGCACAG